>JAGCDO010000056.1 GCA_017651265.1 Prevotella sp. | reverse complement strand
TTCAACGCGCGTTCTCTTTGGCATCACGCCCAAAGGCTATTACGTAGCAATCGCTGATGTTGAGAACAATTTCTGTATTCCCAAGGAATGGTCTGTGCTCAATAGTTTCGTCAACGGCGAGAAGAAATACATCAAACAGAAGTAGCATAAAAGGATTCTCGCCGCAGGCGACAAAGAATTCGTCTAATCCGTAGAGAAGAAAAACTTGCTTTTAACTCATTTTTCCTCCCTTCCTCCCCGTTATCTCAAAAAATATTGCTATATTTGCAAATCAAACCTAAACATTATCGGATTATGGCAAAAGTATATCAGTTTATGGCAGACGGCTTCGAGGAGATCGAGGCGCTGATACCTGTAGATGTGCTGCGTCGCGGCGGAGTGGATATTCAAACCGTGAGCATCACCGATAGTAATATTGTTGAGTCGGCACACGGCGTGCAAATAGTTACCGACCTGATCTTCGAGGAGGCCGACCTGAGTGATGCGGACCTGCTGATGCTGCCGGGTGGAATGCCTGGGGCAGCTAACCTGAACGAGCACGAAGGTCTGAAGAAGGCTCTTGTGGCTCAGGCTGAGGCAGGGAAGATGGTTTCGGCCATCTGCGCCGCACCAATGGTTCTGGGCGGACTTGGGATTCTCCGCGGTAAGCGTGCCACCTGCTATCCCGGGTTCGAAGAGAAGCTGGAGGGGGCTACCTATACGGGCGACCTCTGGACCATCGACGGGAACATCATTACGGGTGAAGGACCGGCTGCTGCCTTCCCATACGCCTACTCCCTGCTGGCCCTCTTGGTGAGCGAGGAGAAAGCTACTGAGGTGGCCGAAGGTATGCGGTATATCCACCTGATGGAGGCGCGAATGTTATAAGTAACCTATCCGCTATGGACTATATCATCATTCTGGCTGGAGGGAAGGGACTACGTATGGGGACTGATATCCCCAAGCAGTTCCTGCCCATTGGAGGTATGCCCGTGCTGATGCACACCGTGAAGCGGTTCCGTGAGTATAGCAAGGAGCTGAACATTATCCTTGTGCTACCCAAGCAGCAACAGGAATACTGGCAGGCGTTGTGCGATGAATACCAGTTCGTGGAAGACTATTCCATTGCTGATGGCGGCGAGACGCGCTTCCATTCCATCAAGAACGGCTTGAAGCTGATTCCTGATGATGCACAAGGACTGGTGGGTGTGCACGATGGGGTACGACCGTTCCCGTCGGTAGAGGTGATACGCAACTGTTACGAAACAGCCCGAAAGGTGGGGACCGCCATTCCCGTTATTCCGGTGGTAGAAACCATCCGACATTTGGGAACCAAAGTTCAAAGTTAAAAGTTCAAAGTTCACAGTTCATAGTTATGTCACTTCGTTCCATGACTTTTGTCACGACTCGGCCAAACGTGCAAGCACGATGGCCCTCGCTGCTCCAAAAGTTCAAAGTTCTACTGTGCCGCGTGATGAGTATCGTTTGGTGCAGACGCCGCAAGTGTTTGATATCCAACTGCACAAGAAAGCGTATGCGCAGGACTACCGTGACAGCTTCACCGACGATGCTTCGGTGGTGGAGAGCATGGGGTGTGCAGTGACGCTGGTGGAGGGGAACCGTGAGAACATCAAGATTACCACACCGTTCGATTGTGTCGTCGCTGAAGCCATTCTTTCCTCCCTCGCAATTTCCCCCCTTTCCTCTCGTCCTTCCTCCTTCGTCCTTCCTCCTTCCTCCTAAAAAATGTACACCATCCTCCAACAAGACATTCAGTATGTGCCAGGAGTCGGTCCGAAAAGAAAGGAGATCCTGAGCAAGGAACTGGGCATCAAGACATTTGGTGACCTGTTGGAGTATTATCCTTATAAATATGTGGACCGCAGTAGGGTGTTCCATATCAATGAGCTCACCAGCGAGATGCCTTTCGTACAGGTGAAAGGGGAGATTCTGAGCTTCGAGGAGTTTGATATGGGCCCGCGGAAGAAACGTATTGTGGCACACATGACCGATGGGACGGGGATTGTTGACTTGGTGTGGTTCATGCACGCCAAGCAGATTACGAAGAACTATCAGGTGAACACCGAATATATCGTGTTCGGCAAACCCACCATCTATAACGGGCGCTACCAGTTTGCTCATCCCGAGGTGGAGAAGATGAGCGAGGTGCAGCTCACAGAGATGGGTATGCAGCCTTACTACTCTACCACGGAGCGCATGAAGAAGGCGGGTATCACCTCACGGACCATCGAGAAGATCATGAAGAGTATGCTGGAAAAGCTTACCGACCCGCTGCCTGAGACATTGCCGCCGTTTATTGCCAACCGTCTGCGACTGGTTTCGCGCGATACGGCCTTCCGACATATCCACTATCCCAAGACTGCCGAAGAGCTGAGGCATGCGCGCGTACGACTGAAATTCGAGGAACTGTTCTACGTGCAGCTGAATATTGTGCGCTACGCCAGCGACCATAGAAGGAAATACCACGGATATGTGTTCGAGCATGTGGGCAGCATCTTCAACGAGTTCTACCAGCGACACCTGCCCTTCCCACTGACTAATGCACAGAAAAGGGTGATACGAGAGATTCGCACGGATATGGGAAGCGGGCGACAGATGAACCGACTGCTGCAAGGGGATGTGGGATCGGGGAAGACATTGGTGGCGCTGATGTCGATGCTGATTGCCCTTGACAACAACTACCAGGCTTGCATCATGGCACCTACGGAGATTCTGGCCGAGCAACACCTGGCCACCATCCGTGAGTTCTTGGGTGATATGCCTGTACGGGTGGAACTGCTCACGGGTATTGTCAAGGGAAAGAAACGAAAGGAGATTCTGCAGGGTATTGCCGACGGCAGCGTGCAGATTCTCGTGGGTACGCATGCGGTGATAGAGGATACGGTGCAGTTCCTTCACTTGGGTTTCGTGGTGGTGGATGAGCAGCACCGCTTCGGTGTGGCGCAACGGGCCAAGCTGTGGAGCAAGAGTGTGAACCCGCCGCATGTATTGGTGATGACGGCCACGCCTATTCCCCGTACCTTAGCCATGACCATCTATGGCGACCTCGACGTGAGTGTGATTGATGAGCTGCCGCCTGGCAGGAAGCCGGTGGTAACACTACATAAATACGATAACCAGACAACCAGTCTGTATCAGGGCATCCGCCAGCAGATCAACCAGGGCCGACAGGTGTATATCGTGTTCCCGCTGATCAAGGAGAGTGAACGCATCGACCTGAAGAACCTCGAGGAGGGGTTCGAGACACTGCTGCAGGTGTTCCCCGAATTCAAACTCAGTAAGGTGCACGGTCAGATGAAACCTGCCGACAAGGAAGAGGAGATGCAGCGCTTTGTGCGTGGTGAGACGCAGATCCTTGTGGCCACCACGGTGATTGAGGTGGGTGTGAATGTGCCCAATGCTTCGGTGATGGTGATCCTAGACGCCCAGCGTTTCGGCTTGTCACAGCTGCACCAGCTGCGCGGCAGGGTGGGAAGAGGGGCCGACCAGTCGTATTGCATCCTCGTAACCACCCACCAACTCAGTAAGGAGACTGCCAAACGCATCGATATCATGTGCGACACGAACGATGGGTTCCAGATTGCCGAGGCCGACCTGAAACTGAGAGGACCGGGTGACTTGGAAGGAACGCAGCAGAGCGGTATGGCGTTTGACCTGAAGATTGCCGATATTGCTCGCGACGGTCAGCTGGTGCAATTGGCACGTGATGAGGCGCAGAAGATTATTGATGATGATCCCGACTGCAAGAAAACAGAAAATGAAATGCTTTGGAACCGACTGGCCGAATTGCGGAAAACGAACGTAAACTGGTCGGCCATCTCATAAAACCATGAAATGCATGATGATACACAAAATCGTTAATTATTGGATGTGAACGTGCACAAAATACATGAAATGTGCATATAAATAGTTAAATAGGGAATAAAAACTGTTAATATCACACTCATATCCAATTATTTTTCCTATCTTTGCAACGATTTTTGGTAAAACCGATGGTTGTTTATCTTTTATCGGCTTTCCACTGAACACTATTAACTGCCTACTTTTCAGGCGAAAAAATTGATTATGCATTTACAAAAAAGAATAAGAACATTTGCAATGACTGTCGTATTGGCTTTGGCCGCAACACCAGTAATGGGACAAGACCTGCTGGCTCGCCAAGCACCGATCGACCGGAAAATGAAAGCAGTAGATACAGTAGCCCTCCGCAACATCTTGCAGCGTGAACAGGCTCAATCGTTATCATCACAACTTTATTCAGAATGGAGCAATAAGTATGCACACCGTGCTACTGAATTGCCTGATTCCTTCAGGATCGACCTCCGTGGCTATCATATGCCTACACCCAGCAGGGTTGTAACCAGTAACTACGGTCGCCGTTGGGGACGTATGCACAAGGGTATTGACGTGAAGGTTTATATCGGCGATACTATCCGTGCTGCCTTCGATGGAAAGATCCGTGTGGCCAACTACGAGGCTGCCGGCTACGGTAACTATGTGGTGATTCGCCACCATAATGGTTTGGAGACCATCTACGGACATATGTCCAAGCGACTGGTGAACGAGAACCAGAACGTGAAGGCTGGTGATCCCATCGGTCTGGGTGGTAATACAGGACGAAGCACGGGTTCTCACCTGCATTTCGAGACCCGTCTGTGCGGCGTGGCCCTTGATCCTGCCCTGATGTTCGACTTCAAGAACCAGGATGTGACAGGCGACTACTATATGTTCCGCAACAGTAACGCCAGAAAGCAGACTACCATTGCCAAGAATGTGCAGCCGAAGACTGAGGTGCAGAATGTTCCCGTTATTGGCGAGCCCAATGACCAGACATCTGCTAAGCCTGCTACAAACGTAAAGAAAACGGCTGCTGCACCGAAGGCCACAACCCACAAGGTTCAGAAGGGCGAGACGCTCTTTTCCATTGCCAAGAGTCACGGTCTCACTGTTGACCAGCTCCGCAAGATCAACCGACTGGGTAAGAACTCCAACATCAAGGTGGGACAGGTGCTGAAATTCTCTTAAGAAAAAGGTGATACTTTATATATGAGATGAGAAGGGGTTCGCTACGGCGAGTCCCTTTTTCATTTGATGAGTTGTCTGAAGACAAACCAGATGTGCATGCAAACCGTGGAGAACAGTCCGTAGTGGCGGCGCATCACGTCGAACCGTTCCTTCAGCGAATCGCGGTGATGAATGGTGGTCTGCCCTTCCTCCTGATAGTCGGCCACGATAGCATGTGTATTTACCAGCGGAAGCTGTCGTTGCTGCGCCTCCTTCATCACCCTGATACACCAGTCAACATCGGCTGAATAACGGTAACGCGGGTCGTAGGGGATTTCCTTTGCAATATCGGTCAAGGCATAGAAAGCCTGATGACAGACGAGCATTCCCTGACGGAACGACTTCCACGAGAGCTTCTTGGGAGGACGCAGTCGGCGCAGGTGAAGGAATTGTCCTTGTTCATCGGTAATGGCCGTATCGCCGTAGAGCACTCCAGGTCTTTGACAATTGACAATTGACAATTGACAATTCTTCGCGTAGCGAAGCGGCAGAGCCGAGCGGAAAATTGTTTCGAGGGTGTCGGCGGCGTGTAGTGTGTCTCCCGCATTCAGGAACACCAGGTAGTCGCCTGTTGCCAACCGCAGACCTTTATTCATGGCATCATAGAGACCTTTGTCTGGCTCGGATAGGATCACCACCTCGTACGGGCACTGTGCCTTGTAGGTCTCAGCCATACTAACGGTTTCATCCTTCGAGGCCCCATCGATAATAAGGTGCTCTATCTGTTGCCACGACTGACTTTTCACGCTGTCGAGGGTGCGTGACAGGACGCTGGCGGCGTTATAGGTAACGGTGATAATGGATATCTTCATGATGATCTTTCTTTAATTCTGGGGAAGAACCATCGACTCATATATGTCCATATATCGCTTGGCGACACTCTGCTGCGAATAGTTACGGGCCACCTTCATCAGACAGGCTTTCTTCACCTCTTCACGGTCGGCCTCATCCAAAGCCCACCGTATTCCTTTGGCCAGATCGGCAGCATCCTTGTAGTTGGCTACATAGCCGTTCTGACAATGGTCTATCTCCTCTGGGATTCCTCCAACACGGAAGCCTACGCTGGGAATACCACAGGCCATCGCCTCCATGATGGTATTGGGAAGATTCTCTGAGAGAGAGGGCAGCACAAACACATCGGCGGCGTTATACACGCTGACCACCTTATGCTCATCGTTGATATAACCCAGGGCATGAGTGGGGAACGGGAGCTTACCCGTCAGTTCCTCGGCATGACCGCCCAAGATGGCCACAGCAGTGTTTTGCACCATGTCGGGATACTGTTGTGCAAGAAGATGACAGGCTTCTATCAGGTACTGCATACCCTTGTAGGGGTTCGTGGCCCTTTGCGATACGAACAAGATGATACGACCTTCCTGTGGAAGACCTGCGGCCTGGCGGGCCTTCAGACGATCGGACGGACAATAGATGCGGGTGTCAATGGGGTTGGGAATACTCGTGACCGACTGTCCTTGCAGCAGACCGCTATTCTGGGCTTCGCTGGCCAGCCACTTACTGCAAGCGACAAACGATATATGCTGACCTTCGAGCATTTTCTTTTTCTTGCGCCAGACACGGGAGGATAGGTCGTTCTTGGAACCTCCTCCCGGTAGGAGTCGGCAACGAGCGCACTGCCCTTCAAACTGCCTGCAGTCGAGGGTGAGATGACAGATGGCTGTGGCTGGCCATATATCATGCATGGTCCACACCACCGGCTTACCGCTTTCAAGGATTCTGCGGATACCCTTCAACGACAACATACCTTGATTGATCCAATGCAGATGGATGATATCAGCCTCCTGAAACTCACGGGTCTTTGTGATATCTGCACCTGTATTGGCTATATCGACATCAAACAAATGCTTTCTGCGGAAGTGGAGACGCCAGAACACACACCAGCGTTCCCAAAGGAAAGACCACCTGAGGCGCCACTGCTGCGGCAGGGCCGCCACGCTGATCTGGTCGGTCTCCTTGTCACGTACCAGCATCATGGCCTTTGCACCATTGTTCTTCAGTGCCTCCATCAGACGGTTGGCAGCCAGTGCGGCTCCTCCGGTCTTCTCACTCGTATTCACAATCAGTACTCTCATAGTGGGGACAAAAGTACGAAAAAAAATCATACTGTGGAATAAAACGCATAGAAAAAAAATACGTTACAACTCACCACGAGCTGCAACGTATCAACTATGTTTAACTAAAAATCCTTTTCTGAATCAAATGGGAACCTCACGGTTACCATTGTCATCCATTTCAACAATCATGAAAACTTACCTTAATCTAATAACTAAAAACCTAAATCTATTACTACTAACCTAAACAATCTATTAACCTTTTGACGATGCAAAGGTACAACGATTTTGCAAATCCGCAATGGATTCTACTTATATTTTGGCAAAAAATAACGTTTTTCTTGATGCAAATCAAGTATTGTGTGCGATAACACCTGCAAAATGATAAGAAAAACGCCTTATTTAGTCCTCTTTGGTAATCAGTACGGTGGCATAGGCACTCATACCTTCTTCACGACCGGTAAAGCCCAACTTTTCGGTGGTGGTAGCCTTGATGGAGATGTTATCCTCATCCGTACCGATGATCTCGGCCAGGCACTTTTTCATGGCCGGCACATGAGGATTGATCTTCGGTCGTTCGGCACATACGGTAGCATCGAGATTCCCGAACGCATAGCCTTTGCTCTTGATCAGCTCCATGGTCTTTCGGAGAATCACCTTACTGTCCATGTCCAGCGTTTCATCAGAAGTGTCTGGGAAGTGGTAGCCTATATCGCGCATATTGGCAGCGCCCAACAGCGCATCGCAGATAGCATGAATCAGCACGTCTGCATCACTGTGTCCCAACAATCCTAACGAATGCTCTATCTTGATACCTCCTAACCACAAATCACGACCTTCCACCAAACGGTGAACATCAAAGCCCATTCCAACTCTCACCTTCATAACTCTCAACTATCAACTATGAACTATGCACTATGAACTATGAACTATGAACTATAAACTATAAACTATCTAAACAGGTCTTTGATTCCGTCCATGTCGAATGCCAATGTAAAGCGGAGGGTCTGGTCAAGTGGATTACTCTTCGCCGTGGCAATCACGTAGCCCACATCCAGTGAGAACACGTTCATGCGGAAGCCAGCACCTAAGGTGAAGTACTTACGGTTACCCTTGTTCTCGCTTTCATGGTGATAACCACCGCGCAGGGTGAACTGATCGTGGTATACATACTCAGCACCTACACTCCAGCTCACCTCCTCCAGCTCTTCCTTGAAGCCACCCGGGGCATCATTGAAGCTCTTGAAGATACCGCTGATGCTACTCACATTATAATAATGATCCTCGGCATACGCCTCACTATAGTTACCGTTCTCATCCTTTGGATAGGTAGGCACCAGCAGTTTGTTGGCGTCGGCAGCAATACTGAAACGGTTATACTCATCCACAGGCACCATCAGCGAAGCACCCAGTCGCATATTGGTAGGAATGAACTCACTATGGTCATCACCGCCGAAAGAGATCTTACTACCGATGTTACTGATGTTCAAACCCAGTCCTAACTGGCACTCACGCTGACCGATATTCACATAGTTATTATAATAGCAAGCGATATCGGCTGCAAACGCACTACCTGGCGACACGTCATCGGTATAGTCGTAGGTCAGGTCGGAATAGATCCACCTCACACCCGCAGCAATAGAGAACTTCTCGCTGAGCATCAGCGAGTAGGCCACATCGAGCGACATCTCGTACGGGTTGATGGTCATGGCATCATCATCCATGCTCGTGAACACCTCACCCAGAGAGAAATAACGCAACGAACCACTCACCGCGCTGTAGTCACCAATGCGGTAGTAGCCGGCCAGATAAGCCAGGTCCATATCATTCACCAGCTGACGGAGCCAGGGGGTGTAGTTCAGAGCCACGCCTGCACGACTGATTGTGAAGGGATACTTAGCCGGGTTCCAGTACTGCGAGTTCACGTCAGGATCGGTGGCAGCACCCACATCACCCATACCTGCTGCACGGGCATCCGGAGCAATGGTCTGTGAAGTCACAGAGGCATGTACCGGATTGAACATATCCTCCTTGTCCTGTGCCGCTGCAGTGAGAGGCAAGAAGAGCATAAGAAGCGTAAATACTCTTCTCATGATCCGCTTATTGTCTTTTCTTTCCATATTCTTTATATTACGTTTATTCATTGATAATCACCAGTTTCTTGGCTTTCGACACCTTACTGCTTCCATCGCATCCCAGCTGTACGCGGTACAGATAGACACCCGTCTGCAGTTTCCCATTACCTGTGGTCAGGTCCCACTCTGTGGTAAAGGCCCCGTCGGTGGTCACGCCCGTGTTCTCAATCTTCCACAGTCGGCGACCGCTGATGTCGTAGATCTCTATCTCCACATCCACCGGACTGCCTATGCGGTCGTGGTTCACGATGAAAGTGGTACTTGTCCGTGCTGGGTTCTGGGAAACATTCACGTCCAGACTGCCTGGCTTCAGTGAGCGCACCACGTTGAAAGTGAGTTCCGTGGTGGTGGAGTTGTTCAGGATATCCCAAGCACGGAACTTCAGTCTGTGCTTACCAGTGCTCAGTGCGGGAATACTATAATAGGTGGTTCCTTGTGTATAGGAGCCGAAGTCGTAACGGAAATGATCGTTCAGGTTATAGGTTCTCGACATCTCACCGTCGATCACCAGTTCCAGGTCATGACCGATACCATTACCTGTGGTATTCAGTCCGTCCTTGTCGGTAATCTCTGCTACGAAATACGGAGTGGTGTTCACGTCGCCCCCATTCACGAAGTCAGGAGAGTTCAGGTAACAGAACACCGACGGTCCGATGGAGTCGTTTGCAGCCAATGCCGAGCCGCCCACCAGGAAATGGTCGCTGTTTCCGTTGGCCGCCTCCGAGAGATCCTCTTTCAGCGCGTAGATATTGATCAGTCCGCTCTCTCCACTGTAGTTGATATCTTTGGGAATGGCGAAAGAGAACGTGAATTCACCGTCGTTCACACTACTGCTTCCGCTGAACAGCACCTTGGTACGGTCTTCATATTGGAAAGCCCTCGTGGCTCCATCGATGGAAGTATCGTTCAGCTGACAGGTGATGGTTTCCTTCGCATCCCTCACCGTAGCATGCAGGGTTCCCTTGAATGACGGATCTTTCACACCGTTCCTTTCAATATGTCCCTTTACCGTAGCCACAGAGCCTGCCTTCATCTCAGGCAGCACCTCAGCCTTGTCCACCGGTTCTCCATTGATCTCATCGACCACTGCTTCAAGCGTAGGTACATTCAGTACCAGGGCAGGATCGCCCAACAGCGCATACTGCAGTTTGTTCACCGTATGGTCGTAGCTGTACTTCGGCGTTCCGTCCTTGTCGTAGCCAATCAGCGTACTCGACAGGATTCTGTTCTTAGCCAGTCGTTGTGCCTCGCCGATGGAGTTGTACTTCCCCTTGCTGTCACGCTCAAACAAAGCCTTGAGGTATTGCGTGTTGATGAGCATGTTATAATTGGTGTATACCGTTCTTGTAGTACCGAAGAAGGCCACGGCTCCACCCTTGGTGTTGTACAGGGCAGCCTCGCCGATATTGTCGGTCTGACCGTCAAAGGGCATGATATCACAAGAGGCGGTAATCCAAAGCGGCAGGTTCGTATTCACGAAGCTCTGGAAGTCAGCCAGGCCCAACACTCTTTCGTGCGAGATGCTCGTTGCACTGCCATGACCGCAGTAGTCCATGATCAGTGCACCGTTGGCTTGCTGCTGTTTCACCAGTGCTGTTACGTCGGGATAGGTGTTACCTGTGGAAGATGATGTGCGGTTGTAGGCATCCCACATCACACGCTTCACATAGAGGGAAGGATTCCCTGCTTGCACGATGTCGGCAGCCGCAATAGCATCGGTCATGTGCACATTGTTATTTCCGTCATCACCCATGATCATGACTGTATTCTGCCAAGCTCCTGCATTCTTGTTCTCGATATAGCTCACCACCTTGTCAACCATGGTCTTGGCCTCTGCCACCGTACGCACGGGGAAACGACCTACAGCCACATCGGCACGGTCGGTTCTCTGCGGGTTACCGCCCTCACCATCGTCAAGATAGCAGAAGAAATTCTCGTCCACATAGCAATACACCCTGTTGAACGAGTTCTCGCTCTCGTGACACAGCAGGAAGTCGTCAGGACTATAGTTCTTCCAAGTCCTGGTGTTCATGCGGTTATCCCAGGCACAGTCGCCGAAGAGCAACAGGTAACGAGGCATCTCCGAATCATTCTCCGCCCTATCGTAGAGCATCTTCATATACCGACGGTAGGCATTTGTGTCAGGTGTTCCGCTGGAGAACTCATTGAACAGCTCATCGGCTGGCACAATCCGGACCTTCAGTCCGTCGTATTTCTCATGGCACTCCTTCAGTCGTTCCGCCTGCTGCAGGAAGGTCTGCGAGGCAGGGATGATGATCACCATCTGATAGCCTTGGTCGGCATGGAGGTCCTGGTTAGTGATGTTATACACATATTCAGGTTCCGGGAACGACTCACTGCTGAGTTTCTCCACAGGACGGTAGCCTCCGGCCATCGCACCGATATAGTCGAGTCGGATGTCACTTCCTTCCTTGTTCGTAATCTTCACGGTGTTCACATCCCTAAAGCCCTCGATATAGAAAGTGGCTCCGTTGGATGTACCCGTATCGTAGTGGGTGTCGCTCAGCGTCAAGGTCATTGTGCCCAGCAGCGAGTCGTTCATCTCCACGCTTGCCGTGGCTCCCTTACTGGTTGACAACGCCACATACAGACAGGTCTCATCGTCCCAGCCCGTACCCTGCGGTCCTGCTCCCTTGATGGTATAGGTCTTTGATTTCCCCTCCACGATGGGATCATCCTCAAAGAGGTTCCGTCCTCCCTCGAACCACGCGAAGTTATCCACCTCATGGAGAGAGTGGTTATAGTCGGCTGACGGGTAGAACGAACCCACGAAGGTCGCACTGTCAACGGCCAACGGTTCAGCATCGCTTTCAGTCAGGAAATAATAGCCGTAGTCGGAGAAGGGGTTTCGTGTACGCTGCGGATAGTAGCTGCTCCATGTCACAGGTCCCTGACCATGGAAGAGTCGTCGCCCGTTCACCGTACAGGTAGGCACCTCTTTCAAATCGTCGGTCTCAGTCAGATAGCTCCCTGTGATTCTCTCGGGTTGCAAGGCGCCACCATATCCGTAGATCTTTACCTTATTCAAATTAGAGAAGCCCGCTTTCTTGATGAGCGCATCGGTGAGCTGATAGATGCCTGATTCAGGAATACGTATCTTCGCCCATTTGCCGCTTGCCAGCACGGAATGTTCCGCATAGCGAGAGGAAGCTGCCGTGGCACGAGTCTCCACATTTTGCACATTGGCTGTTGCATTTGCCTTAGCCTCGATGTTGAGCATGAAGCTCACCATCTTCATCCATTTCCCTTCGCGCACCACAATGGGCGAGAACAGGATATGCATGACGCCGCATTTCCTGTCAACCACCTGTTCAGTAACGATTACGGGCAGTTCCTGCGGTTCATGTTCGCACAATTCCTTGCAGCGTTTCGCATCTTCGTTGCTCATCGTGATGAACTCTGGGTATTTGATGCTTACCGTGTAGGTGGAATCGCCGTAGTTCTTCCCCAGTTCCATCGTATGTACGAATACGGGCAGAGTCTCCCCTATCCTCACCTCCTCGGCGGTCAGGTTAAAGAACAACTGCCGTTGTGCCTGCAAACACAGTGCGCACAACAGCATAAGCGTACTTACTATCGATCTGAGTATTCTCAAGTCTATCAATTATTTCACGTTCATTTCCAGCACCTTCCGTTCTTCCAGCCATCCTTCCAGATGGTCATTGATGCTGACGGGTCCTACTCCTGCAGGGGTTCCCGTATAAAGAATGTCGCCTGTCTTCAGTGTAAACCACCTGCTGATATAGCTAATCAGTTCATCCACCTTGTAGAGCATATCGCTGGTGCAGCCCTCCTGAACGGTCTTGCCGTTGATGTCCAGGTGGAAATGGATGGCCTGAATATCGCGAAACTTCTCCACGGGCACCCACTCTCCAATGGCTGCAGCCCCGTCGAACCCCTTGCAGAGATCCCAGGGCTTTCCTGCCTCACACAGCTTCCGCTGCAGGTCGCGTGCCGTAAAGTCTATTCCCACCGTCACCGCATCATAGTACCGATGGGCAAAACGTTGGGAAATACCCTTTCCTAAGCGACAAATACGTACTACCAGCTCCGTTTCGTAGTCAATCCTTCCCAGTTCCTCGGGCAGGAACAACGGCTTCTTGTCTTTCAGCAACGACGAGTCGGCCTTGGTGAAGATAACTGGAGCGTCTGGTTTATATAACGCACCATGTAGCTCTTTATTGTGTTGGAGGTAATTCATTCCTACGGCAAATATCTTCATATCATGTACTATTTATTGTGATTTGATGGTGCAAAGATAGCACAAAAATTAGTATGTTTCAAGAAAGAGGAGAAAAAAAGAGGCAGGAATATTCCTGCCTCTTCGTCTCATGTTAGTTGGGTGTTAGATTCCCTAGTTGGTCAATTCCCCTTCGTTGTTGAGTTTCAGGTTGAGATGATTTGACAGCTCCACCTTGTAACCATAGAATTTCTTGTAAATTCTGTTGATGACAACATCGGCATAGTTGGATTTCACGTAGTTGTCAACACTTTCGGGGATGAGCTGACTCGGAACGGCATTTGTGTTGCAGTCAACCTTATCCCAGTTGCCCTGGTCGTCAAACCCCAGCTCCACGCCGTTGTTCAGGCACACCTCATACATGTCGTCTGCAAACGACCTGTCGATCGTGGCATAGGCGATGCTGTGCCCGGGGAAGTTCTGATCCACGAATGCCTTGGCCATTATTGGAAGTTGGTCGGCATAGATCATCTTGTCATTAACGAAGGTTGATGAAGCAACCAATACCATGCACGCGAGTGCTGCGAGGAGAAATACTAACTCTAACATCATTGTAAACTTTAAACCAATTATAATCTTGTTTCTTATCTCTTGTCTTTAGGATTGTTGTTTTGTCCTTTCGACACTGCAAAATTATAACGGTATTTCCACCCCCGAATCTTTTTTCGCGTTTTTCTGCTCAGTTAGTTGCGACAGAGCCTCCTTTTTGCGACAAAGGGAAAAACCACCCCTAAATCTGTCGCAAAACGATAGAAATCAATGCTCAAAATAGTATCAAGAAACAGGAAGTTGCTTATTCTTAATAAAACAAAAAACCGGCACTGCCCATGGAGCAATGCCGATTCTTTCTATAGTAGTAAAAATGTTATTCTGCTACGAGGGTGAAGCGCTTGAAGTCAACGATCTTCAGCTCCTTGTCCTGAGTAGCGAGCCACTGAGAAACAGTAGCCTTGTCGCCATCACCGAACTGGAACTCCTGGTCAACCAGGCAGTTCTCCTTCAGGAACTTCTGAACACGACCCTTAGCGATGTTCTCGATCATCTGAGCGGGCAGGTTAGCAGCCTTCTCGGCAGCAGCCTTCTCCTTCAGCTCGCGAGCCTTCTGAGCCTCCTCTTCAGTGAGCCAGCCCTTCTTGATGTTGCTCTCGATATGATCCTCGCTATCCACCAGGTTCGGGTTGATACCGTTCTTCTTCAGAACAGAGTCAACATACTTCTCTACCTGCTCCAGCTTGGTCTTCTCCACAGCAGTCTTGTACTCCTCATCGAGCACAGCCTGGGGAACGCTCTGAGCGTCGAGAGCCACCGGCTTCATGGCAGCTACCTGCATAGCCAGCTTGTGACCAGCCTCAGTAGCAGTCTTGTTGGTCTGAACCATGGTAGCAAGTGTGTGCTTACCCATGTGGTCGTACACCTCGATATTCTCGCCAGCGAGTGTGAGGTAACCATCCAACTCCATCTTCTCACCAGTGATACCTGAACGCTGAGTAACAGCGTCGGCCACCTTCTGACCATCGGCCAGTGTGAGTTCCTTCACCTCGTCGAGGCTCTGGCACTTGTTAGCCACGGCAGCATCGAGGATGCTCTGTGTGAGTGCGATGAAGTCAGCACCGTTAGCAACGAAGTCGGTCTCGCACTTCAAGGCGATAGTAGCGGCAAAGCCGTTCTCAGCCTTTACGAGAACACAACCATTGGAAGTCTCGCGGTCGCTGCGCTTAGCGGCGATAGCCAGACCGCGCTCGCGGAGCAGCTCCTTGGCATGGTCGAAATCACCCTCAGCCTCAGTCAGAGCCTTCTTGACATCAGCCAATCCGGCACCTGTCATGGCGCGAAGCTTCTTAATATCATCAATTGAAATTGCCATAATAACTTTAATTCTTCAATTATATAATTCTTCTATTCTTTAATTACTCAGCAGCAGCTTCTTCTGCGGGAGCCTCAGCAGCAGCTTCCTCAGCGGCAGGTGCCTCCTCAACGGGAGCCTCAGCAGCGGGAGCCTCTTTACGAGCACGACGTGCACGGGGCTTTGCCTCAGCAACTTCCTCAGCCTGCTCCTTAGCAGCCTTCTCGTCAGCGCGCTCAGCCTTGCGCTCCTCGAGACCTTCAGCGATTGCTGTGCAGCAAGCATTCAGGATTACCTCGATAGAGTCCTTAGCATCGTCGTTAGCGGGAATCATGAAGTCGATGTCGTTGGGGTTGCTGTTGGTGTCAACGATAGCGAACACGGGGATACCCAGGCGCTTAGCCTCTTTCACAGCAATGTGCTCCTTCATCACGTCGATCACGAACAGGGCAGAGGGCAGACGGGTCAGGTCAGCGATAGAACCGAGGTTCTTCTCCAACTTGGCACGCTGACGGCTCACCTGGAGGATCTCACGCTTAGAGAGGTTTCCATAAGTACCGTCGCTCATGAGCTTGTCGATGGTAGCCATCTTCTTCACAGCCTTACGGATAGTAGGGAAGTTGGTGAGCATACCGCCCGGCCAACGCTCGATAACGTAGGGCATGTTCACAGCAGTAGCCTTCTCGGCCACGATATCCTTAGCCTGCTTCTTGGTAGCTACGAAGAGCACCTTCTTACCAGACTTTGCAATCTGCTTCAAGGCCTCAGCAGCCTCGTCGATCTTAGCAACTGTCTTGTGCAGGTCGATGATATGAATACCATTGCGCTCCATGAAGATGTAAGGAGCCATGGCGGGGTTCCACTTGCGCTTGAGGTGACCGAAGTGACATCCGGCCTCGAGCAACATGTCAAAATTTGTTCTTGCCATTTTCTTTCTTAATGTTTTAATTGTTTACTTTCTTTTTAATTCTTGTTAGAACCAACCAACTGGTAGTCTTTGAACTTTGAGCTTTTAACATTGCGCTCGGCTCTGCCGCTTTGCTCTGCAAAGAACTTTATGATTTGTTCTGTTCGCAAACTCATATCAGAGTCCAATTGGTTTAGATGCTAAACGATTATTCTTTCATGAACTATTTCTTATGAGGTAATCATAAAGTTCAAACCTCAAAGTTCAAAGTTCAAAGAAAGATTAACGCTTACTGAACTGGAAGCGACGACGAGCCTTCGGCTGTCCCGGCTTCTTACGCTCAACCTCACGACTGTCGCGTGTCAGGAAGCCCTGATCCTTCAGTTTCTTCTTATCTTCGGCGTTGATCTTTACCAGTGCACGGGCAATGGCGAGACGCAGAGCCTGGCTCTGTCCTGTGAAACCACCACCGTCGAGATTCACCTTGATGTCGTACTTCTCAGCAACGTCCAGCAGGTTCAGCGGCTGCTTCACCACATACTGCAGGATGGCAGAAGGGAAATACTCGGTAATATCTTTCTTATTGATTGTAATCTTGCCTGTTCCTTCACTGACGTAAATACGTGCAATAGCACTCTTACGGCGACCTAATGCATTAATTACTTCCATCTTGTCTTATTATTTTAACAGGTTAATATCAATTGCCTTGGGCTTCTGAGCCTCATGGGGATGCTCTGTGCCATTGTAAACATAGAGGTTGTCGAGCAGCTGACGGCCCAGACGACCTTTAGGAAGCATGCCTTTAACAGCATGACGCAGGATACGGTCCATACCGAACTCACGAGTGCGGAGCTGTGCCGGTGTGGTGAAACGCTGACCACCAGGATAACCTGTGTAGCGAGTGTAAACCTTGTCGGTCTCCTTCTTGCCAGTGAAATAAGCCTTCTTGGCATTGATGATGATCACATTGTCGCCGCAATCAACGTGCGGGGTAAATGTGGGCTTGTACTTACCGCGAATCAACTTCGCTACCTTAGAAGCGAGACGGCCCACTACCTGGTCGGTAGCATCAACAACCACCCACTCCTTCTGTGCTGTTTCCTTGTTAACGGAAATAGTCTTGTAACTTAAAGTGTCCATTGATAATGAATAAAATATAAAAACGTTTCTAATACGGATATGTCGCCATCCGACCGCGCCTGGCTTCACGCACCTGGAAGCGAGCAGACTCTCCGCCTGCCAGTGAGCAGCGATTCACAAACCACAACGACGGCATTCCTGCCAAGGCTGCTATTTACACGCTACCCTCGGGGGTTCATACGGCCCCACGTAGAATCGGGTTGCAAAGGTACTGATTTTCTTGGGAATACGTATGACTGTCACTGAACGTGCGTAAAAAATTATAATTATTTAACTAACCGATGGACTAAAATCACTTTGTTGGGTTGCAAGATCCATTGAAAAGCCTTACCTTTGCAACAATGATGCAGAAATAACGAAACTATGCAAGCAATCATCCTGGCGGCGGGAATGGGCCGCAGACTCGGCGAATATACTAAGGACAACACGAAGTGCATGGTCCCGGTAAACGGCGTAAGACTCATTGACCGACTGCTCCACCAGCTGAGCAACCTGGAATTGAGTCGCGTGGTTATCGTGGTGGGCTATCAGGCAGAGAACCTGAAGAACTACATAGGTACGCGCTATGCCGACCAGCTGACCATTGAATACGTGGAAAACCCGGTATATGACAAAACCAATAACATTTACTCTCTCTGGTTGGCTAAGGAACGGCTGCAGGAAGATGACACGCTGCTCATCGAGAGCGACCTGATCTTCTCCGACCGTCTGTTCCCCATGATCCTGGAGAACCCTTATCCCAACCTTGCCCTCGTGGCAAAGTATGAGAGTTGGATGGACGGAACGATGGTGCGCATCGACACCGACAACAACATCGTGAATTTCATACCCAAGCAGGCCTTCGACTATAATTATGTGGATTCCTACTACAAAACGGTGAACATCTACAAGTTCAGTAAGGAATTCCTGAAGAACAGCTACGTGCCCTTCCTGGATGCCTACACCAAGGCGGTGGGCGACAACGAGTATTACGAGAACGTACTGCGTATCATCACCCTGCTCGACAACAGTAACCTGAAAGCGCTGGATATTGGCAGGGAGAGGTGGTATGAGATAGACGACAAGCAGGATCTGGACATTGCAGAGGCTTTGTTTGCCGATGACCAGGACGTGCTGCGCAAATATTACGGCAGGTTCGGCGGTTTCTGGCGGTTCCCGCAGATGCTCGACTACTGCTATCTGGTGAACCCTTATTTCCCCAGTAAGCGTTTGAAGGATGAGCTGCGCAGTAACTTCGATACGTTGCTCACGGAATATCCCTCAGGCATGAAGGTGAATACACTCATTGCCAGCAAGAGCTTTGGTGTGAGCGAACCCTACATCGTACCAGGAAACGGAGCTGCAGAGCTCATCAAAGTTCTGATGGAGACTTTCACAAAGTTCATAATTCATAATTCAAAGTTCAAAGTAGGTTTCATTCGTCCTACGTTCGAGGAGTATCCCAATAGATACGATAAAGACAGTCAGGTTACCTTCGTGCCCGATAATGAGGACTATCGTTATACGGCCGATGACTTAATGACGTTCTTTGCCGACAAGGATATACAGACACTGATGCTCATCAATCCTGATAACCCCACAGGAAACTTCATCCCCAAGACGGATGTGCTGAGACTGGCGGCATGGTGCGAGGAGCGAAACATCCGTCTGGTGGTTGACGAGAGCTTTGTGGATTTCAGTAAGGACTACGCCACCAACTCCCTGCTCAGTGATGCTATCCTTGAGACCTATCCCCACATGGCAGTCATGAAGAGTATCTCCAAGAGCTATGGTGTTCCCGGACTGCGCTTAGGTATTCTTGCCTCTGCCGACAAAGAACTCATTGCCCGTATTAAAAAAGAGGTGTCGATATGGAACCTCAACTCGTTCGCCGAGTTCTTCATGCAGATTTACAATAAGCACGAGAAGGATTACCTGAAAGCATGCGAAAAATTCGTTGCGGAACGGGATGAGTTTGAAAGCCGACTGCGAACGGTTCCTTTCTTCCGCGTGATGCCCTCGCAGGCCAACTATTTCCTGTGCGAGATACTGCCACCCTTTACGGCAAAGGAGATTGTGATCTATATGCTGAGACAACACAATATCCTGACACGCGACTGTAGCGGAAAGCCCGGTCTTGATCCGAAGAAACAGTATATGCGTATTGCTGTACGTAACCATGAGGACAATACCCGTCTGGTAGATGCCCTTCTACAATTCTCAAGCCGATGAAATACAGGGTTTGCATCTGCGGCGGTGGTAACCTGGGACATGTGGTGGCAGGATTCCTGGCAGCACAGGATAACTGTGAGGTGAACCTGCTGACACGGCAACCGGAACGCTGGCAGAGACAACTGGAAATCACAACTCCCGAGGGGGAGGTGTTGAAAGGACGACTGCAAACGGTTTCTTCAGAACCTGCCGAGGTAGTAAGGGGAGTAGACATCGTACTGCTCTGTCTGCCGGGATTCTCCATTGCCAGTATGCTCCGTCGGATTGCCCCTGCTCTCTCACCGCTGACCACTGTGGGTAGCATCGTTTCAAGCACGGGGTTCTTCGAGGAAGCCCTGCACATCCTACCCGAGGGAACACCCCTGTTCGGTTTCCAGCGCGTTCCTTTCATCTCACGAATGGAGGAATACGGGCACTCGGCGCACTTGCTGGGACGACGACCGCTGATGCGCATCGGGATGGAACGGGTTGTGAATAGGGAACGACTGAAGGAGCAGCTGGAGGAGCTATTCCACATTCCTGTGGAGGTGCTGGGCAGCTACTACGAGGCAAGCATCAGTAACAGCAATCCTATTTTGCACCCGGCACGTCTCTATACGATGTGGAAAGACTGGCAGCCGGGTATCACCTACCCGCGAAACTGTGCGTTCTATGGGGAATGGACCGATGAGGCCTCTGCTATCTATATCAAGATGGACGAGGAACTGCACGACCTACTGAAGGAGTTGCCGGTATCAGCCGACTGTCTGCCTACAGTGCTCGACTACTACGAGAGTCATGATGCACCCTCTCTTACCCGTAAGCTACGGTCGATCAAGGCGTTCCAGGGTATCCTTTCGCCGATGATGGAGACTGCAGAGGGCTTCGTTCCCGATCTCCGCAACAGGTATTTCACAGAGGACTTCCCCTACGGTCTTGACCTCCTGCGGCAATTAGCTAAAGAAAAGAATGTCAATACCCCCACCATGGACGAGGTGCAACGGTGGGGACAACAAATAATACGATATGCAGACAACAACGATTGACCATCAGGCACTGCGCCAACGCTTCAACCCCGACGGTTCCCAGCTGCGGAAGCATCAGCTTCGCATGCTGGAGATTCTGGTGGTGATCGATAAGATCTGCCGAAAGCATCAGATACCCTATTGGCTCAGCAGCGGTACGCTGATTGGGGCTGTACGTCATAACGGCTTCATTCCCTGGGATGATGACCTCGACATTGAGATGATGAGAAACGACTACCTCCGGTTACTGGAGGTGCTGACTAAGGAACTGCCCGACTGGCTTGCCCTGCAGACGGACGAGACAGATCCGAACTATTTCTTCTTCTATGCCAAGGTGCGCGACCGTCGTTCGCTGCTGAACGAGGGGAACAACTACGACCGGATGTGGAAAGAGCAGGGTATATACATCGACATCTTCCCCATGGAAGAGCATCCCATCTGGCTGCACAAATTCACAGAGCTTTCTGTTGGACACATGTACAAGGTATGGCGAAAGAGTAAGGATGATGCTAAGGCCATCAAGCGGGTAAGACGCATCTTCAACTTCAACAACCGCTATGTCTTCCCCTTCCTTCGCAAGTTCCTCCGTACTTCATCCTCCACCCTCCTCACAAGCGGCATGGGCATTCCTTACCACAATCCACGCTTTGCCGAAGACATCTTCCCGCTGGCCGAGCATGTGTTTGAAGGGTATCAGTTCCCTGTGCCACATGATTATGATCACCATCTGCGCTGCATCTATGGCGACTATACGCAGTTGCCTGATCTTGATTCGATCCATCCGCATGTCAATCATATAGAGATCTATGACTAACGATACTGAATCACTGAAAGAGAAAACTGCCAAAGGACTGTTCTGGGGCGGTATGAACAATGGCGTGCAACAGCTCATCGGACTGGTGTTCGGCATTATTCTCGCACGTCTATTGTCGGCTGATGATTTTGGTATGATGGCCATGATCACCATCTTTACCGTCATTGCTGTCGAGCTGCAGAGCAGCGGTTTCAAGGTCGCCTTAGCCAACATGGAGCATCCTACCGACAATGACTATAACTCGGTATTCTGGTTCAATATCGTGGTGAGCCTCTGCATCTATGTCATCCTATTCTTTTGTGCCCCGCTCATCGCACATTTCTACGACCAGCCGGAACTCACCCCGCTTTGCCGTTATGTCTTCCTGAGCTTTGTGTTCTCCAGCTTCGGATTGGCACAGTCGGCCTACCTCTTTAAGAACCTGCGCACCAAACAACAGGCAAAGAGCGGTATGATCGCTATCATCATTTCGAACATCATCGGTGCTGTGATGGCCTGGAAAGGTTTCTCTTATTGGTCATTGGCCACTCAGAGCATCGTCTATGTGCTCATCTGCACCCTGATGTACTGGCATTATTCCGACTGGCGACCGAGATGGCACTTTGATCCGGAGCCCATCAAGCGTATGTTCCCCTTCAGCTGTAAGATCATGTTCTCGGCCATCTTCACACAGGTGAACAACCAAATCCTCAATATCCTGCTCGGACGGTTCTTTACTCCCAAAGATGCAGGAAACTACAACCAGGCTTACCAATGGGACTACAAGTGCTTCAACCTCTTGCAAGGTATGGTGCAGACTGTGGCACAACCGGTATTTATTGATTTGAAGAGCGATGGAGAACGACAACTCAGGGCTATGCGCAAGCTCATCCGTTTCACCGCCTTCCTCTCCTTCCCCCTGCTGTTTGGCTTTGGCATGGTGTCGCACGAGTTCATCGTCACCGCCATCGGCGAGAAATGGAGCACCAGCGCCTCCTACTTGCAACTGCTTTGCATTGCCGGTGCCTTCATGCCCATCAACACCTTATTATATAATATGATTATCAGTAAGGGGAAGTCGGATACCTATATGTGGAACACACTGGCATTAGGAATCTGTCAGCTCATCCTCATGCTCGTGCTCTATCCCTATGGGGTGCGCACGATGGTCATTGGGTATGTCATCCTGAATACCTGCTGGCTGTTTGTATGGCACCACTTCGTACAACAGCTCACCGGCTACCGTCTGCTCTCCTTACTCAAAGATATTGCTCCCTTTGCCCTATGCGCCTTGGGAACCATGCTGCTAACCGCCTTCATCACCCGCGGAATACATAACCTTATCCTCCTGCTGATTGTCAGGGTTATCCTGGCTGTCATCATCTACTACCTCATCATGAGGATTGCCGGAGCTCAGATCCTGAAAGACTGTATGCAGTTCATCCTGTCGAAAACAAAAAAACAAGCACCATGAAACACCCTGCTAAAATCGATGTAGCTGTATTGATCCTGTTCTTCAACCGTCCCGACCACCTCAAAGAAGTGTTCGATGAAGTGAGAAAGGCGCGGCCTTCCAAGTTGTTCCTCTATCAGGACGGTCCGCGTGGAGAGCGTGACATGGCAGGTATTGAAGCCTGTCGGAAAGTGGTGGAGGACATCGACTGGGAGTGTGAGGTGCACCGCAAGTACCAGGAAAAGAACTATGGTTGCGACCCTTCGGAATACCTATCGCAGAAATGGGCTTTCTCTGTTGTTGACAAATGTATCGTCTTAGAAGATGACGATGTGCCGTCACAGTCGTTCTTCCCCTTCTGTAAGGAACTGCTCGACCGCTATGAAGATGATGAACGTATCTGGATGATCTCGGGATTCAACATCGATGAGGTAACCCCAGACACCCCTTACGACTATTTCTTCACGCAGACATGCAGCATCTGGGGATGGGCTTCGTGGCGGCGAGTAATCGACCAATGGGACGGAAAGTATTCGTTCCTCGACGATGATTATGCCATGCAACGTCTTCGTGGTGTGGTTCATGCGCGTAAATATAGGAACGAGTTCATCAAGATGTGTTATGACCACCGTGCCGCAGGAAAGGAATTCTACGAGAGCATCTTCTGGTCGAGCATGATCCTGAATAATGCAATGGCCATCATGCCATCCCGCAACCTGATCAACAACAGAGGACTGACCGCCGACAGCACCCATTTCACGGGAAGCATCTACACCACCCCTCGGGCTTTCCGCCGTATCTTCACCATGAAACGCCATGAGCTCCAGTTCCCTCTCCGTCATCCTCAATACGTCATCGAAGACACCAGCTACAAGGACCGTCTCTACCGCATCAATGCCTGGGGACATCCCTGGTTGAAGACCTGTCGTTCCCTTGAGGAACTATGGCTGAACCTCCGTCATGGTAACTTCAAGCAAATCGGACAGGCCATCAGCAACCGTTTCCGTAAATGGACAAAGAAGAAAAAACACTTCTGATTATTTGGCAAGAATAGGCCATGTCAGATAACGATGGAGCCAATAGCCATGATAGAGCAGTAAATAGACTGTAATGATGGCTATCAGGATCAGCACAACCAGCCGCGCCCACTGATGATTCTCCTTCAACAGCCACGCTATGGTAAGCGGTAGCACAAAGAGCCAATGGGCAGCCATGATATACACCTCGTTAATGGCAAAGCCAAGAAGTACATGCAGTACGAGGTTGAAAGCCAGCACACTCATCAGCAGCCACAAGAACCGTTCGTTACGTCCACACCAAGTCCCCAACAGGAACAGGATGATGATGACGGCCTCCACAACATATTGAACAGGCCATGTATAACGAACAATAACAGGACGTTTCATCAAAATATCTCCTAACAGATGCTCACGGTGCAGCTGAATAGACTCACCGAACACATTCTCCACCAGGATATCCAGGCGCGACACATCCGTACCCACCCATTCCATCTGTTCCCCGATGGGGTTTTCTTTCTCCGACGGCACCTTGTCGGTGGTGAGGTTCAGCAGGAAGGCAAACGCCAACATACAAATAGAAGGTATCACTACCGCTTTCTGGAAAAACGCTTTCTGGAAAAAACCACGGCCGTTGACGAATAGTACACAAAGGAAAACAATGGCTCCATTGCTGAGTGTCACACCTGCCACCACAATAAACGAGCAGATGGTCTCCCAGATACTGAAACATTCCCCTTTCCGCAGTTTCACCCCCGACCGGTACAGTATATATATAATAAGGAATAACGACAGGCAGAAATGGTCGGCCACAAGAACCGTCAACCAGATATACGCGCAACTGAAGAAGAAAGCGGTAAGGAGGAAAGCTGCCAGACGGTCAACCCCCACCACCTCACGCAGAATCCTGTGCATGAACAGAAAGGTATAAAAGGCGCAGAACACTAATAAGGCACCCATTACCAACTGTGCACAGTTCACGGAAGTGAGCTGTTCCAGCAGTCCGTTGAGCAAGGAGAAAGGATACATCAGAAAGGCCAGAAAAGGGTGCCTCACCACATCATATCCCTGATGCCATTCCGACAGCACCGCATAGCTGATGGGATCGAAGCCCGACATGTGGTAGTTTCTCATGAACGTGTTCCAGTTTTGTTCACTGTAGTCGGCAAACAAACCAAAGAACTTCGAGATCATCAGATACTGAAACGACAGGATAAACACCAGCGCATACACCGCCGGCCACCGCTCTTCCTTGGAAACACACAAGTCCTTCATCATGTTAGCATATATTGAGTCAGCAACCAGCCGTTATGAATCCACAGATACACCGCTAGTAGCAGTACGAGCGTGCGCACTGACAATCTCATTACCTTCGTCTTTGCTTTCAGCAGATAAGCCATGGCAATGGGAATAGCATACAGGTAATGCGGCGACATGATATAGATCTCGTTAATACCGAAACCCAGTCCCATGTGCAAGGCCATATCAACGGCCATGAACGAAAGAGTGAGCCAAAGAAACCTCGAACGTCTTCCGCACCAGATACCTACCAGGAACAGCAGTACGGCAACAGCCTCAACCCCATAGTTCCACCAATGGTCATACCTCACGATGATGGGTCTTCGGCGGAACACATCCCCCAAGAGATGCTGCTCGTGCAGCTGCAACGACTCCCCGAAGAGGTTCTCCACCGTGGTCTCCCAACGCGAGGTGGTAATATCCGTCCACCGCATAAACTCTCCCTTGCCGATGGGCTTACCGGTATAAACGCGTTTCTTCACAGCAGGTTTCACAGGAGTAGCTGCCGCCATGGTATCCCCTTGAGCCTTACGGATGGAATCCTTTCGGGCAGTCTCCAACCGAAGCACTCTCTCCTTTTCCTTCTTTTCTTCCCGCTCCTGTTTCTTCTGCGCATGCCGTGCCTTTTCCTTCTCCACTACAAAGGTCTTGTACTCCCACCGGCAGAACAGCCACATCAGCACAGCAGGCACTGCCACGGTCAGGATCAGGTTCTGCGGACGGAAGAAACGCTTCCCGTTGACGAACAGGTCAGCCAAGAACACCTTGATACCGTTGTTCAGCGAGATGCCTGCGGTGAAGATAAAGAGCCAGATGGTTTGTGAACGCTTCATCTGTCGTCCCTCCTTCAACTGCCGTCCTGCTAAAAGAAGAGTCAGCAGGAGCATCATCATCGAGAGGATGAAATGATCGGGCACCATCGTAGCCACCATGATATAGGCAAACGAGAAATACAGCGAGGAGAGAAGCAGAGCGTCACTCTTTGCCAGTCCTATGATTTCACGGAAGATGCGATGCAGGAACAGGAACGAATACAAGGAGGCCGCTACCAGAATCAGGGCTGTCACCACCTGTACCCCGTTCAGTCCTGTCAGCGCCATCACCCCTTGGTTCAGCAGGTAAGGCAGGTACATGAAGAAGGCAAGCAGCGGATGGCGATACACATTATAGCGTGTCTCCCAGTCGGACAGTACATAATAGGTGATGGGATCATAGCCCGACACACGGAATCTCCCGATGAACAGCTTCCAGTAGTCATCAGCAGGACGCATAAACAGGTCGCCATACTTATAGATGGTCAGCATATTCAGCACGACAAACACCAGCACCACTGCCAGTGCCAGCCACCGTTCCTCACGACGGATCTTGAACATGCGCAATATCTCTCTCATCGTTTCAAAAAGAATCTAACCAACAGGAAATTCACGGGCACGCAGATACAGAACATCGGGATGGGAGCCCACGGCTTGCTCACGCCCAACCAAAGGAAGAAGTTCAGCAGTATCATCTGCAGCAACCAGTTCACCACATGCGACAAGGCGAAGCCTGCCCCGCGGCGCACATTGGCCTTCACACGGAAGGTGTAATGGGTAGAGGCAATGAAGTTGAACACGAAACTGACCAGATAGCCTATGGTCATGGCCACACTGGGATTGAGCCAATGGATGAGTACCCAATAGACAGCATACTGGATAAACGTGGCAAGCACGCCCACCACGCCGAATCGGACGATCTCACCCAGTCGGTCCTTATCTAAACGGTTTATAATACCCTTCATTTGCATAGTCCAGCATCTCTTTGTCACCCCGACTGTCACCATAGGCCGTGAGCACCATCTCCTTACGATCAGGATACAGCTCCTGCAGACGTACTACCTTCTGCTTCCCGAAGCAGTTCTTGGTAAGGAATCGCCCCGTCAACCGGCCTTCCTTCACCTCCACCTTAGTGCAGAGGAACTTCATCGACGAAGCCAGCTCACCAAAGAACGGGCGCACCCAGTCTTCCACGCTGGCGCTCACCACCACCACATCCGTGTCGGCCTCTTTCAGTAAGGTGCGTATCTTCTCCAGTCCTGCAGCACGCATGATGGCCGCCTTCGATTGGGCAAACTGGGTGCAATAGGCTTCAAACACCGCCTCGGTCATTCCGGCGAAGCAATAGCTGAACACCTGTCGTTTCACCTTCCAGTTAGGATACAGTCCTAACTTCATCGCCACCAGCTGGAGCGAATAGCGGAGGAAGCACTTCAGGAATTCCTTATCGCCTTTGACGAAACGGATGAACTCCACGAAAGAGTCGCGTCGTGTCAGCGTACCGTCGAAATCAAATGCATACACTTTCATTGGGGACAAAGGTACAAATAAGCGGGAACAAAAGCAAATTATCTCCAAAATATTTGTTGGTGTCGAAAATAATCCCTAACTTTGCCACGGATAATTAAAGATTAGACAAGGTAAGGGATTCCGACTCTGGCAAAGGAAGTCGGAATTCTTTCTATTTTGCTTACTTTTTGAAAACAACTAAAAATAAATAGATTATGGCTTATATGTCACAAGAAGGCTACGACAAACTGGTAGCCGAACTGAAACGATTGGAGAGCATTGAGCGCCCGAAGGCTTCTGCAGCCATTGCCGAGGCCCGCGACAAGGGCGACTTGAGCGAGAATAGCGAGTATGATGCTGCCAAGGAGGCACAGGCAAACCTCGAAGATAAGATCAACCGTCTGAAGGTGCAGATCTCCGAGGCAAAGGTGGTGGATGTGTCGCGCTTGAGTACCGATGCTGTTCAGATTCTCTCAAAGGTGGAGATGACCAATCTGGCCAACAAGGCGAAGATGGTCTATACCATCGTGAGCGAGAGCGAAGCAAACCTGCGCGAAGGAAAGATTTCCATTACCACCCCCATTGCTCAAGGTCTGCTCAACCACAAGGTGGGCGACGAGGTGGAAATCAAGATTCCCCGCGGCACCATTAAGCTGCGTATTGATAAGATTACAGTAGGCTAAGGCCTACTGTAATTTCTTTAGAAATTCTCCAAGATTTTTCCTGCGATTTCCTTGAATTCCTCTTCCGTGAGCTGAAGTTTCTCACGACGGAAATCAACATCTTTCTCTGATTGCATAGGAATTAGATGGATGTGGGCATGAGGCACTTCCAATCCTAATACCACCTGAGCTACCTTCTTGCAAGGGAAGGCGGCCTTGATGGCCTTTGCCACTTGCTTGGCAAATACCTGGAAGCGGGCTATCTCATCATCTTCCATGTCGAAGATGTAATCTACTTCCCTACGAGGGATTACAAGGGTATGACCCTTCACCAACGGATTGATATCAAGGAAAGCATAGAACTCCTCGTTCTCTGCACATTTGTAGCTGGGAATCTCACCTGCAGCAATCTTACTAAATATATCCATATTTTTTTAATTTATCAAACAAAATCGTCACCGTATTTAATCTGCGCCTCACTGATGTATTTACGCACCAGTGCAGATGAGTCTTCCTTCTTGCAGATCAGTAATACATTATCTTGTTCAGCCACGATGAAACCCTCAAGACCGTGGATAATACCCAAATGGTCTTTGGGGAGTTTGATGATATTGTCACGACTGTTCTCGATAATGATCCTATCGGTGATCACCACATTATCATCATCACTCTTCTTCATGCTCTCGTAGATGGAATGCCACATACCCAAGTCGGCCCAGCCGAAGTCGCAGTTCATCACATACACCTCATCATTGCCGTCGAGCAATCCTGAGTCGATAGACACATTGGGATACGACGGGAATTTCTCCTCGATGAACAGCAGTTCCTCTTCGAGTGTTACCTCTTTGGCTTCGTCAATCTGCCGTAGTACTTTGGGGAAGATATGGTGAAGGCAATCACGCAAGTGTTTCACGTTCGACAGGTAGATACCTGTATTCCATAGGAACTCCCCGCTCTCCATGAACATCTGCGCAAACTGGCGGTCGGGTTTCTCTGTAACCGACTTCACCTCGAACACTTGTTCATTGTCCGTTGTGTTTCCTTTCTGGATATAGCCGTAGCCTGGTTCGGGACGGGTGGGCTTCACGCCCATCGTCAGCACAATATCCTTTGCGGCCACCAGGTCGAGTCCTTCACTGATATTCTCTAAGAACATCTCCTCCTTGAACACAGCCTGATCGGATGGAACGATCGTTATGCGGGCATTGTTATTCCTTCGCCGGATGCGATAGGTTGCCCACGCCACACTGGGTGCTGTATTACGGTGAATCGGTTCGCTCAACACATTCTCTGGTGGAAGGTCGGGCAGCTGCTCCAACACGTAATGTGCATATTCGTGGTTCGTACTTACATAAATGTTATCTATGGAAATCAGCTTGGAAATCCTGCTGAAGGTGCTTTGTAATAAAGTCTGACCTGTTGAAAAGAAATCAACAAACTGCTTTGGTTTTTTCGAACGACTGCAGGGCCACAATCGGCGACCTTTACCGCCGGCCAGAATCACACAGTAATTGTCCTTGTTATATGTTGTCATGATAATGATAGGTTACTCTATGTATATAACGGCACTAAGATATACATTTATTGTGGAGTAGGCAAATAAAAAGTATGATTTTTAGAAAATTTGGCAAAATAGCGGTTGTTTGTATCGGTTTTTTGCTCGATTTTGCTCGATTTTGCTCACTTATTAAATAAAATCTTCACGTTCGAGAAAAAAATGACTTTTTTTCTTCTCACTTACTCAGATTTTTCGTACTTTGGCTGCGCCGAAAGTACTCCCGTTCGAAAGAAAAAATAAAAAACTCTTATTTTTATTTTGTTCTTTGCTCACTTATTCGTACCTTTGCACCCGCATTGAAGCCCAGATGGCGGAATCGGTAGACGCGCTGGTCTCAAACACCAGTGGGGCAACCCGTGCCGGTTCGACCCCGGCTCTGGGTACAAGGCTTGAAAGAAGTGTGTTGACTATTAGTTAGTTACAACACACTTCTTTCTTTTATTATATCATAGTCTCTGTGAGCAACGAAAAATCTGTGTTTTGATATTTTAACACCTTACCAGTGCAGTATTTCCTGTTTTCGGTGTTTATAAGAAAACATTTACAACAAATATAACACAGATGAAAACAATGAAAATCAGGATTTGCGCCATCGCCTATGGCCTTTGGCCGAAACATCTCATGCTCAGGAAAGCTATTCAAGCATCACTTTCCTCTTGCTTAATCGGGACTTTGATGCTGCTTGCTACTTTCCCCCTCGGCTCTTGCAGCGACGACGATGACAACGACAAGGACATTACCAAGGTGATTGCCATGAGTGTTTCCGCAGAACCGGGTGTTATGTACGATCTCTTCGACAGCATGGGGGAACATCCCATCGAGTGCATGCGAGTGATGACAGAGGACGAGCCGGGACAATGGCAGAACCTGCCCATCAGCGGCATCAAGGGTTTTACCTACGAAAGAGGGCATGAATACGAGCTGCGCGTAAAGCGAACTATTTTGGCCAATCCACCGCAGGATACCAGTAACCGCACCTACGAACTGGTACACATCCTCACCGACAAGAAAGTGGAAGAAGTGGGAGAGCCAGCAGAGAAAGTAGTAAATAGCGAAGCCGACATAACATATGAGCAGCAGTGCCCGGTAGAAAAGTATGCCATAGCCAAAGGAGGTGAATATATAGTGGATGCCGATGGTAAGATGACATACGCTGATGGCACGCCGACACCCGAATTTGACAAGCATGCACAAATCTACTTAGAGAACATTCTCGACAAGAGCCATCCACTATGGCAGGCAGGTGCCCGTTATATGGCAACATACGCTTACATTCTTTCACCCATTACCGATGAGATACGCCTTGTGCCCAGCTCTCATTCCGGCTTCCTCTTCAAGAACATACTTACCGAGAGCGAGATGGCATACATCAAACAATCGATGAAACAGGGCGAAACGCTGCACTACTACCTCATCCTCGCCAATGTGTATAAGCGCGGTATACAAAAAGTGGGGTTCACTATTAGAAGATAGTGTATTCAAAGTCGTCGAACACGGTGAAGCCCATCTGTAGCAGGCTTTGGCGGCTCTTTTCGATGTCTTCCGCTGTGTTGTAGCCGGGGATATGCGGCAGGCGCAGCATAATATTTCCTTTATCTGAATGCTGTCTTTTGAGCCATTCAAGGTTCTCCGCAACGAGGTGGTTGTCGCTTCCTGTATATTTACAATAGATCTCGGGGTTCATGTCTTTCACGTCCACTACCCACTGGCTGACCTTCGGAAACAGCTGTTCCACCAGTTTATTGTCCACGTTAAGACTCGTTTCTATTGTTATTCTCCACTCTGACGGCATCTTGTCGGCGAACTCGCAGATAAAGTTAGAGCGCAGGCAGGGCTCACCGCCGCCGAAGCATATGCCGCCACCCGTTGCCAGAAAGTAAAGATGGTCAACCATGACCTCGCTAAGCAACTCGTCTGTTGTCAGCTCGCGCCACACACCATTGGATTCCTGGCAGCGCCTGTTCAGGCAATAGGCACACCGCAGTGGGCAACCGTGAAAGGCCACCAATGTGGTAACTCCTTTCCCGTCGGTGGCCAGCCGATGCCTGTTCAGTCCGATGAGTGGCGCTACGCCTGATGGGCTTGTGTTATCTGCTGTGGTAGTAAACGTCATCGGTGCGTACAACAATGACCTCCCCCATGAGGTTATCGCTGACTTCGTCAAAGATTACACGATTGGGGTTCTGGCTTTTCATGATAATCTCCTTACTCTCGTACCCTACATAGGAAAACATAATCTTGCTCCCAATGGGGGCCTCGATGGCAAAACAACCGTTGATGTTTGTTACCGAGTATAGTGGCTGTCCTTCTCTTGTGATGGTGACTCCTATCATGGGGAGGCTGTCCTCGTCAAGTACCTGGCCGCGCCATACCACTCCTTGCTCACCTTCACGTAGCATCGAAGTGACGGTTATAGTGTCCAGTTGTACTGAGTCTGCTAATATTTTGGCCTTATGGGCAGGCGTTTGTCCCTGTGCTTGCATGGGATGTAGTGCCGACAAGGCGACCCCCACCACGGCAACGGCTTTGCCCAAGCGTTTGCGTAGCGAGAGCTGTTGCTCAAGATAACGCATTTCCTGCTCACATCGCGGACAGGTGCCAGCACATGGCCCTTTGTGAGTACATTCCGTGGGTTCATAGCTGATGCCGTTGGCCTGAGCAATGGCCAAGCGTACATTCTTCAGCGTCCTGCAGGTCTCTTTTCCTTTCATACAAGTACATTATTACATGACAAAGATACGATAAAAACATCACATATTCCCGTTCTCTTGCTCTAAAACCATCTTAATTCCACATTTTTAACAGTCTCCCACCTTTCGGTAGCTTTTAAAGTGGTGCTAAAGAACACCTGTCACGCAACAAGGCTGGTTAGGCATAGTTATAAGGCTGATTAGGTATAGTTATAAGCCTAGTTGAAGGGTATTATAAGGCTTATAGGAATTCAAAAGTAAACTAACGTCGTAAAGGTGTGAAGGATGTGAATAAACGAATGCTCCGCTAATACGCCTAATTGTCTTATGATCAACAGGTTGTTGGCGGAGCAACTTACATCGTTCATCGTCTTCTTTGAATACTTACTCAATTCACGTATAATCTCGGCTCCACTCATAACCACATTAAATTCCTCCGCCCTTATTCTTCTGGTAATCATGTGATTACACTAATATGGCGGAGGAATATCTTTTCTTCTACAACGGGTCACAAAGTTATAAGCCTAGTTACGATGGGTTAGAAGGCTGATAAGTGGGTGTTATCAGCCTGATAAGTGGGTGAAAGTAGGCTGGTTGGAATTCACCCCCAACTCAGTTCTAAACTTCCCCTGTAAACTTCCCAACGAAAAGGATGACACCGGAGGAGGATTCGCGGATGACATAGACGAAGGGACGGTTGGCGTGGAAGACGGCCTTGCGGGGTTCTTGGAGGGCAGAAGTAGTTAACACTCCTGCTATCGTTACTGCGGCTGCCTCTGAGCCTTCCTCGTTCACCTTGATCTTTGCCTTCTGCCGCATCATGTTGATATAGACGGGTTGTTCGCACATGTTGGGAATCTCTGCCTGTTGTGGGTTAAAAGCTAAGCGAATGCCCATCTTATTCAGGAGTCCTATCAAGTTGTCTTGAACGTCATCCGTATCGGAGGAGGTCTCGAAGCGGGGTAGTTTCAAATCCACTTCATAAGGTCTGGAACTATAAAGAGGTGTAAAGACATCGTACTGCATATTGACTACCGTTTCATCCTTGTCCCTCCCTGTTGGAGCAAGATAGTCGATAACGTCGTTGGTGGTCTTACCCTCTTCAGGTAGCATGACGCACATGCTCCACATGCCATTACCATAAGGAATCTCAACGGCTGAATAGATGTCGTTCTCCATGTATCTGATCAGCACGTTCTGGTGCATCATGGGCAGCGTGGTGGAACCCTTCTCCATCTGGAACTGCTCTTCCTTGGTGTCCTTCGGGTCGAACTCCGAAGCCCAATTGGCCTTGAAATAGATGGCATTGAGCAAGTAAGACATCATATCGGGGTTTACTGCATCCAAAATGGTGGGAATCATACCCTTCGTCTTTTCTTTACACCAGCCATTGATACGACCCAATGTACTCGGTGAAGAGAAGTCGAGCGCCTCGGCCTTCGCATCGTAGTAGGTCGTCATATCCTTCTCGAACTGCTGCTTCAAGGTGTATCTCTTGTTCAGGAAGATGGCGTTGGCAATGTCCAGCGTTACCTTATTGTCCACCTGCGGCAGGTTGTCGATGAGGTTCTTGCAGTAGTCGTTCACGGCCTGGATGCCTCCTCTGTGGAAGCCAAGCACCTGTTCCAGCTCCTGTTCGGTCTGCCCCTCTGCCGCATCGTTCACCATGCCTAACACATAGGTGATGCTGAGCGGTGAATAGATAAAGCTCTTACCGCTTTTATCCGTTTCGTTCACCGTCTTCAGGAAGTTCAGTGTAAACTGGTTATTGTCGTTGGCGAACACCCTTTGTGCCTGTGTCAGCTGCACCGGCTTGGGGTCTGCCACCATGTTCACCATTTTCTTGGTCGTACCAAGATCCAACACTTCCTCAGAAGAGGAACACGACAGCAACAAACTGCTCATTGCCATCATGGTTATTCCGTAAAACAATTCCTTTTTCATATTCGATAATTTTATAGGTTCATCTGCCTTATAAATACGAAAAAGGAAAAATCTTGCTTGGGGGAGAGTTAAGGTTTGTTAAATCAAACGAGGAAGGAGGAAGGAGAAAGGATTCCCGAGGAAGGAGGAAGGAGGAGGGAGGAAGGAGATTAGTACTATGCGCCAGTGGTTTTATCCTGTATATAATGCCTGTATCTCCGTAGTTTTCTCCTTCCTCCTTCGTCCTTCCTCCTTCCTCGAAAACCTCCTTCCGCACTCCTCATTCAAGGAGTGAGGAAGGGAGCGTGGGCATAGCACCGTTTTGGGTGCAGACGAAGGCGGAGACCTCAACGGCCTTCATGTGGGCCTCGGGAACCGACTTGCCGTTCAGGATAGAGGCGCAGAAGGAACCGGTGAAGGAATCGCCTGCACCAACCGTATCGGCCACCTGCACCTTGGGTGTTTGCTGGAAAGACATCACACCAGGCGTGAAGACGTAGGAGCCGTTGGTACCACAAGTGAGCACCAGCATATCGAGATTGTACTTACCCAGGATGAGCCAACACTTATTCTCCATGTCCAAACCGGGATAGCCGAACATACGTCCGATGATGACCAGTTCCTCGTCGTTAATCTTCAAGACATTGCAACGCTGCAGCGACTCACGTATCACCTCTTTGGTGTAGAACTGCTGACGCAGGTTGATGTCGAAGATCTTCATACAGTCGGCTGGTGTAGCATCGAGGAACTGATGGATGGTTTCCCTACTTACCACGTTGCGCTGCGCCAATGAACCGAAGCAAACGGCACGACAGTTACGGGCGATGTTCTGGATATCTTCGTTGAAGGGGATATTGTCCCATGCCACGTTCTCCTTGATATCGTAGGTAGGAATGCCCTGCTCGTCCAGCTGCACCTGCACCGTTCCCGTGGGGTACGGCACCCGAGGCAGCAGACAGTTCAAGTCGTGCTCTTTCAACGCCTCGATGGTCTCATCGGCCAGCTTATCCTCGCCTAACGCACTAATGGCAATGGTGTTGTCGCTACCTAAGAACTGACCTGCATGATAGGCAAAATTGGCAGGAGCTCCACCCAGTTTCTTACCTTCGGGAAGTACATCCCAGAGGACTTCTCCGAGTCCTACTATATACCGGAGACCCTCCCCTTGCCCCTCCCTGTGATGGAGGGGTGAAGTTACATTTTGCTTTTCCATATTCATTGTTGTTATATTGTTTATATTGAATTCTTGTTGATTATTGTTGGAAGAGTCTATCTACTCCCCTCCCTAGAGGGAGGGGTTGGGGGAGAGTCTTCTTATATAGGTGAACAGATAAACGACGCCTACCGCCATGACCAGTACGGCACCAGCCTGTCCCATAGCATCGCTCATGAAACCCATGATGAGCGGGAAGATGGTTCCGCCGAAGAGACCCATGATCATCAGACCAGACACCTCGTTCTGCTTCTCGGGCATGGACTCAAGAGCGGTGGCGAAGCACATGGAGAAGACGTTCGAGTTACCATAGCCTACAAGGGCGATAGCGGTATAGAGCAACCATTTCTCCGTGCCGAAGAACAAACCGCACATAGACAAAGCCATCATGATGACGCTGATGATGAAGAAGGTGCGCATCTTCAGTACACGGAGGAAGAACGAGCCGGTGAGGCAACCGATGGTACGGAAGATAAAGTAGAGCGAGGTGGCAAAGGCCGCATCGTTGAGCGACATGCCCAGTCGTTCCATTAGGATCTTTGGAGCGGTTGTATTGGTACCCACATCGATTCCCACATGGCACATAATACCCAGGAACGACAGTAATACGATGGGTGTTCCCAGGAGCTTGAAACACTCCACGAAGGTGGAAGGCTTACCCTCGATAGGCGGCTCCTCGATAGGGGTGACGAAGAGCAGTAAGGCTGAGAGCACACCCACCACGAGGAAGATGCCGAACAGCACACGCCAGTCGAGTCCGAACTCAGGAATAAGTTTCGTAGCACCCCACATGGCCAGATAAGGAGCCGAGAATGAGGCGATGGCCTTGACGAACTGTCCGAAGGTGAGGGTTGAAGCGAGATTACCGCCACCCATGACTGTTGATACCAGCGGGTTCAGGGAAGTCTGCATCAGCGCATTACCGATACCTAACAACGAGAAGGCCACGAGCATGATACTGAAGCTCTCGCCGAAGAGTGGCAGCAGCAGTGATATCACAGTAACCACCAGCGACAGCAAGACCGTTTTCTTTCGTCCTATCTTGTTCATCAACATACCCGTGGGAACGCTGAAGATGAGGAACCAGAAGAACACCAGTGAGGGGAACACATTGGCCATAGAGTTCGACAATCCGAGGTCTTCCTTCACATAGTTGGAGGCTATGCCCACCAGATCCACGAAGCCCATGCAGAAGAAGCATAGCATCACTGGGATAAGGTAAATAGATTTATTCTGTTTCATGATTTTGATTGTTCGTTATTTCGACGTTTATTGAATCTCATAGATGGTGGCCTTACCGCCCTTCACCTTTATTATATTATAAGGTTCCGAGGGGAATACGAGGTTGGTCATAACCATCTTACCTTCGGCATCGAAAGCCTCGATGCTGCAGCGGTCGATGAAGAGGCGCAATTGCTTGATGATGCCATAGGTGGGCGCCTCGGTGGTGCAAGCGAAGTGCTCGCTGAACGACACATCGCCACTCTTGGTGCGGTCCATGGTGAAGGTTTGCTGATGGGCATCGTAGCTCATCACCACCTTCTCGCCCTTGGCGTTCGACAGGGTAATATCGGCAGAGCCTTTCACATCGACCACAATCTCGCAAGCCTCGGCAGGTTTCTTGAGTTTGGCACCACGGGCAGCCAGCATCTCCTTGGAAGGCACCGCACTTAGATAAGTCTCTTCACCATAATGGAACAGACTGAGGTCGCGGGGGATGCTGTTGGCTGAGCGGAACTGCAAGGTGGGTACCTGGTTGGCATACTGCCAGTTAGACATCCATGCCAGTACCACACGACGGTTTTCGGGTGCGTTATAGAACGACACCGTAGCATAGTGGTCCTTACCATAGTCGAGCCATTTCGTTACCTTCGGCATCGACTCACAGGTGAACTTATGACCATCGAACTTCCCTACAAAATACTGCGTGGCACTACCCCCAAACGGTCCGCCGGGGTTGATGTTGCAGATGAGCACCCACTTTTCGGAATTCTGCAGTTTTAAAGGGAACAGGTCGGGACATTCCCACACGCCACCATGACAGCCGTACTCCTGACCGAATGACGATTCGTACTGCCATGCTTTGAGGTCGGCCGACGAATAGATCTGCATCTCCTGTCCCACAGCCAGAATCATGATCCAGCGCTTGGTGGAGGCATACCAGAACACGTTCGGGTCGCGGAAGTCGGGTTTGTCGGAGATGATGACGGGGTTCCCCTCGTACTTCTTGAATGTCCGTCCATTGTCTTTCGATACAGCCATCGACTGCACCTGACTCTGTCCGGCAGAGGTATAGAAGGCCACCACATCGTTTCCGTTGGTCACACACGAGCCTGAGAAGATAGCACCCAGCCAGTCGGCTTCGATGGCTGTTGGCTGACTCTCCCAATGTATCAGGTCACGACTGGTGGAATGGCCCCAAGTCATGTTCTCCCACATGGAGCCATAAGGGTTCCACTGGTAGTATAGATGCCAGGTGCCATCCTTATAGAACATACCATTCGGATCATTCATCCAGCCATAAACGGGTGTGTGGTGGTAAAGAGGACGGAAGGGCTCGCGGTTGGTAGTGTCAAAGGAGTCGCTGTATTTCATCTCCTTCCAACAGGCAAAATCCTTGATGGCACCCTTCGTACGACGGTCGCCATGGAAGGTGATTTCGAACAGCTTGGCATCCTTCAGCTCCACTGGGACAAAGTAGTCCACCTTGTCCACAGCGAGCCGAACATTCAATCTTTTTACCATTTCATTTCTTCCGTCCATCACGGCAATAGCCGCGTTTTCTTCCTTCTCCTGAACGGGTAGCAATAGGTATTTCCTACCCTGGTCAAGTTTCAGCATAGCGTGATTGTCGCCAAGAATGAGCACTTCCTGGGCTTTCACGGTAACCGTCATCAGCATGACGGTTAAGATCATCAGCAATTTTTTCATATTGTTCGTTTTAATAGATTACGGTGTATATTACCATATCCTGCTCAGCGGTCGTACCTGGGCACTACCCTTTGAGTTGGAGAACGAGAGGTGATCGTAGATGGACTGCGGGAAGACGAGATTCGTCATCGACATGGCTCCATCCTGTGTGAGGAGCTCCACAGACGACTGGTCGACAAACAGATCGATCACCACGCTGCTTCCTTCCACATTCAGCGGAGCCTTCATCGATGGGATGGAGAAGCTGCCGTTGAAATCGGTCTTACCTGTCGCTGCGGTGCGATGTACCGTTAAGGAACGATCAGAGGCATTGACATCGAACACGAACTTCTCGTCGTTAACGTTGCTGAGGGTTACGGTGGTGTTCTGATCCATGTTGACAGTAATGCGCAGCTGGTAGGCCGACTTCTTCGCATCGAGTGGTAAGGCATCGGTGCTGACAGTCTGCCACTGACCGGCAATCTTGTCGATTTCATTCACCACTGGACAGCAGAGCAGGGGCTTGCCGTTCAGCTCGGTGAGCTTCAGCTCGCGAGGCAAGGTCATAGCCGACCGCCAAGGTGAGCAGGGCACATTTCCTGCATAGTTCCAGTTGTTCATCCAACCAATCATGATCTTACGGTTGTCGGTATTGCTCCATGTAACACCTGCGTAGTTGTCCATACCGTAGTCGAGCCAGAGGGGATAGTCGAGGGCATCGGCCTTGAACTCCTTACCGTCGAAGCTACCCACGAAATACATGGTGCCTGAGCCGAGTATCGGACCGCCAGGGTTGACGCTTACCAGCAGCACCCACTTGTTGCCGAACTGGATGAGGTCGGGACACTCCCACTGCAGACTGGGTCGTCCGGGGAGGTCAACCACGAAGGTACTCAGATGCGTCCAGCTCTTCAGGTCGGTGGAACCATAGAACGCTACACCTCTCATCCAGCCCTTGGCCAGCGCCATTACCCATTGCTTGGAGTCGGCATGCCAGAACACCTTCGGGTCGCGCAGGTTATCGTCGTTGTTCCTGATGACGGGATTACCGCTGTAGCGGGTAAACGACTTACCGCCGTCGGTTGAATAGGCAATGCTCTGCTGCTGGGCGCCGGAAGCCGATGTGTAGAGAGCTACCATCGCTCCTGCGCCAAAGCCAGCGGTATTGTTCTTGTCGATAACGGCAGAACCCGAGAACACATCACCTAACTCATCGCGGGTAAGGGCAACAGCCTGCTCCTTCCAATGAATCAGATCGGTTGACGTTGCGTGACCCCACGACATGTTTCCCCAGTCGTTTCCCTGCGGATTATACTGGTAGAACAGGTGATACGTCCCATCCACATATACCATACCGTTGGGATCGTTCATCCAGTTCTTGGAAGGAGTGAAGTGAATCTGCGGACGGTATGGCTCGCTGTAGCTGGTCTGGGAAGGCTGTTCAGTGGGCGTTGCCGGCTGTTCAGGCTTCGGATCATCAATCAGCGGGTTATAGTCCTGCTTCGGATCATCCTTCGAACAGGCAAGGAAAAGGAGCAACAGGGCCACCCCCATTCCCCTCATCAGAGGGGTGAGGAGGCAGTGCTGTACTTTTCTTAAGTCTGTTTTCATTGTGATTCGTTTATCTTGTCTTCAGATACTCTAAACTGTTCTTAGCCAATGTGAGCACATTGTCCTGATAGATATTGTTCTTCGGGTGTGCACTCTTGTCGGGCGTACCATCGGCGTTCTTCATAGAGAACTCGCAGCCGCCGTTACCGATACAGAGGAGCGTGCCCTTGAACTCGGTGTTACCCTGCTGAGCTTCCCAGACATTCATCTGACTAACCCACCAGATCTGACTGTCCCAAGTGCCGAGCGGATAGATGCCGTAGGTCTGGGTACACTGTGTGTAGCAAGCCTCATCGGTATTACCGATACCGGTCCACAGACTCGGCAGGTTGAAGTACAGACAGTTGTGGTCTTCTGTCCAACCCGGACCCTTGAAGGCGATGAGCTTCGTGTCGGGAGTGGTCTCCACTTCCAGTCCTTTATAGATAGGATGCGAAGAGTGGTCCTTCTTGAACTTATGGTCGGGATTGAGCTCTACAGCCATCTTCCATACATCGTTGTTGATGCCGCCCCTACCAAAGCCGAAGGCATGGTCGTTGCCCTTCATGTCGTCGAGGTTGATACGTCCCAGATGACCGGCATATACGGTGGCATGACTCCAGAGCAACAGTGAACCGCCCTCCTTGTACCATTCCCTGATGATAGGTGTGGCAGCCTCTACGTCGGCCGGGATATTCCATACGTCGCTTTCGTTCACGTCTTCCAGATCGCGCAGCCAGAAGAGCACACGGTACGGCTCAACGGCGTCGGCAGAGGTAATGCTGCTAAACGGCACGAACTGCGCAGTAGGATAGGTCTCGTGTAGCCACAGCCAAGCTGAAGCCTCATCATCATCACCCTGCTCAACCAGCTCTTCGGGAGTAGCATAGATGCTCAGGAAGCCGATAGCGGTCTTACCGATACGGAGTGACGATTTTGTAGAGAGTGATGTACCCTTGTCGTTCTTGGCCACCAAAGCCACTTCCCAGGTGTCGCCTGTCTCCACGTCGTTGATGACATACTGTGTGGTAGAACCGGAGAGTGTCTCGTTGATGGTGCGCTTGCCATTGGTGGCGGTGAACTGGATGGAAGAAGCATCGGGAGCCTTGTCCCATACTACCAAGGCATCATAGCCACCAGCCTTGTCAACCTGACTCATCTGTACGCCGCTGATGCTGGTAGCACCTTCGCGCAGATAGTTCTTGATGACACCGGTGGAGAAGTTACTGCCATCGGTCAGTTTGAATACATACTCAAACGGTACATTTGTGGGCACGTTCTTATGGATATAGCTGTTGCCACTGACGGTCTCGATCGACGAGAGTGTTCCGTTGCGGTAAGTAGCCACCTGCATACTGCTGTTCTGAGACGGCCATGTCCAAGTGTAGTCATCGCCAGTGAGCTGACCGGTAATCTGTGCTGCATCAGGGGCAGCAAGCTTCATATCCTCGCGGTCGATGTCCTTGTCCTGACAAGCGGTCAGGACAAGAGCGAACATCGCTAATATAATGAATGATAACTTTTTCATATCGCTTACAATTTTCAATCAATTATCAATTTTCAATTATCAATTTTCAATTTAATTGTATCCCTTATTCTGGGTGTAGAGACCAGGCACATAGTAGAGCTGGATGTAAGGCAGCGGGAAGTACTCGTTCTTGCCCGGTGTGAAGTGGGCATCCTTGTAGTACTGAGCATAAGTCTGACCGTCGTAAGACACGTCTTTCTCTTTCTCGAAGAAATTGTTCAGCGTCTGTGAGGCAATACCCCAGCGGCGCAGGTCAAAGTAACGACTGCTCTCCATGGCGAGCTCCAGACGGCGCTCCCACTGCAGACACTTGCGGGCTGTTTCCTTATCCTGGAAGTAGCTGGTAGGATAAAGGGCAATCTCGCACTGGTCGGCTGCATAAGCGATGTGCTTAGCTACTGAGTTCTTCGCACGGTTGCGGATATCGTTGATAATGGTGCGGGCCTCTTCCAAGGCACCTGTCTCGATGAGGGCCTCAGCACGCATCAGCATCACGTCGGTGTAGCGGAACACGTAGTCGTTCATGGCGAAAGCCTGCCAGGGGTTGTCGAAGGTCTCACCCTTTGAGCGCTGCGGCACCTCCTTCAGCGAAGCATAGTAGCCATAGGTGTTAGGATTACGCGAGTTGTCCTTGGTCATGGTATATTCCACCTCGTATTTGTAGGGGAAGGTAGGAATACCCACTGTATGGAAAAGGCGCGGATCCCACTTCTGTGCGTTAGGCACACCATTGGTAGGATAAGCCGTCTCCTTGTTATAGTCGTCGAACATAGGCAGACCGTCTTTGGTCTTGAAGGCGTTCACCAGATTCTGGGTAGGCTTATGGAAGTCCCATCCACACGACCACATTCCCCAGCAGCCATTCAGCATATTACTCCAGTTGCCTCGTCCGTAAAGTGTATTATCATCCTGATAGTCGGAGTGCTGTACGGCAAACACGCTCTCCTTGGAGTTCTTGTACTCAGGAAGGAAGATATCACCGTAGTCCTCGAGGTAGCCATACTGGGAGTTCTTCACCTCCTGGGTATATTTCAGCACTTCCTGCATATACTGGTTGTTGATGTGACTCACACCTGTGTTGGCCTCATAGCCATCGCCCCAAGCCATGGTCAGGTAGCACTTAGCCAGATAAGCTGCAGCAGCAATCTTATTGGCACGACCGCCTTCAGCCTGTGAAACAGGGAGCACATCGTAGGCGGCCTTAAAGTCGGCCACGATCTTCTGCATCAGCTCGTCGTGAGAGAACTCGTCGTTACGAGTCTGCTCCTCAGAGTGCACCTTATATACTTCCTCGTCGATCCAAGGCACCTGGTTCCAGAGCTGGACGAGTTTGAAGTAGAAATGGGCACGGAGGAAGCGAACCTCACCCTCGCGGATAGCCTTTGTCTTTGCGTCCATGGTCTCGTTGTTCTCCAGAGAAACCAAGGCACGGTTGCAACGGCTCACTGAGCAATAAAGGTGATACCACAGCTCGTCCATGTGGTCGGGGGTAGATGCTGTCAGTGTTGACCACACCTCAACAGAGTGATAGTTCGTATCGGTTGTTCCTGAGCCGCCCTTCATGGCATCGTCGGAAGAAACATCGGCATAAGGCCAGAGGTTAAACGGATAAGTGTACCAGTCGTCGCCAAGCTTGGCATAGGCAGCCGTTACCATCTCTTCAGGCTGACTCATAGCCAGATCCTCACTGATGACACCCTTAGGCTCAACATCGATGAAATCGTTGCAAGAAGTCAGCGTTCCGCAAACGATCAGACCTGCACATATTGCTTTATATATTGTTTTCATAATGATATTGCTATTAAAACTTTTATTCTTAACTTCTTTAATCCTTCAATCCTTTAATTCTTCAATTCTTAGAAGCTTGCCTGGATTCCGAAGGTGATGCTGGTGCTGTTAGGATACATCCAGCGAGGATTCTCAGGATCAGAGCAGGTCAGACTGCTACTCTTCAGGGTGAGCAGGTTATGACCAGAGAGATAGATGCGTGCACTTGTCATCTTCAGCTTCTCGATAAGGCTGTTCGACAGGTTATAGCCGATCTGCACCTGACGGAGCTTGGCATAGGAACCGTTCTCCACGAAGTAGGTAGAAGCACGGTTTTCGTTTCCTGTATTGTTGGTTGTCAGAGCTGGGATGCTACTGCTGGTATTGGCTGTTGTCCATGCTCCCAGCATACGGTTACCCTTGTTGGATCCTGCATCGGTAATGCTGTAGAAGTCGGTCTGGAACTTCTGATCGTTGTACACATCCTGACCGGCAACACCCTGCCAGAACATATTGAAGTCGAAGTTCTTGTAGCTCAGTTCCACGTTCAAACCCCAAGAGAAGTTGGGCACCGGGTTGAAGATCCAAGTCTGATCCTGTTCGTTGATGATACCATTACCATCGAGGTCGGCATACTTCAGACCGCCCACGCGGGCATTCTCCTGACCGCTTGCCAGCACTTCTTCACGGTTCTGGAAAAGACCGTCAACCACGTAGCCTACGATAGAGCCGTAAGGATGTCCAGACTCTACGAGGTTCTCCTTGGCGGTATGTACATACGAACCGGTTGTTGTCTCGGGCAGGTAGGTAACCTTAGAGCGGTAGAAGTCGAGGTTTCCGTTGATGTTGTACTTCAGACCGTAGGCTGTGGTGTGACGATAGCCAAGGGCGAGCTCCATACCCCAGTTCTGGAGTGAAGGACCGTTGAGCCAGCTGGCACCACCTTCACCCATCGAACCCAGATAGGCAGGATTGATGAGCATGTCCTTTACCTTTTTAATATATGTATCGAACGTACCATAGACGGAGCTGTTGAAAAGGGTGAAGTCAAGACCTGCATTCCACTGCTCGGTGGTCTCCCATTTCAGATCGTTGTTCTGAGCCTGTGTAGCACGGAAACCAGAGGGGAAGATACCACTGCCAGCCAGTGCGAGGTCGTAGGCTGTTGACTCATTACGTCCACCACCATAGGTAGCAGCATAGAGTCCGTAGCGAGCATAGTTGGAAATAGCCTGGTTACCAGTCTGTCCCCAAGAGGCACGTACCTTGATATCATCAATCCAGTCTTGTCCGAGGTGCTGTGAGATACGGTAACCTAATGTTGCTGCGGGGAAGGTACCATAGCGGTTGTTGGCACCGAACCTACTTGATCCGTCATGACGGATAGTGAATGAAGCCAGCAGCAAATCCTTCCAGTTATAGTCAACCTTTCCGAAGAAAGAAACGAGATTGTAGCCCTCCTGGATACCGCCTGCACGCTGTGTACCTGTGGCAGCATCGGGATACATATAGTCATAGTTCTCAAGGGCGAACATCTGTGCGTAAGCATTTGCCCTGTCCTCAATGTCTCTGTGGAGTTCCATACCACCCAGCAGGATGAATGAATGATCCACGCCAAGTACGAAATTATAGTTAGCTGTGTTAGACCAGGTCCACTTCACTGAGTTCTTGGCACCGAGGTTAGCCGATGGTGTTGAGTTGTTCACCACGTCGGAATGCCATGTGTAGGTCACGCTGTGAATATACTCCGACCAATAGTCAAGACCGAAGTTTGAACGTAGTGTCAGACCCTTGATAGGCTGAATATTGATGTAGCCATTACCAAAGATACGCCACATCTTCAAACGGTTGTCGCGGTTGTGGTAAAGCTCGCGAAGTGGGTTCTGACGGTCACTCATACCACCTACGGGACCCGAGAAGGTAACGCCGTCCTCTTCATAGACAGGAACCGTGGGCGACATCTTCAGTGCGTTCTCCAATGGCTGACAGTCAACCTGGTTAGAATAAGTAATCGTAGCATTCTCGCCAATGGTGATCATCTTGTTCACCTTGTAGCTGGTATTGATACGACCGGAGAAGCTCTCAAAGTCGGTGTATTTCAGGATACCATTGTTCTTCTTGTATCCGAAAGAGAAGAGAGCTGATGATTTTTCCGTAGCATTAGAGATAGATACGTCGTAGTGCTGTGCGAAACCTGTGCGAGAGATCTGCTCCAGCCAGTCGGTATCGCTGAAACGCATGGTGCGCTTGGCATTGATGAAACCGTCGTAAAGACCGTTCACGGTGAACTGGCGCATCTGTCCTGAAGCGGGATCATAAGCACTGATAGGAGTACCTGCAGCTGCATTCAGGGTAAGACCGTAGTTGTTGGCATACAGCTCAGGATCCAGTCCGTCGTTCATGGCTGCTTGAGCCATTGAGGTGGCATATTCCTTTGTGTTGGCCAGTTTCATCATGGATTGAGAGTTGTAGAACTGGGCAGTCAGACTGGCAGAGAAGTCAACCTTCACCTTGTCGCCCTTCTTTCCGCTACGGGTGGTGATAATGATCACACCGTTGGCAGCGCGGCTACCGTAGATAGAAGCTGAAGCAGCATCCTTCAACACCTGCATAGACTCAATATCGTTCATGTTGAGGGTGTTCAGGTTGGTTGTTGTGGGCACTCCGTCGATCACGAAGAGAGGATCCTGCGAAGAGTTGAATGAACCGATACCACGAATGCGTACCGTACCGGCGCCTACTGGTGAACCATTGCTCGTAATGGTCATGCCCGGAACCTTACCTTGTAAGGCTCGCATCGGGTCGGTGTCGGATGAGCTCTTCAGGTCTTTTGTCTCCACTACCGATACAGAACCTGTCAAGTCGGCCTTACGCTGGGTCTGGTAACCTACCACCACCACCTCGGCCAGTTCCTTTGCATTGTCTTGCATCGTTACATTCATGCCCTGCTGTGCTGGTAACTCCTCTGTTCTGAATCCAATGTAGGAGAATACAAGTGTTGCACCCTCGCTCACCTTCAATTTGAAGTTTCCGTCAAAATCGGTAATCGTACCGTTCGAGGTTCCCTTCTCCATCACTGTGGCGCCGATCACAGCCTCACCAGTTGCATCGACCACCGTTCCCGTAATCTCTTGCGCGTACATTATAGTACTCGCAAAGATGAGCGTCATGCTCATGAGGAATCTCTTTAGTCTTTCCATTTGCTTTTACGTTTTTAGTTAATACTTTGCTAATTGTTGAAATATGTTGCAAAAGTATCAACTAACACGTGTGAGGGCATAAAAATATCGTTCATCCCGTGCAAATTATGTTGCATGTAACATTTTTGCCATAGAATGAACGATATTTACTATTTGTAACTTGTCACTTATTACTTGTCACTTGGAACTTGTAACTTATCACTTCCTAATATCTCCCGGCACCATACCGTATTCTTCCTTGAAACATTTGGTAAAGTAGCTGGGGGCGGTGAAGCCTACAGCATAGGCCACCTCGCTGACGCTCATATCGGAGGTAAGCAGCAGCTGGTAAGCACGGTTCAATCGGGCGGTACGCAACAGTTCAACAGGCGAAGAACCTGTTACTGCCTTCACCTTGCGGTAAAGCTGTACCCGACTAAGACTCATGTCGGCTGCCAGCTCCTCCACACCTACATCACTGTCCTCCAAGCGTGCTTCCACCACTTCCTTGAACCGGGTGATGAAGAGAGAGACATTGGTAGGCTCATCTTCTTCCTGCTCCTCCGTATCTGTAGGCAAGGAATCGGCTGCTGACTCCTCGTTCTGTTCATGACCAACGGAAATGCTGTCTGGTTGCATGTTCCACAACGTATGCATCACACGCTCTCTCTGCAGAGCAATCTTACGGAGATGATAGAGGTAGAAGAGTACGAACAGTCCTACGAGGAGGAAGATGAAACCCAAGGCCAGCCAGTTTACCAAACGCTGTGCTCCAAGCTCTTCCAGATAGCCATCGGCCATTTCGTGCAACTGGTCCAGCTGACTCGCCTGTTGCATCATCTCCTCACTCTGCATGAGCAAGACCTTGGCATTGTCGTGCGTCACAAGAGCCGACATCAGCATGGTCTCTTTCTCATAGGGCTGTCCTTCCAGAATACGTATGGCCAAATCCATGAGCTGGTCGCCATGGGTGGGGTAGATAAACGAAGCGTCAAGCAGTGAGTCGCGTACCAGCTGGATACCTCCGTCCTTGCCCGGCAGACCGTCGATTCCGCAGTAGAGGGGCTTCTTCCCTAATGCCTCACGGGCACCCATGGCCGTGCGGTCGTTAGCGCCGAACACCAAGTCGACAGGCACTCCCTCATTGGCTGCCAGCCACTGTTTGGAAATCTGGCAAGCCGTTTCCTCGGTCCAGTCACCTTGCAACGAACCCACCACCTTGATGCCGGGCTCGTCCTTGATGGCGTCCATGAAACCGTTGTGGCGCTCTATGGCAGGTGAAGAGCCCGCAAGACCTTTGATCTCGAGGACATTTCCCTTGCCGTGAAGACGCGAAACAATATACTCGCCCATCACATGCCCCATCTCGTAGTTGTCGGCACTGATAAAGGCGGTATATTTCTGCGAACCTGTCTTGCGCTCGAACACAATCACGGGAATACCCTTGTCGTAAGCCCTGTCGATGGCAGGAGAGATGGTGTTCACTTGGTTAGGAGCCACAATCAGCAGATCGATACCCTCGTCCATCAGACTATCGATCTGTTGCACCTGTCGCTCATCACTATCATAGGCTGCGGCGAACTTCAGTTCCACATTGTCGTGGAAATAAGCCCCCATCCGCAGCTCTGCGTTCTGTTTCTCACGCCAGATATCCTCAGAGCATTGCGACACCCCTATCGTATATTGTTTCTTGTTTTGAGAGCACGACGACAGGGTTATCATCAATAAAGCAACGAACCAGTAAAACTTTGTCATAGATTAGTGTTTATTGAAGGTAAGTAGGTGCGAAGGTAAGGGGTACGGAGGCGCTTCTCCCCCGTACCACCATATTATATTATTTAAACAGATGCGGGATGAACTGCTTCAGACCACGGCGCCAGGTAAGCCACTCATGGGCTGTGCCTGTTGACTCATAGTAATGAGCGTTCACACCCAGATCGTTCAGACTCTTCACCAGTCGTTCGGTTCCGAACATCTTGTCCATTCCCTCGGTACCGCTCATCATGAAGAAGTAGTGGATCTTCTTGTTCAGCTCGTCGGCCTTGGTGAACACACCGTCGTAAGCAGTATTCACATCGAGGTTGAAGATGGCACCGCTGAAGGTTCCCAGGTAAGAGAACTTATCGAGGTTGTTGAACACGATGTCGAAGGTTTGATGACCACCCCAAGAAAGTCCGGCCATAGCACGGTTGTCACGATCGGTCTTGGTACGGTAGTTGGCATCAATATACGGAATCAGGTCGTTCAGCAGAACAGGATAGAACGTGTTACCATAGCTGTCCATTCCTTGTCCACGACCCATCGGGGCCTTGATGTCACCACTCTCCATCACCACAATCATAGGAACAGCCTCGCCACTGGCAATGGCGTTGTCCATGATGTGCTGCATGTGTCCCTGCTTGCTCCAGCCTGTCTCATCCTCGCCCATGCCATGCTGCAGATAGAGTACGGGATAACGCTTCTTGATGTTCTTCTTGGCATCATAGCCAGCAGGGGTATAGACCATGGCGTGGCGCCATGTCTGCTGCTCATTACTGAAGTAGTAGATGCTGCTCACCTTTCCATGCTCAATACCCTGCTGCGGACGATAGTAGTCGCCTTCGGGTCCTTCAGGAACCTCGAAGCCACCAGCCTCACGGTTACAGCCGAAGAAGGTCTCTGTGGCAGGATCGATGAAGTTCACACCACCGATATTCATAAAATAATAGTGGAAGCCTTCCACCAGCGGATCAGTAACAGCCATCCAGCCACCCTTACCGTCGGACTGCATGTCGTATTTCTTGTCGCAGATATCAAGCACCACCTTCTGTGCATCAGGAGCATTCAGGAAGAAATAGCCGCGACGCTGTGAGTCGATCTTCGGGAAGTCGTTACCGGGAACGGTGGTCTCGGCAATCTTTGCATCGGCAGGAACAACAATCTTCTTACCCGGCATCTTCGGACGCTTGGGTTCGAAGCCCAGAAAACGGGCAACGGCCTCGCCATAGCGGCAACCCAGCTCACGGTAGCCTACAGCATCGAAGTGCAGACGGTCAGGACCGTTGGAGCAGTCGTCTGAGGAGATTACCTGACTGGTATGAATGGTCTGCGGCAACTCGTCGATCTGCTTCTTGCAACCGATGCAAACACCCTGTCCGTTGGCCTGTACGATATTACCAGCGAAGAGGGGCACATCCTCGGGCTTCAGCTTCAGGTCGCTGCAAAGGGAATCATACACCTTCTGCACCTTCTTAGCCCAGTCGGGATCACCGGTATTCGACTCACCCTGGTGCATCAAGATACCCTTGATCACACCATCCTTCTGTGCCTTCTTGGCCAAAGTAACCAATCGTTCATAGGGGTTATTACCGTATGCCTCCAGCATTCCCTTCATCCAACCTGGAGCTTCGGTTTTTACATAGTTGGCAATCTCGCTGGGCATAAAGCCCTCGATCTTGATACCGCCAACAGCCACGTGGATTACACCGATCTTGATGTTCTCGGGCAGTGAAGCCACCAAGGTACGACCGAACCAGTCGGCGGGGGTCAAACCTGTGTTAGGACGACAGAGGGGAGCCGAAGCCTCACACCATTCGCCCATCTTACGACCCTTGTCGGGGAAGTCCACTGCGGGCATCAAAAGGAATCGGGGCCCAGGACTCTCAAGGTCTATTGCCTCAGGACGTGCATTGCCTTCCATGTTCGATTGTCCGAAACAGAGGAAGATGTAGAAATTAGGATCAACGGCTGCATTCACCTTTGTGAAAGACAGCGCCAGTAATGCTGCTACCAGCATTGTTTTCATAGAAAATCTCATATTAATAAATTGTTTGTAATGAATTCTTCTGCAAAATTACGAATAAGCGAGGGAAAAACCAAATTATTATTTGAGTTTTTCCGAGCGTGAGTAATTTCGGCGAAGCCAAAGGTACGAATAAGTGAGAACAAAAGCAAATAAAACTTGTTTTAATTTGTTTTGTCGAGCGAGAGTACCTTCGGCGTAGCCAAAGTTACGATTAAGCGAGAACAAAGAGAGCCGACAACAAGTGCCAGCCCCTTTAATTTTCAATTTTCAATTCTCATTTTTCAATTACTTGATAGTAATCCACACCCCTTCACCCCTATCTTTGGCTTCCACGATCTTCTTTTTCAACCGTTCCAGCCAAGTGTTGGAGTTCAGTACCATGCCCTCCTTCAGGTTCTCACCCACAAGGATGCAGCCTAAGGTATCTTTGGCGGTATTGCCAGCATGTATGCGTATTCCTTCAAACATCGGCACACCCAACAAAAGGGGTAGCCATTTCTTCTTTTGGGGCGAGAAAGTAATCACTACGGCGTAGCGCCCTTCGGGGATGGCAAAGGGTTTTAACGTCTGTGCCTTCTTCTTCGAGCGGAGAACGACCTCTTTGCTTAACGAAGTCTTCTTCTCCAATGCAGGCGGTTCCAGCGTGTCGCAGAAATACACCGTGCTCTCACCTGCTAAATACTCGTCATCTACTTTCTCCTTGATGGAGAGTTTGCCAATGGTATAACTAGGCCTCTTTGCTATTCTTGTCAATATCAATTCCATATTATGTTTACCTCCTTATTGTCACAAAGTCAAAAGTCACATAGTATCATTATCTGCGCTGAGCTTCTTCCAATGCGCCTTGTCGGTCTTCTCAATCCATTTGTCGCGATACCAGCGTGAGATGATTTTCCTGAGAGCCGACTCGCCACAGAAGCCACGCTTCAAAGACCGAAGGTCGCCCATGGTGAAAGAAGGCGGTAACTGGTCATAGACGGAGTGGTTCGACCCGTAACGCTGACACTCGGTGCGTGCATCGATGAACTGGCTTTCCAGCGTCTCGCCGAAGACGGCTATCTGTTGCTGGAGCGTATAGTCGGCCATCATCAGGGCAAAGTCCAGACAAGCCTTCGACTCTCGGTTGCCACCGCTTAGCAGATGGAACACCACCCCACAACGGAATCCGATAACCGCTGCACGCTTGCGGTAGATGTCCTTTACACGATCGATGTCCTTTGCAGCCTCCACACGTTTCTGTTCTACCCATGTCTCTATGGCCTTGCAAAGACGGGGCGTGTCAACGAATCCGCTATACGAGCGAAGACGAGTAACCGCCTCTTGAATCCTTGCTTCATCTTCTGCCGAACGACGCCCGAACTTAGGCATCTTCGCGAACGACGAGTCGGGCATTTCGGCCACCATGATACGACTCGACAGTCCATTCTCGATATTGTCGGCCTTGAAGCATTTGTGCATGGCTCCGTCGGTGCCCAGCATCGTCCAGTTGTATGCCACCTTCACCACACCCGACTCTGCTTGGTCGGAGTTGTAGTCCTGTCCCCATTCACCTCGATCGAACGAGAGGCGATAGATATCATATTTCGATGACCACGAACCTGCACCGTTGGTTTTCCTCAAAGTATCAAGTTCCTCACCAAAAGAATAGAGCGTATGCCCGTTGGAATTCTTGAATCGTTTCAACAGCGTGGAGCACGACACCGTGACCGGCACCATACGGATGAGCACCTTCGGGTCGTCGGGAGCCTTCTCGTTCGCCTTGCGACTCTTCTTACGCTCCTTCCATTCATCTTCACGCTTGCGGGCCAAGGCATCCTCCTCTTCAAACTGCCGCTTCCATACATCGATGGCATTTTTACAGACACTCTTGCCCGAAGCCTGCTCACCACGGATAATCGACATCAGTCCAAGTCGTTGGTGCATGCCGTCGCAATACTCCACCTCCACCTGATCGGCGTAAGCCGCCGCAATGGGCAGCACCGAGCAGAGCACGGGCATGTACATCGTCACCGGCACACCTGCCAGACTCTCTTTCAAGCCTAAGGGCAACGTTTTGACATTCACCTTCACGCCTGTCTCATCGGCTACCACCTCGGCATCCTCAACCTCGTCAGACGAGATTCCCGTTTCGAGTGCACCCACTATCTGATCCATTAGTCTTGAACCCTTAGTAGGTTCCTTGCAAGCCGAGTGAACAATGGAACGCATTTCCTGAGCACCCAATCCATATCTTGGCATGATTTCTAACAGCCAATCCTCAGAGTTGTCACAGACGGCACGCAGGTTTGTCGCCAACTGGTGCAGTCGTCTGTTGCGCTCACCTTCGCTGGGTTCACCACCCGTGCGACGCCAGTATTCACTGATAATGGAAGCATAAGGAACCCCTTTGAAGCTGTCGGGAAAGCTACGTTCTTTCCTGTCAAAGGAATCTGGGATTATAGGATTTATTTCCTGATTCCTCGGTTCCTTAGAAATGTCTTCCTCAGAAACCTCAAAGAGCCTTGCATGCACATAGTGCGTATGCCCAGTGGGCACCATATAGATGCACCTTGCAATATCCTTCACGGCTCTATCAGGTTCAAAGCCCGTAACCTCTTTCATCTTATCCTGAGCCTCATCAGGTGATACGTCATCAGGCAGTTCCACCAACACATGCGTGCCTCTTCTAACCGATTCCTCAATGAGTAGCACGGTGTAGGGAGATTTCTTCAAAAGGATATTCTTGATCTCTTCCGTATGTCCCTTCTCATCGAAGTCGAACATCAGTCGTTTCAACGGTTTCACTGCATCTGCCACCGCGCGGTGGTTGTTCTTGAACTCTGCGCAATGAGGTGTCCACACAGGAAGTTGATTCTTTAACTCCTCCTCACCTTTTTCAATACGGTCGCACATCTCTTTCAACCAGGGTGTTAGGCGCAAGCGTTCCCATTCCTGTCGTGTGGCCGGAACAGCAGGGGATGTTACTCCCCTGCCGATACACGTAAAGCACTCTCTCCTTACTCCCATATCGTTTCCTCCTTTCTTGTTTTAAAGTAAGACATAATCTCATCGGCCTCCTCCCGATAGAGCGAGCGTATAAGCGCTACCCCGTACTTCTTCGGGAACTTGAACGTGACATAGACGAACTCCTCATCCATGCGACGGCGACCATCGTAGGGCCGAATCTGCGGACGGGTTATCTTCACTGCTCCGTGGGGAGTCTTAAAGAGCACATCGTGCTTAGGACCTTGAAGGCCTTCGTTGTAGCGTTTCACTCGGGTACGTCCGTTGGCATCCACCTCGATGCCAGCTCGGTAGCGCACGCGCTCACCGTTAGTAACCTGCTTGTCATCCTCCCACGGACACGGATAGATGTTGATGTCGCCGTTAGTCTGGAAGTTAACACTGCCGTCCATCCGGACGTTCTGTTGTAAGATCTGATTCTTGAAGATAATTCTTCTCATTTTTCTGGTTTTTTGGAGAGCGAAGCGTCAGAAGGGTGGCCACCTTTCCTGTGAAGAGAAATCTCGCGAGACTCCGTTCACCTCAACTCAGAATGAAACTTTGTGTTGACCGGTCTTTATTAGATTCTGTGACACATGAGGCTCCAGTCATTATTCCTCATGGTTCTCGGCATTTGGCATCGATTCATCAGCGACATTTGACGACGTGCATTCTCTGCGAGGGTGCCTCTTGCCATGATGATAGTGTTACGGGTACGTGACATAATTGTAATCTGCTCCCGCTTTTCTAAGGATAGCCCGCTCACTTATCGGCTGCATATCTCGGAAGACGGTGCAAAGGTATGCCGTTTTTGAGGGAATAAAAAGAAAAACTGTCTATAAGTGATTGATATACAAGTAAATACAAGTAAATACAAATGCTACACAAGTTTTTGTACAAGTTTTTGTACAAGTAAGGGCATAAAAAAGGGAACCGACAATTGCCGATTCCCTATGTTTGAATGTTTTGACGGTGATTATTTCACCTGCTGGTTCCAGTTTGATTCTGTCCTTTTATAGATTTTACTCTCGTTAAGTACCGACCAAAGATCTCGATGTTTTGACAAATCTGAGATTTTCTTATCGGCTACAAGCTGATTCACCTTTGCTATGATCTGAGTGGCTTTCATTCCATGAATGCTCTCAAGAAAAGCCTTTGCTTCCTCTTCAGAACCATAGAATATCGGTTTCAATCTCTCTACCACGCCTTGTTGCTGGTCACATAATCCCATTGGTGTATGCTGCTCAATCCACTCCATCGAAAGCATTCCAATGGCCTGAATCTTCAGTTTGGGCAGCGACAACTCGGCTATGTCCCAAACCTCACATATCACAGGCTCCACCTGATGACGGTAGATCTCCCAGAACTCAAAGGTCTCGCCTTTGCCGATTCTCCTAAGAGCATCCTCCTTATGAATGTCGGCATCATCTGGTGCAGAGGCTTGAAGACGTTGTTGCTGACTCAGCCAGGCTTCATCCTGCCTGAGAGCAGATATCCACTCCGAGGCCGAGGCATAGTCCCCGCGATTACTACTCATCATAGGGCATCGTCCTCCTCGCGCCACCAACCATGACCGCACATTTGAGCATGAGCCATCAGATAACTGAAAGCCAACGAATCGTCAGTCACCCAGCCTTCGGCAAGATACTCAGCACGAATCTCACGGACTTTATCGGCAAACCGACTCATAACCTCAGCCCAAGTGCGTCTTACAGACTCGGGCTGGTCGTTCCACGATGTAGCATTATAATTATACTCCTTCAGCACCAGCCGCCCGTAGAGTTCCTTATCCATGTAGTCGTAGAGAGCCTGAGCAGCCGCCAGCACCCCCTTGTCAAACTGACGGGGAACCACTCCATAGATCTCATCGTGCAGCATCACCAAATCGGGCCTCAGTTTCAACCTGTACCCACGCTGCCAATGCCGCTCTATCTGCTGGAGAGCGTCGATGATGGTCTTTACATAGCTGCGAGGAGGTATATTCGTCCTCTCCGGATCGCGTACAAGTTCATGATACTCCATCGAGTAAAGCTCGGCTAACTCGTCTTGTGCAGGCTGATAATGGAGACCTCCATACACGCCGATGGCATGTTTCTTCAAGATGTAAGCCGTGTGCATCGCTATCCGTTCATACGGCGTAGTAGTGAGCCATTCCACCAGTTGCTTGTTCGATACCCAGAAGTCATTCTTCATGCCGAAGGCCTCCTTCAGGTCGAACAAGAAGTGCAGACTCAGGTCGTGGCAAAGCCCGGCCACATCCAGTATCAGCCGCAGGCGGCTCACTTCTTCATCCGTCAGCGTCTGCTGCTGCGGTAGCGATAATAGCGGATTTGACTCATCTATCGGCTCCCTGCCATCGTCAGCCGTCCAGAACATGTCCGATAGAAACATGGCCAACGGTAATGAACCATTCTTTTCTGTCAACAACCGCTCCACCTGCGCGAGCACGAAAGTCCTGCGCTCATCACCAGCCAGCCGACTAGCCTCTGCGAGATTTGTTTTCCTGAAAAAATCGTTCTCAATCTGTGCCAGCATTTCACTGGCCGTTCTTATCTTTTCTTTTGTCATACTATCTATGTTCTTCCTTTGACATCAATCGTTTTATTTCTTCCTCAGGTGGCAACAGTTCACGTAGCCGTTCTTGCATGTGTTTGTATGTTGCCACGCCCATAGGTTTCACATAATCTTGTAATACATACTCCACGTAAGCCTTGTCAGCCTTTTTGCAGAGGATGATTCCCACAGATGGGTTCTCACCTGGCAGTTTCTCGTCATCGTCAAGAATACGAAGGTATGCAGCAAGTTGTCCCAAATACGAAGGTTTGAACTGCCCTTTTTTCAACTCCACTACCACAAGAGCCTGCAACTCACGATTAAAGAAAAGCAAGTCAATCCAATGGTCATGACCAAGTTTGTCGTAGTGAACCTGATGTCCTTTGTAAGTAAATGACTTACCAAAGGTCATGATAAAGTTCTTGATATTCATGACAATCTTGCTTTCTATCACCCTCTCGTCCACGTTTATGGGATCTGACTCGTCTATGTCCTCCACGTTAATATAGTCCAACAAATAGGAGTCCTTAAACATCTGAATGGTACTTAGAGCCAGTTTCTTATCAGGAATAGTTCTAAGGAAGTTGTTGGGTAGTTTGTCACGATGGTCATACACACGATTCTTGATTGCCTGTTCCAAATCATCTGCCTTCATACGATTCTGATAGGCCATCTGGATATAGTATTTCCGCTCGTCATACTCTTTTGCATAGCGGAAGATGGCGACATGGTGTGTAAACGAGATATTTAGGAATGCCGTAATGGGAAAATTGTCATCTCTGGTAAATTGCAATTGTCGGATAGATTCTGCCTCATTATCGGCTATTTCCAATTCGGTAGTTTCGACTACCGAATTACCAGAAATACCTGATTTGTTAAAATCTGTAATTTCGGTAGTTCCGACTACCGAATTAGCTTCGATGTCTTTCCATGTCTCATAAAAACGGCGCATCAGTTTGATATTCTCTTCTGAGAAGCCCTTTAAGCCCGGAAGCTCGGATTTCAGCTGCTTACTGATAGTTCCTATGGCACCTGTACCCCAGTAACTTTTGCGCGAATGTTCCGACACGTAGCGTCCGATTCCATAATACAACGATAGTTGCTCCTGGTTTATCATTTGTACGGCGCGAGCCTGACTTTGCAGAATGGCGTCCTTGATCAGTCGCACTGCACTTCTGATTTCATCGCTCGGTTTCACCATCGAGCCTTGATTGAATGATTCTTCTTGTGTCATCTTTTATAGTATTTGTTGTTTTTCAATGATTTGCAAAGGTACTATTTTTAGTACGAACAACCAAATTATTCTGCTGTTATTTGCAAAAACTTACAATCTTACAATCCATCAATCTTGCATGAGATTACAAACAAGCAATTACACAAATTGTACTTTGTGACTTTTGACTTTGTGACATTAAGGAGGTTCATTAGGTGCGGAAATAGTCGGAGTAGAATTTTATTATTATATAATTATATAATAATAACTCATAATAATAGTCTTCTGCACTTTCCCAAGGTACTTATTGTCACAAAATCACATGTCACAAAGGCACAAATTTAGGGTTGCTCGCTGCCAGTGTTTGCCTTGATCACTCACAGCGTTTGCCTTGATCACTCACAGCGTTTGCCGCGTTCAATATTTTTTAACAGTGTTCCTACGGTTTCTTAACAGAAATTTGCACGCTACGGGGGTCGAAATTTGGAAACGGGTGGTTTTTGTAGTAACTTTGCAGTGCATTTGAAGATGCAGTGCGAGTGAAGTCAACGAGACAACAGGTAGTGCGCAGACTTGGAGTATCGGAGACCATCTCACAAATCGTTAACCCTATTTATTAACATTAAATCTAATTATTATGGCAAGACTACTTATTGCAAAGTACAAGAACAACAACGACAAGAGTACCGCCTACGGCAAGACCTACGGCCGCCTGGTGCATCAGGACACGATGAACACCAGTGACCTCTGCCGACACATGATGAAGCATGGTACGATCTTTACTTCGGACGTGGTGAAGGGTGTCGTGGAACGATTCATTATGTGTTTCGAGGAACTGCTCCTGGAGGGCAACAAGATCAAGCTCGACGGACTGGGCACGTTCTACCTGAGCGCAAGCACCGAGGGTGTGGCCGACGAAAGCAAGTTCTCAGCAAACAACGTGAAGGCCATCCACGTACGATTCCTGCCCGACCAGAGCAAGGAGAGCGAGTACACCGCTAAGATGCTCACCAAGAAGGCCCGTTTCCGCTCGGTGAACGGGGAGGAAATGCCCGAGGCGGGCGAAGGCGAAGGCAGCGGCGAATAAGCCGCTCGCCGCCCGGGGATGCCCGCAAGCGGGCAGAAATCCTACAGAATTTGAAACAAAATTGAACAATATAAAAAGGGATTTTGTAAGATTTTGAATTAGATTTTGAAAAATTTCTGCCCGACAGGGCACTCCATAAAAACAAAGGTAATCATAAAGTTATATCACTTCGTTCTATGACTTTTGTCACGACTCAGCCAAATGTACAAGTACAATGGCCCTCGCTGCTCCAAAAGTTCAAAGTTAAAAGTAAAAACTTCAAATTTATGAAGAAGGAAACTTGGAAATTCATCATTCAGACAGTAGCGGCCATCTTGACCGCCATCGCCACCAGCCTGGGTGTCACCAGCTGTATTTGCTAAAAGGGAGCCCACCCCTAACCCCTCCCAAGAGGAGGGGAACAAGAGAAGAGGATGAGCAACTGCTCATCCTCTTTCTTTGTTACTACTAGCGCGTGAAAGACGTATGTTCTTATGTTATTATGTCTAAATCTGTTCTTATGTCTTAAAGCACCACGGCCCTGCCATTATGGATATACACTCCCTTCTTCGCTGGCATTCCATTCAACTTCCTACCATCAATCGTGTACCACTCATTGCTTTGTACTTTTGACTTATCACTTGTCACTTGATGAAGGTCGGTGGCGATGCCTGAGGGTTTCTTATAAGTGAAGTAGCCCGGATTGCTCGTACCACCGTCGATGTGGGCGTAGGTCTTGTCCACATGGTTGGCATTATACGTAGTGCCCTGGCCGCCCACAAGTTTGGTGCAGCCATCGAACATAAAGTCGGACTCCGTCACGGCTGCAGTGCTCCAGCCATCGCCCACAAAGATGGTTTTCAGCTCACCGCAGTCAAAGAACATAGTAGTCATAACGGTCACATTGGACGTATTGAAACTGCTCAGATCAATGCTCGTCAGACTCTCGCAGCCAGAGAACATCCAACCCATATGGGTCACCTCACTGGTGTTCAGGTAGCTCAGACCCTCAATGGTTTTGAGTTTCCCCATTCCAAAAAACCAATCGCTTGTGGTCGTTGGACTGACAACAGCAAACGAGGGGTCAAATTTCACCTTGGTAACTATGGATCTGGTGCCGTCAGTATCCCATTCGGTATCGGTGGAGCCCGTGTTAAGGTCGTAGGTCGTGCCCTCGCGGGAATTGCGCTGGTTGTCGTAATAGAATGTCAATGTTGCATTCGACTCTGTATAGCATGCATAGGCTTCGTTTGCGGCGGTGAAGTATCCAGGATTGCTGGATTCGCCGTCAATACGGGCATAGGTCTTGTTCACATGGTTGACATCATAGGCTGTGCCCTGGCCACCCACGAGAACACGGCACCCCATAAACATATTTGAAGAACTTGTCACGGCTGCAGTGCTCCAACCTTTACCCACATAGATGGTTTGCAGCTTTAAGCAGCTATAGAACATGTTTTTCATATCTGTCACCTTGGACGTATTGAAGTTACTTAAGTCAAGGCTCGTCAAATTCTTACAGTAACCGAACATATATGTCATATCTGTTACCTCGCTGGTGTTTAAGTAACTCAGACCTTCGATAGTTTGAAGGTTCTCCATTTGATAGAACCAACCATAAGTGGACGTAGGCCGAGCATCAGCGAACAAGGGGTCAAATACCACCTTGGTCACATAAGCATTATTTCCGTCATTTATCCAAGAAGCAAGATCTCCGACTCTGTTTAGATTGTAGGTTTTGCCCTCGCGGGTATTGCGTAAGTTATCGTAGTAGAACGTTAGTGTTTTATTCGTCGAGGTATAACAGGCATAGGCCTCTTTCGGTTTCTCTGTGAAGTAGCCAGGGCCTCCATCACCGTCAATATGCGCAAAGTTGCCATCATCATAGTTTTCATTATAGGTTGTGCCCTTGCCGCCCACAAGGCTGGTGCAGCACGTGAACATACCTGAGAAATAATAACTTTCTTGCACAGCTGCCGTGCTCCAGCCTCTAGTCACATAGATGGTTTGCAGGTTGGTGCAGTAAAAGAACATCTGATTCATATTTGTCACCTTTGCTGTATTGAAACCACTTAAGTCAAGAATCGTCAGACTACTACATTCACTGAACATTCCGTACATTTCAGTCACCATAGACGTATTGAAGTGGCTAAGGTCAAGGCTCTTTAAATTCTCACACTTATAGAACATATAATTCATATTGGTCACCTCGCTGGTGTTTAGGTTGCTGAGGTCTATGATGGATTGTAGTTTATGCATACTCCTAAACCATTCGTAGGTGGACGTGGGGCGGGCATTAGCGAACGAGGGGTTAAACACCACCTTTGTCACATAGTTAAAGATAGCGCTGATTTGCCAACCTGGTCTATTTTTACCCGTATTCAGGTCGTAGGTGTTGTTTCCTTGGTCTTCGTGTAAACCTCGCTGGATATCGTAATAGAACGTCAGTGTTGTGTTCTCTGGGGTGTAACAGGCATAGGCATCAACATTATTATTATTTGTGAGGTAGCCTGGATTGCTCGTACCGCCGTCGATGCGGGCATAGGTCTTGTCCGTCGGATTAGATGAACTCCATGTCGTGCCCTTGCCGCCTACCAGACTGGTGCAGTTTGTGAACATCAAGGAAGAATACGTCACAGCTGCTGTGCTCCAGCCATTGCCCACATAGATAGTTCGCAGATTGCTGCAATTATAGAACATGGCGTTCATATTGGTCACCTTGGACGTATTGAAGCTGCCCATGTAGATATTTGTCAAGAGTACGCACTCTTTGAACATAGCTTTCATATTAGTCACCTCGCTGGTGTTCAGGTATCTCATACCTGTAATGGAATGCAAATTCTTCATATCACTGAACCAACTGCAAGTGGTTGTAGGGCGAGCACCAGCGAACGAGGAATCAAAAACTACATCGTACACACGGGCGTAGGTATCGTCACTACGCCAACTCGGACTATTATCGCCCGTGTTCAGGTCGTAGGTCGTTTGTGTGCGGGTACTGCGCAGGTTGTCATAGTAGAACGTCAGTGTCGAGTTGTATGCCGAGTAGCAGGCATAGGCCTCGGCAGCATGAACGCCAAGGGCGCTCATCATGGTTGCGATCAGAACAACCATTCTAAGGAGGATAGTTTTCGGATTCATAAGCGTATCGGGTTTAGTAGTTGTACTTTGCAGATAATTCCTTTTGGGGGCAAAGATACGAATTATTTTTCACACTATGTTATAAAAGTGCTGAAAATGTTGTATTTATGAGCAAGGATTGCTGACCCCACCCCCCTTGCCAGGGACCCCTCCCCTACGATGGGAGGGGAATGAAGGAGGAGCCTATCCCTAGCCCCTCCCAAAAGGAGGGGGACACAAAGAGGATGAGTCCATCCTCTTTTGGGTTTGCGCTCGGTTATTCGTACCTTTGGTTGTTCTCACTTATTCGTACCTTTGCGCTTTTTGGTTGCTTATTCGTAACTTTGGCTGAGCTCAACTTATTCGTACCTTTGGCTTCGCCGAAGGTACTTTCACTGGAAAATGAAAAGAAAAGTAAACTTTCCTTTTGCTCGTTTATTCGTACTTTGGCTACGCCGAAGGTACTCACGTTAACTTTGTTTTCCTCTGTTACGACTCGGCCAAACATGCAAGCATGATGGCTCTCGCTGCTCCATCGGTTCGGAAAAACTCAAATAAATTTGGTTTTTCGCTCACTTAATCGTACCTTTGCACCCATGAATAAGAAAATCTTTGATCAGGTGTATGCTGAAATCAGCTGTTTCGACAACGGAACGGAGGTGACGGAATACCACGTGATGCTCCATGTGAGCGATGGGACATTGACCTATCGCGAACAACTGGCAGCCATCGACCAAGCTTATACCAAGCTGTTGCGTGAGGATCTTCCTGGGGCCAAGACCGTTTTCAAACGCTATTTCCTGAGTGATGCATACAACCAGGCTGACGCCATTCTCGCCATGGAGTGCGACTATGCCGACTATGCCTTGTCGATCATCGAGCAAGCTCCGCTCGACGGAACGAAGATTGCAGTATGGGCTTATCTACAGACCCATGTGGAGACTCGTGCCCTGCACTGCGGACTGCATGAGGTGACTCATGGCAACTACCGTCATCTGTGGAATGCCAGTGCGCATAACCTGGCCAAGAACTCAGAATACCAGACTCGTCTACTACTCAACGAATACATCATGCAGCTGATGCAAGAGGGATGCAGTTTGGCCGACAACTGTATCCGCACATGGTTCTTCGTGAACGATGTAGATAACAACTACCCAGGAGTGGTGAAGGCTCGCAATACGGTGTTCTTCACACAAAACCTTACCGACGAGACACATTTCATTGCCAGTACAGGTATCGGTGGCCGACAGGCTGATGCACACGTGCTCTCGCAGATGGATAACTATGCGGTTGACGGCATCTGCAAGGAGCAGGTACACTACCTCTATGCTGCCGATCATCTGAACCGCACCAGCGACTATGGCGTGAGTTTCGAGCGCGGCACCTATATCAACTACGGCGACCGCCGCCATGTGTTCATCTCGGGAACGGCCAGTATCAACAACAAAGGTGAGATCGTGCACAAGGGTGATGTAGCAGCCCAGACACTACACATGTGGGGTAACGTGGAAGCTTTGCTGAAGGAAGCAGGTTCATCCTATGATGAGGTGATGCAGATGATTGTCTATCTGCGCGATATAGCCGACTACCATACTGTGAAGGCACTCTATGATGAACGGTTCCCTGATAAACCGAAGGTGTTCGTGAACGGACCTGTTTGTCGCCCAGGCTGGCTCGTGGAAATGGAGTGCATGGCCATCAAGAACATTCAGGATGATACCTTCGCCCCATTCTGATACCCGATTTTGTCAACTACATTGAGCATTCGGAAAAGGAGTGCGTGCAATCTGACGGTTTGTGTATTAAAAATCATTAAATCGATAGTAATTCAAAAGTCGATTTTTCCGATATAGCCAAAATCGCTGTATCTTTGCATCCGCATTATATATATAATAAGGTGTAAAACCTTATTCTTACACGGACGAATTTATCTTTATTTAAATAAATATTATTATGAGAATCGAAAAAGTTCATGCAAGAGAAATCCTCGACTCAAGAGGTAACCCAACTGTTGAATGTGAAGTAACACTGGAGAACGGCGTGATGGGTCGCGCTGCTGTACCGTCAGGTGCTTCTACCGGTGAGAACGAGGCCCTGGAGCTCCGTGATGGCGACAAAGGCCGCTATCTGGGCAAGGGTGTTCAGAAGGCTGTTGACAATGTCAACAATATCATCGCTCCCGCTTTAAAGGGTGACTGCGTATTCAACCAGCGCGGTCTTGACATGAAGATGTTGGAACTCGATGGCACTCCTACTAAGAGTAAGCTCGGTGCCAACGCTATCCTTAGTGTTTCTCTGGCTGCTGCTCAGGCTGCTGCCAAGGCTCTCAACATCCCTCTTTACCGTTACATCGGTGGTTGCAACAGCTATACCATGCCTCTCCCGATGATGAACATCGTGAACGGTGGTGCTCACTCTGACGCTCCCATCGCTTTCCAGGAGTTCATGATTGGTCCGGTTGGTGCTACTTCTATCAAGGAAGCTGTTCGCATGGGTGCTGAGGTATTCCACAACCTCGCCAAGCTGCTGAAGGCTCGCGGTCTCTCTACAGCTGTAGGTGATGAGGGTGGTTTCGCTCCTAACTTCAACGGTATCGAGGATGCTCTCGACACCATCATGGAGGCTATCAAGGCTGCCGGTTATGAGCCGGGCAAGGACGTGAAGATCGCTATGGACTGCGCTGCTTCTGAGTTCGCTGTTTGCGAGGATGGCAAGTGGTTCTACGACTATCGTCAGCTGAAGAACGGTAAGAAGAAGGATCCTAACGGTAAGAAGCTCTCTGCCGACGAGCAGATCGCTTACCTCGAGGAACTCATCAACAAGTATCCTATCTACTCTATCGAGGATGGTCTCGATGAGAACGACTGGGAGAACTGGGTGAAGCTGACCGAGAAGGTTGGTAACAAGTGCCAGCTGGTAGGTGACGACCTCTTCGTAACCAATGTGAAGTTCCTGCAGAAGGGTATCCAGATGGGTGCCGGTAACAGCATCTTGATCAAGGTGAACCAGATTGGTTCGCTCACCGAGACTCTGGACGCTATCGAGATGGCTCACCGTCATGGCTACACCACCGTTACCTCACACCGCTCTGGTGAGACTGAGGACACCACGATTGCCGACATCGCCGTGGCTACCAACAGTGGTCAGATCAAGACTGGTTCACTCTCTCGTACCGACCGTATGGCTAAGTACAACCAGCTTATCCGTATCGAGGAGGAGCTTGGTAAGACCAGTGCTTACAAGTATGCCAAGCTGAAGTAATCAGACTGACAAACGAACAAACAAAAACTCCTGAGATCGAAAGTCTCAGGAGTTTTTTTGTGCCTCTCCACTGCCTATTCAGCCCATTTCATTTCCGCTGTTTACTGCAGTTTGAAAGTGACAGGAAGAGTGTACCTAACACGAACAGGTGAACCATTCTGGCGACCTGCAATCCAATGGGGCATGCTCTTGATGACGCGGACAGCCTCCTTATCGAGGGAGGGATCCACACTCTTGGCAACTTTTACGTCGGTGATGGAACCGTCCTTCTCAACCACGAACTGTGCGATTACACGACCCTGAATGGACATCTCTGCAGCCATTAATGGATATTTGAGGTTCTGTTTGAGCCATGACATCAAGGCTGCATCACCACCTGGGAACGAAGGCTGCTGTTCCACCACCTCGAAGATCGTGTTTTCTTCCGTATTCTTCGGAGGCTCGGGTTGTGCAATCTCATCCTTGATCTTGAGCACTTCGCTGCCCACCTCATCAGTGCCTTCAACGTTCAAAGCACCAATGGCCTTGTTACTGTTCTCGATTTCATCGAGTTTAATTTCTTCCTCTTCATTCACCAGATCGTCTTCCTTGATGACTGGGGCGGTGAATTTGATGGATGACTTCACCTTCTCAACGATGCGCTCAGGTTCTATCTTGATCTCCTCTTTCCGCTCAACCTTTACATCTTTCTTGTCACGAAGGCTAGTAACCTCCACGATCTGGGTATTTTCAACAGTGCGGTGCGCCTCTACCATGTTCTCTAAGGTAAGACCAAGATAGAGGAGTATTGCCAAAAGGACTACAAAGATGATGGACCAAAGGTTTCGCTTGGAAGTTTCTGTGCGAAGCTGGTAGGCCCCGTAATTCTGGTTGCGCCCTTCGAACACGAGGTCGGTCCATTCCAGTGATACTAAATCTAACTTTGCCATAGTTGTTATCGTTTTAAATGATTCGTAATAAAGTGAACTTCTCACTGGCAAAATTAGGATCCAATCAGTAAGGTTGCAAATTTTCGAGGGTTTATTTTCAGCGTGTGTTGCAAAGACGATTTTCTTACAAACAATTGAAAACCAGAGATTTAATTATTTATTTAGGCTCATTCTGAGTATATAATTGCAACAGGATTTGGTTGTTTTCCTATCTTTTAAGGCTTCTTTCTTGCTTTTACTCTTGATTTGATGGAGCGCACGGCAGAGGGACTGATGCAAAGAATTTGAGCGATGTCATCATCTTGTTTACCCATGTCCTGTAAGATTAAATAGGTGTAGAGGCGAGCGGTGAGATGATCATAGCCTGTAGTCCATTCGTGGAAGGTGGCATAGTGACTTACAGAATAATAATCGATGAGACTGTTCTCATCATCTGCCGACGGGGGCAGTTTTCCACCTGCGACAATATGGTCAAAAACTTCCTTGCCACGACCTAAGCGCTCGTTGATGGAACGGCGTGCGGAAGTGATTTTTTCGTTTAGGCGGTTGATTTCCTTATCGTGGGCTTCGCTTTCCTGTGACAATACTTCAATACGCCGCTGTGCCCGTTCGATGGTTTGGGCATTGAGGTCGAGAATGCTATTGTATTGTTCAATGCGTCGCCTGTTGAAATAGAGGATGGCGAGCACCATGAGGATTGCCAGAAAGAGGAGTCCGAAGAGATATGCAAGTATTTGGTAATGGCGGCGGTCTTTGGCCTGCTTTTCGTATTGATGCTGCAATTCGGTAATCTTCTCCTGTTCATAAGTATGGTGGAGCAGTTCTTTTGCTAATGTGACGAACTGTGCCATATTTGTGGCCTTCTCATGGTCATGAATCAGTTCGTAGTTTCGTTTCTGGGTGGTAGCACTTAGAATTTGAGCCACCAGAAAACGCGTATCCTGACATTTCTGTAGTTCGAGAATATTATCGCTGGCCTCAGCAACCAGTTCTCCTTCCTTCAGAATGAGTTCTGCCTCGGCATAGTGGTTCCCCTCACAGAGTTGCATCGCCCTACCATAATGACTGCTGGCTAGGGGAATGGAACCTTGTGGTATCTCATGATGGGTACAGCTAACGATGAGAAGCATCAGTGCTGCCGCATATAGAATTCTCCGAAACATAACTCAGAAACAAGTCGGTTAAGAAAGAATCCGCATGGCGTTACCATGCGGATTCTTTATATATAATATAAGGTGAATTCACTCAAGTTTCAACTTACATCAAGCCTTTACTACATCATCTTCCTTGATCTTACGACCCATCACCAGGTAAGCAACGGGAGAAGCAATGAAGATAGAAGAGAGGGTACCGAAGATCACACCGAGGATCATGGCGAAGGCGAAGCTGCGGATGCTTGCACCACCAAGGATGAAGATACACAGCAACACGAGCAACGTAGAGATAGAGGTGTTGACGGTACGAGCCAGTGTCTGGTTGATACTCTCATTGAACAGACTTTGCTTGTCCTGCTTGGGATGCAGACCGAGGTTCTCACGGATACGGTCGAATACCACCACCTTATCGTTGATGGAGTAACCAATCACCGTCAGAATAGCACCGATGAAGGTCTGGTCAATCTCCAACGACCAGGGCACGATACCCCAGAGCAGTGAGTACAGACCGAGCACTACCAATGTATCCACAGCCAGAGCAACGATAGAACCTACAGAGAAGGCCACGTTGCGGAAGCGGAACAGGATATAGAGGAAGATAGCCACCAAGGCAATCAGCACACTGATGATAGCGCCGTAGGTGATGTCCTTAGCCACTGACGGACCTACCTTCGTTGAACTGATGATAGAGCCACCTTCACGAACATCGGGGTTCTTGAACGACTCCACGTCAGCCTGAGATACCAGACCGGCTTTCTTCAAAGCGGTATAAAGGATGGTCTCAGCCTCATCGTCGGCTGTAGGACTGTTGCTCTCAATCTTATAGTTGGTAGAGATACGGATGGTCTTGTTGTCGGTACCGATAGAGATAGCACCTGTGTTACAGCCCGGGAAGGCCTGAACGAGCAGACCACGAATCTCCTCCGGCTGAACAGACTTCTCGAAGGTAACCACATAGTTACGACCACCGGTGAAGTCGATACTCTTGCTCAAGCCGCGAACGAAGAAGCTGATGAGGAACACCACCACAGCAGCAGCCACCAGTACGAAGGTCTTCTTGTAGAAGCTCATGAACGGGATGTGGAGGTTCTGCAGCATATTCTTGGAGATGCTGGTGTAGAACTTCAGGTTCAGCCACTTGTCCTTGTTCAGACGGTTCTCGTAAATCAGACGTGTGAGGAACACAGCGGTGAAGAATGAGCAGGCAATACCAATGATCCAAGTAGTAGCGAAGCCCTTAACAGGACCTGTACCGAAGTAGAGCAGGATGATACCTGTGATCAAAGAGGTAAGGTTTGAGTCGAAGATAGCCGAGAAGGCATTGCTGTAACCAGCCTTCAGTGCTTCCTTGATTCCCTTGCCGTTTCGCATCTCTTCCTTGATACGTTCATAGATCAGCACGTTCGCGTCAACCGCAGTACCCAACGTCAATACGATACCGGCCAAACCCGACATGGTCAATGCCGCCTGGAACGACGTTAGAATACCCAAGGTGAAGAACAGGTTCACAATCAGGGCGAAGTTAGCCATCATACCAGGGATGAAGCCGTACATCATCACCATGTAGATCATCAACAGGATGAAGGCAACGATGAATGACATGATACCCTGCTTGATAGACTGAGCACCGAGGGTAGGACCAACCACCTCTTCCTGTACGATACGTGCAGGAGCAGGCATACGACCAGACTTCAGCGTGTTGGCCAAGTCCTTAGTGGTCTCAACGGTGAAGTTACCAGTGATCTGTGAGTTACCACCAGAGATCTCACCATTTACACGAGGAGCTGAATATACAGCATCGTCAAGAACGATAGCAATAGCCTTACCTACGTTAGCCTTGGTAAGTGTTGCCCAACGACGAGCACCATCGCTATTCATTGACATGCTTACACAGGGACGACCTGTTACATGATCGAACTCATCCTTGGCATCCACGATTACGTCACCCTCTAACGGAGCACGACCGTTGGTACCAGTCTTCTTCAAAGCATACAGCTCATATACGTTCTTGCTGTTCACCATATCTGAAGGAGTAGCACCCCAGCAGAGTTTCAGGTCTGACGGGAAGATCTGCTGTGCAAGCTCACTGTAGATATACTTGTTAATCTCGGCAGTATCACGAACATTGGCATAAGCCACAACGCTCAGACTACCCTGGGGAGCCAGCGACATCATGGCGAGCAGCGGGTGCTGCTTCTTCAGTTCAGCGATCTTTGCCTCGTCAGTTGCAGCATCGGCAGTCTTGTTAGCCTTGATGTCCAGTTTGGGAGCATCAGCCTTTACCGTATCCTCCTTAGCCACTGTAGCAGAATCAGCTGCTGTCTCAGCACCATTAGCAAGCAGACGCTGGTCTAGCTGAGAGAAGTAAGAAGTAATCTCCTGACTGTTATAAGTCTCCCAGAACTCGAGGTTGGCACTACCCTGGAGCAACTTACGGATACGCTCCGGCTCACGGATACCAGGCATTTCCACCATGATACGACCCTGCTGACCTTCCAGTTTCTGGATGTTGGGCTGTACCACACCGAACTTATCGATACGGTTACGCACCACGTTGAAGGAGTTGTCGATGGCGGTCTGCACCTCATCGCGCAGAGCCTTCTCCACCTCTTTGTCAGTGCTCTGAGTAGAAACCTTGCCCTTCAGCTGCTGAGTAGCGAAGATCTCTGCCAGGCGATGACCCGGTGCATTTCTGTGATAAGCGTCGATAAACAACGAGATGAAATCACTCTGACTTGTCTCCTCTTCTTTCTTAGCTTCCTGCATGGACTTTACGAAAGCCTGGTCAGTTTTGTGGTCTGCCAGTACCTCTACTACATCAGGAACACTGATTTCGAGGATGACGTTCATACCGCCTTTCAGGTCAAGACCCAGACCAATCTGAGTCTCCAAGCACTTCTGATAAGAATAGACGCCCAGATACTTCACAGAGTCCTTGTAGTCCTGCTGTGCAATCGGGTCCTGGATCTTTGCTGCCTGACTGTCAAAGTAGCGTGTAGCTGCTGAGAACGACAGGTAGAAGATACTTGCCAGTGTCAGTAAGACGGCTGTACAAATAACGATACCTTTGTTTTGCATTTTATTGATGAATTGTTTTTAATTATTATTTCACTGTTTATCAACACAATTTTGCCATTCATTTTTCAACGAACGGCATTATGAGCGTGCAAAGATACATAATTTTTCACATTCTCGAAAAATTTCGGGCCGTTAATTATTGATTTTTTGTGATTTAAGCCCAATTTTTAGCCAACAACTCACCGGATGATGGTCGCTAACGTTGATTTTACTGTCCACACGGCACTGATATGGAACAATATCTTTCGAGCATAAGATATGGTCGATACGCACACGGATGCGGTTGTGGTTGAATGTCCATCCGGGCCAGTTACCTGTAGCTACAAAGCAGTCGGTCAGTCCTTCGGTAATCGTATGGTGGACATACGACAGCGGGTTGTCGTTGAAATCACCGCAAACAATGATGGGATAATGTGAATGATGACGTATATACGTTGCCACCTTCCTGGCCTGCGGTGCTCTGATCTTGGAGGCCTCGGCGAGTTTCTCCATCAACAGTTTCGACTCCTTGCCTGCCAGCTCACGGTTTTGCGAGCCCTCGGCCATTTTCTCAAAGTTCTCACGGTCTTGTAACGACAGGTTATTTGATTCCAGATGGTTGTTTATCACAATGACCGTATCTTTCTTGATTTTCAGATAGAAGGCCGCACTGGTGTTCAGACTGTTGCCCAAACGAATATGCTCCTTGTTGATGATGGGGAACTTACTGAACAGGGTAAGACATGAACCGCCATGTTCGTTTCTGGCCGTATCAGCATACTGGTAGATGTGTCGCAGACTGGCCGCCTTCTCTCTGGTCATATAAGCTTCCTGCACACATACCACATCGGCTCCGCTGGCACCTATATACTCCAGGGCAGGATAAATAACTCTTCCCTGTGCATCAGTTTCCTTCTTCATGGAACCATCCACGTTGTAGGTCATCACCTTGATGCAACCCACAGGTTTCTCACTCTTCAGGTTCAGCGGACAGTATGTTCGCACGGGTACATAACTTATAATAATACCAAGAAGGGAGACAAGGGCTCCTTTGGGATAGAAGAGCAGCCAAAAGAAAAGGAAAAAGATATTGATGACGAGGAATATAGGGAAAGTCAGACAGGCATTCGACAGGATGGGGAACGATTCAGGATTGAGTCTTCCGGAATAGCCCACCAATAACATCATGATCACCGTGGCCACATTAGCCCCGATGATCAAGTTTCTCGTGAATGTCTTGATTGTCTTGAGCATGCAATATTATCAGTTCCCACTCTCGAAGAGTTTACGCTTCTCCTCTTCCGTCAGACTATCATAGCCGCTACGGCGTATCTTATCGAGGATACGGTCTATCTCTTGTTGGTTGGTTTTCTCTGTAGATGAGTCCTCTGTATGACGGTTGGTACGGTCGTCCTGACGATTGTTTCGTGGTGCGTCCGCATTCCTATGACTGCGGTTCTCCCAATTGGTACGCAGTTTGTCGAAGAACTGCTGACCGTTGCTTCTTCCATATCTGTCGCTCTCGGGATGCTTGCGCCAATAGCGTATCATCAGGAAGCCGAAGAGCATACCGCCAAGATGGGCAAAGTGAGCCACGCTGTCACCAGGAGTAGCCAGCGCCGAGAACAGTTCGATGGCTGCATATATGCCCACGAACCATTTCGCCTTGATGGGAATAGGCAGCGGGAAGATGAAGATGCGTTCCTCGGGGAAGATCATGCCGAAGGCAAGCAGGATGGCATAGATGGCACCTGAAGCACCCACTGTGGTCCATGCGTTCAGTACAGCAGAAGAATTCTGCGCAATCTGCCACAAGTCACCAAATCCAGCCCCTGGAATCTGCGACGTCGCCATGAAGTAGAACGACACAAATTGTACGATTTCTTGAATGATACCAGCACCGATTCCGCAAGAAATGTAATAAAAAAGGAATTTCTTCGGTCCCCATACACTTTCTACCACACAGCCGAACATCCATAAGGCGAACATATTGAAGAAGATATGCTCAAAGTTCGCATGCATGAACATGTATGTCACGAGCTGGTAGAGATGGAAGTCAGACGCCATAAAGAAATGGAGTCCCAGCACGTCGTTCAGGTTAATGCCCTTCATCTGGAACACCAAAAGTGCCAGGAACATCAACGCATTTATAATCAGTAGGTTTTTTGTAATAGTAGGAATACGTCGCATAGCCTTTTTTGTTCTAAACCTTAAATGATGCGACAAAAATACGAAAAATATCTGTTATTAGGCAGAAAAATGGGGCTAATAGCACTTTTTTTCATGAAATTCTTCACTTTTTTCACTTTTTTGTTTGTTTTATGAATTGTTTCGCTTATATTTGCGAAAGAATTTTGAATAACGTATTAATTTTTAATCATTTAATAGGTAAAATTATGAACAAGACAGAATTAATTGAGAAGATTGCAGCTGGTGCTGGTCTGACAAAGGCTGATTCAAAGAAGGCTCTCGACGCTACTATTGCAGCTATCAAGGGTGCGCTCGTAGCAGGTGACAAGGTTGCTCTTGTAGGTTTTGGTACATTCAGTGTAAACAAGCGTCCTGCTCGTGAGGGTATCAACCCCGCTACAAAGCAGAAGATTAAGATTGCTGCTAAGAAGGTGGCTAAATTCAAGGCTGGTGCTGAGTTAGCAGATGCTATCAAGTAATCATTTTGTAAAGATTTTACAAAAACACAATAGAGAGATACCGCAGTATCTCTCTATTTTTTATCCAGCTTCCTGGAGTTGGGTGACTCGGATTCGAACCGGGAATGACAGAACCAAAACCTGTAGTGTTACCATTACACCATCACCCAATCAAATTCGGCTGCAAAGGTACGAATAAGTGAGCGAAATACAAAACAAAAATATAATTTTTTTGTATTCTCACTCCTCACTCCACATTCCTCACTCCACAAAGATTCTTACTTCACTGTCAAGAGGAAATAGTTCTTCTTTCCTTTCTGAGCCAGCAGATATTTACCATCGATGAGGTCATCAGTGGTGATGATTCTGTTCTGATCGGTCAGCTTCTCCTTGTTCAGACTCACGCCACCACCTTGCACCATCTTTCGCATCTCACCCTTTGAGGGGAAGACAGGAGCAGAGGCTGTGAGCAATTCAATGGCAGCCTGTCCGAGCTGCTCTTTACTGATCTCATACTGTGGAACGCCATCGAACACGTCGAGGAAGGTCTGCTCATCGAGTTTCTGAAGACTCTCCTTCGTACTCTTGCCGAAGAGGATGTTACTTGCCTCAATAGCCGTATCAAGCGCTTCGCGAGAGTGAACCATTACGGTTACCTCTTCTGCCAAACGACGCTGAAGGATTCTACGACCCGGATCCTGCTTGTGTTCCTCCACCAAAGCGTCAATCACATCCTTCTCCAAAGAAGTGAAGATCTTGATGTAACGTTCAGCATCATCATCACTTACATTCAGCCAGAACTGATAGAACTTATACGGTGTGGTACGCTTCGGATCGAGCCAGATATTTCCACTCTCGGTCTTACCGAACTTCTTACCGTCGCTCTTGGTAATCAACGGACAGGTGAGCGCGAAAGTCTCTACCTCGTTACCTAACGTACGACGGATAAGCTCAGTACCGGTGGTCATATTACCCCATTGATCATTACCACCTAACTGCAGCTTCACCCCATAGTGCTGGTAGAGATAAAGGAAATCGTATCCCTGCAGGAGCTGATAGGTGAACTCCGTGAATGAAAGACCGTCACGAGCCGTACCATTCAGACGCTGCTGCACCGATTCCTTAGCCATCATATAATTGACAGTGATGTGCTTACCCACCTCACGAGCAAAGTCGAGGAAGGTAAAATTTTTCATCCAGTCGTAGTTGTTCACCATGATGGCGGCATTCGGTTCCTTCGACTCAAAATCAAGGAACTTAGCCACTTGCTGTTTGATGCACTCCTGGTTATGACGCAAGGTTTCATCGTTGAGCAGGTTTCGCTCCTGTGATTTTCCTGAAGGGTCGCCAATCATACCTGTGGCTCCACCTACAAGGATGATGGGTCTGTGGCCACAGCGCTGCAGATGACGCAACATCATGATGCCGCAGAGATGACCAATATGTAATGAATCGGCTGTGGGATCTGTTCCTAAATAGGCTGTTACCATTTCTTTCTGGAGCAGTTCTTCTGTTCCTGGCATAATCTGTGCCAGCATTCCACGCCAGCGAAGTTCTTCTACGAAATTTTTCATTTTGTTTTATTTTAATGGGGTTGATGGGCTTAATGGGGTTAATGGGTGTTGTGGGTTAGGGAACCGGATCGTAACCGGAGCCTCCCCAGGGGTGGCAGCGCGCGATTCTCTTGATGGCCAGCCACAACCCTTTGATGGGTCCGTGTTTCAGCAAAGCCTGTCGGGCATATTCCGAACAGGTTGGTGTGAACCTGCACGAAGGCGGTGTGTAAGGCGAGATGGCCTTCTGATAAAACCAGATGGGAAGGAGCAGTAATGACACCAGCACCCATGACACTCCATGTATGATGGCTTTCAGTACTTTCATCATCGTTCAGATAGTCCATGCAGGAGTTTTACCACCTTACGTTCCACCACTTCACTGCTTCGCAGATGCTCGTCGAGCCAGATAAAGGCCAGTACGACACCTTTTCCTTCTTGCTTTGGCAGAAGATGCTTGTTCTTCCGATAAGCCTCGCGGATCTGTCGCTTCACCCTGTTGCGTTTCACCGCTTTCTTGAAATACCGCTTGGATACACTCACCAGGATCTGTGCCTGAGGATGGTCGTTCTCTACTTGCATATAGACAAGTCGGATGGGAAAGGCCACCATGGAACGACTGTTGCTTCCCGTAAAGAGCTCGTCAATCAGTCGCTTGCTTGAAACGCGCTCTTCCTTGGCTAAAGTGAAAGCTGCGGTATCAAGCATGATTAGTCTTCGTCCTGACGTGCCAGATAGGATTTCAATGCACCGGTCATCGAAGGGAACTTCTCAGAAGGTGCCTCTATAACCACATTCAGGCCAGCCTCGTGGGCAGACTTGGAAGTAGAGGGTCCGAAGGTTGCCACAGCGATATCGTTCTTTGTGGAACCGAAAGTCTTGGTAAAGGCACTGATGCCAGCAGGACTGAAGAAGACGCACATGTCGTAATCGAAGGCTTTCACCTCTTCCTCGGTAAAGTCATTGCTCACCGTGCGATACATGATACACTCAGTGTGCTGCAGTTTCTTCGAATCGAGCAACTCCTTCACTGTGTTATCATGCACATCGCTCATGGGAATCAAGAACTTCTCAGTCTTATGCTTAACCATTGAAGGAACCAGATCCGTGATCTTTCCTGTCTGACCGAAGAACACCTTCCTTTTGCGATACTGCACATACTTCTGGATATAGAAAGCAATCTGCTCCGTTACACAGAAATATTTCATGTCCTCAGGAATCTCCAATCGCATCTCCTTGGCCAGCTTGAAGAAATTGTCTATAGCATGGCGAGATGTAAACACAATAGCGGTATGGCCCGTGATGCTCACTTTCTGCTGACGGAATTCCTTGGATGTCAGTCCTTCCACTTTAATGAACGGCCGGAAAACAAGGTCCACATCGTAGTCCTTTGCAATATCGAAGTATGGAGATTTATCACTTGTCGGCTGCGGTTGTGAAATGAGAATTTTCTTTATCATTAATGTCCTAAAAATTTATTTTCAAATAATCAACTATCATCACTAGAAAACCCGCTAAAGCGAGCATGGGAACTATTTCGAGCGCACAAAAGTACAAAATTATTTGCAGAATGGCCCCATTTTGTCTGAAAAAGATTACAAAGCACTTGTAAATCGTTAATAATTTCACTAAAATTAAAACTACAGCCGCATAAATGATGGCACTTTGCACAGAAATTCCGAAATAGCTCTGTAACATAACGATAGGAAACAGCACCACCCCTTCCATGGCAGAAAGGTAGAGCATGGACTTCATCCATTGTTCATTTTTTTTCCTGTTGAAGAAGAGGGAATTCAGTACGGGATAAAGGATTCCTTTCAACAAGAAATAGACCGAGAAGCAACCAAAGAAAATGGCGATGAGCTGATACTGCGATTGCAAGATGAACGTATCTGCCACATTGGCCTGGGTGTAGAAAAAGGCCAGAAGCGCCCAGAGCAGACAGGTGAGTGCCACCATGAAGAACTGGAAGCGGAACTCATCGGACGTCTCTGTAGAAACCGTCACATTCTCACTGCGCTGAATATGGAAGAAGCTCTTGGCTTGTTGCAGGATGAAATGATGAAGACGGGAGAAAGAGAACACCATCAGCAGGAAGCATCCTAATAGCAGACCCGTGATGACATCATCGTTCTGAATGGAGTAAGGAACCGGGTCGCCAGCCACGCCATAGCGTTCCACATTCAGCTCCGGGTGCAACAAGGCATTATTGGTGAAGAAACCCTCCTTGTAGTACTTGGAAAAGTTGATGTCGGTAGCTTCCTGTACACTATCCTTAGTGGAAAGGAGCAAGGTATCCTGAGGTGTGGCCAACGACTTCACCTCGGGGCGGAATACCGACTGGATGGCAGAGTCGAGCTGGGCAGGTGTAGCATCTGGCGGCAGCTGCTGCAGTTCCTGATAGGTATGTCTTGTACGCTCTGGCTTTTCCTGCGGAACGGCTACAGTAGTCTCTTCCTCAAGAGAAGCCTCTGAGGTTGTTCCTTCCACCGGCTCTGTAACAGGTTGAGCCGACGGGCGTACTTGCTGCAACGTATCCTGCTGCTGGAACCAATCTGTGTGCATGCCTCTGCCTACGGATGGTAAAACGGAAAATCAATCAGCCGAAGAATGCCTTGCGGATCTCATCCACCCGGTCGAGCTTCTCCCAAGTGAAGAGCTCCACATCGATGGTCTTGGTTTCGTGGTAGAAACTGGTGAATGTTTTCTTTACCACCTCGTTCTTTCTTCCCATATGTCCATATGCTGCTGTCTCCAGATACATCGGCTGACGGAGTTTCAGCATACGCTCGATGGCTTTCGGACGCAGGTCGAATATCTTTCCTATTTGGTTGGCTATCTCACTGTCGGGCATGTTTACATGACTCTTCCCATAGGTGTTCACATAGATGCTTACGGGCTTAGCCACACCGATAGCGTAGCTCAACTGCACCAGCATCTCATCAGCCACACCGGCAGCCACCATGTTCTTGGCGATGTAACGGGCGGCATAGGCAGCCGAGCGATCCACCTTTGATGAGTCCTTACCTGAGAAAGCGCCTCCACCATGAGCGCCTTTACCGCCATAGGTATCAACAATGATCTTACGTCCTGTAAGACCCGTATCCCCATGAGGACCGCCGATAACGAATTTTCCTGTGGGGTTCACCAGGTAGTTGATGTCGAATCCGAAGAGGTCGAGCACCTTCTGAGAGTGAATCTGCTGCTTTACCCGCGGAATCAGAATGTTGATGACATCATCCTTGATACGGTTGAGCATGGCCTCATCCTCGTCGAACTCGTCATGCTGTGTAGAGACGACGATGGTGTCGATGCGCTGGGGAACACCCTCGTCAGAGTATTCCACCGTTACCTGACTCTTTGCATCCGGACGGAGGTAAGTCATCACCTTCCCTTCCTTGCGGATATCAGCCAAGGTTCGCATAATCAGGTGTGCAAGGTCAAGACTTACAGGCATATAGTTCTCCGTTTCATTCACGGCGTAGCCGAACATCATGCCCTGGTCGCCAGCGCCCTGATCATCAGCATCCGCCTTGTCAACACCCCTGTTGATATCCACGCTTTGCTCGTGAATACTGGAAAGGATACCGCAGGAATCACCATCAAACTGGTATTCACTCTTCGTGTATCCGATCTTCTTGATCGTCTTACGGGCAATCGTCTGCAGGTCGATATAGGCATCAGAGTGCACCTCACCCATGATAACTACCTGTCCGGTGGTCACAAACGTCTCGATGGCACAACGTGCCTTATCGTCGTATGCCAGGAACTGATCGAGCAATGCATCGGAAATCTGGTCGGACACCTTGTCGGGATGTCCCTCTGAAACGGATTCTGAAGTAAATAAATAAGCCATACCTTTACACCTTAATAAATATTAGGGTGCAAAGGTACGACTAAGTGAGCAGAAATCCAAAGAAAAATGGCTTTTTCTTTGGATTTCTCGAGCGGAAGTACCTTCGGTGTTAACCAAAGGTACGGCAATTTTGGGGATTCTCAAAAGAAAATCAGAATTATTTATGGATTCTCACTATCTCTAGGTATACTATTCCTGCGGCATAATGGTAACTTCTATCTTGTTACCCGGCTTCAGGAACTCCTGCATGAACTTGCAGATACTCTCGGGAGTCTGAGCCTCCACCACTTTCTTGAAGTTGGTATGGAAGTCAAGACCGAACATGCGGTTGTTATCCACAATGCTCTTCCAATAGTTATTGGTCTGGGTAGCATCATCGAAGCTCTTCAGCATATACTCCTTCACCTTGGTGAGCATGTCAGCATCACAGCTCTTTGCCAGGGCGGGAACCTCCTCGCTCATGATCTTCAGGGCCTCGTCAGATTTCTCCGGTTTCATCGGGCAAACCACCTGAATCAAGGCCATCTTATCAAACTCGTCACGCTGGAACTGACCCTGTGCGCTACATGTATATGCTGCACTGGCTTCCTCGCGGATCTTCTTCAGGTAGATCATCATGAGCAGCTGTCCTGCCATGTCGGCTTTAACCACATTCTCCAGGTTATACTCCATATCCTCGTTGGTCCAGATCATCGCAGAAATAGCCTGCGGCGTTTCCATCTTCCGTTTGAAGCTGTTTTTGATGTTACCTTTCGCAACGTCAACCACCTTATGGCTCTTCTTCACATTACCGTTTACGGGCAGTGATGCGAGGTAGGTTTCAATGAGCGGACGGATAGAATCCTCCTCGAAGTTACCGATGATGGTAAAGGTATAGCCGTCGGCATAGCTGAAACGCTCCTTGGCGATCTGCAGAATACGGTCATAGTTCACCTTCTTCAAGCCCTTCAGATCAATCGGTGTAGCCCATTTGTTATGATTTTGCACCGTGGCTATAACAGAATCCTGGAACACCTGCATCGGATCGCTGGCTTTGTTCTTCAGCTGCAGTTCCATGGTATTCATCAAGTTGTCGAACGACTTCTGGTCTTTCTGTATCTTGGTGAAGTACAGGTAGATCAGCTGGAACATGGTCTCCATATCCGTAGGTGTAGAGCTACCGTTAACCAATTGCTTGCGCTCTCCCAGACTGATGCTGGCACTGGCAATCTTTCCAGCCAAGGCCTTTCTCAGTTCAGTAGAAGAAAAGCTACCCAGTCCGCTGGCGTTGATAACCTGGTTGAACATACTCAGGTTAGGAATATCCTTTTCCGTATAGAGTGAGGAGCCACCTTCTGATGAACCACTCAGGAGCACCTGGTCCTTCTTGTAGTCGGTCTTCTTCAGCACTACCTTCACACCATTTGAGAGAAGCAGTGTCTGATAGTCGAACTTATCACTCTTCTTAGTCTCCAGGATAGCACCATGTTTAGGCAGCGTTGTCATCAGCGGCTCATCCTTCACATTATCCACATAGGCGGTAAGCTTTTCAGCACGCGCCTCATCAACAGCCTTCTTCAGTGAAGCCTCTGTGGGATACACGTTCCCTTCCTTCTCGCTGAGCATGGTAATCACCACCATGTTTGTATCCGATGCGGGAACAAGCTCCTTCATGTACTCGTTGACCACCTCCAGCGGAATAGCGGGCATGATCTGCTTCATCAGGGTATAGTAATCATCAATTGAAACAATCGGGTCGTTTTCCAAGAAGTTCTCCACGTACTCGTTCACGAACTGCGCATTGGTACGCTTGTCCTTGTTGCTGTACGACTTCTCAAGATAGCTCTCGTAGTCAGACTTCGAGCGCTGGAACTCAGTAGCTGTGAAGCCGAACTCAGCGGCACGACGAGCCTCTTTGAATGCTGCTGCCAATGCAGCCTCCAGTTTCCCATCCTTCGGTGACACATCGATATCGAGTGCCTCCTTCGTCTTTGAGTAGACATATCTGCCGTCATTTACCCCAGCACCCACAAAGGGGCAGTCGGGTTGTTGAGCAAGCTCTTGCAGACGACCATTGAGCATACCAATAGCGCGCCCTCTGATGTAGTTGTTCAAGACATAAGCCACGGTGTTCTTCAAAGAGTCGGGGAAGGCATCGTGCTTGATCATCATTTCCACGCCATTGGTCTTCTGCTCCTTGTCCTTCTCAACAATATAAATAGGTGTATCGTTGTCAGGAACCTGCTCATCCAACACGGGTGCGGGATTCTCAGGTGTCTTGATACCACCGAACAGTTCCTTGATCTTACCTTCGATGCGGTCAACATCCACATCACCCACCACGATGATAGCCTGGTTACCTGGGTGGTACCATTTCTCGTAGTAGTCGCGCAAGGTCTGTGGCTTGAAGTTGTCAACCACCTCCATCAGACCGATAGGAAAGCGCTGTCCGTACTTACTGCCCGGATAGAGCTTGGGCAGACTGCGTTCGATCATACGCCCCTCTGCGGTGCTACTCAGGCGCCATTCCTCATGGATCACTCCACGCTCCTTGTCAATCTCCTCGGGATCGAGAAGCAGACCGTCAGCCCAGTCGTGCAAGATCAGCAGACAGCTGTCCTGAGCACCTATTCTGGCCGTAGGCACATTCGAGATATTGTACACGGTACGGTCGTAGCTGGTGTAGGCATTCAGGTCAACACCAAACTGCACACCAATGCTCTCACAGTAGCGCATCACCTCGTTACCAGGGAAATTCTGCGTACCGTTGAAGCACATGTGCTCCAGGAAGTGTGCCAGTCCGCGCTGGTCTTCATTCTCCTGGATAGATCCCACTTTCTGTGCGATGTAGAACTCAGCCCGGTTTTCCGGCCAGTTGTTGTAACGGATGTAATAAGTCAGTCCGTTGTCCAGTTTACCAATCCTCACGTCTTTGTCAACTGGAAGTTGTGGCATTTGCTGCGCCGTAGCACATACGGCGATGAAGAGAAATGCCATCATGAAAAGTTTTCTTAAACGCATAATACTATATTTAATAAATGATTAATATCCGAAAAATGAACTCTCTTTACTCGTTAGACTATCCATGATAAGGAAAAACTACACATCCTCATCATTTTCTTCCCTGTACTCCAGGATGTCCCCCGGCTGACAGCCCAGTTCACGACAAATCGTCTCGAGGGTAGAGAAGCGGATGGCCCGGGCCTTCCCTGTTTTCAGGATCGAGAGGTTCGCAGGCGTCAACCCCACTTTCTCGGCCAGTTCGCCCAGTGCGATCTTCCGCTTTGCCATCTCCACGTCCAAGTTTACTATAATCCTACCCATAGCCTTAAATCGTTAATTCCTGGTCTTCTTTCATTTGATGAGCCATGGCAAACACCTGTGCTGCCACGAAAGCGATGAGTCCTAAGAGAATCGGGGCGTATTCAATTCCTCCCAGCCAGTTGTTTGCATAGCCGTCGAGCGAGAAAGACGCCACGGTATGGATGCGTGTCAGTATGCTCCACACCATCGATATAACACCATAGACAAGCAATCCTGTACCTGTAATCCGAAGCAGGACGATGTTCTTCCTGTCGAATATATGACTGCCGTTTACCCTGATGATAAACCAGATGAATGTGAACATACCGCCCACGAAGCCGATCAAGCCGATAATGGAAGCGAATGTCTCCAGCAGATAGATTCCCGTGCTCTTGGGTTCGTACGAATCTGTCTCTACATACATCTTTGTCGGCCAGGCATTGATTTCCTTACCCGTGGTGGCATTCTTCACCTTAACGGCTGTACGCTTGTCGCCAAGTGGAATCAGCTCCACCAAATCAGCATCAAGCACCTGTTGTTCAGGATTGTCAACCTGTACACCCATATCATGGTTTGCCTCGTTCCTTCCGATGTTGAAGTCGAACACCGCACCCATACAGCTTGCTATAATCACCACAAAGATGAGTCCGCAAATGATATTCAGTTTTGTCTTCATTTCCTAACAATGATTGGTAATTCGAGTGCAAAGGTAATGCAAAGAAAGGAAACGACCAAACAAATTCAATAAAAATTTATCGAAAAACGATAATTTAACATTATAAAACAATAAATCACCGCATATTCCTTGGATGGTGATTCAGTATTTCCTCGCGCAACGTGTGTGTATCAATATGTGTATAGATCTCGGTGGTTCCAATGGATTCATGACCGAGCATGGCCTGGATAGCACGCAAGTCGGCTCCGCCCTCTAAGAGTGCTGTGGCAAAAGAATGTCGGAGGGTATGTGGAGAGATGGTTTTGTGTATTCCCGCCTCCTCAGCCAGTCGTTTAATCATGATCAGGATCATGGTGCGTGTGAGATGGGCTCCCCTTCGGTTCAGGAACACATAATCCTCCTCACCGGGTTTGATGTCCATCCTGCAGCGGTCGTCAAACCAAAAGCCCAGTTCCTTGATGGCTCGTGGAGAAATAGGTACCAACCGCTCTTTCCTTCCCTTCCCTTCTACCCGCAGGAACTCCTCGTCGAGATAGAGGTTCGACAATTTCAGGTTCACCAGTTCACTCACACGCAGTCCGCAGGAAAATAGTACTTCGATTATGGCTTTGTTACGATGACCCTCCCATTTCGACAGGTCGATGGCCTTTTCCAGCATGTCCACCTCCTCGGTAGAGAGCACTTCGGGCAGGTGTTCGCCTATCTGTGGCGATTCCAACAGCTCTGACGGATCACTATCTACCCATCCGTCAACGAACAGGAAACGATAGAACGCCCGCACACCGCTGAGTATGCGGCATTGGGAGCGCGGTGAAATACCAATATCGTGCAGCGAGGCCGCAAAGTGTTGCAAGTCCTCCAACTTCACCTCCACTGGGTCAAGACCCTCAGTGCGCAGGTAATCCACCAGTTTCTGCAGGTCACGCATGTATGCATCCACGGTATTTGCCGTGAAGTTCCTCTCCAGCTTCAAATACCGCTGGTAGGCTTTTGCCACATTGCGCCCGCTCTGCTTCATTCTGTTCACTGATTCTTGTTTTGTGACACAAAGTTACAACAAAATACTGAAACTGCCAAAAGGTATCTGAAAAAATGAGCGTTTGGGCATTTTCTTACATTCTTACATTCCAACTTTCTTACATTAAGGTGTTTTTGAAGTGCGG
>JAGCDO010000055.1 GCA_017651265.1 Prevotella sp. | reverse complement strand
ATCGGAACGAACCATTTCGTCAACTTTTGGTACAAAGAATTCTTTTCGCACAGCGTTTTCACATCCGACGTGGAATACTCATCAGTACGTGCCAGTCTCATAAGATACAGTCCGAACAGCAATGTTGTAATCCAGTCTACGGCGAGTACGATGCTGCCCAACCAATTCAGTCTGCCATTGTAGTATTCTACAAATGCGATCAACGGCAACAACACTAGATTAATCATTACAACCAGTTGCTTGGCATCCTTTCGTATGAAATTCATTCTACGACCCATCACCACACGGAGTTGCTCCTCCGAAACGATCTCCTGATCATCCAAGCGCTCGTCCATCAGGTTGTAAGCAGCCTTCAATTCATCCAACTCATGGAGTTCTAAAACATTCTCTGACATAGCTTTACGGTTTTAATTGTTTGACATTGATTTAAGCTGTTCCTTGATTCGGAACAGGCGGCTGGTGACTGCCGAAGTGGATATGCCCACTATCGCGGCAATCTCGTCATACCGCATACTCTCCAGCCAAAGAAGAATGATTGCACGATCGAATAGTTCAAGGCGGTTGATACGATTGTAGAGCATTTTGATTTGCTGTCCTACTTCGTCTTTTTCGCTCATCACATCCTTGTCGATGAGCAGCGGAACGGTCGTCACCCTCCGCTTATTGCCTCGCTCAATATTACAGCAAGTGTTCAAGGCCACGCGCCATATCCACGTTTTCCTTTCACTCTCGCCACGGAACTTTGGAAAGCCTTTCCATAGGTTTACCAACACTTCTTGGAAAAGGTCGTCCACATAGGTGGGGTTGTCTGAGAAGAAGTAACACACCGTGTAGATTGTCTTCCGGTGCTCTCTGACCATTTTCGTGAATTCAAGTTCTAATTCATTCATCTTTTTGGGAGTTTGTTCATACAGTTAGTACCCAAAGCTTCAGATTCCTTTCGCGAAATTCGCAAAAAAATTAAAAAAAAAGGAAGTGGCATCTCTGCAACTTCCTTTTTATCGTGTGAAAAGTTTCTCTTATTCTGCCTTTGCCTCTTCTGCAGCAGCTTCCTCAGCGGGAGCTTCAGCTACAGGAGCCTCAGCAGCGGGAGCCTCAGCCTTCTTCTTACCGCCACGACGGGTACGCTTAGCAGCCTTAGGAGCCTTAGCCATATTCTCGTCGAAGTCAACAAGCTCGATGAAAGCCATGTCGGCACCGTCACCAAGACGAGAACCGAGCTTAATCACGCGGGTGTAACCACCGGGACGGTCAGCGATCTTCTCTGCTACTACTCCGTAGAGCTCCTTCAGTGCTTCCTTGTTCTGCAGGTAGCGGAACACTACACGACGAGAGTTAGTGCTGTCGTCCTTAGCGCGGGTGATCAGCGGTTCTACATATTTCTTCAAGGCTTTGGCCTTGGCAAGGGTCGTAGTGATTCTTTTGTGCATGATCAGCGAGATGGCCATGTTAGCAAGCATGGCCTGGCGATGATCTGCAGTACGGCCCAGATGATTGAATTTCTTTCCGTGTCTCATTTTTACGTTTTTTCTTTAAGAGGACAACTGTCAACAATTAAATGTCAACTACTCTTTGTCCAGTTTGTACTTTGAAATATCGGTTCCAAACGAAAGATTCAGACTCTCGAGCAAATCATCAAGCTCTGAAAGCGATTTCTTACCGAAGTTACGGAACTTCAAGAGGTCGGTCTTGTTGTACTGAACAAGATCACCAAGTGTCTCTACATCAGCTGCCTTCAGACAGTTGAGTGCACGTACAGACAGGTTCATGTCGGTGAGCTTGGTCTTGAGCAACTGACGCATGTGCAGCACTTCCTCGTCAAACTCCTGGTTGGTCTCGCTGTCGGTATTCTCCAGCGTGATCTTCTCATCGGAGAAGAGCATGAAGTGGTAGATCAAGATCTTTGCAGCCTCTTTCAGTGCATCCTTCGGGTGAATGGAACCATCCGTTGTCACCTCGATGATGAGCTTGTCGTAGTCGGTCTTCTGCTCAACACGATACGGCTCAACAGCGAACTTGACATTACGGATAGGAGTGTAAATAGAATCGATGGGAATAACGTTAACATCGGTGCAGAATTCACGATTCTCGTCAGCAGGCACGTAACCGCGCCCTTTGTTGATTGTCAGGTCCAACTGCATCGATGCCTTCGCATCTAAATGACAAATCACCAAATCTGGGTTTAACACTTCAAATCCAGTCAGATACTTACTGATATCACCAGCCTTGAACTCGGTTGAATTCTCAACGGTGATACTAACTTTCTCATTCTCGAATTCTTCTACTACTTGCTTGAAGCGTACTTGCTTCAGATTCAAGATAATGTTGGTGACATCCTCTTTTACACCAGGTACGGATGAGAACTCATGCTCAACACCAGCGATCTTGATGGTGTTGATGGCATAACCCTCAAGTGATGAAAGGAGAATGCGGCGGAGTGCGTTACCTACGGTAACACCGAACCCAGGCTCTAACGGACGAAACTCGAACTTGCCGAATTTGTCGTTTGCCTCCAGCATTACAACTTTATCAGGTTTTTGAAATGCTAATATCGCCATTAATTTATGATTTATTATTTAGAGTACAACTCAACGATTAACTGCTCTTTAATGTTCTCAGGGATATCGGCACGCTCCGGCTTGTGCAGGAACTTTCCGCTCTTCGTGTTCTCGTCCCACTCGATCCAGGGATACTTGCTGTGGTTGAAACCAGCGAGAGCAGCCTCGATAACCTCAAGTGACTTAGCTTTCTCGCGAACGCCCACAACCTGTCCGGGCTTCACTGAGTAGGAAGGAATGTTTACAACCTGACCATCGACAACAATGTGCTTGTGACCAACAAGCTGACGAGCAGCAGCACGCGTAGGAGCAATACCCATACGGAATACTACATTGTCGAGACGACTCTCAAGGTTCTGCAGCAGAACCTCACCCGTTACGCCGTCGGCCTTTCTGGCCTTCTCAAACATGTTACGGAACTGGCGCTCAAGTACGCCATAGGTGTACTTGGCCTTCTGCTTCTCTGCCAACATGACACCATACTCCGACATCTTACGACGACGGTTGTTGCCATGCTGTCCAGGAGGGAAGTTTCTCCTGGACAAAACTTTGTCCGGGCCGAAGATGGCTTCTCCAAATCGGCGGGCAATTTTTGATTTCGGTCCAATATATCTTGCCATAACTAAAAAATAAAATAATATTTCTGAATGAACCTAGTAAAACTAGTATACTAGCAATACTAGTTTAATAATTATACACGACGACGCTTCGGAGGACGGCAGCCATTGTGCGGCAGCGGAGTAACGTCGATAATCTCAGTAACCTCGATACCTGCTCCGTGGATGGCACGGATAGCGCTCTCACGACCGTTACCGGGACCCTTCACATAAGCCTTCACCTTGCGGAGACCAAGATCGTAAGCGATCTTAGCGCAATCCTCAGCTGCCATCTGAGCAGCATACGGAGTGTTCTTCTTGGAGCCGCGGAAGCCCATCTTACCTGCTGAAGACCAAGAAATAACCTGACCTTCGCTGTTTGCCAATGAAACGATGATATTGTTGAAAGAGCTGTGGACATGAAGCTGTCCCATAGCGTCAACCTTGACGTTTCTCTTCTTTGTGACTGTTTTCTTTGCCATAATTCTTTTAATCTTTAATGTTTAATGTTTAACAGAATTACTTCGTGGCCTTCTTCTTGTTTGCAACAGTCTTCTTCTTTCCCTTACGAGTACGAGCATTATTCTTGGTGCTCTGACCGCGAACGGGAAGACCATTACGATGACGGACTCCACGATAGCAACCAATATCCATCAGTCGCTTGATATTCATCTGGATCTCAGAACGGAGATCACCTTCAACTTTGAATTCAGCGCCGATAATTTCACGGATTTTGGCTGCCTGATCGTCAGTCCACTCATTGACCTTCAAGTCGCGACTAACACCGGCCTTATCCAATATCTTTGCTGAACTACTTCGACCTATACCATAGATATAAGTCAATGCGATTTCGCCACGCTTATTCTGGGGCAAATCTACTCCAACAATTCTTATTGCCATTGTTAATTAATTGATAAATAAAGTGTTTAAAATTCGAATTTTGCCAAAAAAGCATGCAAAGGTAAGAAAAAAAATTGGATTTTTCTTACCTTCTTATGCATATTTAACATTTTTAGCCCTGACGTGTCTTATACTTAGGGTTTTTCTTGTTAATGACGAACAGACGACCTTTACGACGCACGATCTTGCAGTCGGGTGTACGTTTCTTTAATGATGCTCTTGTCTTCATATCTGTCTTTTGTTTTATTTGTATCTGAAAACGATTCTGCCCTTGGTCAGGTCGTAGGGACTCATCTCCACCTTCACCTTGTCGCCAGGCAGGATTTTAATATAGTGCATTCGCATCTTGCCAGAGATATGTGCAATGATCTGCACACCATTCTCCAGTTCAACTCGGAACATTGCATTCGACAGGCTCTCAACAATGGTCCCGTCTTGCTCAATCGCGGATTGCTTTGCCATAATTAATCAGTATAATATTCCTTCTATAGATTCAACTTCCTCAAACGATGATAAGATTTCTGCCTTTCCCCGGCGGACGGCAACAGTATGCTCGAAGTGAGCAGCTGGCTTTCCGTCTCTTGTACGGATTGTCCAACGATCCTTTGCGTCCATGTAGATAGCCCTGTCGCCCATGGTAATCATCGGCTCTATGGCTATGCACATCCCAGCTTTCAGCATCATGCCGTTTCCACGTCTTCCGTAGTTAGGCACTTGCGGATCCTCATGCATCTGGCGACCGATGCCGTGTCCTGTCAGTTCACGGACGATTCCGTAGCCTTGTGCTTCGCAGTGATCCTGTACGGCACTTCCTATATCTCCGATGTGTTTGCCGGCCACAGCATTCTCAATACCGATGTAAAGACTTTCCTTTGTCGTCTTGAGCAGCTGTTTTACCTCATCGCTAACGGGTCCTACACAGAACGTGTAGGCAGAGTCACCGTTGAAACCGTCGAGCAACGTTCCGCAGTCGATTGTGATGATATCACCCTCTTTCAGAACAGTCTCTTGGTTGGGTACGCCATGCACCACCACATCGTTTACTGAAGTGCAGATGCTACCCGGGAAAGGCCCTCCATAAGGATTGGGGAAGTTCTTGAACGTAGGTTCAGCCCCATGATCGCGGATGAACATCTCGGCGATGGCATCCAACTGGAGGGTCGTTACTCCCGGTTTTATATGTCTTGCCAGCTCACCCAGTGTCTTACCCACCAGACGATTGGCCCGACGCATCAGTTCAATCTCATCTTCTGTTTTCAGAAAGACTTTCATCCTACAGATTAATAGGCTGTAACCACGCCATGGTGTGTGGTACGCACACGACCAGAGTTGAGCAGACCGTCGTAATGACGCATCATCAAATGACTCTCAATCTGCGTCAACGTGTCGATGACCACACCGACGAGAATCAGCAGAGAGGTTCCTCCGAAGAACTGCGAGAAGCTATCCTGCACATTGAGAAGTGAAGCAAGAGCCGGCATGATTGCGATGAACGCGATGAAGAGCGATCCCGGGAAGGTGATACGCGACATCACGGTATCGATATAGTCGGCTGTGGGCTTACCTGGCTTAACACCAGGGATGAAGCCGTTGTTGCGCTTCATGTCTTCTGCCATCTGTGTCGGATTCAGCGTAATAGCTGTGTAGAAATAGGTAAATGCAATGATCAGAATAGCAAATACGATATTATACAACAGACTATTACGGTCGAGCAATGCACGCAGCACGGGGTTCGTACTGTCTGTAGAGAACTGCACGATAGTCAACGGAATGAACATCAGGGCCTGGGCGAAGATGATAGGCATCACGTTAGCAGCGAACACCTTCAAGGGGATGTACTGGCGGGCACCGCCGTACTGCTTGTTTCCCACAAGACGCTTCGCATACTGTACGGGCACCTTACGAACACCCTGTACCAGCATGATGGCTGCACAAACTACTGCATAGAGGATGAGCAGCTCGACGATGAACATCACCAGACCACCACCTGTGATGGCAGTGAAACGTGAGGTCACCTCCTGGATGAATGCCTGGGGCAGACGGGCGATGATACCAATCATAATGATGATGGAGATACCATTACCGATACCCCTGTCGGTGATGCGCTCACCCAACCAAAGGATGAACATACTACCGGCAGCCAGAATGATGGTGGCGGGGAACATGAACACAGGCCAGGAAATACCTGATGCCAGTGCACTGCCAGAAGTCATTTTCAGGTTGATCAGGTAGCTCGGAGCCTGGAACAGCAAGATAGCCACTGTCAGGTAACGAGTGTACATACTGATCTTCTTCCTACCGCTCTCACCTTCACGCTGCATCTTCTGGAAATAAGGAACTGCCACAGCAAGCAGCTGCATCACGATAGATGCAGAGATGTACGGCATGATTCCTAACGCGAAGATTGACGCATTGGAGAATGCACCACCTGAGAACATGTCGAGAAGTGACATCAAACCGCCGGCTGTCTGCTGCTGCAACTCATCCAGTGCAGCGGGGTTGATACCCGGGAGCACGACAAAAGAACCGAAACGATAGATTGCCACAAACAGGATGGTGATGAGGATTCGCTGGCGCAAATCCTCAATTTTCCAACAATTCTTCAGGTATTCTATTAACTTTTTCATCGAAGTTTAGATTATAGTTGTGTTACCACCAACAGCCTTGATTGCCTCTTCGGCTGTCTTTGAGAAGGCATGAGCCTCAACATCGATCTTGGCTTTCAGTTCACCATTGCCCAGGATCTTCACGAGTTCCTTGCCATTGGTAAGTCCGGCAGCCTTCAGCTCCTCGATACCGATCTTTGTCAGACCCTTGTTCTCAGCAAGACTCTGAAGTGTTGACAAGTTCACTGCGAAATACTCCTTATGGTTGATGTTCTTGAAACCAAACTTCGGAACACGACGCTGCAGTGGCATCTGACCACCTTCGAATCCAATCTTTCTCTTGTAGCCAGAACGAGCCTTAGCACCCTTGTGACCACGTGTAGAAGTACCGCCGAGTCCAGAACCCGGACCACGACCGATGCGACGACGTGAATGCGTTGAGCCCGCTGCAGGTTTTAAAGTATGTAATTTCATTATTCGAATCTGTTTAAAAACGTTTGACAATTATTACTCTACTACGGTTACCAGATGATGAACCTTGCGGATCATACCACGGACTTCAGGAGAGTCCTCACGCTCAACGACCTGAGAGATTTT
>JAGCDO010000054.1 GCA_017651265.1 Prevotella sp. | reverse complement strand
CTTTGAACTTTGAACTTGAAGTTCAATTCTTAACTCCGTTGACTTCAATTTTTCAATTCTTCAATTCTTCAATCCTTTAATTTGGCAATCACGGTCTGATCGCCCGTGGTGCTCTGTCCCATCTTCACACACACCTCAGTACCCAGCGGCAGATAAACATCCACGCGGGAACCGAATTTGATGAAGCCCAGGTGCTCGTCGATATAGCAGTCCTCACCATCCTTGGCATAGGTAACGATACGGCGGGCCACGGCACCGGCAATCTGTCGGCAGAGGATCTCACGACCGTCATCCGTCTCCAGCATGATGTCGGCATGCTCGTTCTCTTCACTCGCCTTGGGCAGCCAAGCCTTGTGATAGTTACCGTTCTGGTGGTGAACAAACTTCACCCTTCCATCTACGGGGAACCAGTTGGCGTGTACGTTGAATAAACTCATGAAGATACTGATCATCAATCGCTTGTCGTGGAAATACTCATCTTCCACCACTTCCTCGATAACCACTACACGACCATCAGCCGGGGCAACCACAATATTCTCGGTTTCGCCCGGGTAATAGCGGATGGGGCAGCGGAAGAAATTCACGAGGACTAAATAGGCAGCAACAGAAAGACAGGCAAAAGCCTTGAAGAAGAAACTGTTGCCTCCGACATGCCATAAAAGTGCACCTACGGCAACTAAGCCGATGCCTACATAAAGCAACGTATTAGTGCCTTCGCGATGCAGTCTGATATTCTTGATTCTCTTGATTCTTTTTATTTTCTCACCCATAGTAGTCTGTGGTGCCTCTAACCGTGTGCAAAGGTAATAATTTTTTTTCATTCAGACAATAATAATGCCGTTTAGATTTTTTGTTCACGATATTTTTCATTATCTTTGGCTTCGCCGAAGGTACTTTCTCTCGACAATAAAAATAAACTCATATTTATTTTGTATTGTGCTCGCTTATGCGTATCTTTGTAGCTCAAAATAAGGAAAGGGAAATGGAAGATTTCGTACATCTGCACGTACATACCTATTATTCAATACTTGATGGACAATCGAGCATCAATCGTCTTGTGGACAAGGCGGTGGGCAACGGCATGCGTGGCATGGCCATTACCGATCATGGTGATATGTTCGGTATCAAGGAGTTCTTCGATTATTGTAATAAGGTGAACGGCAAACGAAAGGAAGAAGGGAAGGAACCGTTCAAGCCTATCTTCGGCTGTGAGATGTACGTAGCCAAGAACGGAGATAAGTCGCGCCGTACTGACAAGTCGGACATCGGAGGCTACCACCTCATCGTACTCGCCAAGAACTACAAGGGTTACAAGAACCTGATCAAACTGGTGAGCAGGTCGTGGGTGGATGGCTTCTATATGCGACCGCGAACCGACCGTGCTGATCTGGAGCAGTTCCATGAAGGTCTGATTGTTTGCTCCGCCTGTATAGCAGGTGAGGTACCCGCCAAGATCCTGAATGGAGATATCGCAGGAGCCCGTGAGGCCATTGAGTGGCACCAGCGGGTATTCGGTGATGACTACTATCTGGAGCTGCAGCGCCATGAGGTAAAGGACCCGCATATCCGGGCGAACCGTGAAACATTCCCCATGCAGCAGAAGGCCAACAGGGTTCTGATAGAGCTGGCTCGTGAATATGGCATCAAGCTGGTATGCACCAATGATGCGCATTTCGTGGATGAGGAAAATGCTGAGGCTCATGACCATCTGCTGTGCCTGTCAACAGGTAAGGATCTTGACGACCCTACACGTATGCTTTACTCCAAGCAGGAGTGGTTCAAGACCAAGGAGGAGATGTGGGAGGTGTTCCAGGATGTGCCTGAGGCGATGGCCAATACCGTGGAGATTCTCGACAAGGTGGAGATGTACAACATCGACCATGCGCCGATCATGCCGTTCTTCCCCATTCCAGAGGAATTCGGTACGGAAGAGGAATACCGGAAAAGGATCACTCCCGAGGAGCTGTTCAAGGAGTTTACCAGTGATGAGAATGGGGAGAACCCGTTGTCTCAAGAGGAGGGTGAGAAGAAAATCAAGAAACTGGGCGGTATAGACAAACTGTACCGCATCAAGTTCGAGGCCGACTATCTGGCGAAGCTGGCCTACGACGGAGCAAAGGTGCGTTATGGAGAGTTGACACAGGAGGTGGACGACCGTATCCGCTTTGAGCTGCATATCATGAAGACCATGGGTTTCCCCGGCTACTTCCTTATCGTGCAGGACTTCATCAACTCTGCCCAGAAAGAGCTGGGTGTGATGGTGGGTCCTGGACGTGGTTCTGCTGCTGGTAGTGTGGTGGCCTATTGTCTGGGTATCACGAAGATCGACCCGATTAAGTACGACCTGCTGTTCGAGCGTTTCCTTAATCCCGACCGTATCTCACTCCCTGATATCGATACCGACTTCGACGATGATGGTCGAGGTAGGGTACTGGAATGGGTGGAGGATAAATACGGGCACGACAAGTGCGCACATATCATTACCTATGGTACGATGGCCACCAAGAACTCCATCAAGGATGTGGCGCGTGTGGAGAAAGTACCGCTGGATGTGGTGAACCATCTGTGTAAGCAGATTCCTGACCGTCTGCCCGATGGACTGAAGATGAATCTGCCCAATGCGATCAAGTGCGTACCCGAGCTCCGCGATGCCGAGGTGTCTGACGATGAACGGCTGCGCAACACCATTATGTATGCCAAGATGCTGGAGGGAACGGTGCGCGGTACAGGTATCCATGCCTGTGGTTTCATCATCTGCCGTGACCCCATCAGCGACTGGGTGCCGGTATCGGTGGCAGAGGATAAAACGGATCCGGGACATAAGCTGCGGTGTACACAATACGACGGACATGTCATTGAGTCGACTGGACTGATCAAGATGGACTTCCTGGGACTGAAGACACTATCGATTCTCAAGACTGCCGTGGAGAATGTCAGACTGTCAACAGGAGATGTGATCGACCTGGATACCATTCCTATTGATGACGACTTGACATACGAGCTGTACAGACAGGGACGTACGGTGGGTACGTTCCAGTTTGAATCGGCGGGTATGCAGAAATACCTGAGGGAACTGCAGCCGACGGTCTTTGAGGACTTGATCGCTATGAATGCCCTCTACCGTCCCGGACCAATGGACTACATCCCCGACTTCATTGCACGAAAGAAGGATCCTTCGAAGATCAAGTACGATATTCCGTGCATGGAGAAATACCTTAAGGATACCTATGGCATCACGGTGTATCAGGAGCAGGTGATGCTCCTCTCCCGACAACTGGCAAACTTCACTCGCGGACAGTCTGACTCTCTGCGTAAGGCCATGGGAAAGAAGAAGATCGCTGAGATGGAGAAGCTGGAGGTATTGTTCTATGAGGGTGGACAGAAGAACGGACATGACAAGGCGGTGCTGAACAAGATCTGGGAGGACTGGAAGAAGTTCGCCTCGTATGCTTTCAATAAGAGTCATGCTACTTGCTACTCATGGGTGGCCTACCAGACGGCTTACTTGAAAGCTCATTATCCTGCTGAGTATATGGCGGCCGTAATGAGTAGGAACCTGGAGAATATCACGGAAGTGACGAAGCTCATGGATGAGTGTCGGGCCATGGGTATCCGTACCCTCGGACCCGATGTCAACGAGAGTCGTCTGGAATTCAGTGTGAACAGTCATGGTGAGATCCGTTTCGGACTGGCTGCCATCAAGGGTATGGGTGTTTCAGCTGCCAATGCCATTATCGATGAGCGTGAGAAGAACGGTCCGTACAAGTCGATCTATGATGTCTATCAACGGGTGAGCTTCTCCAACTGTAACAGGAAGTGCTTCGAGAGTATGGCCCTGAGTGGCGGCTTTGACAGCTTCGGACTGAAACGTGAGCAGTATTTTGCCACGAACAGCAAAGGGGATGTGTTCCTCGACTCCCTCTTCCGCTATGGCTCAGCCTATCAGAGTGAGCAGCAGATGAACCAGAACTCGCTCTTCGGGGGAATGGATGCCGTGGAACTGGCTACACCGCCTGCTCCTGCAGCAGAGCAGTGGAGTACCATTGAGCGCCTGAACAAGGAACGTGAGCTGGTGGGTATCTATATCTCTGCCCATCCGCTGGATGAGTTCTCTGTGGTGCTGAACGGTTTGTGTAATACGCATTGCGATGAACTCGACGACAAGGCTGAATTGTCGAAAAAGGAAGAGATTCTCGTGGGAGGTATAGTCACTGGTGTGAAAGAACGCTACGGAAAGAATGGGAAGAAATTCGGCATCGTTACCATCGAGGACTTTGAGAGCAGTGGCGAGCTGGCGGTCTTCGGTGAAGAGTGGGGACGCTGGCAGGGAATGCTGAAAGAAGGCTGTACTATCTTCATCAAAGCGAAGTGTACCCCAGGGAAGTTCAACAGCAACTACTACAATTTCCAGATCAGTGATATACAGTATTTGCAGACTGTGAAGGAACAGAGAATCGAGAAGATTACGATCACCATCGACTCCGATTCCTTGGATGACACCCTCGTGACCGACCTGGCCACGTTGATCGAAGACAGTCCGGGGAATACACAGCTCTATATCCAGATTCTCGACACGGAGACCAAAAGACCGATTACCTTGCGTAGTAGGAATCGTTCAATCAATATCCAACGTGACTTGATTAACTTCATCCATTCAAACGAGGGGATGAGCTACAAGATCAATTAGTAAATGGAAATGGCCTGCCGGGTAGTGGCATGGTTTTTGTTAGTAAACTCATTATTAACCAAATAAACTTATAAACAATGGAAGTTACAATTACTACCGAGAATTTTGAGACTTTGAAAAACGGTGATCTGCCGTTAGTAGTCGATTTCTGGGCAACATGGTGCGGTCCTTGCCGCATGATCGGTCCCATCATCGCTGAACTGGCCAAGGAGTACGATGGACGTATCGTCGTTGGTAAGTGCGATGTAGAAGAGAATGATGATATCGCCATGGATTTCGGTATCCGCAATATCCCCACCATCCTGTTCTTCAAGAACGGTGAGGTAGTGGATAAGATGGTTGGAGCCGCAGCCAAGGCTAAGATTCAGGAGAAGTTCGAAGCGTTACTGTAAGACGATAGACGTACGGTAACAGTAAAAGGATTAGAAACGGACGATGCGTGAACCATTGTCCGTTTCTTCTATTTCTACCCTTATGGCATCCTCTGGCAGAAGCTCCTCGATCAGTTCCGGCCACTCAATGAAACACAGGTTTCCGCTGTCGATGTAATCGTCGAAACCAATGTCGTAGGCTTCTTCCAATCGTTTGATGCGGTAAAAGTCGAAGTGATAGATAATCGAGGAAGGAGGAAGGAGATGTGCACGAGTATTCGTTGACGATGGCAAAGGTGGGGGAGGTGACTTCATCTTCCACACCTAATTCCTGACAGACGGCCTTGATGAATGTTGTCTTGCCGGCTCCCATCTTTCCATAGAAGGCATAGACAGT
>JAGCDO010000053.1 GCA_017651265.1 Prevotella sp. | reverse complement strand
TAATATAAGCATCTATTTCCACACTTGTGGAAGGTGCTTAATGGGACAATGGGACAAAGGGACAAAGGGACATTTTTCAAGATCCAGTGTCTTTTCCTGAGAAAGTTGACTTCGTACTGAATGGGTTGACTCAATTTGTGACATTTGTGACATGTGAATTTGTGACATTAAGGTACTTCAGTATGCGGATTTGAATAGTTATATTATATATATAACATATTATATATTAATATAAAATATAATTACTTATTATCTATAATCTAATCTTTCTTTCTCATCTTCCTTTCTCAATAATGAACCTCCTTAATGTCACAAAATCACAAGTCACAAAGTATAACTTCTCAAAATGCATCCTTTCCTGATTAGGTTGACATTTTTTTCGTGATGTTCGAACTGTTCGTTCGTTTGTTTGTTCGTTCCATTGCAGCCCGCGTTTTGCAAACTATGGCACTTTCTAGCGAAAACTATGGCAGTTTCTTGTAGAAAGTGCCTCAAACGCTGATAGCGGGAACGTCATTCACTGGCAGCGGGAACGTCAAACGCTGGGAGCGTCTACGGCGTTCAGTGTTTTTTAACAGTTAAATCCTCGTTGTTAAAGGATTTTCACACGCTGTGGCCCCTCAAATTTGGTAGTAAAAAGATTTTTTCGTAACTTTGTGGCGAATATACAAAGATGATGTCAAACCTCAGAAAACTTGAACAAGATGAAAAGAAACTTAACTTTGTTGCTCGCATTCGTAGCGATGTTTATGGGTGTTTTAGGAGTGAATGCCATTTCACCAAATGACGGAGCTGTCATTGCCGAAAAAGACTATACTGGTGGCTTAGAAGGCGTTACTCCTCCTTGGTATCAGTTTGGTGACGGCCAAGATGGCTCAATCAGTTCTGATCCTGATGGAGTGGCTATAAACGTAGGTTCGAAGACTGGCCAATTGTGGGATCCTCAAGTAATGCTTATTAATGAAGAAATACAACTGAAGAGGGGTGGAAACTACAAGGTTGTTGTAACTGCAAAATTCCCATGCGACGGAACACTGATGGTCTCAATGGGTTCATGGGTTTCTGGCAAACAGTACATAGTTGACGTTGTGTCAACGGGCGATTTCCAGGAGGTTGAAATCAATTTTCCCGAATACCCATGCGATTGTAATAATTCAGGAGGCGTTGGTGATGCTCATCTTCTTATTCAATGTGGTGATTTTTTAGGTACTACCATCGTAAAGAAAATACAGGTATGGGATTTGGATGCTGGACCCTATGCCGTGTTAAGTGACGCCGGTAAAACCCTCACGTTCTATTATGATGGAAACAAGGATTCGTATGGAGAGAATGCGTACGATTTGAATGAAGAAAACTGCACTCCCGGATGGATTAATAATAGTAATCCCAATAAGATTCAAAAGGTCGTCTTCACAAGTTCTTTCCAGAATGCGCGTCCAGTATCTACTTATGAATGGTTCAGTAATCAGCCTTCTTTGACTGAAATCGTTGATATTCAGTACCTCAATACCAGTGAGGTGGAAAATATGAGTAAAATGTTCTTTATGTGCAGTGGCTTGAAGGAACTTGACCTGAGCGGCTTTGATACACGAAACGTGACAGATATGTCTCTTATGTTTGATGGCAGCAAAGGTCTGACTAGTCTTAATTTGAGCAGTTTTGACACTCAAAACGTGTCTAACTTGGAGCACATGTTTGTTTACTGCGAGAACCTGAAGATTCTTGACTTGAGAAGCTTCAACACCTCCAATGTGATTAATATGAATAGTATGTTCTACTATTGCGACAAATTGAAGACAATAGCTGTGGGTACAAATTGGAACACAGCTAACGTGGAATCATCAGACAATATGTTCACCGGCTGCTTAAGTATCGTTGGAGGCGCAGGAACAACTTATAATATCAATAAAGTGGACAAGGCTTATGCCCACATTGATGGCGGAGAATCTGACCCAGGCTATCTGTCAGCTACTCTACCAGAGGCTTATGCCGTGTATAATAGAAGTAGCGATAATGTATCTACCCTCACGTTCTATTATGATAACCTACGGAACACGATGCAAAGAGTCGGTATCAAAAAGTACGATTTGAATGAAGGCTATGATGTGCCAGGATGGATTTCTGATAATCGGTATATTGAAAAAGTGGTGTTTGATGAATCGTTCAAAGATGCAAGGCCCACTTCAACATTTTGTTGGTTTATGGACTTGGCTTCACTGGATACTTTTGTGGGCTGGGAGAACCTGAACACCAGCGAGGTTACCAACATGGGTCAGATGTTTCAGAATTGCAGCGGTCTGACAAGTGTTACCCTAAGTGGTTTTGATACCCAGAATGTGACCGACATGAGCCAGATGTTTAGGAATTGCAGCGGTCTGACAAGCATTAGTCTAAGTGGTTTTAATACCCAGAATGTGACCAACATGAGCCAGATGTTTTTTGGCTGCAGCAGTCTGACAAGTATAAATCTAAGCGGTATTAATACGAGTAATCTTGTGTCCGCGAACTTCATGTTCTCTGGTTGCCAGGGTTTGACAAGCCTTGACCTTAGTAGCTTCAATACCTCCAATGTGCGTTACATGAATAATATGTTCAATGGTTGCGGCAATCTGAAGACAATCACCGTGGGCGTAAATTGGACCACTGATAATGTGCCAGTGGCATCATCATCCAATATGTTCTCAAATTGCACCCGTCTTGTTGGAGGCGCAGGAACAACTTATAATTCTGGTAAAGTGGACAAGGAGTACGCTATTGCTGATGGCTTGAACGGTCAACCGGGCTATCTGACGGCGGTAAGCTATGGAATCACGGTGAGTGGTAAGGCCGTGACATTTGCCAATAAGTATGATGTGTTGGGCAACGAAACAGTGAATTATGATGATGCTCTTAATATATTGACACTGATTAACGCCGATGTGTCTTCTATCAATATTGCCTCAACGGCACCAAACGACCTGCATGTCAATGTGAATGGAACGTGTAAGGTGCAGCATGCCAGTACTAAGGGTGCTGCGTTTACAACAAGCATAGCAAAGACTACTATCGAAGGTGTTGGAAAGTTGACGATTATAAGTTTGAACGGCATTGGAATCAAGATCAACCGTTCAAGAACAGCTGCGCTATTGGTGAAAGATGTGGACCTGGAAGTAGGAGGAAAAACTGGAGGCATTGTAGGAACTGTAAATGCAACCGGCAGAACGTTCTACAGTAGTTTGGGGTTTGATAATACGAACTGTACAGTTGCAAGACCACAAGGGGTAGCAGAAAGTGTAGTCGCTATCAACAGGTTAGAGTGTATCCGCTGCTCTATGACCGCTGGCAAGTTCGATAAGGTTAACCATAAGGTTGAAGCCAATCCGATGATTATTCAGCGTAGCGGCGGCATATCCACTGACATCGATGCAATTGACAATGGACAATTGACAATGGACAAATCATTGCCGTTGTACAACCTGAATGGCCAGCGTGTAAGTCATCCCGTAAAGGGACAGATCTATATACAAAACGGGCGGAAAATCAAATTCTGATGTCGTTATCCCGTAATTACGACATTCCGCGCCAACGACCTGGCGTAAGCCGACATAAAAGATAAGCCGCCCCTTTGATGGGGCGAGCTTACCTTAATGAACGAGCGACGAGTAGGAGCGGTTAAGCCTTCCCATATAGGGGAAGGTTTGGTTAGGGTGGATGTCTCTTTTGCCTCTTTTCTCTGCGCCAGAGAAAAGGAGGATTTTAAAAATATTTTATATGAAAATATTAGGAAACATTTTATGGTTACTCTTTGGCGGTTTAGAGACCGCCATAGAGTATTTTGTGGCCAGTATCGCCATGTTCATCACCATTATTGGCATTCCGTTCGGACTGCAGTCGATTAAGTTAGGCGTGTTCTGCCTGTGGCCCTTCGGCTCAAAGGTAAGGGCGAAGGAAGGACAGCCAGGCTGTTTGAGCACCGTGATGAACGTAATCTGGTTCTTTGTGGGCGGTGTATGGATATGGCTCACCCATATCTTCTTCGGGGTGCTGCTTTACATCACCATCTTAGGCATTCCCTTCGGGAAGCAGCATTTCAAAATGGCACACCTTGCCCTCACGCCGTTTGGGAGGGAAATCATTTAGTCTTCCCCAAGGGGAAGATAGGTAATAATGAATAGTGAATAGTGAATAATTTGCTGCCGCTGTGGCCCTAGTTCATGTAGTTTGTTACAAGTGGCTTTGCGCCAATCACCATTGCGGTAGCAAATTATTCACTATTCACTATTCACTGTTCACTTAACATTTTCGCTCTCGCCAACGCCAGATCGATGTGATTACAGATGTTCTCCTCGCCTAACAGCTGATTGAAGCCATTGTTCTTCAAGACGGATTCTACCTTGGGGTTCACACCTGAGAGTACGATGATGATGCCCTCTTTCTGACTCATCAGACAGAGGTTCTCCAGGTTGTGCAGACCGGTGGAGTCGATGAACGGTACCTTACGCATGCGGATGATTCGTACCTTGGGGCGCTGACCATAGCGGGCCATGATGTCCTCAAAGCGGTTTCCGGCGCCGAAGAAATACGGACCGTTGATCTCATATACTTCCACATGCTCGGGAATGGTGAGGTGCTCCAGGTTGCCCTTCTCCATATCTGCATCCTCGTTCAGGTCGATCTCGTCGATAATGGCGCGTACCTCAGTGGTTTCAGCCATCCGTCGCATAAACAGCAGACAGGCACATATCAATCCTACCTCAATAGCGATGGTAAGGTCGAAGATGATGGTGAGGAAGAAGGTGAGCAACAATACGGTAACATCGCTCTTGGGATTGCGCATCATGGCCAGGAAAGAACGCCAGCCGCTCATGCCATAGCTCACCACCACGAGCACACCAGCAAGACAGGCCATGGGGATATACTGTGCCAACGGCATGAGGAAAAGGAAGATGAGAAGAAGTACGGCCACGTGAATGATGCCTGCCACAGGGGTTCTGCCACCGTTGTTGATATTGGTCATGGTACGGGCAATGGCGCCAGTAGCAGGAATACCACCCAGGATAGGCGATGCGATGTTGGCAATACCTTGTCCGATGAGCTCGGTATTGGAATCATGATGATCGCCTATAACACCATCGGCCACGGTGGCAGAAAGCAGTGATTCGATGGCTCCTAAGATGGCAATGGTCATGGCAGGTCCTGCCAGTCCTTTGATCACCTCCCACGACAATGCGGGCATGGTGGCCTCGGGCAGAGATGACTGGATGCTGAAGCGGTCGCCAATGGTCTCGATGGTGGTCACTCCAGCATAGCTCTTCAGCAGTAATACAACCACTGTAATCACGATGATAGCTACCAGCGAACCTGGAATCTTCTTCAAGGCGGAAAGACGTGATGAGCTATCGATGTGCTGGGTGAGGGTGGGCCATAATCCGATGAGTACCACGCTGCTGATACCCACCAAGGCGCTCCAGAGGTCAATCTGACCGATATGACTGATGTAGGCAATCCACTTCTCAATGAAGTCGCTGGGTACTTCAGTCATCTGCATACCTAACAAATCCTTGATCTGTGTGGTGAAAATAGTAACGGCAATACCGCTGGTAAAGCCCACCACAATGGGGTAGGGGATGTATTTGATGATGGTTCCCAAATGGAGAATACCTAACAGGATGAGGAACACACCTGCCATGAGCGTGGCAATGGTAAGTCCTTGCATACCATATTGCTGGATGATACCATATACAATAACGATGAAGGCGCCCGTAGGACCGCCAATCTGCACCTTACTACCACCAAAGAGAGAAATCATCAGTCCGGCCACAATAGCGGTGATGATGCCCTTTTCGGGTGAAACCCCAGAGGCAATGCCGAAAGCAATGGCCAAGGGAAGTGCTACAATTCCTACGATAATACCGGCCATGAGGTCGGCCATGAATGTTTTTCTGTTGTAATTCTTGATTGCCGACACCATCTTCGGCTTAAAGGCAGGACGTGCGAATCCTGCAATTCGTTCTGTCGTTGTCATCTTCTGTTATCCTAAATATATCCTAAAAACGCTGCAAAGGTACTACTTCCCTTCGACATTCCTCGTTTTCTTCCCCTCTTTTTGCGATAAAGGGGTATAAGATTAATTTATATCAATAAAGGGTGGTGCGGAGGTGCGGGGGCGCGGTGGTGCGAGATGTGCTTTCAAGTCATGTGGCCTGTATCTCTGTTCTATTCTCGTACCCCCGTACCCCCGCGCCTTCGTACCCCCGTAGTCCCTTCCCTCAAGGAAGGGAGTATCCTTAAATAAATATAAATAAAACGGTGTTGCGTGGCTGATTGGCGTTTTTTGTTTATTTTTGCGGCGTCTAAAACAATAATGTGATGATGAAAATAAAGACTATGATTGCGGCAGCTGCCATGACCTTGTGCTTTGTCATGACACTGAGTTCCTGTTCCACGAAGTTGCAAGCCATCAATCGTTTGGAGAAATTCTCGTACGAACTGCGCGACAACAGTCAGTACTATACAGTGAACGATTGGCGGGATGCTGGTGAGGAATTCCTCGATATTCGCCGTGATATTAAGAAGCACGAGTTTGACTATACTCCTGAGCAGAAGAAAAAGATCGGCGTGCTCGAAGGAAAGTGTGCCGGCTATATGGCCAAGGGTGTGAAGAACGGCATTGTTGACAAGGTGAAGGGCTTCGGTAATGAGCTGAATGGTATCCTTCAGGGAATCCTGAATGCCGTGACTGATTTCACGGATGATTGATGATCCGATGAAAAAGCGTATTTGGAAGCGACTCACCCTGTCGCTTCTTTTTGTCGTTGCCATCGCACAGTGTGCCTTTTCACAAGATGCACAACGACTAAAGGTTGGTTTGGTACTTGGCGGAGGTGGTGCGAAAGGGGCTGCCGAGGTGGGGGTACTGAAGGTGATAGAGGAGGTGGGACTTCCCATCGACTATATCGCGGGCACCAGCATCGGTTCCATTGTGGGGGGCTTGTATGCCTTGGGCTACCGCTCAGCCGAACTTGAAAAGATGTTTCGCTCGCAGGAGTGGCTGAACCTGCTGGCCGACCGTGAGCAACGCCATGAGGGGAAGGTGATCAGTGAGGAAGATGGGGTGGTGTATGTGTTGGGCTTCCCCGTTTCCAGAAAGAATAGTAAGAAGGAGGATCCGAATTTCGGGGCTATCCGCGGTGATCATATCGTGGAACTGTTCGATAGTATCACGGGGGTGAAAGACTCGGTTGACTTCTCCACATTCCCCATTCCGTTCCGTTGCGTGGCGGTGGATATGAAAAACCAACAGGAGGTGGTGCTGAGCAGTGGCTATCTGTCGAAATGTATGCGGGCCAGCATGGCCATTCCAGGTGCTTTCAAGCCCGTGGAAATCAATGGAAAGATGCTTGTTGACGGCGGTATGCTGAACAACCTGCCCGTGGATGTGGTGAAGGCGATGGGGGCTGATGTGGTGGTGGCCATCGACTTGACGCAGAACAAACATGAGACACGCGACTTCTCCCTGAAGGAGGTGACGGGTATCGGGGGGATTCTCGACTGGGCTGTATCACGACCCGACTGGAAGAAATACAACGAGAATGTCAAGCTGGTGGATGTGCATATCAACCCGAACCTTGCCGGCTATGGCGCCACAAGCTTCGGAAAGAAGAGTATCGATGAGATGATACGCATTGGAGAGACGGTGGGAAGGAAACATCGTGCAGCGCTAGAAGCGCTGAAGAGAAGACTAAAGAAGTGAGAAGCAAGAAAAGAATTGAGGAGGGAGGAGTGTGGAGTGTGGAGTGAGATATGCTTTCAAGAACAAGTGACTTGGTATATGAATACTTTATCTCAGTACTATTCTCATTCCACACTCCACATTCCACACTCCTCAAAACAACTCCACAAAAAAAAGCCGTTCTTAAGTAGAACGGCTTTTTATATTATTTATTCTTCAGTAAATCGCGGATCTCAGTGAGCAGTTTCTCTTCTGCTGGTGGCTCCGGAGCAGGAGCAGGCTCCTCTTCCTTCTTCTTGGTGAGCTTGTTCATAGCCTTGATCATTAAGAAGATACACAGAGCTACAATCAAGAAGTCGATGACATTCTGGATGAATACACCATACTTCAATTCAGCATCTCCGAACTTAGCAACAAGGCCAGTGAAGTCAACACCACCTGTACACAAACCGATTAATGGCATTAACACATCATCAACCAATGAGCTGATAATCTTTCCGAACGCGCCGCCGATGATTACACCGACTGCCATGTCCATCACGTTGCCTTTCATGGCAAACTCTTTGAATTCTTTAATAAATCCCATAATCTTAAAAGTTTAATGTATAAAATTGTAAACTACATCTTGCAATCCTCTTGATCTGCGTCAGTTTTTTCAACCAACGCACATAATCTTCAATCTTTTTATATTATTTAAGATAGAAATCTGATGCAAATATAGAAAAATATTCGTAACTTTGCGCTCGAAATAAGAAAAAAATGTGAAGAAAGCACGAAAAATCTTACTTTTCGGCATATTTTGATCGGTTTTCGTGTATAAAGTGGATAATAATGAAGGATAATTTTTAACCCTTTTAATAATAAACAAAAAAATGACAAAAGTAGCTATTAACGGTTTCGGCCGTATTGGTCGCCTCGCTTTCCGTCAGATGTTCGAGGCTGAAGGTTATGAAGTAATCGCTATCAACGACTTGACAAGTCCCAAAATGCTTGCTCATCTGCTGAAGTATGACACAGCACAGGGTGGTTTCGCTGGCAAGTTCGGCGAGAACAAGCACACTGTTGAGGCAACAGAGAACTCTATCATCGTTGATGGTAAGGAGATCACAATCTATGCTGTTCCTAACGCTGCTGAGCTGCCTTGGGGTGAGCTCGACGTAGACGTTGTTCTGGAGTGCACAGGTTTCTATACATCAAAGGAGAAGGCTTCTGCACACATCAAGGCTGGTGCTAAGAAAGTTGTTATCTCTGCTCCTGCTGGCAACGACCTGCCCACTATCGTTTACAATGTAAACCACAAGACTTTGACTCCTGCCGACACTGTTATCTCTGCTGCTTCTTGCACCACTAACTGTCTGGCTCCGATGACAAAGGCTCTGAACGACTTCGCTCCCATCCAGAGCGGTATCATGACAACTGTACACGCTTACACTGGCGACCAGATGATTCTCGACGGTCCTCAGCGCAAGGGTGATGTTCAGCGCGCTCGTGCTGGTGCTCAGAACATCGTTCCTAACTCAACTGGTGCTGCTAAGGCTATCGGTCTGGTTATCCCCGAGCTGAATGGTAAGCTGATCGGTGCTTCTCAGCGCGTTCCGACTCCTACAGGTTCTACCACTATCCTGCACGCTGTT
>JAGCDO010000003.1 GCA_017651265.1 Prevotella sp. | reverse complement strand
CTAATCGGTACATGATAGGCTTGATAGGTCCTGGAGTAATCTGCACCAAATCGATGTCTTCGCTATAGCGTGGCTGAGGTGAAAGATAGAGTTTATGCAAAGCTGTTCCACCTCGGAATGCCAACTGTGATGCTAAAAAATCATCGTTAAAGATGGAAACCAAGGCACGGCATATAATCAGGTCCTGTTCAATCTGCGCATTATCTATCCAAGGGGTATGCTCGCTCCACTGTTGTATCGCTATTCTGTTAATCATATATCGTCTGTTTCTATTTCTACGTTTATGTTTATCTTCCATCGACTATCTCTGTCTGATGAATTATCTTCTGCCGATGTACTTAAAGGTTGATATTTGAAATAACCCGATGATGTACGAAGCTGTTCATACAATTTATCTGCTAACTTCTTTTCCCCGACAACATTTTCAAGTATATAGCCAAGTCGTTGCCATACAACCTTTTTCACATAAGTTGCAAGTGGCGCAAACTGATTATTCATGTCAATCTGCTCTGAAAGTTCTTCAAGTATGGTGGCGACTCGCGACAATCCGCCTACATGTTGCTGATATTGTACGAGGTCAGAGGCTGTTAGAAGAGGATTGGATATGCGGATAGTTCCCGTTTCTGTATTCTTTGTAATCAGGGCTTCCTCTGGCAGTCCATCCCGATAATACCAATCAATGGTTACATTACGAGTAGAGACTACTCGACGCTTAGGAAAAGTCGTCATAACAGAGAATTGCTGGGGACGTTGATGAGCTGCACCAAGCATCTCTGCTGCACTAAGCATACAGACATAGTAAGGCTTTTGCAGATACGACATTAACTGATCTATATAATAGGTTGCTGGCACAGATCCACGCAACATATATTGAACGGGAATAATAACGTAATACCCTCTATAAACACTAGCAATGGTCTTATTTGAACATAGCCTGGAGAGTTCATTTTGAAGAATCTGTTCTGAAGAGCACAAGTCAGCAGCCCTAACATCCTCAACAGAAAACGTAGGAAAGCCATGAATAGCTCTATCTTCAATCCACTTTTGTAATGTCATACTAAGTAATTTTGGTGCAAATATAATAAAAAAAATATTAGCTTTGTACTGTTTTCGCCTAAAATCACACTATTTTATAGATTTTTATCTCCAAATTCGCATTTTTATCGAATTTGGAAGCAAAATACACGCATATAACTCTAAATATGAGATATGATTGCCATCCAAAAGAAAAGAGAAGCCAATTATTCTGTTTGATAGCGCAACCCTTTGGTTTAGTTTATACCCATATTAAATATCTATAACCTAAACTAAACCTTAATGCAACAATGTGCAAAAATCTGCGTTAAAAAGTGTAAACGTGCAAAGAACTGGAAAATCGATTTTGCAGATGTTTGCATTTTCTTTTTTTGAAGGCAGTCATATTTGCAGATTTTTGCCTATTTTGCGTCCCCCCACCGGTCCCTCGGAGTCACTTTACATACCCCAAAACAAAGGCATTTACACTGATTATCAGCCACTTATATTTGCAGATAGTAACTTCTGCATCGGAAAGTAGATTCTGCGTGGGAAAGTAGGTTTAGTTTTGTACGCTTTATATATAAAGTAAGCCAAATTAAACCACATTAAACAAGCAGATAAATTGGAATTTATTGTTTCTTTTTCAACAATAATACTCCTATAATGGCTAAAAACACACTTGCGATGAACACCTTCATATCGGGCAAGATGATAACGGGCGTTTTCGTCATCAGCATGTTACCTGGCTGCAACCAGCAGTAAACAGCAAGGAGAGTTGCCGTGAGGTTGCGTCCTGCATGGATTGTTATGCTATACCAGATGTTTCTTGACCAAATGAATACCACCCCGTAGAGCATGGCACTGATGAAAGCGCCAGGAAAGTTGCGCACATGGAATATTCCAAACAAAATGGCCATCACCACACAGGCGGCTATCTGCGCGCCACGGCTGCGGAATGGAGAAATAGCCATCTGCCGGAAGCACAGCTCTTCGAGCACTGGGGCAAGTAATACTGCATGTATGCTGGCCAGAAGGTCTTCGCGCAATTCATCTGCCGCGTAGGCCAGTGGCTCCATTTGAACGGTGTGTGCCAACGATGTAATGCCATATACTATATACCCTTCCGCAACGAGCCATAGAGGCGCAATCAGCAACAATCCTATTACGACGGAAGCCTTAGGCAACCTCAACGGGAACTGTCGAGTTGTTGGGAACACTTTCGGTTCGACACGTCGCACGAGCAGTAGCGTCAGAGCGATACCTGCCAGAGTTATCAGCCATGTAAGCATTTCGCCAACGAAATTCGGATGATCGCCTGTGAGAGGCAGAGCTGTTACATAAATGATTACTATGCCGTAAGCTGCCGAAACTATCGGCATCAAGGGCTTAAGAAGGCTGGCGGCTTTACTCATATAGTTAAATTCCGATTTATCTGTTTATTCTCTCTTTCCCTCCATCTTATCTATGTTGCAAAAGTAATACAATTATTATTACCTTGTACACATTTTGCTAAAAATCTTCATCTATGTGGCACTTATTATTGAAAAAGGAACATTTTAGTCATTCAATATATCCATAACCTAAACTAATCATCCTTGATGTCATCAGGCCACCAGAACTGTTGCAGTTCGTGGACGAGATCATCCCAATCCTGCATGGTGAACGTACCTTCGCCTCTCATCATGATGGTCATGGTGATGTCGTTGTAAGAGCGATATACATTCGTGTCCTTAAATCCGTTACGGATATAGAACGCTTGGCGTTGCGCTCATCGGCATTGGCTGCCGTTATTTTCTGTGTGATCATAATACTCTATTTTCAGTTCTTCACTGACATCAAAATCATCGTGAAAACCGTCATCATATTTGTAGATTATACGCAGTCCTCTATAGGTAGAAGGAACCTTCAACGTTTCCAACAAATGCCACTTTGGACGGCCAAAGTCGTAGGACTCCCTGTCAAGGATAATGCGGTTGGAAACGAAATCAAACGTGTAATAGCCACCACCAATGCATTGGTCACCCGGCTTCAGCAAATGCTTGTGCTGGTTGACTTGACCAAGACGGAAATAGCCATCCATAGTGATGATAAACTTTGGTAGCGTCATATCTTGTTGTTTAAGAGCCAAGCAAAACCTTTTGCCATCCGTTTCTCGGAATCCACAAAGTGATTACCTACGTTCCATTCAAGAATCGTATTCACCTCCTGCTCCATCAGCAGTTCATGCTGTTTGCGGATGGCATTACCGACCAGAGCCATCACTGGATTTTTTGCCTTTTCCTCTTTGTCGCCAAGGCTGAGATAGATGGACTTTGCAAGTGGCCGTTTTTCTGAAGACTGCAAATCATGCTCATCCACGGGCTGAACGAGCAGATACCGGGATGAAGGATGAACGAACAGATAGCACTCGCGGTCTGATATCCTAACGACTTCCGATTTCATAAACCTATTCTCTTCGCAGGCCATCCATAGTCTTGATACATGGTAACAGATAGGCCCTGCTCCTTAACATAATTGCCCAACACTTCGGCCCTAAGCACTTCACGACTCTTTTCGTCGCTGTTGATGGCTTGGAAGGCCTCGAACTTGTCACCGAAGATCTTCTTGGCCGTCGGTAAGAACCGGGAGCCGTCCTCCACTTGTTCGAAAGCCGTCACTTTGAAGCCGTTCTCAGTCTGAGCAACATGCATCAGTCCAGGATGACTGCCCCCTGAGACACACTTCAGTGTATCTCCCACCTGATTGTAGTTAAACACCCAGAAGTCTCCCCAGATGAGGATATCTTCTGCGTTTCGTTCATCTACAGCTACGATATGGTGGAAAGGCACGCAGTGTTCGCCCTCGGAATAATGCTTTCCGATTTCATCCACCAGATAGCGGTCGATAGCAGGAAAATAGGTAGTTTCCTGCTCAGTCATATTTTTCGCGTCGTTGACTTCAGTAGCTGGAGCTACTTTCTTGTTCTGAATCAGGGGTAGTATTTCAGCCTCGAAGATGTCCTTGGATATTATCCTGTAATGAGGATGATATGCTTTGCCGAAAGCCTCGCTGTGATGAATAATCAAATCATCTCCAGTCATGATGGAATCAATCCAGGCAAGATCCTGACTCGCATTTGGGATGTCAGAGAAGTTTTCTCTGATACAATCGGCTATCTCAGTCCATTTCTGTTTCCATTCCTCTGGTGATCTATGCACGCCCTCGTTTGCACTACGCACAAACGCATCCAGATAGTTCTCGGTATTGATCATGCTATCCAGGATAACCGATAAATCTACACGGACATAGTTACCCTCATCGCCAACAGAGAAATATCGTAGTGTGGGTTTCTCATATAAAGCACTGTCCAGATCATGACGATAAGCTGCCAACTCTGACATCAGATAGTTTTGTGCAGCCTCTTTATTCGGAATAAGGTGCTCTGGTCCCAAATTATCTTGACAGAAACACTTGTAAATATCCAAAACTCTCGATTCCGGATACTCTTTCAGTTGCCTCTCGATGCTGATCTTTAGCGATTCTGACTGGCAACCAGTTAAAAGGAGGCATAAAGCTATGATGCTTATAATACTCTTCTTTCTTTTGTCCATTGCATTCTTATTCAACTACGCCAAAATCTTTTCCGCCATCTGTTTTCCGGCATCGAAGCTGTATTGAAATTCTTTCTTGGACCTCCGTCAATAATGATAATCTTCTTCATAATCCTTAGGGTTTTACTCTAGATATTCCTTCCTTCCCAGCATATTCAGGGAGATGTGTAGGTTCACGGCAGCACAGCCCAGGGCAGCCAAGGCAATCCAAAGAACGAAAAGGTCCTTGACCACTTCCCTCTTTTCATTGACAGTTTTCTTTTTCATAGAAGCGCAATTTCTTGATTATTTAATTCTCGCAAACTCACCGAGGACAAAGTTACTGAATTATTTTGAATTGCCGACGATTTCTACAAGTTTTTTGCAGAATCTATGACACAAAAAGAGCAGCCAATATCTACCATGGATCTTATCGTCTGCTCTTTTATACCCATTCAAAGTTGTCTATTCCTGCCCCAATCTCAAAGTGATATTTGGCAATACCCAAGTCCATCTGGGTATAGCCAATCATAGAGAAGCCTTTCTTGGCACGTACTTGATGGCGGCCGTCTTTCACACCGACATACTCAAACGAGAATTTCTGCTGATTCACGGCTGTAGGAGCAAGTAAGGCTGCTTCTACTCCTTTCTTGAACCATGACGGAGTGTTGTCATTGGCATTACTCACTTGCTTGACTGTCTTGATCTTATGGCCTACGCCCTGTGTCTCACCATAGCCGATGGCAATGTAGCAGGCTATCTTTTCGCCCTCCTCAAGCACATAAGTTCCTGGAACTTTCGAATAACTGAGTCCTACCCAGCAGGTGTTCAAACCAAGCGTCTGGGCGAGTAAGACCAAATGCTCACCGTAGTAGCCTACACGTTCATCCAAGTCTTCTGACTTTTTTCCAGCCATGACCAAATAGCTGGTAACATTGCGAAACTTTCCGTACTTAGCCATTGTTCCCTGAAAGGCCTTTGGCTCGTTCTGGATGAGCTGTATGTGAAGATTACCTTTTTGATTGATCACGGCTATCTCTTCTTCCAACCTTTTGGCTACTTCCTCGCTTAATGGCTGGTCTTTGTAAGCCCTTACACTATGCCGGGCTTCTATGGCTTTCTGTATGATTTCTTTCATTACTGCAAAGATATAAATTATTTTTCAAATGGTAGTAACATGACAACTTTTTTTGACGTTAGATGCTGCTACTTAGTAGTAATATTATACCTTATTATCACATTTCCAACTTCCAGCCGTTATCACCATGATAAATCATTTGACGGGTCATGCCGCCTACAAGAGAGCCACTGCCATATTACCTAAGATAAAGCCCAGACATGTCTGGATATAAGTCATATCCATCTTCAGCACCATACCTGGCACACTGATAAACGTCACGCCCGAGATACTGGCCCCCACTTGCCTCAGAACGAAAAAACCACGATTATACTTGTTTGTTAGCTACATTTTTATTATATTTGCGGCATCAATATGAATTAGCAAACCATCTATTATCAACAGCTTATGAAAAAATATGTACAAAAACTAACAGTGACGCTCCTGCTCACTCTCCTTGGTGGAATGAACGCATGGGCACAAGGGTGGAACTTTACTTTAGCTTATGAATACGGAACCAAAAAGGTTCCCTTCACCTTTAATTCTTCTACCAATCGCTATGAAGTGACTGGTCTCTCAATGAACAAGTTCGACGAATTCTGGGTAGAGGATGATACTGGCAATTATTTAGGAGGATGGAACTTTGACGAAGAGGGGAGTCTTGGCTATGACTACGACTGTTATTTGACAAATGAAACGAACCAAGGTAGAGCACATGACGCATTTGGCCAAAATTTCGTCATAGGTGCCACAAGTAACAATCTGACCATTGCTATTATACCTACTCGTGAGGTCACTGTTGAAGGATTGCCTGCAACGAAATACACACTGTCGAAAGGCGGTGAGTTCATCAGGGTTAACAACAGAAATTATTACCTTGATGTCACCGTGGATAAGGAAACGGCGACATCGTCCAATGGCTACCAGTTCACGATTACAGATGAGTCAGGTATCACCTATGGCATCGGCACCGATGGATCATCCGAAGTTACGAATGAGAATAAAAATTTCTTATTAAGTCGTTCGGATCTTGGAACTGTTACCCCCCTTACCATCAGGAAGGCGGGAAAATACACTTTTTCAATCAATCTTGGTAATCCAAAGAGTCCGTCTTTGAAGGTTGAAAAAGTCACTGAATTCTACTTTTTTGAGCCAACGGAAAACAACTATAGTATTTTCACAGACAACCAAGATGGCACTTACTCTTATTCTAAGAGAATCACCAGGGCGATGGTTAGTTACAATTCTTTCAGCTTCTGTTTTTCTGACTCTGACACCGGCGACAACCTTTATGGTGTACCAGAAGATAAGGTTGAAATTAGTGAAACGAACCACAATAATATTCCTTTGAGCATAGGCGGCTATATGCTCCAAATCCCCGTATTCAAAGCGGGTGGCTATAACTTCGTGATTGACAACAGGAGCAATACTCCTTTACTTAATGTGAATATAGACCCCTTTGCGTACTACTTATTAGTGCCTGGTGAAAATGGTTCTCTTCCCTATTATGATCGTTTCACGGACAACGAAGACGGTACCTATTCACTTCATTTGGCTGTCACAAATACGATGGTTAGTGATGGTCCCTACACCTTCCTCCTTACTGACGATGAAGATAATGTCTATGGTGCCTTTATACAACAGACCAGTATTGATGAAGCTGTCGGCTATGACATTCCGATACTCTCTAACCCTGAGAACAGGTATGAAATCAGAAATCCAGGTCATTACACCTTCACGATTTTCGAGAAAGATGCTTATGAGACTAATCTCTGGCTGAAAGTGGAAAAAGAAGGGGGTATAGCCGCCAGTGTTCAGGGAATCCCCACATTCCAGGACAATCACATCATATATAACCTGAACGGCCAGCGTGTAAAGCAGACTCATAAGGGCATCTATGTGGTGAACGGCAAGAAAATCGTCGTGAAATAAACGGTCTTCATGTCTTAGGTCCGCCTACGACAACTTTTCAACTGTATTTGTGCAAGGGCGTTGCACACTTTGTGCAGAGCCCTTGCCGTTACGCCCACACTCAGGGCATATTGAAACTCCTCGTAGCTGCACTCATCGATGCCCTTCATCAGCGGAAGGAGAACAACCCATGAGACAATCAATAGTATCAGTGTCAGAAGAAAAACGGAAACATAAAGAATTAACATGGGTACCTTCGCACACTCATACAGGTTTTAAGATAACTATAATTACTATTCCCCCATAATTGTTACCACCAACTTCCTTGAACCACCATAATTGCGGTACTCGCAGAAGTAGATGCCCTGCCAAGTTCCAAGATTCAAACGGCCATTAGTAATGGGAATGGTCAGACTTACCCCGCTCAGCGTTGACTTGGCATGAGCAGGCATATCATCAGCCCCTTCTAACGTGTGTACATACTGAGAACAGTTCTCAGGAACCAGTTGGTTAAAGATGGTTTCCATATCCACACGAACATCTGGATCTGCATTCTCGTTGAGACTCAGTCCACAACTCGTATGCTTCGTGAAGATGTTTATAATACCGGTCTTCGGCAGCTTCGGCAGTTGACTCAGAATCTCACTCGTCACCAAGTGGAAGCCCCTGCGTTTCGGTTTCAAAGTTAATTCAAATTGCTGTATCATAATTATTCTGTATGCAAAAATAAGTACTATTTTCCAAACCTGCAAACTTTATCCTGAAAATACATAACAATAAAAGCATAAAAAGAACGTTATTGGCAATAAAGCAATGTAAGCTTCAGGTATAAGTAGATTTATGAATAAGAAGATACTCTTTCTACACGGCTTCTTTGCTAGTGGTCAGTGTGTGCCGGCAATAGCATTACGCGAGTCTTTCGAGGGTCGTGCAGAGGTACTTACGCCTGACCTTCCCATGCACCCCAAAGAGGCTATCAGCTTTATCTGTGAGTTGATAGACCACGAAAAGCCAAACCTTTTGGTGGGCAACAGCTGTGGTTCGTTCTATGCTCAGATGATTGCTCCTGTAGTAGGCATACCTGCCTTGCTGGGTAATCCACACTTTCAGATGACAGATTTCCTGATATCACGCATTGGTGCGCACCAGTACAAGGCGCCAAGGACTGACGGTAACCAGGATTTCATCATCGACGAAACATTGATAAAGGAGTTTGCCGAACTGGAGGCTATTCAGTTCAACCACTGCAATCCGAGTTTTAAGGACAAGGTATGGGGATTGTTTGGCGAACAAGACACACTGGCGCATTTTGAACCCGTTTTCTTGAAGCATTACAGCAAGTCGTTTCACTTCCCAGGAGGGCATACTCCTACTGCTGAAGAAGTACGCACTTGGTATGTCCCCCTGGTTGAATCACTTTACTCCATGCACACGCACTTTCAGGGTGCAAACGGCTTTTGATGCGGAATACAGACTTATTTACCGGAAATATACTCTTTCATCTTCTCTATGCCATATTTGGCCACGACGAGATCCTCTTCAGAAGTTGCGCCACTGAAAGCAAAAGCCAGCTTACAACCTTTATATTCATCGTAGGCACCACCAGCATACCCCAGTTCACCTGTCAGTGTCTTACGATTCGGATTACCACTGTCGGCTCCTGAAGCAATTACTTCTCCGCATTTCGACCATGCAACGGCCACAAGATTAAATCTGCCTTTTGTGTCAAGAGGAGTCCCCACCACTTTCATCTCACCAATCCAGTCAACGGTCTCGCCTTTGTTGAGGATAGAAGCTGTGGCCACCCCATGAATTCCCATTTCGATAGCCTTGGCTTTCATATCTTCCAAAGCCTTTCCAATCTTTTCTCTTAATTCTGCGTTTGTCATTTTCGATTTACTTTCATTGTTAGTAGTCAGTCCATTCACTTTCTGTCGGCAGATCTCTGCCAACTGCGGATTCGTAACCTCCAAATAGCGCAGGGCATAGTTACGACCCAGTTTACGATAACCCTCACTGCTAAAATGCAGATTATCTTCGCTGGGCATGCAACCTTCGGATGATACGACATACGTGTTCGGATAGTGGTTGGCAATATCATTGATGGTAGGATTAGCATGACCGCAGATGCCGCCATATTCTCCACGTATCACCTCACCAACCAGCAGCGGAACAGCAGTCGAGTCGAATTGCAATTCCTGTTGCAGGTCGCGATAGATTTTCCTCAGTGTCTTGCGCCATTGGTCATTATAAGCATCCGTCTCACCTTGATGAAGCAAGACACCCTTAATGACACCATCTTTGGCAGCTATCTTCGCCATACTGAGCAAACGCTCGTAAGGGTCACGTCCATACTGGTCAAGAATGTCGTTCATCCAATCGCGCTCCTCACTGGCGATAAGCGGCGCATTCTGATCCTTGTCGAAAAAAGTAATGGGACAACCCTCAACAGCCACCGATACGATACCTATACGAACATTCTCTGGTACCACATCCATCAGCGTCCGTCCGAACCAGTCGGCTGGTCCGAGATGAGCATCTGCACGACAAAGTGGTGGTACAGCTTTGCGCCATGTACCTAACTTGCGGTCAGGGCCATCGGTTGTAGCCATACTGAGATAGCGGTCGTTCACCACCAAATCCTGCTCCTCTATAGGAGCCTGCCCTGCCATGTTCGACTGTCCGAAGCAGAGGAATATCCAGAAATTCTGATCCTGTGCATGTACCTGTAGTGTTCCCATAACTGTTATTAAAAGAATGATTACGAAATACTTTTTCTGTTTCATATTCATGATATTTGTTGATTAGGCTTATTCTTGGATCAACATACTTCTTCTAATTTCCCGGTTTCCGAATCAATAATGAATCCACGAACCACTATATCCTTCGGAACAAGAGGATGAGTCACAATAGTCTCGACAGTCTTTCGTACAGAGGTGGGCGTATCCTTGAATCCCTCCAACCAGTGGTGCAGATCTATTCCACATTTCTGAATCGTATCGAGTGTTTCATCAGTCACACCACGGGCTATCATTTCGTGATGGAAATGGTCGAAACTCATATGACAAGCACCACAATGAGAATGAGCCACCACCATAATCTCTTCTACGCCCAGTTCATATATGGCAACAATCAGACTACGCATGGCGGAGTCGAAAGCCGATATCACTAATCCTCCTGCATTCTTGATAATCTTCGCATCCCCATTCTTCAGTCCGAGGGCAGCAGGAAGAAGTTCCGTCAATCGGGTGTCCATACACGAGAGCACCGCCAGCTTTTTGTCAGGATACTTATCCGTCAGATACTTCTCGTAGCCTTTTTGTGCTACGAAAGACTTGTTGTAGTCAATAATCTGGTCAATCATAATTAAGTCTTTTAATTGTCATTGATGTACGACTTCGTTGTCATATCATAATACAATGCTTCGAGTTCCGCTAACGTCAGCTTCTCAATCGTACGCTCTATGATGCGGATAAGCTCGTCGCGACGATATTCATCAGATTGTGTAAACATAGGATGCAAGTTATAGATAAATCATTGATAATCATTACAGACGCACACCGAAAAAGGCGCGTAACCGCCATTTCGTGTTATGCAAAGCCAGACTCTCCTCTTGGCCGATATTGGTGAAGTTATACACCATCGACAAACCGTAGAAGATGTTGCCCGCCTGCCGAACCAGAGCACCACGCCCCGTGATGATCACTTCAGGGAAGTGATAGTGCAGCGGTATGCGGGAATCGCCGAAGGTCATCGATGTGTTACTATAAACGATGAACGTTGGTAGCGCAGAGATATGAAGCAGCCAGCCTTGAGCAGGCACGTAGTTATAACCATAGCCAGCACCGATACCGATATTCGTCATCTTCAGGTCCATCTTCTGCTCCCAGTCGAGCGTGGCATGTTGCCCCATTCCAGAGGCGGCCAACAGGAAGCTACCTGCCGAACGTCGTTGGATGTAACTCTGCGAGAATGCGGCAGGATAGGAAAAACGCCTGCTGTTGAAGGCATAGTAAGCATTCAGGTTGAGCGTCTTCACCTTGAGTATGTCGGCAGGCAGTTCAATGCGCTCCCTACCCTCATGGTCGTGCCACCCCGTAAAGTTGTGCGCATCTTGGTAGATAAAGTCCCAGCCGAAACGGTTGCCGTAGGAATTGATATTCAGCTCATAGTCTTTGTATTTCCCCATCAACTTGGCAGGATTCAGGGCCATGTTCAGAGAGAATCCCAAATAGCTGACACCTATGCTGAACGTGGATTTGTAATCGGCAGTCATCTCCGAATTGAAATGCTCCCCATTCTCGAATCCCTCCGATTCAATCTTCGCCCCAGACAAGTTCTGCCGGGCCTTGATGGTCCACTTCGTCTTCGGTCGTGTGATATACGCCGTGTCGATATTAACCTTCCGGTAGTTCTCGGTCAACACACTGTCGAAACGGTGGAAGATACTTTGCGCAGATAATGGTAGCACCATACAGCTCATCGCGACGATGAGCAAGGCCACTACCCCACTCCTACGCATCGTTCTATGTGTTACATGCTGTCTTACCATCACTCTTCATCTACCCTTTTACAGCACTGGGAGTCCAGTTCTTGAAGAACCGCAGCACCTTCTCCTGATTGTAGCCTTCACCCTCCTCCAGGAAACTGGAATCCTGGATATGAATAATCTTTCCATCTTCATCAAGAACCACGAATACCGGGAATCCAAACCGTCCGGCATTGTCCAGGCGTTTCATCAGCGCCTTTCCCTGCTCCACTTGCTCGGGCCCTTGCGACTTTCGGGGATTATAATTCACATGGATATACTCAAAGCTGTCATTGATCACCTTCGTAATAGCTGTGTCCTTCGAGATGAAGTCGGCAAACTTCAAGCACCAAGGACACCAGTTGCCGCCCACCTGACAGAGCACGTACTTTCCCTCAGTCTTCGCTTTCACTATAGCCTGATCAATCTGCTCAATAGGGTTGATTTCCTCGTTATACACTTTCTTCAGTCCGCCCTGCGCATGCAGCGTTAACACAAAGCATGCAAAGAACCATACAAAACCTATTCGTTTTTTCATATCAGCAAAGCTTTACGAATTACTATTTCTCATGAATTTACTCTTTAATCGTTTGTATCCCTCTACGCCTAAAATTGTCAAGCCCCCATACTGACAGGTCTTGGCCAATCCGAAAAGAACGGTCCATAAAACACCTTTTGCCGCTACGCTGATGGGCAATAGCATCTGGGCGAACGACAAGATATAGAAGGGAATGCAGCACAGCAACACGATGACACCCGACTTGAACGACAGAGATTGTAGCCAGCGCTTCACGCCAACGAACATCTTTCGGATGCCATGCAGCTCTTGTTCTTTTTCGCTCATATAACTTATTAATTTGATGCAAATATACAAATAATTGGACAAAAATGAGTATATTTGCACACATAATTAAGTGATTTTAGTTATTTGAATAAAAGATGAGTATGAAAACAAAAGATATTTACCTCGCTGGAGGCTGTTTCTGGGGAACAGAACATTACTTCAAACAGATCGAGGGAGTGCTGGAAACGGAAGTGGGATTCGCCAACGGACACACCGAGAACCCCACATACAAAGAGGTATATAGAACCCCACTGGTATTGCCACCTTCCTCAGTCGCTATTTGAATTTGCCCGACAAGCCAAATGTAAGAAATAATATGAAACAAATTGTTTATTCATTCATCCTAACAGTCTTGCTTCTAAGCGCTTGCCATAGCAACGCCCCTAAGAGTGAGATCACTGCGGAAACAGCCTACGAAGGTGTCAACAACTATTGCCATAGTACGTATGATTGGAGTGTCGCAGAAGAGAATCCTTCCATCATGTACGTCACCATGGGAGAAGAAACCGATTCCACATACCAGGTCATCTTCCGCAGCTATACGGCTGCAATGACCTATTTCTACGTCAACAAAGCAACAGGCGCCACCCGCATGGTAGAGTATGTTCCAGCTCTCGACATAGAAAACGAAACAGGAACCATTAACATATTCGACTATCTGAAGAAAAAGTAAACATGAAGAAGATCATCAACCCTTGGCGCAACCACGAAGGATACAACTGTTTCGGCTGCAGTCCTGACAACCCCATCGGTCTGCACCTGGAATTCTATGAGGATGGCGACTATATCGTAAGCACCTGGCATCCCGAACACAACTATCAAGGTTGGGTCGACACCATGCACGGAGGTATCTTGAGCACGCTCATTGATGAAGTGTGTGGATGGGTTGTCACCCGTAAGCTGCAGACCAGCGGCTACACCGTTCAGCTCAATGTGAAGTTCCGCAAAGCTGTTCCCACCACCGAACCCGAACTCACCATCAGGGCTAAGGTCATCAAACAAGTGCGCAACCTTGCCTATATCAGTGCCGAGATCACCAACAGCAAAGGCGAACTCTGCAACGAGGGCGAAGCCATCTATTTTCTGATGAACGAAGAGAAGGCCAAGGAAATGGGCTTCTTGCATTGTGAGGTCGAAGAGGATTCTAAAGAGTAGTAAACAACATTGTAAACCCTATGGACCGAAGTAAGGAAATCATCCGCACCAGTTGGATAGGCATTGTGGCCAATGTCCTGCTGGCAGGATTCAAGGCAGTAGTGGGCATTCTGTCCAGCTCTGTTGCTATTGTGATGGACGCTGTCAATAACCTCAGCGACGCGCTGTCAAGTGTCATTACCATTGTGGGCACCAAGCTCTCACAACGCCCGGCCGACCGTAAGCATCCTTTCGGCTTCGGTCGTATCGAGTATTTCAGCGCCATCATCATTGCCGTTATCGTCTTGTCGGCAGGTATCACCTCCCTCATCGAATCGGTCAAGAAAATCTTCGATCCAACCGAACCCAGCTACACCACAGTAACGCTCATCGTCATCGTGGTGGCCATTGTGGTGAAACTGGTGTTAGGTCAATACGTCAAGCGCAAGGGTGAACAGCTGAAGAGCGATGCCTTGATAGCCTCCGGCTCTGATGCGCTGTTCGATGCCATTATCACCTTAGCCACGCTTGTCTCGGCTGGTATTATGCTGCTCTGGGGTGTTTCGCTCGACGGTATCCTCGGCGCCTTGATATCCCTGGTTATCATCAAGGCAGGTATCGAGATGCTTGCCTCTCCTGTGAACGAACTGTTGGGCACCAGTATCCCTGCCGAGCTCACCAGTCAGATCAAGAAAGAAGTATCCGACTACGAGGGCGTTCATGGCGTGTTCGACTTGATACTCCACAATTACGGTCCCGACGTGAAGATCGGCTCGCTCCACATCAATGTCTATGACACCTTGTCGGCACACGATATCCACGCCCTGACACGAAAGATCACCACCGATATGTTCGACAAACATGGTATCATCATGACTGTGGGCATTTATGCTATAGCCACGGGAGAGAACAAACGCGCCGAATTGCAGTCGAAAGTCATACAAACCCTCGCTGCCCACAAAGAGATTGTTCAAGTACACGGTTTCCTCTATTCCGAAAAAGACCAGTTGCTTTCCGTCGATGTGGTTCCCGATCTCTCCGTGCACGACGATGCCGCCCTTATCAGTAATCTAACCCAAGAGATACAGCCGTTGGCTCCCGATTTACAGGTTGTCATCGTGGTGGACCATAACTATAGCGAATAAACCACTATTCACTTAACAGCTGCTCCACCGTCACGTCTTCACGCACCCTGCCCTGTTTATCGACAATATGGCTGAAAAATTGAACTTCTGCTTCAAATAGGCCCATTCTGAGCGAGTGATATGGATGTGCTCGCCCTGGATGTTGTTGGGTTCCAGGAACGACTTACATTCCTCTGGTGTGTCATCAGTCACGTAGAGATACTTCACGGGCCTGTCCTTGTTCGCCTTTACCTCATCGCGCATGGCCAGCATACCTGCACGGCAGGGGCCGCACGACATCTCCCAGAAATCCACGTAGAGCACGTTACCTTTGTACGGTTCGATGATGCGTTGGAAGATACTGTCGCCCTTGGTCAATGGCTTGTCTTCCGCCACCTTGATCTCGTTCTCCTTAATGAATTCACGAAAGCCCAGAACACCCTGTCGAATCAGTTCAGGATGAGAGACAAAGTTCATGGTGCAAGCAAAGTCATCAGCAATCACATCATACTGTCCCTTGTTCCATCGTGTGTCGCCGAAAAAGTCGAGCAACATCACCACCTGGACACTAAAGTCGGTAGGACTGATGTGCAGTTTTTCCTGTAGCAAATCCAATGTATATTTCCTGTTCTCGCGACGGAACACCTCCTGAACCTCTGCCATATGCTCAGCTTTCTTGGGGTCGTAATCAAAGGGGATGTAATTTAGCACTCTATACTTTGTAGGGCGGAAGACCTGAAACTGCATCCTGTTGAAGAAGCTCCAGTCGCCAGCGATCAACAGTAGCGGATTGTCGGTCAGGTATTTCTCACGTGGTGCCACAAAACTGAAGAACTGCTGCCAATAGTCATCGCGGGATATCGTGTTATCATTATCCAGCAGGTCCTCTGCCATCATAAAAGTGCCACAAATATTACTCATATACTCTCCAAGAATAAAGGTTCGCAAGATGTCGGAAGCCAAAGGCGAGCAGTCAGCCAGCTCCGGCAGTCCGTCGTTCATTTTCCTGACCAGCTCGTCCATCTCTGCCACCTGTCTGTCCTTCCACATCATCAGCGAGTCAAGATTATTCTCTGCCTCATCACTCGGTCTGGAAGTCAGGTGGTATTTTTCCCACATCTGCTGAAACGTTCTGGAAACCTCCCCGCCAAGGCCTGTACCGTCAAACGTCACACCCTCTTGAAGCGATGGCTTTTTCATATCAAGAGTGATGTTAATGGTATCGCCAGGACAGCCATAAGCCATTCCTAACGGATAAACGAGTAATGGCATAGGGTAAGGCACATAGACGTTGAGCGAGAAGGTGCCGTCGTCCTTGAACTCGATAAGAGATTGCTCCTCCTTGTCAACGATATAGTTGCGCACGACAACCGAAAAATAACCATTTATCTTGTCGAGTACCTCCTGAGGAATCTTCTCCCCCTTCGCTTCATCAGGTAATTCAAGGTGTCCCTGTATCACCACGTTGCCTCCATGCAGACGATATTCGCTGATCTCTGCACTGGGATAGTTCAGCAACTGAGGAACCTCTACTTTCTCTACTTTCTTTACTTTCTTCTTTGCCGCCATGCAGGTAGGTGCAATAAGCAGCGCAAGCAAAATGATTAAGGTGTTTTTCTTGTTCATTTGATTCATTTTTTTATAGTGAATGTAAATAGAAACATACTCTCATAGTATCAATAAAACGACCCGCACATTTGAGCATCATAGAGAGGCTTGGAGGGTTCTGGTAGTGCAAAGGTAAGAATTATTTCCGAATCACCAAAATTTTGCTTTACCTTTTTGCTCTGCCCCTCGAAAACTCCTCATAACCGCGTGAGTTACAAGCCTAGTTAGTGGTAGTTATAAGGCTGATAAGTGGTAGAAACTAGGCTGATAAGTGGGTGAAACTAGCCTTATAACTTGGTGCTGGATGGTTGATGTGAGGGGTGGTAGATGTGGCAGATGTGGCAGTAGTTTTATAAACTTTATAGAATAATATATAAGTCTCGGGCGCGAAAATATATAATGTTTTAAAAACATCTGCCACATCTGCCACATCTACCACCCCTTGGAAGGACAATTTAGGGAGGATAGGGAGGATAGGGAGGATGTTTTTAAAACAATATATATTATTTTTCTTTCTCTCGCGCCCGAAAATTTATAAAGTTTATAATTTTACCTCCCTATCCTCCCTATCCTCCCTGAAATATCAGAAGAGGCGGATGTCAAATTTGGCTACCTTATTTTTTATAATCCTTTGAATATCATCATATTGCAGTTCTTCAACATAGTACTTATAATGACCATTGGTCTTTCTCACCGAATACCCCAGTTTATTCATTATCTTCCCTATTTTAACAGTTGATAACGGTTTTTTTTGCGTGACAGGAACCTGCTATTTTTCTCATTTATATCGTTTCAGATTTGGATGGTATTGAAAAAAATCATATCTTTGCAACATATAACTTAAAAACCATTATATAATCAAACTATTACAGATTCAAAGATCACATTATAAAATATTTGAAGGTATGAAAGAACAAGTTTTACAGGCCATGCGCGAGGCTGGTAAACCCGTCTCGGCAGGCGAAGTGACCAAGGCTTTAGGAGCCGACCGCAAAGAAGTGGACAAGGCATTTGCCGAACTGAAGAAAGAGGGTGCCATCATATCACCCGTACGCTGCAAATGGGCTCCGGCCAAGTAAAAAAAACGAGGAGGACTACTTTCCTCCTCGTTTTGTAACCATAGACCACTGAGGTCTTTTATGAACACACACTATGCGGATTCTCTATTTCACTTCCCACAAGGCTTGATCGTAATCACCCTGTTATACGATTCCGGCTTTACCCTGTATTCGTCGAGCACATAGACACAGGTGCAACCAACACCCGTGGTGTTGTAGTCGAGGTTAAGGGTGTAGCGGTCGGCCTGCGGCTTCAACTGATAGGTGAACTGACTCTTGGTGAGGTTGTCGGTGGTGAAGGGATAGGCGTTGAAGTTGAAGGGTTCGTTCATGGATATCTGTACGCCCCTGCCCTCCTTGTCTAACAGCCGGACATATCGGTTATCGGTACGCAGCGCATGATCCTGCGGCAGGAGGTACGGCTCGTACATATCAGCAACCGTCTTGCTCCAAACGCCCACCTGATAGCCCGTCTTACGGTCGGGATAGTTCTCTTCGGGTCCGCGACCATACCAGGTGATACAGTCGAAATCGTTCGCCACTGAGGTAGTGAAACCGATGCGGGGAAGCATCTCGGGCAAACGACCCTGCGGACTGAGATGGTTATCGATCTTAACCGTACCGTCGTCGTAGAAATGATAGGTATAGTCGAGGGTGAATCCGCACAGCTGCACACCCTGGATATACAAGTCGAGCGCTCCAAAGGATGAGGCACCTACCTGCACCAGCTGATTCACGGTAACGGTTGTCTCGCGGTCGTTGTGCGTTACTTCCACATGAGAAGGACGGATGCTGAGCTGGTTCACGCCTTTGGAATACCACAAGGTGGAAATCATGTTACCGTATCCTTCAGCATAGCCGCCATTGACACGGAACGCATCCCATGAGTCGAACTCGTTGGCAGTAGGAGCTCGCCAGAGGTTGAACGTGAGGGGCTCCATGAGTACAGGCTTGTCCTCAATCTCCACCTGCTCCAGATTACCGGTTTCCTTACTGATGACATAGCAGAAATCCTTGCCGGATATCGTAATCTGCTGGTCGTCTTGCTGCATACGCAGATTCTTTGCTGACAGCTTTTCTGCAGGTGCTGGGATGTTCCACGACGAGAGCTCCAGCTGATCCCAAGCCACCTCATGGCCGGTCTTGGCCCACACCTCATCGTTCTTCAACGAAGAACTGATGGTGACACGATACTCCTTTCCCGGTACAATGGTGGGTTTATGATAGGGAATCCTGATGAGCTGTTTCTGCTGCGGTGCTGTAGCGAGCTGGATATCGCCCTCTTCCAACACCTGATTGTCGGCCATCAGCGTCCAATGGGTGGCATACTGCGAGAGATCGGTGAAGAACAGTCGGTTGGTAACCTCTGCCTCACCTGTCTCTGCATTGAGCAGACGGAAGCTGATGGGCTGGGTGGTCCACTTCATCTGTTTCATCTCAGGCTGCACCGTACGGTCGGGCCAGATACAGCCATAGGTGCGCATATTACCGCCAATGGTAAAGAAGGTGCCTTCGTCGCCATTACCGTCAAACGTCAGATAGAGCACCGCATCGTCGGCCCGTCCTTCGCAATCAGCCAGACATTGGTTGTAGATTGCCACATTGTCCATCTCGGCATCAGCCGTAAAGATGGTCTGGGGGTCCTGGGCATGATTACCGGCCAACCTACCGATGTTGATGGGGTACGGGAAATTGCTCAGTACGCCGCGTTCACCGCCACCACCACCTCTGGGGCCGCGACGCATGTTGGTCGGCTCTGCAGCAGCGGTCTTCTCGGTGCCTTTCAGCTGACCGTCAATGTAGAGTTTCATTTCCTTGCTGTCCCAGGTGGCTGTTACATGATGCCAGTTGCCTACCCAGTTGGCGGGCAGATCAACGTCGAGCGTGTGCTTCACACCAGAGTGCAGATAGAACTGCAGCTTGTCATTCCCTTTCTGGACAACACCGAACTGGGTGTTTCCCTTGGTGATATACGGGGCTCCCTCGTAGGTGCCGCTCAGCTTACCGGGTTTCACATCGAAACTGATGGTCAGGGCTTTTCCGGACAGTTCCACATTGCTGCTGCGGTACACTTCCACCCACTCGTCGTGTCCACTCAGGCGCAACACACCTTTTTCCACCTTGGCAGCACCCATGAGGTGTACGGGGGTGTTGAAAGGAGAACTGTCTTTCAAAGGACGGATATGCTCGGTAAGACCGGGGTTGACGAAATCCCAGATAGCACCACCCATCAAACGGGGATGGCGACGGATAACAGACCAGTATTCATCCAGTCCGCCACCTGCATTACCGGCCACGGAGAGGTATTCGTCCATGAACGACGGACGGGGGTCTTCGCTCTCGGGCACCATGGCGGTGTTCATCTCCAGCTCGTAAGGTGTTGGGTAGCGCGGACCGATGATTTCTTCGCCGGGATGGGCGTATGCATTACCACCGTACATGAAATAGCGTGTGGGATCGAGGCGTTTGCCTTCCTTCACCACCTCGGTGATGAGCGGACCTTCGCCGCTCTCGTTACCCGCACTCCAGAAGAGCACACAAGCATGATTGCGGTCGCGCAACACCAACTTCTGCACACGCTCCAAGTACATCTCGCGGAAACGCTGGTCGTTCGAGATAAATTCCGTGGCGTGCGCCTCGGTACCTGCCTCGTCGATGATGTACAGACCATACTCGTCGGCCAGCTCCAGGTATTTGTTCACAGGAGGATAGTGCGAGGTTCGTACGGCGTTGAAGTTGTGCTGTTTCAGTATCTCCATATCCTTGCGGATGGTGGCTTCGTTCATGGTGTGCCCCAAATCGGGGTGCTGCATGTGCGTGTTGATGGCATTGATCTTGATGGGCTTACCGTTCAGGTAGAACACCTGATGACGGATCTCGGTTTCCTTGAATCCCATCTTACTGCTTATCTGCTGCATGACCTGTCCTGACTGGCTGAGCAGTTCGAGTTTCAGCTGGTAGAGCACAGGCGTCTCGCAGGTCCACTTATCGGGGTTGGCGATGAGGGATGACAGCTCCACGGTCTTCTTCCCCTTCCCTTCCATCGTGAAGGGGTCGGTGGTGAGCTGCTTCACCTGATGACCTTTCGCATCGGTAAGCGTGGCACGCACGGCGTAGGAGCCACGAGCGTCCTCGTATTTCTTCACATCGACAGCCACCTTGAGGGTAGCATCCTTGTATTGGTCGTCAAGATCGGTGGTTACATACCAGTCGAACAAGCGCGTCTTGGGTGTGGCATAGAGCGTCACATCATCGAAGATACCCGCCAGGCGCCAGTAGTCTTGTCCTTCGAGATAGTAGCCGTCGCTATATTTAAGTACACATACAGCCAAAAGGTTCTTTCCTGGTTGTACATAAGGAGTTACGTCGTATTCGGCAGGCTCCTGACCGCCTTCGTTATAACCCACCTGATGACCGTTCATCCATACGAAAGAGGCACTTTGTGTCTTCTCCATACGAAGGAATATCTGCTGGCCCTTCCATGATGAGGGGATGGTAAAGGTCTTCCTATAAGCGCCAGTGGGGTTATACTCACGGGGCACAAAAGGAGGATTGGCCTTGAACGGAGCAGGCACATTGCGGAACTGTGCATCGCCATAACCTTCCATCTCCCAGTTGCTGGGCACAGGGATGTTGCGCCACTTGCCATCCTTGAAGTTCGTGGCAAAGAAGTTCTGCGGCACTTCCTCGGGGGTATTGGCAAAGAAGAATCGCCAGTTACCGTTGAGCGAAAGCTGCTGACTGGCCTGATAATAGGCGTGTCCTTCCTCTTGGTTCTCTTCAAAGACGGAGGTGTTCTCGATATAATCGTAAATGTGCTCAAGATACTGAGCATTGGCCTGCAACGAACAGGTTGCAATCAGACAAATGATTAGTTTTTTAATAGTCATATGATTGTGTAAAATGAATGATATCCAACAGTTGTTCCATATGGTCAATGATATGGTCTGCCCCAGCCTGCTCCAGTTCTTCTTTGCTGCCATTACCCCATGACACGCCACAGGTTTTTGCACCGGCATTGGCTCCCATGAGGATATCTACTGCCATATCGCCTACGACAAGTGTCTCACTGGCAGGGAAATGCATGGCATCGAGCGTCTGCAGAACAGGCTCCGGCTTTGGCTTCGCCTCTTTCACATCGTCAGCCCCGATGAGGTAAGAGATACAATCGGCTATACCCATGTTATGCGTCAGCTCAACAAGGGAAACATGTGAACGGGAAGAAGCAATGGTAAGCACAAAACCTTGTTGTTTCAAGGTTTTGAGTGTTTGGATGACGCCAGGAAAAGGCTGCGGGGTCATCGACTGAAGGTTCGCGGCGAAGATACGGCGGTAAGTATCGGCACATCGTTGTACCTCTTCTTTCTGCAAATGAGGAAACAATGTCTCAAAGCAGACAGTGAGCGGCAGACCGATCGTGCTGGCACACTCTTCCTCTGCCCGATACGGCAGCTGCATCTCGTTGATCGTCATCTGCATGGTCGTGACGATATTCCGTCGGGTATCGCCCAGCGTTCCGTCAAAGTCGAATATGATTAGTCCTTTTTTCATTTATTGTGTGCAAAGGTACGATTAAGTGAGCGGAAAACCAAATAAAATTTGAGTTTTCCCGAACGTGAGTACTTTCGACGTAGTCAAAGGTACGCAATTATTTCGATATAGACTCAATATTTGTTAATATTGTTGGTAAAGTTAGCTACACTGCTTTTTTTTGCGTATCTTTGTAGATGATTTGAAGAATTACTAAAATAATGACAATGAAAAGGACGCTAATCTCAGCACTCGTCCTGCTGTTTGCAGGATGCATGACCGCTGCAACAAGTGTAGAAGACGGCAGTAGTCTGTGGCTACGCTTTGACACGGCTAAAACAACATCAACAATCACAGGAGTCAAGGGTACGGCCATGACCGAACTGCAAACCTACTGGCAGGGTGGCCCGGTGATTCTGAAACGACAGAAGGGCTTGCCCAAAGATGGCTACACCATCAAGAGTCAGGGGGGAAAGACCGTAATCTCGGCTGCGAACGATGCGGGGTTGCTTTACGGTGCTTATCACTTGTTACGCCTGCAGCAGATATCCGAGAACGGGGTTTATTTTGATCAATCCATGGACCATCTGGATATCACGGAGAAGCCTTTCTACGACCTGCGTATCCTGAACCACTGGGATAATCCCAACGGTACGGTGGAGCGTGGCTTTGCGGGTAAGAGCATCTTCCTGAATCCCACGCCGGAGCGGATGAAGATGTATGCCCGTGCCAATGCGTCGGTGGGTATCAACGGTACGGTGCTCAACAATGTGAACGCCAAACCTGAGGCACTCTCCACCGAGAGTCTGCAGAAAGCCAAGAGTATTGCTGATCAGTTACGTCCTTACGGTATTCGCGTCTATCTCTCCATCAATTTCGCCTCGCCTATCAAGGTGGGCGGATTGGAGACTGCCGACCCGCTCGATGCGAATGTCATCAAGTGGTGGAAGAACAAGGTGAATGAGATCTACAAGCTCATACCCGACTTCGGTGGCTTCCTGGTGAAGGCGAACTCGGAGGGGGAACCCGGCCCGCAGGATTTCGGACGTACGCACGCTGATGGTGCGAACATGCTGGCTGGTGCACTCAAGCCGCACAAGGGTATTGTGATGTGGCGAGCCTTCGTATATAATCCCCAGAGCAGCGACCGTGCCAACCAAGCCTACGAGGAGTTCATGCCCTTCGACGGACAGTTTGCTGATAATGTCATCATCCAGATCAAGAACGGTCCGGTTGACTTCCAGCCGCGTGAGCCGTACAGTCCGCTATTCACTGCCATGAAAAAGACGCAGATGATGGTGGAGTTCCAGATCACGCAGGAGTATCTGGGTGCCGCCAACCACCTGGTTTATCTTGCCCCGATGTGGCAGGAGTTCTTCTCGTTTGTAAAACCTGGCAGTCTGAAGGCCATGGCTGGTGTGGCGAACATCGGCGACGATGTGAACTGGTGCGGTCACCACTTCGCACAAGCCAATTGGTACGCCTTCGGTCGTCTGGCATGGAACCCCAATCTGAGATCGGCAGATATTGCCTATGAGTGGCTCAGACAGACATGGAATCTCATTTCAGATTATAAGCATCCCGCTACCAGAACAGATCTGTGTAGTGCCCTCTATCCGGCAAGATACGGGGAACCTTGGGGAACCCTTGTTGACCTGATGATGTCCAGTAGGGAGGCCTGCGTGAACTACATGATGCCATTAGGTATTCATCATATCTTTGCAGGAGGGCACCATTACGGTCCTGAGCCTTGGTATGCACCACGCGGCTTGAGGGCCGACTGGACCCCACCCTACTACCATAAGGCCGACAGCATCGGTATGGGCTTTGACCGCACGACGAAAGGATCAGGTAATGTGAAGCAGTATCCCGACGAGCTCTGTAAGCTCTACAACGATATCAACACCTGTCCGGAGGAAGTGCTGGTATGGTTCCATCATGTGCCTTGGGACTTTAAGATGAAGAGCGGACGTACCTTCTGGGACGAGCTGTGCCACAAGTATGACGATGGTGTGCAAGAGGCCCGCCGTTTCCTGAAGATATGGGATACGATGGAGCCATATATTGACACGCAGCGCTTTGATGACGTACAGCGCAAGCTCCGCATCCAGGTCCGTGACAGCGAGTGGTGGCGTGATGCCTGTCTGCTCTATTTCCAGACATTCTCACACCGTCCTATCCCATCGGATATGGAGCATCCCGTTCATAATCTCGATGAGATGATGAAGTTCAGGATTCCTATCAGCAATTACGAAAACCCTGAAAGCGGATATAATAAATAAATAGGAATATACTATCCAAGGAAGATGATAGGCCGGGAAAAGATACACAGCTGTCCTGAACTGATGGCATATATCCAGGAGGTAGGCTTCCTGCCACTCCTGGATAGTGGTATTCCCGGCTTCTCAGCCGAGGATGTGGTGGACGAGGACAACCGCTACGTTGTGCTCCCCGATGGTGGCTGGGACTGGCCTCTATGGAAGTGGAAGGGTCCTATCGTACAGGAAGGGAACTGCGTGTATGGTAAGTTCTTTGCCAGCAAGGCCGGGTTCATCAGTCGTGCGTGGTGGCCCGACTTCTGCAACTATCGTCGGAGCAAGCATCCTGAACCTGCAGAGGGAAGTATTGAGGAAGCCATCCTGTTGACACTACAGGAGCACGGGAGTCTGATTACCCGTCAGCTGCGTGCTGCCTGTGGCTTTACAGGACCGAAGATGCGCAGCAGGTTCGACGGCTACATCACCCGTATGCAGATGGCTTGTAGAATAGTGACCGAGGATTTCGTCTATCCGCGTGACAAGCATAACCGTGAGTATGGCTGGGGGTGGGCATTGCTCACCACACCCGAGCAGTTGTTGGGTTATGAAAGTATGAAGTGTCAACGCACCCCAGAGGAATCCTACCACCGTCTGTTATCACACCTCCGTTCCATCTTACCTGAAGCAACGGATAGGCAGATTGAGAAACTGATTGAATAAGCCTATTCGTGACGGACTGTTAGACAAACTAAAGAAATTGCTTACAATCTGCAGATAAATATAATAAATTATTAGCAGAATGTAAGCACCTATTTGTTTTACATCGCAAAACGACACATTTTCTATCATTCATATTTCTTTTTGTATTACTTTTGCATCCGAAAAATGTCAAATCAACAATCCAAAAAGATATGAAGGTAAAGAAACGTTGGATCATCCTAATGGCGGCAATGACGTTGATTGCCCTAATAGGTGTGTTTGTAGGCGAGCCTACATTTGAGTGTGACTGGTCGGTAATTTCTGCGGCCGATGTAGCATGGCTTATCACAGCTACGATATTCGTGTTGATGATGACCCCTGGTCTGTCTTTCTTCTATGGCGGTATGGTGGGAGCCAAGAACGTGATATCCACCATGCTACAGTCGTTTATCGCCATGGGACTGATTTCGGTACTGTGGGTGGCTGTCGGCTTTTCTTTGTGTTTTGGCGACGATATCGGCGGCATCATCGGTAATCCCTTGACATTCCCGATGTTCCACAATGTGGGCGGTGCTGTATATACCACTCCGGCAGGTAATATCTTAGGTGGTGCAACCATCCCGTTGGCGTTGTTCGCCCTGTTCCAGATGAAGTTCGCCATCATCACCCCTTCATTGATTACCGGTTCGTTTGCAGAACGTGTACGCTTCTCGGCATACATGTTCTTCATGATGTTCTTCTTCTTTGTGATCTATTGTCCACTGGCGCACATGACCTGGCACCCTGAAGGCTTGTTTATGAAATGGGGTGTGATAGACTTCGCCGGTGGTATTGTTGTACATGCTTCCAGTGGTGTGGCAGCTCTTGCCGGTGCCATCTTCCTTGGACGAAGGAAGGCAGAGACGCGTAAGAGTGAACCTGCCAACATCCCGTTCGTACTGTTAGGTGCTGCGATGTTGTGGCTGGGTTGGTTCGGTTTCAATGCCGGTTCTTCACTGCATGGCGACGGACAGGCTATCAAGGCGTTCCTCAACACCAATACCGCTTCGGCAACGGCCATGATGACCTGGATTTTCTTCGACTGTCTGCGCGGACGTAAACCTTCTGCCATGGGTGCTGCTGTAGGTTGTGTGGTAGGTTTGGTGGCCATCACACCCTCTGCAGGATATGTCACCGTGGGACAGAGCATCTTCATCTCCTTCGTCATCACCATGATCTGTAACATCGCTGTCTATTGGCGCTCACATTCCAGGATTGATGATGCCCTCGATGTATTCCCCACGCACGGAACTGGCGGTATCTTCGGTACGATACTGACAGGTGTGTTCATTCAGGAAGGACTGATTGCAGGTACATGGGACGGCTTTGTCATCTTCCTTTATCACCTGTTAGCCATCGTCATCGTATTCGTCTATACCTTTGTCATGAGCTGGGTGGGCTATAAACTGATCGACATGCTCATCCCGATGCGTGTCTCGGCTTACAGCGAAAAGGTTGGTCTCGACTTCTCACAGCACGACGAGCACTACGGACTGGCTCATATCGGTGAACGTGAACTGGCAGAATACGAGGAACATATTCGCGAAAAGAACAAGTAAAACAAGACTAAGAATACAAGAAAACGAAAACGCCCAAATCCCTATAAGGATCTGGGCGTTTTTATAACTAACGAGCGTGTCGTTTGAGCTTTATGCGATCTCGATGCTCTTAGACAACTTCTTCTCTTCCTTCTTCATCTTCGGAAGGACAACGGTCAGGATGCCGTTATCAACCTTGGCTGAGATGTGCTCACGCTCCACATCATCAGGAAGTGCATAGCTCTGCTCGTAGTTAGCATATGAGAACTCGCGGCGCAGATAATGGTTGTGCTTATCTTCCTCCTTGTGCTCCATCTTGTTCTCAATAGCGATGGACAGGTTACCCTCGTCGTTGATGCTTACACGACAGTATTCTTTCTTGATGCCCGGAGCAGCTACCTCCATGGTATAAGCTTCGTCACTCTCCTTTACATTGACTGCAGGTGCTGTTGCATTGGCACGAGGCATGAAATCAGTGTTCAGGAAATCGTCAAATAATGTTGGGAACCAACTGTTTTTAAACATTACTGGTAACATAATCAATACCTCCAATTATACTTTAAGTGAAACATTTGTTTATATTGGGAACCGCTTCGTAGCGGTCTCACCAACATAGATGCAACAAATGTGCCTATGGGGTATAAGGCTGACAATCTGACATTTTGCATGACAGATTTGTCAGATAAGGATTACCTACCCTACTGTTTAGTAACCGGGATTCTGTACCAGATTGTGGTTCGTAGCCATGGCATCAGCGGGGATGGGGAAAAGACGGGTATGACCGTCTTTCTCGTTAACCTTAGTATAATAGGCGTTACCTTCAAACAGACTCTCATATTGTCCGAAGCGAATGAGGTCCTGTCGGCGCCAGCCCTCCCAGCAGAGTTCCAGCAGACGCTCGTCTAACAAGTTCTGAAGCGTGAGTTCACGGTAATTCTCCGCTACCCTATCGCGCACGGCATTGAAGTCATCCTGTGCCGTAGGACCCTCTCCGTCATACTGATAGGTAGCCCCTCCAAGACGGAATTTGGCTTCGGCACGCATCAGTAGGACATCAGCAAAACGGAACAATACAATATCATTATCCATCAGCTTCCCGTCTTTCGTGGCATTCTTATCCACCTCGTATTTCTTCATTCGGGCACCGGCAGTTTCTACATACGGACTGCCGCTCAGATCCATCGCCACTTCGCGTGGATAGTATATCAACTGATTACCTGTCCGGTCGGTTACATAGTTGAAATACAGGTCGTACACTTCTCCCGACCAATAGTTTAGGAAGAAACGGGCATCCTCGTGGTTAGAGCCGTAACCAAAGATGTCAAGGACCTTCTGCGTGGCACAAGAGCCATTCTCACCGGTAAAGCCATAGGCTGCAGCATGACGGTAGTGGTACGAACGGAAGAGGTTCTGCTGTTGGTTGGTGTATAGATCCTTGTCCATCGGAATAGTCCAGATATTCTCTGAGGAGTACTCGTTATACACGGTGAAGTTCCTATAGTAGTCATACTCCAGCTTATACCCCATATTCTCTATCTCGTTACAGTACTCAATGGTTTCCTGCCAATGCGCCTTACCGCTATACACCTCTGCGTTGAGCATGAGCTTGGCAAGCACGAAGGTAGCAACTGGATAGGTAACACGACCGTAGTAGTCGCCTGGTTGTTGACTGTAGCTCCAATACAGATAAGCCCTTGTGTCTTGTAACTCCTTCACGACGAACGAGAAGACTTCAGCACGGGACGACTGTTTCACCTCCTGCATGGAGACTGCTGATGAGGTGACGATGGGTACATTACCAAAGAGGTCGAGCAGATACCAATAATAGATGGCCCTGAGCGCCCGCACCTCAGCCACATAACTCTTGTAATCGTTGTCAGAGAGCAAGATGCTATGTGTCTCTAACTGTTCCAACGAACGGTTACAAAGGGTGATCACCTTATATAGATAGAGCCACGCATTCTTAGGGAGTTCATGACCAGCGGTCCAAGAATGACGATACATATCTTGCCACAGACCGCCATCATACCAGTCGCCGCCTCTCGTGGGCAGCATGGCCTCATCCGATCCGAATGTCTGCAAATCGTAAACACCACGACAGGTACCCTGCAATCCTTGTCCGTCTTCAGAACCACCTATATAGGTATACAAGGTGGCCACGGTATTCTGAAAGAGAGAGGTGGCTGATTGGTAAGCCGCATCCTCAGGAATCTGGTCGCGAGGACTCTCGTCCAAGGTACACGACACGAGTAATGTACTGCACAAACAACAAATCATCCATGTTGTAAACTGGCGTTTCTGATATCTCTTGTTCATCATAATTCCCATTTATTTCTTCAGAACTGAATACTAAGACTCATGGTATAACTGCGGTAAGGAGGAATGACATTCTTATCGTCAATGCCCAGCGTACCGTTGATGACGCTGGAGTTAATCATCGGTGAGAGTCCGCTATACCCTGTAATGGTGGCAAGGTTATTCACAGACCCGGCCAGTCGCAACCCCTGCACATACTTGGTACGCAGAGGAACAGTCCAGCCAATGGTCAGATAGTCGATATTCACATAGTCGCCCCTCTCCAGCCAATAGTCGCTGATGGTCTGATCCTGGATATTCATCTCAGGCGCACCCTGCATCACGTTGTAGTTGGGCAACGACAACATATTCATATAGTTGAGTTTCGTACCGTTGTAGATCTTATGACCGAAAGCACCGTTCATCTGAATGGTCACATCCCACTGACGGTAGCGGAAGGCGATGTTCGAACCCATCATGGCTTTCGGAGTAGCTTGTCCACAGATGTATTTCTCATCGGTCACATCATAGTACAGCGACCCGTCATCATCTTTCGCCAGACCCTTGCAATGCGGCAGATAGAAGACACCCAGCGGCTGTCCCACGATCTGCATCACTACATCGGATGCACCATGGAAGCCTGGTCCCCAAAGAGACGAGATACCTTTCATCGTGGGAGCAGTAAGGTGCTGACCGTTGTAATCACCGTCGAGAGAAATCAACTTGTTGCGCTCAAAGCTCCAGTTCATATTGATGGTCAGGTCCATATCCTTGGTACGAAGCGGAGTAATACCAAAGCCAATCTCAAAACCGCTGTTCTTCATGGAACCCATATTGGCCAAGAGCTTGTCGTAGGTGTAAGGCGGTACGGGTACATCATAGACATAGAGCATATCGGTGGTCTTGGAATGGTAGTGATCAACGGTAAGGGCTATGCGACTATCCCATAACAACAGGTCAAGACCCACGTTGAACGTACGCTTCACCTCCCATTTCAAGTCGGGATTGGCATTTCGGATAATACCAAGTGTCGTGACAAGCGCCCCGTTCACGGGCACCACGCCGTTGGGCTGTATAAGCTGCATGGAGTTATAAGGACCAATGCCTCCCAGGTTACCAGAGAGTCCGTAGCCCACACGCAGCTTGGCATTGTTGATGAACTGCAGGTTTTTCATCCAAGCTTCCTTACTGATCACCCATGCACCGCTCACTGAAGGGAAGAAACCCTGACGGTTGTTCTTACCGAACTTCGAAGAAGCGTCGGCTCGGGCATTGGCAGTAATTGTGTATCGGTCTAATAAAGAGTACTGGGCATGCAGCAGGAACGACTCCATGTGTGCATCGGTATAGTGGGAATCGGTACCGTCCCAAGGACGCGCTGATCCTGCAGAGAGCTTATCGTAACCGAAATCATCGGTTGAGAAATTCGATACGGTAGTATAGAAACCTGTACCCTTCTCCACACTCTCTTCCACCAGTCCCATCAGATTCAAGGAAGAGTTCCGCCACTTAAGGATGTAGTCGAGTGAGATATTACCTAACGACTCCTCGCTCTTGTCGTTTCCACGATAGGCCTCGCCGTGGCTCCATACAATGGTAGGATAATGGTGGGAGTTATTCACCGTATTATAACTATAGGAACCGAACACCCGCAGTTTCAGGTTTTCCAGCAGACTGTAGGTTGCATTCAGGTGGACATTGAAATGTCCGTTGTCCTCATCCTGCTTCATGGTCAGCAGCGAATTGGGGTTATTGATCCAAAGAGCATCAGTTACCTGTCCGTAGGTTCCATCATCGTTGACTCCATCGGGATAGGTGGGGTTGAAGGTGTTTGAAGAATACAACAGTTTCTGCTGGAAAGGCAGGTAGTTATTCTTCTGGAGAGAACCGAAAAGTCCGAGGTCAACGGTCATGCGATTCTCGAAAGCCTGCTGAGAGATGTCGAGCTTAGCGATGTAAGTACGGTAGTTATTGGTTTTTATCACCGTCTTGTGTTCCATCACACCCACAGAAGCACGATAGTTAGCCGTCTCAGAACCACCGCCGAAGGCGATATGATGGTTCTGCACAAAACCAGTACGTTCAATCGTCTTACTGAAATTGGTGTTCGCCCCCAGGTCGATATAGTCAAGACCGAGCTGTGTGGCTGCCTGACGGAACTGGGCTGCATTGAGCATGTTGATATGCTTGTAGATATCCTCGAAGCCCACCGTACCGTCGAAACTGATATGGAACTGCGACTGCCTACCTTTCTTTGTTGCTACCTGAATAACACCGGAGGCACCTCGTGAACCATACTGGGCCGTTTCCGAAGCATCCTTCAGAATGGTAAAGCTCTCGATGTCGGCAGGATAGATGGTGGAGAGCGTCGCCAGATCGGAAGTCACACCATCTATAATGACCAGCGGGTCGTTTCCACCTGTCAGCGAGGTGGTACCTCGAACGCGCACAGCACTCACCATTGCCTCCTGGTTACCACCTGACGTCACCTGCACACCAGCCGCCTGACCGCTCAGGGCTTCGATGGAAGAAGTGACGAGTCCTTTGTTGATCCGCTCCCCTGTAACCTTCTCCACAGCACCTGCCAATGTGTTCTGATTACCGCTGGAGTAACCAATCCGCACGTTAACGGTTGAGTCTCTTTGTATGATCTGTGCTGATAACGATGCAGATAAAGTCAGAGTGACAAACAGCAAAATGTTTTTCTTCATGGGATTATTCACTGCCACCATAGCAGTCGTTTAGATTCTATACTATGTTAATACTTGAACGCCATATACGAATGCGGTTTGAGGGAAACGGGAATCTTCATGGCCTGATTTCTGTTCCAGCCTACCCAATAGTCCTCCAATGCACCATCAATGACACGACCGTCATCCAGACTCGTCAGACGCTTGTTCTCATCCTTGGTACTCACCAGTTTCACATCCACCGGCTCGTCGTTGAAGTTCTCCACGATGAGTGTGTGGTTGTCATAGAGGAACAGACTCACCTTAGCAGGTGCATCGAGATAGAAGTCTAACCCTTTACTCATCACCCTGCGTATCTCCGTAAGCGCAGCGGAGGGATAGTCATACAGTCCACCCATGTCATCAGGAACCGTCAGTACATAAAGGTACGCATTGGCATACTTGGCTTTATGGAGAATAGGGAAACCAGAGACGCCCCCTGTCAAGGGACGACCCGCACTGATCACCTCCCAGCTGTCGTTGGTCTGGTAACGAACCTGCGGAATCAGGATGTCACGGTTACTCTTCCCGTACCGACCGAAGTCGTTCACAATAGCTTTCAAGTCTGAACACCGAAGTTCGCAAACCTGAGCTATCTTCTCGGGAATAGCTTTCAGCAGACCGCTGGTAATCACCACGTCATGTCCGCTCCTCAATTGCTGCTCTATCTTCTTCATGATATCAGCATCACCAGCAGCCTGTTCAGTAAGCAGGATCACCTCCTGATCCTTGGCAAAGGAAGGATGAATATCCATGGGCAGACCGATCATACCGAGGTAGTTCTGCAGGAAGTCCTCTCCCAAGGAATGGAAGGGTTTATACGACTGTATTCCTATGGGATTCCCTAACTTTCCCACCAGATGATCTGCTTGCCGCAACACCACATCAGCGATACGTGCCATCGTGGTGGGCGTAACGGTCTTGTTCCCATTCTTGAAAGGAGCCCGCATCTGGTCGTAATCCCAACTGGTACCTGTTCCCTGCCAAGGAGCCCGATACTCATCGCGCAGCGGATAGTCGAGCAGTTGGTTATAGGCAAACAGCATCACGTCGCGTGCCTTGGCGATGGCAGTAAGATGCAACTGTTCCGCATAGCGGTCCATGCTCATCTGAATACCTCCGGCATCAACCCATCCGCCACCGTTATAACCTGGACGCAGATTCTCAAAGTAACGAATAATGTTATAGCTCAGGTAGTTCTGCAGATGCTGGGCACTGGCAGGATCACGTGTTTCCGTACCTGTCCAAATACCGTCGAAGAGCATCGGACCGTCCGCGAGGTTAAAGCCCAGACCTTGGAAATGATCATACCAGTTGGGGTATTTGATGATTACCTTTACTTTGGGATTGACGGTCTTGGCAGGACCAATCACCAGGTTCTTCGCCGCATCGTTCATCAGATCCAAGCGGTATTCCGTCCATGTCCTGTCACCTTTCGCAGCTATCTCCACCTCACTCTTGCAACTGGTGAAGAAGAAGTCGTCTAACAGGAACTCATCAAAATGCTTGGCTGTGACTTCAGCGATGTGCTTAACCATCTTACGGTGTTCAGGATCAGAATAGCAGAAGGTCTCGAAGTCGTTTCTCTCATTGATCGTATAGGTAATGCCGCCAGCCACCTCCAGTCCTTGTTTCAGGAAGAACTTCTTGGCTTTCTCAATGGTGGCATCATCCACAATCAGTAGATCACGATGCGTTTCCAGGTAGATCTTATCCACATCAAGCTGACTCGAGATGGTCTTCCACGATGACTCCAGCCACTCAGTGTCCTTCATCTTCTGTACCTCATAGGCACGGACATATATCGACACCTTGAAGTTCGTATGCTTGGCCATGACTGGCAAGGCTGACAGCAAAAGCATCATCAGGCATAAACCCATATTTCCAACTGGTCGTCTCATCTCCTATTCCTCCATCAGTTTACGATAGCGTGCACGTTTTGGCTCTTCCAATCCAAGACGTTGTGCTTTGTTGGCTTCATACTCACTGTAGTTACCTTCAAAATAGAAGACACTACCCTCTCCTTCGAACGCCAGGATATGGGTACAGATACGATCCAGGAACCAGCGGTCGTGACTGATGATAACGGCACATCCGGCAAAGGCTTCCAGACCTTCTTCCAAGGCTCGTAATGTGTTGACATCGATATCGTTAGTAGGCTCATCTAAAAGTAACACATTACCCTCTTGTTTCAAGGCAATGGCGAGATGCAAACGATTACGTTCGCCACCGGAGAGTACGGCACATTTCTTCTCTTGGTCGGCTCCACTGAAGTTGAAACGAGAGAGATAAGCCCTGACATTGACGTCTTTACCGCCCATACGAATGGTCTCGTTACCCTGACTCACCACTTGATAAACGGTCTTCTCAGGATCAATATCCTTATGTTGCTGATCCACATAAGAGAGCTTCACCGTATCACCGATACTGAACGTACCTGCATCAGGCTGTTCCAGATTCATGATCAGACGGAAGAGGGTTGTCTTACCGGCACCGTTAGGACCTATCACGCCCACGATACCGTTCGGAGGAAGCATGAAGTTCAGATCGGAGAAGAGCGTTTTCTCGCCATAGGCTTTCGCTACATGCTCTGCTTCGATGACCTTGTTACCCAGTCGGGGACCGTTTGGAATGAAGATCTCTAGCTTCTCTTCCTTCTGTTTCTGCTCCTCGTTAAGCATCATCTCGTAGGAGTTCAGACGGGCCTTACCCTTGGCATGACGGGCCTTGGGAGCCATACGCACCCATTCCAGCTCGCGTTCCAGCGTCTTGCGGCGCTTGGAAGCAGACTTCTCCTCCTGTGCCAAGCGTTGTGACTTCTGCTCGAGCCACGATGAGTAGTTGCCTTTCCATGGGATTCCCTCACCACGGTCAAGCTCCAGAATCCATTCTGCCACATCATCGAGGAAATAACGGTCGTGAGTTACGGCAATCACTGTTCCTTCATACTGCTGCAGATGCTGCTCCAACCAGTCGATACTCTCCGCATCCAAGTGGTTGGTAGGCTCATCGAGCAACAGTACATCAGGTTTCTGAAGGAGCAACCGACAGAGTGCCACCCTGCGGCGCTCACCTCCTGAAAGCGTCTTCACACTCCAGTCGCCCGGCGGACAGTTCAACGCTGCCATAGCGCGGTCAAGCTTTGAATCCATGTTCCAAGCATCGGTACTGTCGATGATATCCTGCAGTTCCGCCTGACGACTCATCAGCTTGTCCATCTTATCAGGATCCTCGTAATACTCAGGGAGTCCGAACTTCACGTTGATCTCATCATATTCCGCCAACGCGTCATACACATGCTGCACCCCTTCCATCACGTTTTCCTTCACGGTCTTCTCCTCATTGAGCGGCGGATCCTGCGGCAGATAGCCCACGGTATAGCCCGGGCTCCACACCACCTGACCCTGATACTGCTGGTCTAATCCGGCAATGATCTTCATCAGTGTGGATTTACCCGCACCGTTCAGACCGATGATACCGATCTTTGCTCCATAGAAAAAACTCAGGTAGATATTCTTGAGCACTTGTTTTTGGTTCTGCTGGATGGTCTTGCTCACTCCAACCATCGAGAAGATTACTTTCTTGTCGTCTACTGTAGCCATAATTCTTGTTTTATACTTTTCACAATAAGTCCGTTATCAACATACGAATGTCAGATAACGGACTTACCTCCTTTCAGTTCTCCGAGCGATTAAATCAGTGAGAACGCCACATCCATCATGTGGGTGAAATTATTCTGACGCTCCTCAGCCGTTGTAGCCTCCCCTGTCAGGATATTATCTGAGATGGTGCAGATGCCCAGCGCGCGGTTTCCTGAGCGGGCTGCATTCATATACAGGGCTGCAATCTCCATCTCTACGGCCATTACACCCATGTTGATCCACTTGTCGTTGTGCGGGTTCTCGCCGTAAAATACATCCGATGACAACACATTACCGACCTTGTAGTTGTAGCCGAACTTCTCGCATGCCTCAACTGCTGCACGAATCAGACTGAAGTCGGCTATCGGTGCATAGGTACCAGGCATCTCATACTGATCAGCATAGTTGCTATTCGTGCAAGCGCCCATCGCAATGGCCAGGTCGCCAATGTGCAGTTCCTTATTGATAGATCCTGCCGATCCCACACGGATGATGGTCTTCACCCCATAGAAGTTATACAACTCGTAGGTGTAGATACCGATTGACGGCATACCCATACCATGTCCCATCACACTGACCCGCTTACCTTTATAGGTACCCGTATAGCCCAGCATACCACGAACATTGTTGAACTGCACGGGGTTCTCCAGGAACCGTTCGGCCATCAGTTTTGCACGTAGCGGATCACCCGCCATGATTACTGTCTCGGCAATTTCGCCTTTCTTCGCCCCGATGTGGGGAGTTGGTGTTTGACTCATATTCTTATTATTTAATTAAAGTTTTACAGGATGTTCTCTTTCTTTGTGGTGCACTCATTCACCAGATACACGATGCTCATATAAGGAATGCCCGTATTGGTCTCCAATCCGATCTCACAGGTCCTACTGTTAGAATAGCCTACCTCGATATGGTTCTTCTCGATCTGCGGACGAAGCTTACGCAAGCCATACTTATTCAGCTCTGGGAAGGTGAATCCACGGTCACCAGCGAAGCCGCAACAGCCTACACCCTCAGGTAGGAACACATTGGTGGAGCAGAGCTTGGCCAGAGCTATCATATCCTTGTCAACGCCCATCTGACGAGTAGAGCAGGTCAGGTGAAGGGCGATATGACGGTCTGTCGGATGGAAGTCGAGACGTGGCACGAGATACTCCATGATAAACTCTGCGGGCTCGTACAGCTTCATCTTCTTCATCACCTTCTTCATGCGGTGCAGACAAGGACTCTGGGCACAGAGCACAGGGTACTTCCCTTGTTCGGATGCTTTCCACAAGGCCTCTTCGAGCTCAGCGCTCTTACGGTCGGCTATGTCTAGCATTCCCTTCGACTCCCAGATCTGTCCGCAGCACATCTTCTCCATACCATCGGGGAAGATCACCTCATAACCGGCCTTCGCCATCAGTTGGATTACCTCATCCACAAGATCGTGAATCTTACCATCCCGTTTCGACTGTCCCATCGTCTGGTTGATACAGCTGGGAAAATAGACCACCTTCAGCGGCGAATGCTCCTCCTCATGTTGGGGGATGGACTTCTCGATGATGAACTGGGTCAGGTCAGACTTCTTCGGCTGTCGATGTTTTTTCGGCATAGCGGTTGTCCAAAGGGGCATACCCATCTTGTTCATACCTCTACAAATACTCGTCATCAGCGTCGGTCCCAAGGTGACATGTCCTAAGTGAGCCACATCCAGTACGACGCGCAGGCCCGACTTGATGCCGGCCATGTGGTTGGCAGCAAACTCACCGACCTTATAACCCAGCTTGTTGCTGTTCATGTCCATCTGACGGATCAGGTGGGTTAACTCACCTGTGTTGATCTTCATCGGACAAGAGGTAGAACAAAGACCATCGGTAGCACAGGTCTGATCGCCATAATACTTATATTGCTTACGCAACCTGGCGGCACGCTCTGGATCAGCACCCGTGGATTCCAGTTCCCTGATCTCTCGCTGTACGGCAATACGCATTCTTGAAGATAAGGTAAGACCGCACGACATACAGTTCACTTCGCAGAATCCGCACTCAATACACTTATTGGCTCGTTTCACCTGCTCAATCGTCTCATGGGCAGTGGAAAGAGACGGATCCATCAGGTACTTTCCGCCATCAGGAACCTTGTCGAAATCGAAATCGAGCACAGGTAACGGTTTCAGACACTTGATGAAGCATTCCGGATCATCGTTAAAGATTACACCTTGGTTCAGCAGACCTTCGGGATCGAAGATCGCCTTCAGTTCCTTCATTACCTCATATGCCTTGTCGCGCCATTCGTACTTCACGAACGGAGCCATGTTCCTTCCCGTTCCATGCTCAGCCTTCAAGGAGCCGTCATACTCCTCAACCACCAGACGGGCCACATCGCGCATCATCTCCTCATAGCGTTTCACCTCGCTCTCGCTCTTGAAGCTCTGGTTGAGGATGAAGTGGTAGTTACCTTCAAACGCATGACCGTAGATACAAGCATCGGAATAGCCATGGTCGGCAATGAGTTTCTGCAGTTTGACCGTTGCCTCGGGCAGATCCTCGATGTGGAATGCCACATCTTCGATGAGACATGAAGTACCTACCGGACGAGTTCCTCCTACAGAGGGGAAGATACCTGAGCGTATAGCCCAGTACTTACCATAGATGGCGGGATCTTCGGTGAACTCTGCGGGGATATACAGACTGAATTGCGAGAGACATTCCTTGATCTTGTCAATCTTCTCCAACAGCTGCTCATGTGACACCGCCTTCGTCTCCGTCAGAATGGCGGTCAGGTTATGGTAATCGCCTGGCTCCACACCCGGGATTTTCCCAGTATCCACATCCTTCTGGTATTGCAGATAGACGGGATCGTCCACTGAACTCAGCGACTTATAATCGAGCATTTCAGCACTCTTCACCATCAGGTTCTCCGCACTCATCTTCAGGTCTTCATCACCTGCCTTGAGTTTCTTCATGGCCACCACAGCCTCACAGCTCTCCTTCATCGTCATGAAATACACCATGGCCGATGCCTTGAAAGGATAATCATGCAAGGTCTTCATGGTTACTTCCGACAAGAACGCCAGCGTTCCCTCAGAACCCACCATACAGTGTGCCATGATATCAAACGGATCATCGTAGGCTAACAGCGGACGGATATTCAAGCCCGTTACGTTCTTGATGCTGTATTTCAGACGAATACTGTCGGCTAATTCCTGGTCAGCACGAACCCTATCACGCAGATCCTCGATCTTCTTGATGAATTCTGGGTGCGACTTCCTGAACAGTTCCTTACTCTTCTCGTCGCCTGTGTCAACCACTGTACCATCGGTCAGGATCAGACGGGCACTAATCATCATACGGTCGCTATTGGCATGAACGCCACAGTTCATACCCGAGGCATTATTGATCACAATACCACCCACCATGGCACTTCCAATAGAAGCGGGATCCGGAGGGAATACCCTACCATAAGGTTTAAGCAGCTCATTCACGCGGGCACCCACAATACCAGGCTGCAGTCGGATTGTCTCCTGATCAGGACCGATTTCATAACGTTCCCAATGCTTTCCGGCTACGATCAATACCGAGTCGCTCACACTTTGTCCTGACAGGGAAGTTCCTGCAGCACGGAATGTGAAAGGAAGATGGAACTGGTTACAAGCGCGGATGATCTTGGCCATCTGCTCCTCACCTTCACTTCTTACAACCACCTTGGGTATCTGGCGGTAGAAACTGGCATCAGTTCCCCACCCTAATGTTCGTAACTCATCTGTATAGATTCTGTCAGAAGGCACAAACTTCTTGATCTCAGCAAGGAAATCCGCATATACTTGTGGATTCCTGGTGCTTGTTGTGTTAGTAGATGTCGTCATATAATTAATAGATTGATTTTGTTACGTACATGTATGATAGCGCAAATATACACAAAAAAATCCAAACAGTCATGAAAAATGATGATTTTTTTTCTCATTTGACACAAAAAACGTGTATTTCATTTTTACCTATTGAGAAAAATGCAGTACTTTTGCAGCACAATTCATTACAATCCATGAACCTGATAGAAATCACCTCCCTCTCCCACCCAGGTGTGGAAATGTTCAGTACACTGACGGAAGCGCAACTGCGGAACAAGTTAGAACCCGACAAGGGAATCTTCATTGCCGAGAGTCCTAAAGTGATTCGCGTAGCGTTAACCGCAGGCTACGAGCCCGTGGCCCTGCTCTGCGAAAAGAAACACATTGAGGGAGATGCCCGCGACATTATCAGTCGTTGCGAGGAGTATGCCCGACAAAAGAACATCGGGGAGTTTCCCGTATATACAGGAGAACGTGACTTGTTAGCCTCATTGACGGGCTACACATTGACACGAGGTGTGTTGTGTGCCATGCGGCGACCGAAAGACAAACGGGTGGAAGAGGTCTGCAGGGAAGCCCGCCGTATCGTCATTATCAACGGGGTGGTTGACACGACAAACATCGGAGCGATCTTCCGTTCTGCCGCAGCCTTGGGTATCGATGGAGTACTTATGACGCGCAACTCCTGCGATCCATATAACCGAAGGGCGGTAAGGGTGTCGATGGGCTCAGTCTTTCTGGTTCCCTGGACTTGGCTCCATGAACCCGTGAACAGTCTGCACCGACTGGGATTCAAGACCGTTTCCATGGCATTGACCGACCGCTCTGTTCCCATTGATTATCCCCCACTCATCCAGGAAGAACGTCTGGCCATCGTCATGGGAACAGAAGGAGATGGTCTGCCCCAGGAAGTCATCGAAGAAACGGATTATGTGGCCCGAATCCCTATGTCTCATCAGGTGGATTCTCTCAATGTTGCTGCCGCTGCAGCAGTAGCTTTCTGGCAATTACGTGTACATAATAACCAATAGACTGTTAAATTTCTATAAATCATTAGTGTTATAGAAAGAACAAGACACGTATCTCATTAAAAATGAGTAATTTTGCAGCCGCTTTGCGCGTCATGCGCGAGGCACAACATAAAGTCTCACTTTATTAGTTACAATTTTATTTATTAATTCATTTTATGTCTAACTTAAAAAATGTACAGCCGTTAGAGGACTTCAACTGGGAAGAATTCGAGAACGGCAGCAGCCAGGAAATCAGCAAAGAAGAGCTGACGAAGGCTTATGATGACACACTGAACAAGGTCAGTGAGCATCAGGTCGTTGACGGTAAGGTTATCTCCGTCGACAAAAAAGAAGTAATCGTGAACATCGGTTACAAGAGCGATGGTATCATCCCCTCTTCAGAGTTCCGCTACAATCCGGATCTGAAAGTTGGTGACACCGTTGAGGTTTATGTAGAGAACGCAGAGGACAAGAAGGGTCAGCTGATTCTCTCACACAAGAAGGCTCGTCTGAGCAAGAGCTGGGAGCGCGTGAACGCCGCCCTCGACAACGAGGAGGTGATCCAGGGCTACATCAAGTGCCGCACTAAGGGCGGTATGATCGTTGATGTGTTTGGTATCGAGGCATTCCTCCCGGGCAGCCAGATTGACGTTCATCCCATACGCGACTACGACGTATTCGTAGGAAAGACCATGGAGTTCAAGGTTGTGAAGATCAACCAGGAGTTCCGCAATGTTGTTGTTTCTCACAAGGCTCTTATCGAAGCTGAGTTGGAAGCACAGAAGAGAGAGATCATCGGTAAGCTTGAGAAGGGTCAGATCCTCGAGGGTACAGTCAAGAACATCACCTCTTACGGTGTGTTTGTTGACCTCGGTGGTGTTGACGGACTCATCCACATCACTGACCTGTCTTGGGGCCGCGTAAGCGATCCGCATGAGGTTGTGGCACTTGATCAGAAGATCAACGTGGTTATTCTCGACTTCGATGATGACAAGAAGCGTATCGCCCTCGGTCTGAAGCAGCTCACCCCGCATCCATGGGATGCTCTGGATGAGAACCTGAAGGTGGGCGACCACGTAAAGGGTAAGGTTGTTGTGATTGCTGACTACGGCGCATTTGTGGAGATCGCTCCGGGTGTGGAGGGTCTGATCCATGTATCAGAGATGTCATGGAGCCAGCACCTGCGCAGCGCTCAGGAGTTCATGCACGTTGGCGACGAGGTAGAGACAGTTATTCTGACCCTCGACCGCGAGGAGCGCAAGATGTCTCTCGGTATCAAGCAGCTCAAGGAAGATCCGTGGGAGACCATCGAGACCAAGTATCCTGTGGGCAGCAAGCACACCGCACGTGTACGCAACTTCACTAACTTCGGTATCTTCGTTGAGCTGGAGGAAGGTGTTGACGGTCTGATCCACATCAGCGACCTGTCTTGGACCAAGAAGGTGAAGCATCCGTCTGAGTTCACTCAGGTAGGTGCAGAGATTGAGGTTGTCGTTCTCGAAATCGACAAGGAGAACCGTCGTCTCTCACTCGGTCACAAGCAGCTCGAGGAGAATCCTTGGGATACTTACGAGACCATCTACACACCGGGTAGCGTTCACGCTGGTAAGATCACAGAGATCATGGACAAGGGTGCAGTTATCGCACTGAACGAAGGTGGTGAAGGCTTTGCAACACCGAAGCACCTTGTAAAGGAGGATGGCAGTCAGGCTCAGCTTGGTGAGGATCTCCAGTTCAAGGTAATCGAGTTTGTAAAGGAGACCAAGCGTATCATCCTGTCTCATAGTCGTACCTTCGAGGATGCTAAGGATGAGACCAAGAAGGCTCCTCGTGCTAAGCGTGCCGCTAAGAAGGAAGAGGCTCCCGTGATCAACAATGTTGCTGCAGGTACAACCCTGGGTGATATTGATGCACTGGCCGAACTGAAGGCTAAGTTGGAGAAGGGCGAGTAATCCCCACTCCACCTATTATATAATAGCATGTCTGCGTTTGCAGGCATGCTATTTTTTGTTTCTAAAAATACGCAAAATCCAAAAAGTTACACGAATAATGCACTTTTTTTGTTAAACCTTGTAAAAAAGTGATACAACGTATATGGAAAAAGTGTATCTTTACGGCCAAATATTTATCTTTATTTATTAACTAAATCCAACAAATTATGAAGAAAGTATTTTTTATGGCTCTTGCAGCTGTAGGTTTGATGTTCGCAAGTTGTACAAACAAACCCGCTCCGGCTCCCGTTGAGGAAGCTATCGATTCAACAGAAGTAGCACTGCAGGAGGCAAATGCTGCTGCAGACGAAGTGATTGCACAGTTGTCAGATGCTACTGACGCTACTGGTATCCAGAATGCATTGGAGGCTGTAAAGGCTAAGGTTGCTGAGTTCATTGCTAAGAACCCGGAGATTGCCAAGGAGTATCTGGCAAAGGTTCAGGGCTTCCTGAAGGACAATGCTGACAAGATCAAGGGTCTCGTAGCAGGTAACGCTGCTGTGGCTGGTCTGCTCGACACTGTGAACGCTATTCCTAGCGACACTGTTGACGCTCTTCTCGGTGCTGGCGATGCTCTGAAGGGTCTGGGTATCGACGCTGCTTCATTGGCTGGCAAGGCTGTTGACGCTGCAGGCGACGCTATCGAGGGTGCTGCTGATGCTGCTGTTGACGCTGCTAAGGATGCAAAAGATGCTGTTGTTGACAAGGCTACTGACGCTGTTGACGCTGCTAAGGATAAGGCAGGCGAGGCTGTTGACAAGGCTGCTGACGGTGCAAAGAAGGCTCTTGGAATCTAAGAATTGTCTATTCAATTATCACAATAAAAAAGAGATTGCTTCGGCAATCTCTTTTTTTATCTTTCCACTCCAGTTCCGGTAATCACACTTGAAACTTGATACTTGTAACTTGAAACTTGTCACCTGATCCTGTCCATCGACTTGATCAGTGCCTCATCTGCCCGCACTCCTCTCAGCGCTAAGAAATAGAAGATGAGTGCGAAGAAAGGCAAACCTGCAGCAAACTCCAACTGGAATGATGCGTGCAGCTTATCTCCCAGATTGATGGCATGGAAGGCATAGACCGAATACCAACATAGCATGAACAGGATATTGATCACACACAATTTGATCTGCGCCTTTCGGTTCTTGAACAGGAAGATAGCAATAAGTGCGAGGGGACATGTTACGAGCAAGATAGCGAACAGTACCCACACACTAAACTGGTGCCCTCCATTAGCGTCAACCACCCAGAGATTATACATAGGCATATCTACCCCCATCCCTTGAGGAACAAGTGTTGCCACAGGCAGACAAAGGCAGATTACTGTGATAATCAGCGCCAGGAGCAAGAAAAGGGTCTGCTTACGTTGAATCATTAGTTCTGGTTGTCTTTTGACGGGTCACGATAATACACATTCCCTTCGATGAACTCCTGTGTAGCCAGCAGTGAGGCCTTCGGGAGCTTCTCATAGTAACGTGAAATCTCAATTTGCTCGCGGTTCTCGAATACTTCCTCGAGAGAATCATTATAAGAAGCGAACTCAGCCAGTTTCTTACTCAGATCCTGCTTGATTTCAACGGAAATCTGATTCGCGCGCTTAGCAATGATAGCCACGCTCTCATAGATATTACCAGTGTCCTTACTGAGATCCATGATGTTACGTGTAACTGTGTTTACGGGTGCTTTTGATTTCTTGTAATCCATATTATTCTTAATTATACATTCTTTCCTTTTTACATTCTTTTATTGCCAATTGCGGCCATTAGTTCGATCAGTCTTCCTCTCTCTGATCACCAATAAACCGCTTGCAAGCAGCAATATACTTCTCAGCTGTGGCGCGCTCCTTACTCTCGGGATACTCATTGATGAATCCGTAGCACTCATCCTCAGCATCCTGGTAACGCTCCAGCTTCTTTGATTCCACGCTCTGATGTGCCAGTTCGTATTTGCTCTTCATGATGAGCACGGCAAAATCCTCACGCATAGAGTTATAGGGATAGTCCTTCATGGCGTTCTGCGCAGTAACGATACAAGCTTCATAGTTAGAACCGCCCATCACGCAATTGCCGAAATAAGAACCCAGATTGTAGTACAGCTGAGCCGAGAGCAATTCTTTCTTCACCAGTTTGTCCTGAAGATCGAACAACCGTTCCTGCGCCTTCCGCTTCAAGGTGGCATCAGGATAGATGTCCAGGTACTCCTGATAAGCTGTAATAGCCATGACCGTAGCCGATTGGTCCAGTCTGGGTTCCGGAGTACTCATGTAAAGACTTTCTCCGGCATAGTAAGAAGCCATCTCGGCGAACCGTCCTTTGGGGTAACTCTGATAATACTTCTTAAAGCCCATGGAGGCTGCTTCATAATCAGCATTGCAGAACTGCGCCATAGACAACATATAAAGACACTCCTCACCATTGTCGGTGCCTTTAGTTACAGTCACCAGCTCTTCAAGCAGTGTGATGGCCTTGACGTATTTGCCATTGGCAAAACACTCCTTGGCATATTCATATTTATAGTTGTAGTCCTGCGTTTTATACACCCTGTTGAACTCGTTGGCACAACCTGTCAGCACCAACGCAGCACATACGCCTATTAATAACTTCTTCATATTTCGCATTTGGAGTGCAAAATTACACATATTTCCACGAAATACAAAGCATCTCCGCAGATTTTTAGCAAAAAATGGCTATAGATTAGGTCTTTTTTAGTAATTTTGTCGGATAATACCAGAACAGACCGATCATGAAGGCGTTTCAACTCACATCAGAATACCAGCCCACGGGCGATCAGCCGGAGGCTATACGGGAACTTTGCGACGGCATTGCCCGCGGCGATAAGTCGCAGGTTCTGCTGGGTGTGACGGGCTCGGGCAAGACCTTCACCATTGCGAATGTCATTGCCCAGGTGAACAAGCCCACGCTCATCTTGAGTCACAACAAGACACTGGCTGCCCAGCTCTACGAGGAAATGAGGGGATTCTTCCCGAATAATGCCGTGGAGTACTATGTATCCTACTATGACTACTACCAGCCAGAGGCCTATCTGCCGCAGACCGATACTTATATTGAGAAGGATCTTAATATCAACGAGGAGATCGACCGACTGCGCCTCTCCGCCGTTTCTTCCCTACTCTCTGGCAGGAAAGATGTGGTGGTTGTATCGTCTGTATCGTGCATATATGGTATGGGCGGTCCGGTGGCCATGGCCAACAGTGTGATTACTATTAAGAAAGGTCAGACGCTTGACCGTAACCGCTTCCTCCGTCAGTTGGTTGATGCCCTGTATGTGCGTAATGACATTGAACTGAAACGCGGAAACTTCCGTGTGAAAGGTGATACGGTGGATGTGTTCATGGCCTACAGCGATCATGTCCTGCGTGTCACATGGTGGGATGATGAGATTGATGCGATTGAGGAACTCGACTCCCTTACCTACCACCGACTCGCTTCGTTTGATGAATACCAGGTATATCCCGCCAATTTGTTCGTCACTTCCAAGGAGCAGACCGAGCATGCTATCCGGGCTATTCAGGATGATCTCGTTAAGCAAATTAATTTCTTCAACGAGATGGGCGATTCCATTAAGGCACAGCGTATTAAAGAAAGAGTTGAATATGACATGGAGATGATCAAGGAGTTGGGGCATTGCAGTGGAATAGAGAACTACTCCCGCTACTTTGACGGCAGGGAGGAAGGGCAACGACCCTACTGTCTGTTCGACTTCTTCCCCGAGGATTATCTGCTGGTCATCGACGAGAGTCATGTAAGTGTTCCGCAGATCAATGCGATGTATGGAGGCGACCGTGCCCGTAAGACCAACCTCGTGGAGTATGGGTTCCGTCTTCCTGCGGCGTTCGACAACCGACCCCTGAAGTTCGAGGAGTTTCAGGAATTGGTAAACCAGGTAATCTATGTGTCTGCTACCCCTGCAGACTTCGAGCTTAACGAGGCTGAAGGCGTGGTAGTGGAACAGCTGATTCGCCCTACGGGTCTGCTTGACCCGGAGATTGAGGTGCGTCCGAGCGAGAATCAGATTGATGATCTGATGGACGAGATTCTCACCCGCTGTCATCGTGGGGAGCGTGTACTGGTAACCACGCTAACAAAACGCATGGCTGAAGAGCTAACGGAATACTTGCTGAACCACGATATCAAAGCGAACTATATCCATAGTGATGTGGCTACGCTCGACCGTGTGAAGATCATGAGTGATCTGCGTTCCGGTGCTTTTGACGTACTGGTAGGCGTCAACCTGCTCCGCGAAGGACTCGACCTGCCGGAGGTCTCGCTGGTGGCGATTCTTGATGCTGACAAGGAAGGTTTCCTTCGCTCACACCGGTCGTTGACGCAGACTGCCGGACGTGCTGCCCGAAACGTCAACGGAAAGGTAATCATGTATGCCGACACCATCACGCAGAGCATGCAGCTTACCATCGACGAGACCAATCGCCGTCGCGCTAAGCAGCTGAAATACAACGAGGAACACGGTATCACGCCCAAACAGATCATCAAAGCCATCGGTCAGGGTGGACTGGTTCAGAGCACGGATATCAGTAAAGGTCTTGACAAGAGCGCCACCACCTATCGTCCGTACATTGAACCCGACTCCATGGACATGGCTGCTGATCCGATTATCAAGAAGATGTCGCGCGAGCAGTTGCAGAAGAGCATCGACAATACCACTAAGCTGATGAAGCAGGCCGCCAAAAACCTCGACTTCATCCAAGCCGCACAATACCGCGATGAAGTCTTACGTCTGCAGAAACTGCTGGAGAAAGGGAATTAAAGAGTTACTTATTCACGTATTTCACCGCCACACCATCATCCTTCTTCAGCACATCTGCAAACGATTGCGGGGTGATGGTGACAGGACCGTTCATGAATTCCGGGACGTTATAGCTCTTCAGAAACTCACGGTGGTAGTTAGGATTCTTACTCGGCAGCTCAAATGGCTTTGTTCCCTTTCCGTTCGCATCAATATGCGCGATGAACGGACGCGTGAAGTTCCCGTCATCACGGCGACTGCTGAACACCACCCATTTACCGTTGCTCGACCATGAATGGTAACTCTCCGTGTCGGGCGAGTTCAACTCGTTCATGGCCCGTGCCTCGCCGGTCTGCAGGTCGATCAGCCACAGATCAGCATCATGGTGCCAGATGTGGAACACACCGCGCACACCCATCGTAAACATCAGGTAGCGACCATCGGCAGACACCCGAGGTAAGGTAGCACTCATATTCATCGCAGCAGCATCAAACACCAGCTGTCTGGGACCAAACCGTTTGGTCTGCGCATCAAACTCTTTCTTATAGATACTGTATTTCACCTCGTTCATCCGCGAAAGTAACTCGTAGTTCTTGTCTTTGATCGAATCAGACAAGACAAAGTGCGCACTGCAGTAATAAAGCGTCTTACCGTCGGGCGTCCAGCAAGGAAACACCTCCATCTCATCCTTGTCGTTCTCGATATTCGTCACCTCGTCACGCTCCACATCATACAGAATAAGATCACTGGCCGTATCGTACACCTCAATCTTGTTCTTGTCGGTGGTGAGGAAACCCTGGAAGGTCTTGTTCGTGGAATAGACAATAAGGTTCAGCGACGGGTGCCAAGCAGGATACACACCAGCCGAGAGAATCGAGTCATTCCGCATGTTCACCTTCTTCAGCTTTCCGTCGTAGGCAATCACCGTACCGCCATGATACTGACGCGCATGGAACTGCATCCTGTTGGGATTATAGTTCTGGTAATGATGACAGTTGATGCACTGTCCTTTCAGTTCCTCACCGCACAGCATATTGTCGTAGATCACGCTCTCCTCATAATCCTCCAGACACCGCTGACGGATGGTAAGCTCCTCGTAGGTCACGAACGAAGGATGAATACAACGATAGCTGATATAAGGATCTATGGAATCAGGCGATACGAAGATCTGGAACGGTTTGAAGCGCGTCCACTGATCATCATGCCGCGCATATACCTCCACCTGAATGGCAGAACCCTTGGCCTTGTCGGTAAGCTGTCTCCATTTCTTGATAGAAGGACAGGCCTGTTCACCGCCACATACCATCTCCTCATCACCCACCGAAAAGCGCACCACCATCTCCTCGCTCTTCGTATCCATCTGAAAACTCAGTGGAGCGATGTTCACAGGAACCGTCACATTGATATAATCAGGATAGATCTTGGGGTAGTCAGTCGACTGCGCAAATTGCGTAGGCACACGGTGACCGCAGGCTGTAAGCAGCAATGCGATGACGGTGATCAAACAACCTGTTGCATGACGAGAGGTAGATGAATGAAGCTTCATGGTATGAGGTATTAGTTGTAGTTCAATTGTTTCATCAGGTAATAGTCGTAGTAGTATGTATGACCGAACGAAGGGTATAGTATCGCACGTACCTGTTCCAGATCCATGCCATCATACTGCTGCACCTTGTCTGCCATGTCTTGATAAGTGGTGATGACCTCCTTATCAAACGGTATTCCCTCCGTAGGACGGTTTTCCTCCTTACAGAAAAGATAGGCGGCCTCCTGGAAGATCCGTGGCATCGGGTCGTTGGGGTGTAGATTGACGTACTGTTTGAAACGCGGCCAGAACATTCTGGGATTCTTCGTCCATAGCGCAGCCAATAAAGCCTGCTCCTGGAAAACAGGATCGTTGGCGTCAAGATCAGCCAAAAGCTTCATCAGGAATGATTCAGCATGACCGCCGTTATCTGTACCCACACTGTTGTCGTAGTGGAGCATATGACAAATAGGACCCGTGCTTGCCGATTTTGTCTGCAGGTCCTTACGACCGTTCATGGCCTCGTACTCATCTGCCCAGTCACCGAAATAACGTGTCTGGCGCAACAAGCCGAAATACTTACTGGCCGCAGCCTCTTCACCCGAGAGCATGGCACAAAGCGCCATATACTTCAGGTAAGCAGCCTTCCACCCGAACTCCACCGCCTCTTCAAGACAGTAATGATGACACGCATTGAGTGCCCCGTAGTTGTAGTACAGCATCCTGCCAATCATGTTCGACTGGTAAATCGGGAACGGCGAATTGCAGGCTTTGTCGCCATTGGGATAGTTATAGATCTCCGTAGCCCGTCCTAAGCGCGAAAGCGCAATGTTGCGCATAATGACGATGGAACGAGTAGGCATATCCTTCACGTTTTCAGCCTCATTCATCACCCCCTGCCAATCAAGATTCTCCACGCAGCGCTGCATGGTCAGCTCATGGTGGAAGTTCTCGTCCTTAAACCAGAAATGCCATACGCCACATACCACAGCAATCAACACAGCAGTCTGGGGCAGATACTGCATCAGTTTGGTCGAACCCTTCTGCGGCTTAACCCCCTTCTTCTGATGAGGGTTCACCACAGGTTCCTTCTTATCCCAGGTCTCACGATAGGTAATCACCAAGACCAGATAGAAAAGCAGCAGCAGGATATACGGCAGGTAATACCATTTCTCCCCTTCAGCATTCATCTTGAAGATGGGCAAACCCGTCCAATAGATATTGATGATGTTAGTCTGGTAATACACCAACCGGTAATACAACAACGGAATGGCTATCACGCTTATCACCCCAACCACGGTGTTTATAATGGCTGTGGAACGCTGCTTCTCCAGTCGCCACGACCAAACAGTCATCAGTAATACGCCCCAAAGGATATAAGTTCCGAAGAGCGGATAGCCAATCACCACCGTCAGGAACAAGAACAACGGAGCAAGAATACGTCGTTGCGGCAATTTCTTAAAGCCCCACATCAGCGCAACCACCACAATGGTGGCGATGGTAGCCGTCCAGAAATACCCCTTCAGTTTGATAACATAAAGCCAATAGCCCATACTGATAGCAGTCATCAGCAGTAAGGCAATAGGAATCAGCAACAACACCGTCCAACGATTCGGAATACAGAACACCCGTTTGGTCATCCATGCCAGCAGTCCCCAGCTTCCACACAGCAGTAACACCCCTAACCAAGGATAGTAGAAGTGCTGCGTGAGATAGGTTCCTACATACGAGAGAAACCCCGCTGACGTAACCATCATCTCCTTGAAGAACAGTCCTGTATAGAGAAAAAGGTTCATCTCCTGAACCTTCCATAAGAGGTCACGCTCATAGGTAAGCAGGACAACCGCAAGAACCACCAAGGCGATAATCACCACGGCGGCAGGTAGTATTCTTTTCATGATTGTTTTCATTACGACTGCAAAAATACATTATTTATTTGAAAAAACAAAGTATTCTGCCTTTTTGTCGTTGCCTATCTGTTCTTGTGCTGCATATACCAGGGGTGAGTCACGAAATTATACACCACCAAGGCCACGACAGCCATGATGAGCCCCACCAGATAGATATGCTCAGAAAGATAGGAGAAGCCCAGGAAGAGTCCTAAGCTGATACCCGTTTCCCATGCCAGGAAGAACGTACTCTGCGAAGTACCGCGCTGACAATGTCTGCTCAGCTTGATGAAGAACAGCAGGAAACGGGAGCCTATAATACCGATGGCAAAGCCGATGAGCACTGGCGGGATATAGTTGTTCACCAGTGCTGATGACTGTCGCATCATCAGTAAGGCGGCGATAATCAGAATCAGTCCCGTAACCGACTCGCTCTTCAGGTCGGCATTCACAAAGACGAACCGTTCGGCCAGCAATGCGAAGAAGAATCCGCACATCATCATCCCGTAGAACATGCTTGACAAAGGAGTAGAAAGAATCAGTCCGATGATGGTTGTTATCAGCAGCAAGTTCACGAACAACAACCATCCTGACGGAAGGAAGAAGCGGTCGAGCGAGAACCTATACACCTTATCCTCAGGCGCCTTGAACGGGAAGCTCACCAGCTGTATTAACACCATTGATAATAAGCAACATGCGCCCGATGATAAAAGAACATATTCAAGATTGAAATAACGGTAAATCAACAACGCTGCCACCGGTCCTAACGACAAAGAGAACCTTCCGAACCAAGCAGCACTGTGGTTCGCCTCCGTTCGTTGGAACGACTCGCATACGTCGATGATCAACGTACTCACCAACACCATCTGTGCCAAGCCGAAGGAAGCCCCCAGGCAGAAGCGCGCCACCAGCGCCACCATCCCCTCTGCCAACATCGGTAACTGTCCGCAGACAGTCAGGTAGATTACTGCAATACAGGCGAGCATCATAAGGATGGCCAGCTGACAGACGTGGTTTCTCCGATAGCGCTGAACGAGATAGTTGCAGCAGCCCCCCATGACGAACAAACCGAGTCCGTAGGCCCCCATGGACAAACCCGTTGACATAGCATCCCCATGTTGTGCCAGCCACAAGGGCAGCACAGGTATCTGCATATATACCGACATGGTGAGCAGCATATTCGCAATGGCCAGTCGCCAGAAGTCATGATGCCATAGCTTCACATGAACTGGAGTATTCTGTGTGTACATGTTTTGTCAGGATATTGTTTTAGTATATGAAGTTCTTAAAGTGTTTGTGATTCCAGATAATCGGAAATAACCAGATCGCACAAAGGCGCAATGCTCTCTGCGGGATTCGTGGTTGACAGTCCTACCACGCACATGCCTGCTGCCCTACCCGATTTCAGTCCGTTGAAGCTATCCTCAAAGACGACACAATCAGCAGGGTCAGCGCCAAACCGTGCTGCAGCCCGCAGATAGCAGTCGGGCGACGGTTTACTCTCGGCAAAATCCTCTGAGGTGAGAATCGCATCAAAGAGCGAAGTAAACTCCGGGTGCGAAGCATATACCGCCTCCATCTTCACCTTGTTACTGCTTGTAACGACAGCCGTTTTCACACCTTCTTGGCGCAGACGTTGGATATAGTTGAGGAAGCCAGCAACATATATGAAGTTCATCTTCGACTCAAACTCATTCAGTCGTTCGGTAATCTTCCCCTGTTCCTCCAGTAGATCACCCGAGAAATGAGCGTCAAAGATCTGCGTAAGCGTCTGTCCTTTGATGCGGTGTTCCAGTCCGGGCTCCTCAGGATGATAGCGTCGGCACTGTTCCCCCCAGAAAACAGAGTACTGCGGTTCTGTATCGAAGACCACCCCGTCAAGGTCGAACAAGGCAGCTTTGAAACGGATATCGTATATGGATTGCATGCGCTGTTTTGATTGCTAATTATGAGCGTTATTTGAAATCGGGTGCAAAGTTACGATTAAACGAGCGAAAAACCAAACAAAAGCTTGTTTTTGTTCGGTTTTCCGAGTGATAGTAACTTCGGCGAAGTCAAAGTTACGATTAAGTGAGCGAAAAACCAAATTTATTTGGGTTTTTCCGAACGTGAGTAACTTCGGCGAAGCCAAAGTTGCGCATTTTCTAAAATATAATGGAAAATATTTGCTGTTTTCGTATGATTCTTGTAATTTTGCATAGGTTTTAGCGGATTCATCATGAAAAAGTTACTCTTTTCTTCCCTGATGCCTATCCTGTTGATGGGCATCATCACAGCATGTGGTGGCAAAACAGACGGCAACGAAGCGGAGGCCGAGCTGGCGTTCGACCGTATCGTCAAAGACACCACCATCCAACTCACCAACGATGCTTCCTCGCCGCAGGCTGAGGTACATCTGATGATCCATTATGCTACTGGCAAGAACGCGGCAACGGTGAACGATACGCTGCTGCGATCAGGCATTCTCACGCCCGACTACCTCTCTGCCAGCGGTTCGAAGATGAGTGCTGTGGAAGCCGTAGACTCGTTCCTCATCAAGTATGCAGCCGACTACAAGCAGGACTTCGGACGACTCTATGCTATGGATAAAGAGCATGGCACATCGTATAGTATCCAGTACTCATGCAACACCAAGGTAGAGAACGGCAGGAAAGGTGTCATCAACTACATCGCCGAGGTGTATAGCTTCGCAGGAGGCGCACATGGGGTGAACACAACCATCGTGAAGAACATCAACGCGGAGACGGGTAAGATCCTGAAGCTGAGCGATGTCTTCGTACCCGGCTATGAGCAAGGACTGAAGGATTTGATTGTGGAGAAGCTGTGCAAGCAGTATGAGGTCACTGATTTGAAAGGACTCCAGGAAAAAGGACTCTTTGTGGGCATAGACCCGTATGTTACGGAGAACTTCATCCTGGACGACGGAGAGATCACCTTTGTCTACTGCGACTCTGAGATTGCTCCGCACACCGTGGGCGAGATCAAGGTGGAGCTGGACGATAAAGACATGAAGCATATACTCGCAAAATGATATGGAGACCATCCTAAGATATTTCCCCGAACTCACCGATACGCAGAAAGACCAACTGTCTGCGCTGTATGACCTATATGCCGACTGGAACCAGAAGATCAACGTGATCTCACGCAAGGATATCGAGAACCTGTATGAGCATCATGTGCTGCACTCGCTGTCTATCGCCAAGGCCATTCACTTCCGTCCAGGCACCAAGATCCTTGATTTCGGTACTGGTGGAGGCTTCCCAGGTATTCCGCTGGCCATTCTCTTTCCTGAGTGTGAGTTCAAGCTCATCGATGGTACGGGGAAGAAGATCCGGGTGGCATCAGAGGTGGCACAGGCCATTGGCTTGAAGAACTGTCATCCAGTACATCTGCGTGGTGAGGAGGAGAAAGGGATGTACGACTTCGTGGTGAGTCGTGCGGTCATGCCCCTGCCCGACCTGATGAAGATCGTGAAGAAGAATATCTCAAGAAAAGACCAGATCAATCCCCTGCCCAACGGCGTCATCGTACTCAAAGGTGGCGACGTACAGGCGGAGATCCAGCCCTTCAAGCGAATCGCCGAGGTGCTCGACATCAATATGTGGTTCAAGGAGGAGTGGTTCAAAGGGAAGCATATTATCTATGTTCCAATCTAAGAATAATTAAACTATCATATGCTAAAAATCCAACGTTTTGTATGTAATCCTTATCAGGAGAATACCTATGTAGTCAGTGACGAGACACAGGAATGTGTGATCATCGATTGCGGCGTCTATTTCGACGACGAGCGGTTATCACTCATCGAGTATATCAACGGTAACGGCTTGACTCCTAAGCACCTGCTCTGCACCCACGGTCATTTCGACCATTGTATGGGAATCGACACGGTTTATTATGAATATAGACTGAGACCGGAGCTGAGTAAGAAGGATGAGTTCCTGATGAAGCACATGGACGATCAGGCCATGTACTTCTTAGGCATGGAGTATGATCGGGACACACCACCTGTTGGGAACTATCTGTCACCTGATGATATCATCGAGTTCGGCTCACACCGTTTAAAGGTCATAGCCACCCCGGGACACACTCCTGGCGGCATTACTTTCTACTGCGAGGAAGAGAAGGTGGCCTTCACGGGCGATACGCTGTTCCAGATGAGTATAGGCAGAACCGATTTCGAAGGTGGCGATGATGCAGCCATGAGACATACGCTTAAGGAGGTAATCGGTAAGCTACCCGCCGACACGACGATATGGAGCGGTCACGGACCGAAAACCACCATTGGTGACGAACTGCGGATGAATCCGTATCTTAGATAAGAAGCAAGAAGCAAGAGGCAAGAGGCAAGAAGCAAGAGGCAAGAGGCAAGAAGTGGGCAGTGAGAAGATTATATTAGGCATTGACCCGGGTACGAACGTGATGGGCTACGGTTTGCTCAAGGTAACGGGTAACAAGGCGGAGATGATGGCCATGGGTGTCATCGACATGCGCCGTGAGGATGATCCCTACCTGCGCTTGGGCAGGATTTTCGAACGCGTTACTGGTGTTATCGATGAGTTCCTGCCCGACGAGATGGCTATCGAAGCCCCGTTCTTCGGCAAGAACGTACAGTCGATGCTGAAGTTAGGAAGGGCGCAGGGTGTGGCCATTGCCGCAGCCATCCAACACAGCGTGCCCATCCACGAATATGCTCCCATGAAGATCAAGATGGCCATCACCGGCAACGGTAATGCGTCTAAGGAACAAGTGGCGGGAATGCTGCAACGACTCCTTCATCTCAAAACCGACGATATGCCGCACCTCATGGATGCTACCGATGCCTTGGCCGCAGCCTACTGTCATTTCATGCAGGCAGGAAAGCCCGAGAGTGATGTCCACTACCGCGGATGGAAGGATTTCATCAACAAGAACAAGGAAAAGGTGAATAACGGATTGTAACCCATCATGCAGCGCATCATTCATATCGAGAACGGAATCACGCGCCACCCCATGTGGCGTATGGCGGAACCCGTGAACTTCGAACTGCTCGACAAGGAGCATCTGGCCATCGTAGGTCCCAATGGCGGCGGAAAATCCATGTTGGTGGATATCCTCACCAACGCCCATCCGCTGCTCATGAAAGATCCCGACTACGATTTCGCTCCCAGCACAAAACCCCTGGCCAGTGATAATATCAAATACATCACGTTCAAAGACAACTACGGTGGTGATAACGACCGTACCTATTTCCTGCAGCAACGGTGGAACGCCATGGAAATTGACAAGGAAACGCCTACTTTAGGCTTCCTCTTGGAAGAGGCTTACCGAGTGAGTGGTGAGGACACACCTGCACGACGGGCGTTGCAGCAACATCTCTATGAACTATTCCATTTCGAACCCTTACTCGACAAATATATCATCTTACTTTCCAGTGGCGAGATGCGTAAGTTCCAGTTGGCAAGAACGCTGCTGTCGGAACCGCGTGTGCTGATCATGGACAATCCCTTTATCGGACTTGACAAGGAGACGCGCGAACAACTCAAGGAACTGTTGGTTGTTGTATCGCAGGAGAAAGCCCTGCAAATCATCCTCGTCTTGTCGAAGGTGGATGATATTCCTGATTTCATCACGCATGTAGTAGAGGTGCACGATAAGAAGGTTGTTGTTAAGAAAACGCTTGATGAATACCTCTCCACTCGTCCACCCTTCCCCACCCGCGTACTCTCGGCAGAGCGTGAAAAGGAGATTCTCGACCTTCCCTACACAGACACCGACAATCCTCCGCAGGAGATTATCAAGATGAATAAGGTGACCATCCAGTACGGACCGCGAATCATTCTCAGCAACCTCGACTGGACCGTTCTCAACGGCGAACGGTGGGCACTCAGCGGACAGAACGGTGCGGGGAAATCTACCCTGCTCTCACTGGTTTGTGCCGACAACCCGCAGAGCTACGCCTGTGATATTACCCTGTTCGGACGCCCCAGGGGAACGGGTGAGAGCATCTGGGACATCAAGAAGCACATCGGCTATGTGTCGCCCGAGATGCATCGTGCCTACCAAAAGGACCTGCCCGCCATCCGGATAGTGGCCAGCGGACTGAAAGACTCGGTGGGCTTGTATGTAAAACCCACGGAAGAGGATTATGAGATCTGTAGGAAGTGGATGAGGATTTTCGGTCTGGAAGGATTGGAAGAACGAACGTTCCTGAAGCTCTCCAGCGGTGAGCAGCGCCTCGTCCTCCTGGCCCGTGCCTTTGTCAAGGACCCCCGTCTGCTCATCCTCGATGAGCCGTTACACGGTCTCGACAACACCAATCGTCGTCTGGTCAAGGACATCATCGAGACGTTCTGTCAAAGGAAGAACAAAACGATGATCATGGTCACGCACTACCAAGAAGAACTCCCTGCGTGCATCACGAACCACTTTGAGCTTTGAACTTTGAACTTTGAACTTTGAGCTTTGAACTTTGAACTTTGAACTTTATGATTTGCTTCAAGTATTGGCCTTAGTGCTTGTACCTTAGTGCTTGGCCTTAGTGCTTGTACCTTAGTGCTTGGCCTTAGTGCTTGTACCTTATTGTAATCATAAAGTTCAAAGTTCAAAGTTCAAAGCTCAAAGTTCAAAGTTCAAAGTTCAATGAAAAAAGTAGTAGAACCAATACGTGTTGCCGTAGGTGTCCCTCACGGCATTCTCCCGTTGTTGTTTATCAGATTCCGACCTCGCCAACTTCTGGAAATCCTCGTAGTCGGCATCAGCCACACTGTTATGATAGGTAACCACAGGCGTATTACTCTTGTGCGTATAGAGCGTCAATGCCTCGCGGTAGTGCTTGGGGAGGTCGGGCGACTTGATATCATAGCATTTATACACCGACTTGGCGAAGCTCAGCAGATCCTTGTCCAGCAGATAGGCACACAACCGATAGTCATCTGCCGCCTTCGTCGAGGCGAACCGTCTGATCTCCATCTCAGGATACATCACCGTACTGGAAGCACCCTGTCGAGGAAGCAAGGCCTTGGAGCCGCTCATTGTGGGATACTCGAACAGATGACTCCCCAGTCCGTTTGTCCTTGCCAGTGCATACGCCCTCAGCTGGAACAACGAGGCATCAGTACGTCTCGCCCTTCGTCCTACCTCTAATGCCTTCTCATACTCCCCTTTCTTCAGTAATGTCTCTACGCGCATCCTACTGTGGAACAAGGCGTCACGGTTACTGAAGGCGCCCACCAGTAGGAACATCACCGCCATGGTGAGCAGGTTCACCCACATCATCCGCGAGAACGGACCGATATCGTTCATGGGCTGTTCATACGGCTGATACTTCTTGAGCATGATGACCACAAACACATAGATCACCAGCAGGAACGGACCCGTGAACAGCCAGTGTCCCAGCGTACAACCTGCATCGGAAATCTTCATTCCCGTCAGAATGGTCAGAATCAACAACGAAGGGAAATAAGTCAGCGCATGCGCCCGTTTGTACAAACCCGTCAGACCGTAGGTTCCCAAGTGGATAAGGTACAACGCAAAGGTGATGAGCAAGGCACCAATCCAAGGCACATAATAGGTCTTACCGCCAGACAGCAGATGCTGCTCGACGGCAAGAATGTCTGCCTGATAGAAATACAGGTAGCAAAACGTAAATATCAAGAATACTATCGCGCAGGTCATGTGTACCAACGACCTGCCGCTTTTCACCGCGTTATCTTTCAACGTACCGGGTATTTACTATATTAATTCTTTTTCAGCACCACTGCCGAGCGCGCTGGTATATACAGCTTCAGCCACTCCTTACGGTCCTCTACATAGAGCGGATCGAAGTTGGTGAGGTGTGTCATACTATCATCGGCGAAGCCGTTTCCACCGAACTCCTTCGCATCAGTGTTCAGCACCACATCATAGCTGCCAGTAGGCACCAGGAAGCCATAATCGGTGAACGAGCGTGTCGGTGAGAAATTGAACACGAACACCAGGTCGCCACGCATAAAGGCCAGTATCTGATCACCGTCGTTATGCCAGATCTCCTGGACGGGTGTCTTGGGGAAGTTCTTCTGACTCTTGATCACCTTCAGCATCTCACGGTCGAAATCCCCTAACCAGTGGTAGCACAGATCCTCATTATCCACCAGGTTCCACTGTCTGCGGGCATACTTATAGCTCCAGCCGTTCCCCTCGCGCGGGAAGTCGATCCATTCCGGATGACCGAACTCATTACCCATGAAGTTCAGGTAGCCGCCGTTGATGGCTGCAGCCGTCACCAGACGAATCATCTTATGCAGGGCAATACCCCGTTCAGCCACCCCGTTCACATCCTTCTTGGCAAAGTGCCAGTACATATCCGCATCGATCAGTCGGAAGATAATGGTCTTATCACCCACCAAAGCCTGGTCGTGACTCTCGCAATACGAGATGGTCTTCTCATCTGGACGACGGTTCTTCACCTCCCAGAATATCGAACTGGGTTTCCAGTTCTCATCACTCTGTTCCTTAATCGTCTTGATCCAGTAATCGGGAATGTTCATGGCCATGCGGTAGTCGAATCCAAAGCCGCCGTCCTCAAACTTCGCAGCCAGTCCAGGCATACCGCTCACCTCCTCGGCAATGGTAATGGCGTTCTTGTTCACCTCGTGGATGAGCTTATTGGCCAAGGTAAGATAGCAAATGGCATTATCATCCTGTCCGCCGTTGAAGTAATCCCCGTAGTTGGTGAATGCCTCACCCAGTCCATGACTATAATACAGCATCGACGTTACACCGTCGAAGCGGAAACCGTCGAAGTGGAACTCCTTCAGCCAGTATTTGCAGTTAGAAAGGAGGAAATGGATTACCTCGTCCTTACCGTAGTCGAAGCACAGACTGTCCCAGGCGGGATGCTCATGCATGCTTCCTGCGTAGAAGAACTGGTTCGGATCGCCGGCCAGGTTTCCTAAGCCTTCCACCTCGTTCTTCACCGCATGACTGTGCACGATGTCCATGATCACAGCAATACCGTTCTTGTGAGCTGTGTCAATCAGTTCCTTCAGATCCTCAGGGGTACCGAACCTACTGCTGGCTGCAAAGAAAGAGCTTACATGATAACCAAAGCTGCCATAGTAGGGATGCTCCTGAATGGCCATGATCTGAATACAGTTATAGCCATCCTTGATGACGCGCGGCAGCACGTTCTCCTGGAACTCACGGTAGGTGCCTACCTTCTCGGCATCCTGTCCCATACCAATATGGCACTCATAGATGAGCAACGGGTTCTTATCAGGTTTGAACGTCTTGCGTTTCCATTCGTAGGGTTTCTCCGGGTTCCACACCTGTGCCGAGAATATCTTGGTATTCTCGTCCTGTACCACCCGTCGAGCCCAGGCAGGGATGCGCTCCCCTTCTCCACCGTTCCAGCGTACATGCATCTTATACAGGTCGCCGTGCTTCATGGCCTTGTTGGGCAGTTTCAGTTCCCAGTTACCTGTTCCTGCAATGCGCTTGGCCTTGTATTTATCGTTCTCCTCCCAGTTATTGAAATCGCCCACAAGGTAGATTTCCGTGGCATTCGGTGCCCACTCGCGGAACACCCAACCGCGTGCTGTCTTGTGCAAGCCAAAATAATCATACCCGCTGGCAAAGTCCTCCAACGATTTCTTCCCATTGCGTGTCAGTTGGTTAATCTTCCATACGGCATGGTCGTGCCTGCCGCGGATAGCCTCTTCGAACGGTTCCAGATAACCATCGTTCTGTACCAGTCCGATGTGTTTGGGCGCTGCCTTCTTGGCTGTCGCCTTTTGGGTTGTCTCTTTCTTCCTCGTTGTCATAATAATAATTTTTTATGAACCACGTTGCTTAACACCGTTGACATAGGTTCCTGTTTCGGTTACTTTTCCAGTCTTGTCTTTCTCCACGTATTTCCCGTCGCGTTCGTCGTTCTTATAGCTTCCTTCAAAGCGATTACCGTTCTTATCCTCTTCGATGGCCGCTCCATGGCGCTTACCGTTGTGATAGGTGCCGCGGAACTTTGAGCCGTCGTGGAAATGAATAATCACCTCGCCCTCAACAACACCGTCCTTGAAGTTCCCCTCAAAGATATCCCCTGTTGCCTTGGTCAGCTTACCGCGTCCGTTCTGCTTGTCGTTCTTCCAGCTGCCCACGTAGATATCACCGTTCTTCCACGAGAACGTACCTTGTCCGTTCTTGTCACCTTCGCGGAAAGAGCCTGTGTACTTATCCCCGTTGGCATACTTAAAGATACCTTCGCCTGTGCGTTCGCCATGCTGGTAAGCACCCTCATAGCGATCTCCATTCTGAAACTTATAGATACCACGACCGTTCTGGATATCATCCTCCCAGTCGCCGTTGTACTCATCACCGTTGGCATATTTGTTCACGCCCTTGCCCGAGCGCACGTTGTTGGCCCACATACCGTCGTAGGTGCTGCCGTCGCCCCAGTCGAAGAAGCCCTTGCCCCATTTCATGTCTTCTTTCCACTCGCCATTGTAATAGGCGCCGTTGGCAAAGGTGTATTTGCCCTTACCCTGTCGTTTGTCGAGTTTCCAGGTACCGTCATACTGGTCACCATTATAATAGTACATAATGCCATGACCGTCTTGATAGTCGCGGAACCACAATCCCACATATTTATTATTGTTCATGAAATAGTAGGTACCTCGTCCATGCTGCTGGTCCTGATACCATTCGCCTTCATACTTCTCGCCGTCGGAGAACGTATAGACACCGTAGCCGTGACGTTTCCCCTTCTGGTACTCACCTTCGTAGATGTCGCCGTTCTTGTAGATGGCACTGCCCTTTCCATGGGGCTTTCCGCCTACCATCTCGCCCTTATACTGTCCGCCATCCTTGGTTACACACGATCCCAGTGTAATCTTCTGGGCCATGATTGTAGCGGGTAATACCAATAAAATCAGTGTTAATATTTTATGCTTCACGATACGTCTGTTTTAAATTCATCACCAAAGGTATATAAAATAATCCATACTACAAAACAATTTCTTAAATCTTAATCCTTCTCATCCCTATTTAATGATTTTTAGGAACTGTGCGGAGAAGCTAAAGCAGATACGCCGTATTGCTGCCGTTTTTTGAGGTACTCAATACATTCATGGAAACTAATGTGAATAAATTGTCCATTGTCAATTGCCTCAAGGCCGGTGGAGATGGCAAGTAAGTAATGCTACAAAATTACGATATATTTTTCATACTACCAAATTTGAGGGGCCACAGCGTGTGAAAATCCTTTAACAACGAGGATTTAACTGTTAAAAAACACTGAACGCCGTAGACACTACCAGCGTTTGACGTTCCCGCTATCAGCGTTTGACGTTCCCGCTATCAGCGTTTGAGGCACTTTCTACAAGAAACTGCCATAGTTTGCAAAGCGTGTAGTTTGGAGCGAACAAACAAACGAACGAACAGTTCAAACAGTTGAAAATACTATCAACCTGATCAGGAAAGATTTTGAGAGTTATACTTTGTGAGTCAACCAAAATCAGTACGATGTCAACATGCTAGCTGCCTCAAAATGTTGCATGTTGCATGTTGCATGTTGCATTAAGCACCTTCTCACTTTTTGCGGTTGCAGATTGTCAAAATTGGAACGTCAAATTG
>JAGCDO010000052.1 GCA_017651265.1 Prevotella sp. | reverse complement strand
GATACATACTACTTTGTACTGCTGCTTCAAATAAGCCATAGCACCTTTACGCACATAAAGTGCAATCTCTCTCATACGAGGTGTTCCCTCGTCGGCCTTCATCATACTCTTGAAGAAGAACCACGCCATGCCGAGGGCTACTAGTGATGCGATCGGCACGAGCCAAAATACTGTAGGTATATTCATAGGTTTTTATAAAAAGAATTAGAATCGGAAATCGAGTTCTACATCCACTAAGTTATAGTTGTGATTGTCGGGTGCAAGATTACGGTCGTTAACATGAGAATACTCCAGATGCATCTCCAGGTTCTTGGTGAAGAAATAGTTCAAACCACATTCTACCTGGTTTACTGAGCTGCTCCATTCCTTCGCAACACGATAGGTCTGGTAACGAGCCTTGGCGTGGAGTTTCGACTTGATGATTGGAACGATACCGAATGCGTACCAACCATCAGCCTTGTCGCCTAAGTTGTAGTTGATGACATTGTTGCCAACGACTCCAGTTCCCCAACCCTGAGAATGCAGGTACTCAGCACGGAATGTGTATTCGTCCTTGTCGTACTCGGCAGAGATGGCGTAACGGTTCAGGGGCACATTGTCTGTAATGGCTGTACCAGCAGGGGTATATCCAACCACCATATCGCCGTGACTACCGTGCCATCCGAAGGCACCGATGCGGACACCCTTCATGGGCATTATCCAGATACCGCCGATAATATCCTTCTGGTTGTTCTTGTCACTGCGGTTTATACCTTCACCGTTATAGACGCCTACCTGATAGTGAAGTAACTTTCGTCCGCTGGCGTTCGGGAGGATGTCACCTGAGAGTTGTACACCGATATCGCGTCCACCGCTGGATTTCTCACCGGCACGGTCACCGAAGCCCGACAGACGGTTAATTACATCAGCGTAACCTCTCCATCCCTGTGTGATGGGGTGGGTGGGGTTCTCAAAAGTGAAAGCACGTTTGAACTGTCCTGCACGAATCTTGAACTCCGGGTATTTGCGCCATTCTGTATAGAGGTCAACAAGTTGTACGGTAGGCTCGCCGGGACCCTTGGCATTGGTTCCCTGAATCTGGGCGCGCCAGTCGAAGTCGCCGATTTTACCATCGAGAATAAAACGAGCCAGACGGAGATTGAAGGAATTGGTGTGTGCACCTTCCTTGTCCTGCCCTTGGTACTGCAACATGGCGTATCCGCTGAACTTGATGTTCTTCACCCATGCTGGCACATCGTTAGTAGATGTCTGTGAGGTATTCTGTACCTCCTCTGTTTCGGTAGTTGTTTCTGCGCTGACGGTTATGGCAACAAAAGCCATAAGTAGCATTAGCGTGATCTTTTTAGTCATGGCTTATTCTGTTAAAGTTAATAGAAAATTTGTAATTGATTGCAAATATAAATAATTTTTCCGATACTTCCAAATTATCTTTACTTTTTCTCTAACAGCACGACATTCTCTACATGCGGCGTATGCGGGAACATATCCACAGGCTGCACAGCCACCACCCGATAGTCGCAGTCGAGCATTTGCAGATCACGGGCTTGCGTAGCAGGGTTGCAGCTGACGTACACGATACGCTTGGGCGAGGTGCGCAGGATGGTCTGCACCACATCAGGATGCATGCCGGCACGAGGAGGATCCGTGATGATGATATCAGGCCTTCCGTGTTCCTCAATAAACGCATCATTGAGCACATCCTTCATGTCACCGGCAAAGAACAAGGTGTTGTCGATATGGTTGATCTGTGAGTTCACCTTTGCATCCTCGATGGCCTCAGGTACATATTCAATGCCAATCACCTTACGGGCCTTACGGGCCACGAAGTTGGCAATGGTGCCCGTGCCCGTGTAAAGATCATATACAAGGGGTAGCTTGCTAGTATCGCTAGTACTATTAGTGTCATTAGTAAAACTAGAAATACTATCAAACGCAAACTTTCTTGCAACGCTATAAAGATGATACGCCTGATCTGTATTTGTCTGATAGAATGATTTCGGTCCCACCTTGAATTTGAGGTCCTCCATGGTCTCGAAGATATGGTCTTCGCCTTTGAATACGAGGATGTCCTGATCGCCAATAGTATCATTACACTTTTGATTATCAAGATAGAGTAACGAACTGATTTGCGGGAATTTATCAGCAACAAATTGAAGCAATGCTAAGGCTTTCTTTCCGTCCTCGCTATCCCAACGGTTACCCTTATCTTTAGCATCAGAAATATCCAGATGGAACTGAATAATCACCATCCATTCGCCCGTGTTTGAGTTGCGTATAATGATGTCACGAAGCAAGCCCACCTGTGCTCTCAGGTCGAAGAAACTGATGTCGTTCTGCATCGCGAAATCATAGATCTCGTTACGTATCTGGTTATGGAGATCATCCATCAGCCAGCATTTCTCTATGGGTAAAATTTTGTCGAAGGCACCCGTGATGTGGAAACCGATGGCCGGGATATTCTTTTGTGGAATGTGGAATGAGGAATGTGGAATGAGATTACCATCATGTTCAGAATCTGTAGGAGAAGTATTCTCATTTAACATTCCACATTCCTCATTCCACATTTGGCACTCTTCCTTCGTCAACCATCGCTTGTTGGCGCAACCATAGTCCATTTTGTTGCGATATTCCCATTGCTTGACGGAACCTAGGATAGGGCGGAACTCAGGCAGTTCAATCTTTCCGATACGCGTCAACTGGTCCTTTACCTGCTGTTCCTTCATCTTAAGCTGCTCGGAGTAGGGCAGGTTCTGCCATTTGCAGCCGCCGCAGATACCGAAGTGCTTACAGCGCGGTTCTTCGCGTACCTTACTATATTGTATATACCTCACCACTTCACCCTCGGCAAAGCTGTGCTTCTTTCTTCTGATCTGTACGTCAACGATATCGCCAGGCACGCAAAAGGGTACGAATACAACCAGGTCATCCCAGTGGAACAACGACTTTCCTTCGGCGGCACATGCTTCAATCTCCACCTGTTCCAATATCGGTAATGGTTTCTTTTTTCTGCTCATTGATTATAACTGTTTTTTTCTTTTGCAAAGTTACGAAAAAACGAGAGCAAAACAAAGAACTTGTTCTTTTTTTGCCGAGAAGGAGTAAATTCGGTGAATAGCGACTCCAATGATTGCTACTATACTATCAAAATAATGTTCCAAAAAAAGTTTAAATATTTGGAAGAATCAAATTTCTTTTGTATATTTGCACAATATAAAAATTGAAACACAGATTTACATTTATAATAACTATAAAGTATGAGCGAAAAAAGAGTTTATCTCTTCGGTAATGGGAAAGCCGAAGGTAATGCACAAATGCGCGAGGCACTGGGTGGCAAGGGTGCTAACCTTGCTGAAATGAACCTCATTGGTGTACCGGTTCCTCCAGGTTTCACAATTACAACCGATTGCTGTAATGAGTACTATCAGGTGGGTCAGTCCAAGATTATGGAGATCTTGAACGATGACGTGATGAACGCCGTAAAGCACATCGAGGTACTGATGAATAGCAAGTTCGGTGACAAGGAGAATCCGCTGCTGGTATCTGTTCGTTCTGGAGCACGTGCTTCCATGCCGGGTATGATGGACACCATCCTGAACCTGGGTCTGAACGACGAAGTGGCTGAGGGTATGGTGAAGAAGACCAACAATCCTCACTTCGTGTATGACAGCTACCGCCGTTTCGTACAGATGTACGGTGACGTTGTGCTCGAGATGAAACCCGTGAACAAGACCGACATCGATCCGTTCGAGGAAATCATCGAGGGTGTGAAGAAGGAGAGCGGAGTGGTGCTTGACAAGGACCTCTCTGTAGATGACCTGAAGAAACTGGTGAAGCTGTTCAAGGCAGCCATCAAGGAGCGTACAGGCAAGGAATTCCCAGATGATCCTATCGAGCAGCTCTGGGGCGCTATCTGCGCTGTATTCCGTTCTTGGATGAACGAGCGCGCTATCCTCTATCGTAAGATGGAAGGTATTCCTGATGAGTGGGGTACTGCCGTATCGGTAATGGCTATGGTATTCGGTAACATGGGTGATACCTCTGCTACTGGTGTATGCTTCAGCCGTGACGCCGCTAATGGTGAGAACCTGTTCAACGGTGAGTATCTGGTGAACGCTCAGGGTGAGGACGTGGTTGCAGGTATTCGTACCCCGCAGCAGATCACAAAGATCGGTTCTCAGCGCTGGGCAGAGCGTGCCGGTATCTCTGAAGAGGAGCGCGTAGCCAAGTATCCTTCTATGGAAGAGGCTATGCCTGAGATTTACAATGAACTGAACGGCATCCAGGACAAGCTGGAGCACCACTATCATGACATGCAGGATATGGAGTTCACCGTTCAGGAAGGTAAGTTGTGGTTCCTCCAGACACGTAACGGTAAGCGTACAGGTGCTGCTATGGTGAAGATTGCCATCGACCTGCTCCACGAGGGCATGATTGATGAGAAGACCGCCATCAACCGCTGCGAGCCTCAGAAGCTTGACGAGCTGTTGCACCCTGTCTTTGACAAGAAGGCGCTCTCTGCTGCAAAGGTGATTGCTCAAGGTCTTCCCGCTTCTCCCGGTGCAGCCTGCGGACAGATCGTGTTCCATGCTGACGATGCCAAGGAATGGCACGAGAATGGTCATAAGGTAGTACTCGTACGTATTGAGACCTCTCCTGAGGATCTTGCTGGTATGGCTGCTGCTGAGGGTATCCTCACCGCTCGCGGTGGTATGACCTCTCACGCTGCTGTGGTTGCACGTGGTATGGGTAAGTGCTGCGTATCTGGTGTAGGTGCACTGAACGTAAGCTACAAGGACAAGACCGTAGAGATCGACGGTATCGTTTATAAGGAGGGTGATTACATCTCTCTGAACGGTACAACCGGTCAGGTTTATGCTGGCGAGGTTCCCACAAAGGCTGCTGAGCTGAGTGGTGACTTCAAGGAACTGATGGACCTCTGTGACAAGTACACGAAGCTGCAGGTTCGTACAAACGCTGATACTCCGCATGATGCACAGGTGGCTCGCGCCTTTGGTGCTAAGGGTATCGGTTTGACACGTACCGAGCACATGTTCTTCGAGGATCAGAAGATCGTTGCTATGCGTGAGATGATTCTTGCTGATAGCGTTGCCGGACGTGAGAAGGCATTGGCTAAGCTGCTGCCTTATCAGAAGGCCGACTTCAAGGGTATCCTCGAGGCTATGGATGGTCTGCCCGTGAACATCCGTCTGCTCGATCCTCCTCTCCACGAGTTCGTACCACACGATCAGGCTGGTCAGGAGATCATGGCTAAGGAGATGGGCGTAAGTCTGGATGAGATCAAGCGTCGTGTTGACTCTCTGGCTGAGAACAACCCCATGTTGGGTCACCGTGGTTGTCGTCTGGGTATCACATTCCCAGAGATCACCGCTATGCAGACCAAGGCCATCCTCTCTGCAGCTTGCGAGCTGAAGCAGGAGGGTAAGAACCCGATGCCGGAAATCATGGTTCCGCTGATTGGTACTGTACACGAGTTGAAGCAGCAGAAGGAGATTATCCAGTATGCCGCTAAGGAAGTATTCATGGAGTATGGTGTCGAGGTTGAGTTCGAGATCGGTACAATGATCGAGATCCCGCGTGCTGCTCTGACAGCTGATTTGATTGCTTCAGAGGCTCAGTACTTCTCATTCGGTACAAATGACCTTACTCAGATGACCTTCGGTTACAGCCGTGATGACATCGCTTCATTCTTGCCTGTTTACCTCGACAAGAAGATCCTGAAGGTTGACCCGTTCCAGGTACTCGACCAGAAGGGTGTTGGTAAGCTGATTAAGTATGCCGTGAAGCAGGGTCGCGAGGTTCGTCCTGATCTCCGTTGCGGTATCTGCGGTGAGCATGGTGGTGAGCCAAGTTCAGTGAAGTTCTGTGCCAAGATCGGTATGAACTACGCTTCTTGCTCTCCGTTCCGTGTACCTATCGCACGTCTTGCCGCCGCCCAGGCAGCTGTAGAGGAGTAGTCTGATTAACCTGACAAAGAGTTGAGGGTGTGTCGATTGACACACCCTCTTATTTTATGAAAAAGAATACCTGCGGTTTTGCCTTCCAATACCTATGGTTTTAGGCGCTAAAACCTATGCTTTTGCATCGTAAAACCATAGGTTTTGGAAAAGGGCTTAAAAATGCCTATTCTTCCTCATTATTCGCCCCTCTTAGAATGATGCTCGTTGCTCCAATAGTGAACAAAGTACCGTCTTCTATTCTTCGACGTTCATTGGGCTTTAACTCCACATTGTCAACGAACGTGCCGGTATTACTGTTGTTGTCAGAAAGTGTATAACAGATATTACCATGCTTATCGCGTTTAACGTTGATGGTGCAATGGTTGAGATCTACGCTGGGATCAACAGTCTCGAAAGGAGTATTGATAGAATTGCCTTTCTGATAGCGCCCGATCACGTTATTGCCTAATTGCAGAGGGATGACCTGCTTGTAATGAAACACATTTTCGATGACGATGATGGAGCCGAAACCTTTCTCGTTGGCATTCTCATCCGGGTTCTCGTCCTTCTGACGATCGCTGAGCTTGGACACACCAATTCGAATACCAAACTGTTTACTGCATTCAGGACACTGAAAGATCAGTCGCTGACCTTCCTGGTACTGGGTTTCATCAAAAGTAATGTAATGGTCGCATTTAGGACATCTTACTCGCTTCATGTTTCAAATACGTTTTGGTGTGTGCGTACGGCTTATCTCTTCACCTCATAAACCCATGCCTCACGGAATTGCTCGTTGTGGCGCAACTGTCCTAAGTTGGTATAGGCTTCTTTCTCTGTGGCGTATTTACCATAGATTACACGGTTTCCGCTTTTCTGAACGAGAACCTCTGCAAGACTGAATCCGTCGTTGGTGAGCTGTTCAACGAATGCTTTTGCATTCTTCATGCTTACCTTACTGGCCAGAACGATCGACCAGTAATGCTGGGGTGCTGCAGGTGCTTGCACCTCCTCGCTTACCTGTTCCTTAACAACCGTCTGCTCAGGCTTAACGGCCGGAGCCTCTGCCTTTACTTCTGCCTTGGCAGTCTGCTCAGGCTGAAGTTTAACATCAGTCGTGGTGGTTGTCTTCTCCTTCGGCATGATCCGATAGAGCCAGGTCTTCTCAAAGTCAGAGAACTTGAACCCTGCTTGTGCATCTCTTCCAAATGGTGTGGTGATGAGGAAGAGAGCGAGGACTGCGGCTGCAATGGCAGCAGCATTACGGAGCGTGCTGACACGAATGGTGATGGTGCGCGGCTGTTTCTCTTCCGCTTCTTCCTCTTTCAAGGCAACAGCAACTGCTTCGTTGTCCTCATCGACAGTCTTGCTCTTTTCTTCCGTCTCCATATTAATAATGGTGGCAGAATCAGTAGCAGAATCCTCAGAGGTGTTCACGCAAGTCATGTCGAAAGAACTCAGACCGTAGAGTGAAGGTGTAAGAATACCTGCTTCGCAGGGCATGAACTCATAATGGCCGTCCTCGTTCAGCGAGAGCGTACCGATATCATTCAGTTCATAGTAGCCTTCATTCTCCAGTGTCTGCTTCAGTTCGTTCACTTCTCCTTCAATCCTGTTCATGGCATCAGGATAGCTGATGTCGTATGCCTCAATATATGATTGGGCAAGAAGTGAATCATTCAGGTGGAGTTTCGGATTGAACCCTATGGTACGCAATGGCGGCAGGAACAGTTGGTCGTTCCCGTCGTAGTGAGCCTCCCTATGATGCGCAACGAATCCTCCCAGATTTGGGACGATTACGCAGTCGTTGTTCAAAAGAAGAATCTCTATATGTCTTTCGAGTTCAATCATGCTGCAAATTTACTCGTTTTCTTCTGAATTACCAAAGAAATGGATGTTAAAAACAAAAAAAACAACTATTATCTTCCATAATCAAAATTTTATGATTACTTTTGCACGTATGGAATACAAAGCTACAGAAATCGAAGGTGTCTATATCATCGAGCCGCGGGTATTCAACGATGCCCGTGGGTATTTCTTTGAAGCATTCAAGCAGTCGGAGTTTGAGGAGCACATCGGTAAGGTGAACTTCATTCAGGACAATGAGTCGAAGTCGGGTTATGGTGTTCTCAGAGGCCTGCATTACCAGAAAGGCGACCTGTCGCAAGCGAAGTTAGTACGAGTAATCAAGGGTCGTGTATTGGATGTAGCCGTGGATATCCGCAAGAGCTCGCCAACCTTCGGTAAGCATGTCATGGTAGAACTTAGCGACGAGAACAAACGACAGTTCTTCATCCCGCGAGGTTTTGCCCATGGCTTCCTGGTACTGAGCGATGAAGCTATCTTTACCTACAAGGTGGATAATGTGTATGCACCTCAGGCTGAGGCAGCGATACGATTTGATGATCCCGACTTAGGTATTGTCTGGCCAATTAACCAACAGGACGTACTAACAAGTGAAAAGGATTTAAAAGCCAATGCATTCCGCGATGCGGAGTATTTTGAATAAACATATTAGCATTTTTATGCGACGGTTCTTATATATCATCATGATCGTGATTCTTTTTTCCGCTTGTGGAGGAAAGAAGCAGGATAGCACGTTGCCTGTGGTGGAAGAGGACCGTCAGGCCAAGCAGCTATTGCAAGGCATCTGGGTAAACACTGTTGACGAGGAACCTGCTTTTCGGGTGGAAGGGGATAGCATCTATTATCCTGACTCCACCAGTATGCCAGCTCATTTCATGATTATTGCCGATACGCTCATCGTTGAGGGCGGTACGGTGGTGAAGTACCCGATTATCCGTCAGAGCGAACATGTGCTCGACTTCAAGAATCCCAATGGGGAGACAGTGGAATTGGTGAAGAGTGATAATACTGAAGACGATATTACCTATTTCGAGACGAAGCATCCTGTAGTTCTGAACCAGAACAGAACCATTAAGCGAGATACCGTAATAGCCTATAATGGTGAACGTTATCATTGTTATGTGCAGGTTAATCCTACCACATATAAGGTCATCAAATCGGCCAATACAGACGAGGGTATGGAAGTAGGAAATGTCTATTACGATAACACCATTCATGTGGCCGTGTTCAAGGGAGCCGTGAAGAAATACTCGCATGATTTCAAGAAGCACGAGTTCGTACAGTTTGTTCCCAAGGACCGCATCAATCAGGTAATCCTCAGTGACATGATTCTGATGAAGACCGATGCTGAAGGCTTCCATCATCAAGCACAACTTTGTGTTCCTGATTCGCCCAGCAGTTATGTAATAGATGTGGTTGTGTCAGCTGACGGGAAGATGGTGATGAAGGAGGTTCCTAACGAATAACGGTTTTCTGTCCGTTGACGATATATATTCCTTTAGGTAGTGTGGCGATGTTGTAACCCATGCTCCGTCCGTCAAGGGTAAATATTTCGTGTTTCCCATTCTCTTTTTGTGAGATGATGGTCTGTTTGATGCCCGTTGTTCCGTCATCAAAGTAGAACGATACCCTTTCTTGATGCTCCGTAATGTCATACACCCGTTCTTTCATTATTCCGGTATAGGCAGGAAACTCATTGATGGCTGTGACATCTTTTGTGCCTGGGAAGGGATCCCCCGCATGATTGTCGCAATACATCTGTCGGGTAATGGTTTCTGCATCAATCTGGAAAGCGCTGATATACTCTTCGTCGGCAGGAATGAAGGTCATCCTTGAATGACCGATGGTGTTGTTTACCGTGTTGTTTCTGAATATGGAAGGACTGAAATCCACATGCGTTACAAGCATTCCATGACCGTCGAGTTTACTGTTCCAACCGGTTAGCTGAATGTTTTGCAGGATGAAGCACTCGCTGGAATCCTCACTGTTAATGATCCTATAAGCTTTTCCTCCTTCTTCATTGATGTTAGTCATCGTATAGAAACCAGATGTGTTCAGTGTATCTATCTTGAACCAACCCATGGCCTCCCGTTCCCATGCTGTATATTCAGTAGGTGTATATCCATTATCCACATACTCGCCGTCGTCCATCAAGCTCCATCGTTCCATTCCTGGATTAAAAGCATTCTGCGCAGTTGTTGAGGTGGGGTAGAAGTCGGGCATTCCCATGCAATGAGAGAACTCATGACAGAACAGTCCAATACCGTTGATGCGTTCGTATGGCGGGTTCTCCCATGCACCAGGAAAGGCGTTAAGTTCAGAATTCACACCATAGCGGTAGATGTATTTCCCATCCATCTCAAAGGCACTGATGATTCCCGATTTGGGCCAGATGCATGTTGTGGGTGTTCCTGTAAAACACTCAGAATAGCCAGCATAGATTACATAGACCAGATCCACGTAACCGTCGTCATTGCTATCATATTCAGAGAACTTCAATCCTTGTTCCTCAGCTAATTCGCATACTTCTGGTATAAACAGGTCCATGCGGTCCTTACCTGCACCATAATAGGAGGTGGGATGAGAGAGGGTGACAGGTCCATAAAGGTCGAACTGGGGTTCAAACAATCCGAAGCTCATATCCTTGAAATAGCGCCTTACGCTACCGTAGTTTCTGCCAACGGTTTGGTTTCCCACCTGATTATCTATTTCCTCAGCATTCAAATACTGCTCAAAGACACTTTTGGGGTCTTCATCCATGAATGTGTCATCGGTAAACTGCGCAAGGATAACAGCAATGCGTGGCTGACCAGTATGTGGCAAATACGTATGATCCACCTTGATAGGTTCCCTTTGCATCACCCGCTTCTGCGTCTGTTTTGTCAGGAACTGAAAAAACAAGTGCCGGTCTTGTACTTGTACCAAATGTTCCTCTGTCACCTTTCTGTTGCCTTTCTCATGAGCCAACTGAGAAGTGGGCGATAATGAACCATCATCGTTTACCTGAGCAATGAAGAAATCTTTCCCCTCATGGTACAACAACACACTATCGGTGGTCATATAATAATGAAACGACTCATCGCCGCGAGCTACGACGATGAGTGTTGTTCCATCTGATTGAATGGTTTTGACGGGATGAGGGTAGGCCTTTGCGGCCTGTCCTTCAATAGTTGTAAGGCAGAACAGGATAAAGCACAAGAACAATCTCATCGAATCACTGTCTTTTTCCCGTTGATGACATATACGCCCTTGGCAAGGCCGCGAGTGCTCTTGCCAACGTAACGACCATCCAGGGTGTAGATGCGGAGTGTACCAGAATCGTCTGTCTTGTCTGTTTCGCTGATGCCTGTAGTTATCTGAGGCAATGTCTGATAGTAGAAAGAGATGATATTATTCTCTTCCTTGATTTTCAACAGAGGCTTCTCCATATTCGTTCCACTCCAGATCATAGGGATGCTAAGGAGTTCGTTTATATTCTGGGAGCCAGGGAAGGGATCGCCCAGAAATGAAGCATAATATTCATTTTTGGTGTAAGTTTTGTTGCTCCCCGACAAATAGGAACTGATGAGTTGTCCGTCTGCAGGCACGATAGTCATTCGCGACTGTCCAACAGTATTATTCACACGATTGTAAGAAAGCGAAAAAGCCGTGGCATCATAATTCACATAGGTAACGAGCATACCGTGTCCCATGTTGTTTGCTAACCAGCTGTTCCATCCATAAGGTTGGATATTTTGGATAAACACATACTCACTGCCATTCTCGTCATCGTCAGGGAATATCTTATAGGCAGTACCATCAACAGACTTGTCAATGCTGACCAGTTCAATTCGCTGTCCGCTGTCCTCATCTTTTAACACCTCCATTTCTTTCCATCCCAAATACTCCCTTTCCCAGGCAGTGTAGGCGGTAGGATTGTAGCCAGATCCTGGTTGTTTGCGCTCAGTACCGTTAATGGTGACGGTAATAAAACCTGAATACTCCCCGCCATCCATCAGGTCCCAGAACTCCATGGCTGGGTTACCTGCATCCTGTGCAGTTTTTGTCGTGGGATAGAAATCAGGAAGCCCCATACAGTGCGAGAACTCGTGACAAAACAGTCCAATGCCATTGATCTGGGGATCTTCATTGAAATAATTTGTTGTCATGGTAGGATTGAAGTTCAGTTCTGAATGCACACCGTAGCGAAAGACCATCTTTCCATCTATCTTACAGAAACAAGTTGTTTGGCTACCAGAAGGATACACAATCGGGGTACCACTTTGAGGCCAAATGGTATCCTCATCGGCTCCTGTACTCGTTCCGTAGCCAGCAAAGATTACATAGACAAGATCCACGTAGCCGTCATCATTCTCATCATATTGAGAGAAATCCACGCCAGCATCATGTGCCAATTGACAAACTTCTGGAATGAACAGATCCATTCTGCTGGAATGCGAGCGTCCATAGGTATCTTCCCAGTCTTCACCATAGACACTCATGTTTTCTGACAGGTGAACAACAGCTGCTACATCGAATTGGGGAGTGAATGAACCATAACTCATGTCATAGAAGTATTTTGCCACGCTACCGATGTTCTTGCTGAGCGTCGCATCACTGGCATGCGTGGGTCTGGTATCCATCGCATTCAGATATTGGTTGAAAATCTCCTTGGTCGTGGCATCGTCATGTTTGAACGGCACGTCTTTAAAATCGGCTAAGAGTACCAAGGCAGTAGGGGATCCCGTATGAGGAAATAGGGTAGAATTCCCATTGGGCATACTGATTCTTTTCATTCCCCTTTTAACTTCTTCCGTTTCTATGGCCTTCTGGCAAGCAAAGAACTTGTCTTTGTCCTGCTTCCCGATCAGTACGATCTCCTCTTCTGTGCGTTGGCCAGCGTTATGTGCCAGTACACCACTTGACGACATCTTACCATTTTCATCTATCGCGGCAATATAATAATCCTTACCCACCCGACAGAGCAACACCCCATCTGTGGTAGCGATGTAGTTGAAATGCTCATCACCATGAAGTTGGAAAGTAAGCAGTTTCCCATCCTTCTGCGTAATTGTGAGCGGTTCCGAGAACGCTTTTGCTCCCCAGATATTGATGGTTGTCAGAACTCCGATCAGTATTGCTATCAGTTTCTTCATTTTTATTTACTCTACGAATTACACTAATTTGTCGAATGATCCTTTTTAAAATAGTACTGTCCTTTATGCTTCGTCCGGTTCCCGAACTCTATGGCATGGACAGGACAGTGGTGGTAGCACGCAAAGCACGTAAGACATTGTCCGTTGTGCTTCCATTGCGGCAGCTGTTGATGTCCTCCAGCGATGTTGTCCACAGGACAGACCTGTGCACAAGTACCGCATTGCAGACAGTCTTCTGCTTTCACTCGGAAAGGCTTGTCGGTGATGAGCCATTTCACGAAGGCAGCACCCAACACCTTACTGTTGATGCGCGGCCAATGCCCTTTGTAGGTCATGGTAACACCCCGTTCCCGTCTGAGGATGAACTGCTTGATCTCCTCCAACTGTTTGCGTGCCGTTTCTTTCTTGGCACGTTCCTTGTCGGGCTTGTCCACATCCATGAAGGGCAGACCCACATAGCTCTCAGGCATGATGAGTGAGAAAACACTCTCTGCCCTCAGATTCAACGGGGCAAGATCGTGGTTGAGGTATTCCATGCTCAGTCCGATATCATCGCCCGCCGAACACAGTGCCCAGCAATACGGTTGCTCGTTCGCAGGTATTTCCATACAAATCTTGTTGATGAACGAGCGCACCAGTAGCGGCGGTCGCCATCCATGCACGGGAAAACAGAAACCGATACACTCTCCTGCAGCAGGCTGATATCGGCATTCGCCGTTGATCTCCTCTGCCATGTTAAGTAACCGCTCACCTGTAGCTCTGCTGATCTCCTCAGCAGCCCATCGGGTGTTTCCCGTTCCCGAGAAATAAAAAATCATGTGTCTTAAACGACTTTTTGAAATATTTCGGTGCAAAAGTACACATTATTTATATACTACCAAAATATTTCAGCGTTCCGTGTGTGTTTTTTAAGTAAAACTAACTAAAATATGAGGAGTGTGGAGTGAGATTACTACTATGAACTTGTCATGGTGCATTTCTCACTCCTCACTCCACACTCCTCACTCCACATTTAATCAGAATATTCCTGCACTATGGCACAGATAAGAAATGATATAGGCCACAATGGTGCTGGTAATCACACTGATCAAACCAGGCATCATGAATGAGTGGTTCAGCAGGTATTTACCGATTACCGTGGTACCTGATCGGTCGAAGTTCACCGTAGCGATATCCGACGGATAGTTCGGGATGAAGAAGTAACCGTAAACCGATGGGAGCACACCCAAAAGTACCCAACCTTCAATTCCTAAGGTGTAGGCCAACGGCAGCATGGCAACGACCACTGCACCTTGTGAGTTGATAAGCACAGATACCAGGAAGAAAGCAATGGCGATGGTCCACGGGTAAGCCGAAACAAGGTCGTTAAGCATCACCTGTATCTCTTTCATGTAGTTGCCGAAATAGGTGTCGGCCATCCAAGCGATACCGTAGATAGCTACCACAGCTACCATACCAGATTGCCAAACAGCGCCGCCAACGGCTTTCTTGGGCTTGGCCTTGCAGACGATGATCATCAGTGCTGCAGCAGAGATCATGACAATCTGAATGACAAGGTTCATAGCCAATGGCTTCTTCACGGTCTCGGTAACACCTTCCATCACAATACCTGCACTGGCCAGCTGCTTAGCCGTTTCGGTAATACCATCTGCTAAGGTAATAGAGGCAGGGCCATCCTTCACAGCTTGAACGGTGTCGTATGTAGGCAGAAGGTTACCGCCGAACATCTGTGCGATAGAGAATACAACGATGATGGCGAGTGCTGCGAGGAAGATATACACAGCATTCTTGGAATCCTGACCGATCTTCTTGTCGAGGGTGGTAGCATTACTACCATAGATATACTGATACTGTGCCGGATCCTTCAGACGCTCCTGGAACTTCGGGTCCTTGTCGAGATCCTTACCACGACGATAGGAGGCTGCTGCTGCAGCCATCAGTCCGCAAACACAGGCAGGGATGGTAATCATGATAATCTGCAGGTTGTTCACATGGAAACCGTTTGCTGCTGAGATGGAAGCAAATGCTACTACGGCAGCGGCAATCGGTGAACAGGTAATACCCACCTGAGAGGCAATACTGGCCACACCACAGGGACGTTCCGGACGAATGCCTTTCTTCAGGGCAATGTCGCAGATAATCGGCATCAACGTATAGACCACATGACCCGTTCCCACCAGTACGGTGAGGAAGAACGTGGTGAGCGGAGCCATAAACGTGATGCGGTCGGGATGCTTACGTAGCATCTTCTCTGCAATCTGAATCATCCAGTCCATACCGCCTGATGCCTGAAGCACGCCGGCACAGGTAACGGCTGCGATGATGATGTAAATTACGTCGGTAGGAGGCGTACCAGGTTTCAAGCCGAAGCCGAAGACCAGGATGGCCAGACCAATACCGGAGATTGCACCCAAGGCAAGACTACCATAACGGGATCCTACCCAAAGAGCCAGCAATACGATGAGAAGCTGGATTACCATTGTAAACGTCATAATGTAATAATTTATAGATTAATAGTTTGTACGATTTTGTTGGATTTATTTGCAAATATAATAATTATTTTTGATGTTTCCCGCTTTTTCCTTGTTTTTTTTCTTTTAAAGATTGATTTATCTTGGTTTCTGATGTTTTATAAGGAAACGTGTGCGGACACACTTTTTTGATATACGTCAATTATTGCGCCCTTTTTCATGATTTCCCATGCTCCTGTGATGGTCGGACGGATGAATTGCCTTACCTTTGCAGTGTGATTTGAATCACATCGTCAAATAACAAGAAGTACAACATCCAGATAGGCTTGGCTTTTACAGGTAAAAGATTATTCAGGATAGTTTATACGACTCAAGTGAAAGTTTTGAGAGAATTAGCATAGAATAAGAGTTAGCGGCGCAGTGAATGCAGCCGCTTTTTTGTTTGCCGTAACTTGCGAAAGTTAATTAAAAGATGATAATTTCTTTGAGGATAGGAATTTTTTATATACCTTTGTGCCCTAAAAAATAAAACTATTATAAATAAGGTAAGATTATGGCAAAGAAATTCGCCGAACATCATGGCTTGAATCTGACTGAGACCAACAAGAGCGTACTCGATACATGGAATGAGAAAGATATCTTCCACCGCTCCATCACAGAGCGTGAGGGATGTCCACAGTTCGTATTCTTCGAAGGTCCTCCCTCGGCTAACGGTCACCCGGGCATTCATCATGTGCTTGCCCGTACCATCAAGGATACCTTCAACCGTTATAAGACCATGAAGGGTTATCAGGTACACCGCAAGGCTGGATGGGACACCCACGGTCTGCCCGTAGAGCTGGGCGTGGAGAAGGAACTGGGTATTACGAAGGCTGATATTGATAACCATGAGAGTCCGCGTTATATCTCTACAGAAGACTATAACCGCAAGTGTCGCGAGAACGTGATGATGTTCACGCAGGAATGGCGTGACCTGACGGAGAAGATGGGTTACTTTGTTGACCTCGACCATCCGTATATCACTTACGATAACAAGTATATTGAAACGCTGTGGTGGCTGCTGAAGCAGTTCTACAACAAAGGATTGCTCTATAAGGGCTATACCATCCAGCCGTATTCACCCGCTGCAGGTACAGGCTTGTCGAGTCATGAGCTCAACCAGCCCGGCTGCTACCGTGACGTAAAGGATACAACTGCTACCGTGCAGTTCAAGATTGTTGATCCGCGACCCGAGATGAAAGGGTGGGGAACACCTGTGTTCCTGGCTTGGACAACCACACCGTGGACACTGCCTTCCAATACGGCACTCTGCGTAGGACCGAAGATCGACTATGTCTGTGTGCAGACCTTCAATCCCTATAGCGGAGAGAAAATCAGTGCCGTGATGGCTGCAGCCTTGGTTGATTCGTACCTGAAGCCCGAAGGCGAGTTCGCCTCGATGGAGGAATACAAGCAGGGTGATAAGGTGGTGCCGTACCGCATTGTGGGCAACTACAAGGGTTCCGACCTTGTCGGAATGCGCTTTGAACAGCTGATGCCGTGGGTGAAGCCGTGCGAGAAGGTGGAAGTTAACAGTGCCGACTTCGTGAAGGAATATGCGAAGGAGCATGCTGACAAGTGCTTCACGGTAGGAAACGACCAGTTCGTGGAGATGAGCGATCTGGCTTTCCGTGTCATCCCTGGCGACTATGTAACCACCGACGATGGTACAGGTATCGTACATATCGCTCCGACCTTCGGTGCTGACGACGCGAAGGTGGCCAAGGATGCTGGTATTCCCTCACTGTTCATGATCAATAAAGGTGGAGAAACACGACCGATGGTTGACCTCCAGGGTAAGTACTATATGGTGCAGGAACTGGCAGAGTCGTTCATTGATAAGTGTGTGAATCTCGACCTCTACAGTCGTCATGCAGGCGACTATGTAAAGAATGCGTATGCTCCTGAGTTTAATGTCGATGGTAAATATGATGAGAAGGCAGCTGCCAAGGCAGAGGACCTGAACATCGTGCTCTCTTTGGAGCTGAAACAAGAAGGTAGTGCCTTCAAAATCGAGAAGCATGTGCATAACTATCCGCACTGCTGGCGTACCGATAAACCGGTGTTGTACTATCCGCTCGACTCTTGGTTCATCCGCTCAACAGCCTGCAAGGAAAGGATGGTGGAACTGAATAAGACCATCAACTGGAAGCCTGAAAGCACAGGAACAGGTCGTTTCGGTAACTGGCTGGAGAACTTGAACGACTGGAACTTATCGCGTTCTCGTTTCTGGGGAACACCGCTGCCGATCTGGCGCAACAAAGATACCCGTGAGGAAATCTGCATCGGTTCGTTGGAAGAACTGTATAATGAGATCGAGAAGGCTGTCAAGGCTGGTGTGATGAACGCCAATCCGTTGAAGGAGAAAGGTTTTGTGCCTTGCGACTACTCACAGGAAAACTACGACAAGATCGATGTACACCGTCCGTATGTGGATGATATCGTACTCGTTGGTAAAAGCGGAGAGCCGCTGCACCGTGAGACCGACCTCATCGATGTGTGGTTTGATTCCGGTTCCATGCCCTATGCACAGGTGCACTATCCGTTCGAGAACAAGGATGCTATCGACAAAGGCTTGGCTTATCCCGCCGATTTCATCAACGAGGGTGTTGACCAGACACGTGGTTGGTTCTTCACACTCCATGCTATCGCAACGATGATCTTCGACAGTGTGGCCTTCAAGAACGTGATTTCAACAGGACTGGTGCTTGATGCCAAAGGTATCAAGATGTCGAAGCACCTGGGTAACGTGGTGAACCCGTTTGCCGAGATTGAACGCAACGGTGCCGACGCAGTACGCTTCTATATGCTCACCAATACTCAGCCGTGGGATAATCTGAAGTACGATCCTGCCGGAGCCGACGAGATTCGTCGCAAGTTCTTCGGTACCTTATATAATACTTATAGCTTCTTCGCCCTCTATGCCAATGTCGATGGCTTCAATCCCAAGGCTGCACAGGTGAATATGGAGGACAGACCCGAGATCGACCGTTGGATCCTCTCAAAGGTGAACTCACTGATCAAGGGTGTGGATGAGGCTTTGTCCGACTTCGAACCGACCAAGGCTGGACGTTTGATCGATACGTTTGTGAACGACGACCTCAGTAACTGGTATGTTCGTCTGAACCGTAAACGTTTCTGGGGCAAGGAGATGAGTACGGATAAGCTGAGTGCTTACCAGACACTCTATTTCTGTCTGAAGACCGTATCCAAACTACTCGCTCCATTTGCTCCGTTCTATGCCGATCAGCTATACAAGGACTTGGGTGGCGTGCACGATAGCGTGCATCTTGTCTCATTCCCGTCATGCAAAGAATCAATGATCGATCTCGACCTTGAGGCTCGCATGGATATGGCTCAGAAGATTACATCCATGGTACTGGCTCTCCGTAGGAAGGTGAACATCAAAGTGCGCCAGCCGCTGCAGAGCATCATGGTTCCCGCAGTGGACGAGGCACAGAAAGCCCATATCGAAGCTGTAAAAGCCCTGATTATGAGCGAGGTGAACGTCAAGGAATTGAAGTTCGTGGAGGGTAGTGGCATCCTCGTGAAGAAAGTGAAGTGTAACTTCCGTACTATGGGAAAGAAGTTCGGTAAGCTCATGAAGGGCATTGCCGCACAGATGTCTTCGCTTTCACAGGAGGAGATCAATGCCTTGGAGAAGAATGGTTCTATCACGCTGAATGTGGAAGGACAGGAGGCTGTGGTTGAGGCTGCCGACGTGGAGATTATCAGTGAGGATATTCCCGGATGGCTCGTAGCTAACGAAGGAAACCTGACAGTAGCTCTGGAAATCGAGCTGACCGATGAACTGCGTAAGGAAGGCATGGCTCGCGAACTGATTAACCGAATCCAGAATATGCGCAAGGACGGTGGTCTGGAGATTACCGACCGTATCCATATTGTCATCTCTCCCAATGAGCAGACTGATGAGGCCATCAAAGCCTATGAAGATTATATCAAGACACAGGTGCTGGCCGACACGATCAGCATCCAACCGAATGATGGCGCAGTAGTGGAGTTTGATGATTTCGACTTGAATATAACAGTAACAAAATCTCTTTAGATCCTAAAAACGAATAACAAGAATATGGCAGAAAAGACACGCTACAGTGACGAGGAACTCGAGGAGTTCAAAGTCATTATCAATGAGAAATTAGCCACAGCGCGTCATGACTACAATCAGATGATGCGCCAGTTGATGAATGCCGACGGCAATGACGTGGACGACACATCACCAACTTACAAAGTACTGGAAGAGGGAAGTGCCACACAAACCAAGGAGGAACTGATCATGCAGGCTTCCCGTCTGCAAAAGTTCATCCAGGGATTGGAGGCTGCGTTGGTAAGGGTGCAGAACAAGACCTATGGTATCGACCGTATGACGGGCGAGCTGATTCCGAAGGAGCGTCTGCGCGCTGTTCCACATGCTACCCTCAGCGTACAGAGTAAGATGGGGAAGAAGCACTAATGAATAATCGCGGAGACAAAGGCCTGATGGCCGTTTGTATTGTCATTGCCATATTGGTGATTGATCAGGTTATCAAGATCCTGGTCAAGACCAATATGTGTCTGCACGACAGCATCGAGATCACACCGTGGTTCTTCATTAGCTTCGTTGAGAACAGCGGCATGGCCTACGGAATGACCTTCATCAACAAAATCGTGCTGAGTCTGTTCCGTATCGTGGCCGTGTCGGTTATCGGCTACTATATCTGGCTGCAGGTAAAGGAGAATGCACGACGGGGCTATATCATCTGTCTGGCCATGATCATGGCAGGTGCTGCAGGTAATATCTTCGATTGCATGTTCTACGGACTGTTCTTCACGAAGTCAACCCTCTACGAACCGTCGTACCTGGTGGCTCTTGGCGAGGGCTATGCTCCGTTCCTTCAGGGTAAGGTGGTGGATATGTTCTATTTCCCGCTGATTGAAACCACGTTGCCCGACTGGCTTCCGATATGGGGCGGTCAGCCGTACGTGTTCTTCAGTCCTGTATTCAATTTCGCAGATGCCTGCATCTCCGTAGGTGTGGTTCTGCTGTTGCTGCTCTACCGCAAAGAACTGAGTACGCTTACGCTGAAAGCGAAACCAGTGAAAACGGATGAAGATATAGCGGACGAAAAGGAAACCGATGAGTAGGAAACTGATTAGGATACTTCTGGTGGGCGGATTGGCGGTTCTCTGTTCTTGTAAACCGTCCATTCCTCGTGATGTCATCGATCCTGATGACATGGTAGATATCTTATACGACTACCATCTGGCGGATGCTGCTGCCAACCTGAATAGCGATAGTACGCGTTTCTACAATGCTCGTCTTTACCAGTTGGCTGTGTTGAAGAAGCATGGTGTGACGGAAGCGCAGTTTGATTCCTCGATGGTGTATTACACCCGTCATACGGAAAAGCTTTATGCTATCTATGAGCAATTGGCCAAGCGTATCGGCGGTGTACCCGAATCAGAGACTACTGATGACGGTCTTAACAGATACAGTATGGAGACGGGTGAGGCTGCTAATGTCTGGACAGGTGAACGTTGTTATGCCTTCATCCCAAAGGCTCCGTTCAATAAGCAGGCATTCGTCATCCCTGTTGACTCATCCTACCATAAGGGTGACAGACTCATCTTGGAGTTTGATGCCCAGTTCCTGTATCAGGAAGGAGTGCGCGACGGTATTGCCATTCTTGCTACAAGACTTTCTAATGATAGTGTGATTACTCGCACTATGCATATGTCTTCTAACATTCATTATTCTCTTGAGGTGTTTGATGACAAGATGGTGGGTATTAAAGACATACGTGGACTCTTCTACCTGAATCGAGATCGCAATGCCACGCTTACTACTACGAAGGTTATGATTCTTAATCATATCCGACTTATGCGTTTGCACGAGAAAGAAAAAATACAGCAACAGCAAGAAAAGGAAGCTGCAGCAAAGCAAGACTCGGTGAAGAAAGATTCCATACGACAGGATTCCATGAGAGTTGAGGATGGTAAGAGAGAGAATATTCAAATAATCAATAAAGAGTAAGTCGATAAAAAAAAGAAGGGTGAGGAGAAATCCTCACCCTTCTTTTTGCTTATTATTTATTGCTAATCACTTCTTATACGATTCCCTGAGCCATCATGGCCTTGGCAACCTTCATGAAGCCTGCTACGTTAGCACCCTTCACATAGTTGATGTAACCATCCTTCTCTGTACCGTACTTCACGCAGTTCTCGTGAATGTCGTTCATGATACGCTTCAGGTAGTTGTCAACTTCCTCTGCTGTCCAGCTCAGACGCTCAGAGTTCTGTGACATCTCAAGACCAGATACAGATACACCACCGGCGTTAGAAGCCTTACCCGGAGAGTAGAGGATCTTAGCATCCTGGAAGATCTTGATAGCCTCAGGCAGTGAAGGCATGTTAGCACCCTCAGCCACAGCAATCACACCGTTCTTCACGAGGGCTGCAGCCTCGTCACCGTTGATCTCGTTCTGTGTAGCGCAAGGCAGAGCAATATCAGCCTTCTCATACCAAGGACGCTTGCCCTCGTAGTACTTAGCTGTAGGATACTCCTCAACATACTCCTTGATACGTCCACGCTCTACGTTCTTCAGCTCCATGATATAGTCGAGCTTTGCACGATCGATTCCGTCCGGATCAAAGATGTAACCGTCAGAGTCAGACATGGTCATGGGGATAGCACCCAGTTGCAGACACTTCTCAGCAGCATACTGAGCCACGTTACCAGCACCAGAGATCAGCACCTTCTTACCCTTGATGTCGATGTTGCGGGTTGCAAGCATAGAAGTCAGGAAGTAAACAGTACCGTAACCGGTTGCCTCAGGACGGATCAGTGAACCACCGAAGGGGATTCCCTTACCGGTCAGCACGCCCTGGAACTGATGAGTGAGCTTCTTGTACTGTCCGAACAGATAGCCAACCTCACGGCCACCTACACCGATATCACCAGCGGGAACGTCCTCATCCGGACCAATCACACGGTACAGCTCGTTCATGAATGCCTGGCAGAAGCGCATCACCTCTGCATCGCTCTTACCACGGGGAGAGAAGTCGGAACCACCCTTTGCACCACCCATCGGCAGTGTTGTCAGTGAGTTCTTGAAGGTCTGCTCGAAAGCAAGGAACTTCAGAATACCGAGGTTCACACTCTTGTGATAGCGAAGACCACCTTTGTACGGACCAATGGCGTTGTTGTGCTGAATACGGTAACCCATGTTTGTCTGCACGTTACCCTTGTCATCCACCCAAGTAATGCGGAACTCACAAATACGATCGGGGATGCACAGACGCTCGATCAGGTTAGCCTTCTCGAACTCAGGGTGCTTGTTATACTCTTCCTCGATCGTAGGAAGTACCTGAGAAACTGCCTGGATGTACTCCGGCTCATTGGGGAATCTCTGTTTGAGATCTTCTACAACTTTTGCTGCATTCATAATCAATTCTTTTAATTGGTTGTTATTGTTTGTAATTTTACCTTTTTACCTCTATTTTCAAAATTTGCTTGCAAAATTACATCATTTTTACGAATTACCAAACATTTTGCAATATTTTTTTTGAAAAAGATAGAAAAAAGTCATTTTTAGGTCAGTTTGTACCCCTTATTTGGTGCTTTTCCCGTATTTTTATCCACATTTGACTGCTTTTACCCTGTTGTTTGCGCACCCAGTATACATTATTCATACAATTCTTCACACTCATCATCATGTAGAAAAGAATTGAGTGAAGGTATATCTGAAAGGGCAAAACTGCAAGAAAAGCGGGGAGAATCCATAAGAAATGAGGTACAAAACAGCCGCTTTATTATCGATTGCCTATACGCAAACGATCTGACGCCTATACGCAAACGATTGAACGGCTATAGGCAAACGATCGTGTGCCTATACCCGATTTGAAACGTATCATAAAAATCAAATGGTTGATGTCTTTCGCTTTTACCTCTTACTATTTACTTGATTCCGCGATGATTCAGGGCTGCAGCATACTTGGCAGCATTAATCATATGCTCCTGATAGGTACGGGCGAAGTTATGGGTGCCACTGAAATCCTCCTTGGCACACATATATAAATAGTTGTGGTGGACATGATCGAGCACCGCATCAATGCCTGCAACGGTGGGGATGCGGATAGGACCAGGGGGCAGACCTATATTCTTATAGGTGTTATACGGACTGTTCACCGAAAGCATGTTGTTATAGATACGCTTCAGGGAGAAATCCTTCAGGGCGAACTTAATAGTAGGATCTGCCTGAAGAGGCATATTTACATTCAGTCGGTTGACATACATTCCGGCCACCATGGGCTTCTCTTCATCGTTGGACGTCTCCTCGTCGACGATGCTGGCAAGGGTGATGACCTGTACAGGGGTGAAATGCATCTCCTCTGCCTTGTCGAGACGCTCATCGTTCCAGAATTTCTCACTTTCCTTCTTCATGCGCTCCAGGAACTTGTCCTGAGAGATGTTCCAGTACATGTCGTAGGTGTTAGGAATGAACATGCTGATAACGGTAAGCGTGTCGTACCCCAGTTTCCTACATTCCTCCTCGTTGGTCAGGGTGCGATACAACTCTGTACTGTCAAGCATCAGTTTGTTGCCCAGATAACCAGTGAGGCGGTCGAGTGTGCGTACTGATGGAATGGTGAGGTTCAGGGGAGTCTGTAATCCGTTCTTGATGCGGCGGAACACCGTAAAGGCCCCATCGCCGGGAGCTATCTCATAGCGGCCCGTGCGGATATGCTCATCATATGAGCTGTGACGAATCAGGGTGGAGAAGCCTGTCATACCTGCATCGTTGGCCATGGGTTTTACCTTGGCGAACACACTGTCGATGGTGTCGTCTTCATCGATATAGAGATAACACGTCTCTTCCTTAGCCGACAGACTGGAGAAGAAGAAATAATAGACGATGCCAAGAATCACCAGCAGACAGACTCCTGTACCGATGGCGTATTTACGTGAAGTAAAGTATTTCATTTCCTTTTGTTTCGTTTTATGGTTACAAAGGTACGATTTAATGAGCAAAATGCAAAAGAAAAGCTGACTTTTCTTTTCATTTTCGAGTGTAAGTACTTTCGGCGAAGCCAAAGGTACGATTTAATGAGCAAATAAACAAATATATTTGAGTTATGTTTTGTGTTATGCTCGTTTTTCCGTATCTTCGCAGCATGAAACTGAAGTTCAGCATACAATACAAGACGGAATGGGGACAGTGTATATATGTGCACATCCGTTACCGTACCAATGATCTGCGTGAGCATGTCAACGACTGGGTTATGCAAACGCAGGATGGTGAATGGTGGTTTCTGGAGACGGCACTGATGGAGTCACGACAGCGCACAGTGATCTCTTTCACTTATGAGTATCAGCTAAAGGACCAGGATGGAAAGGTGTTGCGTTGCGAATGGAACCGAGTGCCCAGGACCTATCAGGCCGATGATACGAAGAGTTTTGTGTTTCCCGATCAGTGGCGGGATGTTCCACTACATGCTTATCTGTACAGTAAGGCAAGGAACGTGGGGCGGACAGATCCAGTGGAAAGGAATGGCCAGCACCCATCGTTGCCGCTGTTTCGTAAGACCGTGATCTTCCGCGTGCTGGCTCCACAGCTTACCAAGGGCGAGCGGGTGGCCTTGGTGGGCAGTCATCCTGCCATCGGCAGCTGGAATCCCACTCGTTATCTGCGCATGGTGTATCAGGGTGACTTTGAATGGCGACTCAGTGTGAACATGGATGGTATGCAGTTGCCGCTGGAATACAAGTATGTGGTGATCGACGAGAAGACCAACCAACTGCTGACCTGGGAGGAAGGTGCGAACAGGATGACGCAGCATGGGGAGGTTAACGATGGTGAGGTAATTGTACTCGACGGTGGTTCACTGCATCTCAAGGAGAAACCATGGAAGGTGACGGGCGTGGCCGTACCTGTCTTTGCCCTGCGTTCAAAGCACTCTTATGGCGTAGGTGACTTCGGTGATCTGCAGCGGATGGTTGACTGGGTGGCAATGACAGGCATGCAGATGATTGAGTTGATGCCGGTGAACGATACAACAGGTACTTCCTCATGGAACGAGAGTCATCCGTATCATATCATCTCCAATTCAGCCCTGCATCCTCATTACCTTGACCTTGAACAGTTGGGAGAACTGACGGATAAGGAGAAGATGAAAAGCTATCTGCGACAACGAAGGGAGCTGAACTCGATGACCAGCATTGATTACCCCACAGTTGAGCGGGTGAAGAATGCTTATGTGGATGACATCTTCGCGGAGATAGGCGAGGAGACGCTATCGTCTGACAGCTATCTGGTGTTTCACGAAGCAAACAAGTCGTGGCTGCTTCCGTATGCGGCATTCTGTCAGGAATCCTCACCTTATTATAATGATATAAGGAAGGTGTGTTTTGTACAGTACCATCTCTACCGTCAGCTGAAAAAGGCGGTCGACTATGCCCATAGCAAGGGTGTGGCGCTGAAAGGCGACCTGCCCTTTGGCGTCTCTCGCGACAGCGTGGAGATGAGAATGAACCCGCAACTGGCACAACCTACCTATCGTTGGGATGAGGAACATGGAATCTACGAATGGTGGCGACAGTACCTGCAATGGATGGAGCAGTTCTTTGATGCGGTACAGATCAACCATATCATCGACTTCTTCCGTTCGTGGGTTATCGTTGAGGATAAGGTGGTTACCAGTAAGCTCTCCGATATCCTAAGTAACACGAACATGCTGTTGTGTGTGGAGGATGAGGGAATGCAGCCCGCAGCTGTGTATAAGGTGCTTGACGATCTGCGCATTCCCCGTCAGGAGGACAGTCCGTTTACAATCAGTATCAAGCGCTTGCACGACTGGCTCGCCATGGACCGTGCGTTACCGGAACAGGTGACGATAGAGGAACTGATGAAAGCAAAACGTCTGAACACAAAGATAAAAACCTTGATAAACCGAAGCAAACGATGAGTTACGACGTATATGTATTCGACCTGGACGGTACGTTGTTGGATACCTTGAGAGATCTGACAGCCAGCGTGAACCATGCTCTTCGCTGGGCGGAGATGCCGGAAAGAACGATTGAGGAGGTGCGATGGTTCGTGGGAAACGGCGTGAAGAAGCTCATGGAACGGGCTGTTCCTGAGGGTACCGATAATCCGCGGTTTGCAGAAGTGTATCAGGAGTTTCGCAATCATTATCTTCATCATGGCTTGGATACGACGGAACCTTATCCGGGAATCATGGATATGCTTCGTGCCCTGAAGGATGAAGGAAAGCTGATAGCGGTGGTCAGCAACAAGTTCTATAAGGCCACCGAGGATCTGTGCAGTCATTTCTTCGCTGGTCTGGTTGACGTGGCTATCGGAGAGCGGGAGGATATTCGAAAGAAACCGGCACCCGATACGGTGGAGGAGGCGTTACGCAGACTAAAGGCTGATTGCAGCCATGCCGTATATGTGGGTGACAGCGATGTAGATATACAGACCGCCATGAATAGCGGTCTGCCTTGTATCAGTGTGCTGTGGGGATTCCGTGATAAGGATTTTCTGCTGGCGCATGGTGCTACGACATTTGTCACAACACCGCACGAACTGCTTGATATCTGATTATACCAGCGATTGCAGTCGGGCAATGTACTTACCAAGAATGTCAAACTCCAGGTTTACCTTTGTGCCGACACGGATATCGCAGAAGTTGGTGTGCTCAAAGGTGTAGGGGATGATGGCCACCTGAAAGGTGTCTTCGGTGGGGTTGCAGACGGTAAGCGAGACGCCATTGACCGTGACACTTCCTTTGTCAACCGTGAAATACCCGCGTTTGGCCATCTCCTTATCATAGACATACTTGAATGTGAAGTAGGTACTACCTTCGGCGTCTTCAACTTGCACGCACTCGGCGGTCATATCCACATGACCTTGAACGATATGTCCGTCAAGTCGGCCGTTCATGAGCATCGACCGTTCCACATTGACTTTATCACCTATTTGAAGAAGTCCAAGGTTTGAACGCTCCAGCGTTTCCTTCATGGCAGTTACCGTATAGGTGTTGTCTTCGATCTTCACGACGGTCAGACAAACCCCGTTATGCGCCACACTCTGATCGATGCCCAGTTCATCTACGAACGAACAGGTCAGTGTAAAGTCAATATTCTCTTGGTCGTGCCTGATGGCCACAACCGTTGCAAATTCTTCTATGATACCGGAAAACATAACTATTAATGATAAAGTGGAAAAAAAGGAAGCCGTATCGATGATGTGATGAAACTCCGAGTAGAAATGATTTGAGTGCTCTCCGCCTTTGTAATCCACCGGCTTTACAGCTTAGCCGCTTTCGCGCTTTATATGGCCCGCCATTAGCAAGAGAAACCTTCTCGGTTTTCGATGTTATTTGATGAGTATCCCGATCGAACCGATACGGCCCTTTTTCTATTGCAAAGATAGGAAAAATAACCATAAGTTCCAAACTTTTTTGATGAAATTCGCATGTTTTTCTTGATATTTGCCAAATCATTTGCAAGGTTTTAATCTTTTTATTACTTTTGTCGTCTCAAAAGTATGAACCATCAAAACCGATAGATATGGAGTTACCTGATTTCATGCAGTATTCGAACAGATTCTCGAAGACGGCGTTTGTAGAGAAGATATCGAGAATAGCTAAAAGGGCAGGCGCAAAGCTGGTATATGCTGCGCTGATACTGTACTATACCCTTCAGAGCGATTCGGTATCGGTAAAGGATAAAGCCATTATCATCGGTGCACTGGGCTACCTGATCAGTCCGCTGGACGTGGTGCCCGATGCTATTCCTATTGTAGGTCTTGGTGACGACCTCGGCGTTTTGGTCTATGTGTTACAGAAGGTGTGGGGCAATGTCAGCGACGATGTCAAGACCAAAGCCCGTGAACGTCTGAGCAAATGGTTCGACGAGGACGAGATCGAAGAGATTGACGGACTGTTTGAAAGTGAGAAGTAATCATACTTATCACTTCTCACTTAAAAAAGACTTCCCACTTGATAGACTACTGCAGATACCACCCATGCCAAGGCGGTGGTGTAGCACGCTGCAAACAGGGCCCACTTCCATGAGCCTGTCTCTCCCTTGATGGCCGCAATGGTGGCGATACAGGGGAAATAGATCAGGACGAACAGCAGGTAGGCAAAGGCTATCAACGGGGTGATACCGTCGGCTTCCATCTTCTGACGGAGGTTCGCATAACGTTCACTCTTGTTATCGACATTCTCATCAGCTACTTCTTCATCGTCGGCATAGAGCACACCCATCGTTGAGGCAACGATCTCCTTGGCGCCAACACCGGCAATCAGACTCACGTCGAGTTTCCAGTCGAAACCTTGAGGACGGAAGATAGGTTCAATGGTTTTACCTATCCTTCCGATATAGCTCTGCTCCTGTTGCTGCTGTTGTGGCAACTCTTCGTGATGGGGGAAGTAACCTAATGCCCATACGATGATGCTGGCCACGAGGATGATACCTCCCATCTTCTTCAGATACTGCTTTCCTTTCTCCCATGTATGACGGGTGATGGCTTTCACCGTGGGGAAACGATAGGGTGGGAGCTCCATCACAAACGGGGTGTCTTCACCTTTCACCACCCAACGACTGAATACACGACTCATGACAACGGCCAGTAGGATACCGATGGCATAGAGCGCAATCATGATGGCACTCTGGTATTTCACGGCAAAGAAGGTGCCGACAATCATGATATAGATGGGTAATCGGGCAGAACAGCTCATCAGCGGAAGAACGAGCATGGTGATGAGTCGGCTGCGTCTGCTCTCAATGGTCCTTGTGGCCATCACCGCAGGGACATTACAGCCGAAGCCCATGATTAAAGGGATGAACGACTTACCGTGAATGCCCATCTTGTGCATGATCTTATCCATGATAAAGGCGGCACGCGCCATATAACCGGAGTCTTCCATGAAGGAGATGAAGGTATAGAGGATCAGGATCTGCGGCAGGAAGATGATGACGGCACCGACACCTGCTATGGCACCATCCACGATCATGGCTTTCACCGGACCGTCGGGCAAGACGTTGTTCAGCCAGTCGGATAACATGCCTACACCAGCGTCAATCCAGTCCATAGGGTACTGACCGATGGTGAAGGTCACCTCGAACATCAGATAGAGGAAAAGGAAGAACAACGGGAATCCCAACCATTTATGGGTAATGATTGCATCAAGGGCGTGGGTCATCTCATAAGTGTCCTTTTTATGTCCTTCCTGATAACCCACCTCTTCCAAGGCACCATGGATGAAGCCATACTTCGCATTCATAATGGCTGTCTCACTGTCTTCCTTTGTCTCTTCCTTGATGATGGCTGCTGCCTTATCGCGGGTCTTCAGGATCTGCTCCTTCTGGGGCATGTCGGCAATGATGCGCTCAATGTCCTTGTCCATCTCTAACAACTTAATGGCAAGATAACGGGTGGAGAAGCGCAGACGGATATCGTGGTCGCTCTTCAAGTATTTCTGGATGGCTTCTATACCTTGTTCTATATAGGTACCGTGATTGATATGCAAGTGACGAATCTTGTGCTGACGGAACTTGCCTTCATACACTTGGATGATGGTCTGGAACAACTGGTCCACACCTCGACCGCTCTTAAACACGGTAGGCACCATGGGGAATCCCAGCAACTCTCCCAACTGGTTGGGATCCAACTGGTCGCCTCGGTCTTCCATCTCATCAAACATATTTAATGCCCCGACAATGCGTAGGTTCATATCGATGAGCTGCGTAGTGAGATACAGGTTGCGCTCCAGGTTACTGGAGTCGATGACGTTGATGATGATATCGGGGGTCTTCTCTACAATCTGTTTACGGACATATAACTCCTCCGGACTGTAGGCGCTTAGGGAGTAGGTGCCGGGGAGGTCGACGATATTGAAACGATAACCCTTATACTCGGCAACACCTTCCTTTGCATCTACCGTCACGCCACTGTAGTTTCCCACTCGTTCGTGAGCACCAGAGGCGAAGTTGAACAGGGAGGTCTTTCCACAGTTGGGATTACCTACCAAGGCGATGTTGATGGTACGACGACGTTTCAGGGCAGCCGAATGTAACTGCTTCTCCATCTGCTTCTCCTCGTATTCCACCTGCAGACTCTCTTCTTTTCCTTCCTGTTCCTTCAGGAATTCCTTCTCAGAGACGACCTCTATCTGACGGGCCTCGCTATGACGTAATGATAGCTCGTAACCCATGATCTTGTATTTCACGGGGTCTTGCAACGGTGCGTTCTGTAAGACTTCCACCATCTTACCTTTGATGAATCCCATCTCGATGATACGCTTACGGAAACCACCATGTCCGGATACTTTTACAATGACACCTTTTTCACCGGTGTTTAGTTCAGATAACTTCATCGCCTGTTCTATTTTTCTGCAAAGGTACACATTTTTTTGATGCAACTGGGTTGCAGAACAATAAAAGGAAGAGAAAATACCTAGAAATGATGATAAAAGGCCATGGTTCTTTCTCTAATCGTTATTTTTAGGTACGAAAAAAGGCAACCTAAATGGTTGCCTTCGTACGCCTGCAGGGGGTCGAACCCTGGACACCCTGATTAAGAGTCAGGTGCTCTACCAACTGAGCTACAAGCGCATCTTTGTCGGGTGCAATGGGGATGCTTCCCGAATTGCGTGTGCAAAGGTACTGCCTTTTTCTGAAACCACCAAATATTTTCTGAACTTTTTTCAAAAAAGTCTATTTATCTCTATCTTTCATCTCTTATCTGGTGGCCCTGAAGCTTTCCATGTTCTCATATCGCCTTACCATAAACCGCTGGTAGATATTGCGCAGCCAGATGTTGTGCGTGGCGATGAAGAGCAGACCGATGATCAACATAGTGGCATAGGTGGCTGTCTCGCTCATGAACGCTTGCAGGATACTGATGATGGCTACGGGTGCAAACATCGCGGCCATCTCCACACCAAAGGCAAACCAGTTACTCTCTACATTTCCCTTACTAACCAGCTTACTGTTCAAAGGAACGGTCTGCTTGTTCCATACCGCCATTTGCATGAGCATAAAGAATACCGGTCCGGCTGCGAATGCCATCATGGCGATGAGCATCAGGAGGGTATATTTACCCATGAACAAGGTGGGTATCATGATGATAAACGGCAACAGTAGCAAAGCACAGTAGAAATAATACTTGGCATGCAGCAGTTGCAAGATATTCTCCTTGTGAATCATCAGTCCGTCGATATAGTTTCCTTCTGCTCCCATGATTCTCACCAACAGCATACCGCCATTGATGATGAAAACATATACCATAAAGAACTTGGAAGTGAAATTGCCGTCATATATCTCTGTGTAGGAAATGACCAGACTGAGCATGACGGTGAAGATCGTACTATAGAGGAACGAGTTGCGCATGTTCTTGTTACGCATGATACTCTTGATCTCCAGCTTCAGGTATTCGCCCATCTCACCGAAACGCTCAAACAGCCGGAATTCCGTGACGGTCTTCAACTGTGTGTTCTTGGATTCGGTTGACTCGGTGTAGGTAACATGGTACTGCACCTCGCGGTTGATGAAGAAGAACAGTGCGAGGACAGCGAAGATGCCCAGATAATACAGGATGTTCCATGAGGCGACTCCTTCACCAATGAGGGCAAAACTGTCGAACATCGCATCGAAGTCCTTGATGATCCATGGCAGGAACATGGCTCCATAGATGATGATAGGAGCTATCCACCACCAGATCTTCTTCGTGATGAGGGTACGCCAGAGCATGTAGTTCTGACTGTTGATGATGATAATCAGCTGGAAGCCGACGATGAAACCCAAAGCTGCCCAGAATCCGCTACTGAAGAGGATGGACATGAAGGCGTAGGGAATCGTGATGCACAACCATATCAGGTTGTTGGGTGTAATCATACTTGAAAGTATGAAACTCTCCACACAAACATATTTAGGGATGGGGAGTAGGATATAGGGCTTAATCAGCTGTGCGGGTGTCTGCTGCCCCAGAAACCTAAACAGGAAATCTGCCGTAAGAAAGAAGGGCAGTAATCCGAAGATAAACTCGCAGGCTGTGAAAGAACGTGAACTGTTGGCAATCATGGCGAACATGACTGAGATAAAGATCAGATACATCACCATGAAACCTCCCATCAGATAGATGATGGTCTTGGCGGTTTTGTTCTGCTCATACACAGGACTGCGTTTTTCACTCAGTTTCACATGGCGACGCAGTTCCTTGAATAGTTGATAACGATTCATAGAATAATAAATGGATTAACGGAGGTCGATAACCTCTGCATTGGGATAATCTTTTGAGCGGAAGGCGAAGAATGAATCACTGAGCTTCTTCGTCTGGAAATTCGAGATGTTGATCACTGTCCAGCCTTTCTCTGTACGCATCTTCACCTGTGTGGGCTTATAGCTCTTGTCGATTGTCAGGTACATTTCCTTGATGGTACGCTTCTGGTTCTGTGCGGTGAGATGCACCTCGTACTTCCCGCTAACGGTCTTACTGCTCATCGTAAAGCCGTTCTTGTATATATTAATAAAGGTATAGGGGTTCATAGCCTGCTGCTGCGCTTCCGTAGGAGTACTTACACTTACCTCTTCGGCCTGCTTGTTCAGCGTCCACTGTGTCTTCCCGTCGTACCACACCGTGGCTTTTTCGGTATGAGCACAGAATTTGTTACCTTTGACATAGATGGTTCCTGTGGCATTGCCATACTTTCCGCTCATGGAGAACTTGGCTTGTGCGCCGTTCTTGTTACCTACCACAGCCGCAGTCTTGTCGAGAATCTGTCGTGCCTGTGTGGCTGTTTGTGCCTGAGTACTGATGGCGATAACAAGCATCATCAATATATAAACAATCTTTTTCATTTTCTATTATGATTAAATGGTTTGCCCTGATTTGACGGATAACACCGTTACAGGGTTTATTCCTTTTTTATCTTCTTAACGCAGCGAAGAGGTTATCGAGCTGGTTTACATCAGTAATTAACACTTCGCGAGGCTTACTGCCCATGGCTTCACCCACGATGCCTGCTTCCTGCAGCTGGTCCATCAAACGACCGGCGCGGTTGTAACCAATGGAGAAACGGCGCTGGATCATACTGGTGGAACCCTGCTGGGTGAGCACGATGTGGCGCGCTGCTTCCTCGAACAACGGGTCAAGACTATGCACATCAACCTTGCCGTCAGGACCTACGCCGCCTGCCTCATCGGTTGAGGGCTCTGGCAACTCCAAGGGTTCCAGCGGACCAGGCTGCTCTTCTACGTATCGGTTGATTCTCTCTACCTCTGGCGTATCGACAAAGGCACACTGTACACGGATGGGTTCCCCACCGTTCTTGTAAAGCATGTCACCTCGTCCGATCAACTGGTTAGAACCGGTCTGGTCGAGAATGGTCATGGAGTCGATGCGCTGTGCGGTACGGAAGGCGATACGACCGGGGAAGTTGGTCTTGATGGTACCCGTGATGATCTTGGTGGTAGGACGCTGGGTGGCAATCACCATGTGAATACCTACTGCACGGGCCAGCTGTGCAATACGGGCAATAGGTAATTCGATTTCCTTACCAGCAGTCATAATCAGGTCGCCATACTCATCAATGATGACCACGATATAGGGCATGAAGTCATGACCGTCGGTTGGTTTCAGCTTATGCTCCACATATTTCTTATTATACTCCTTGATGTTTCGGGCACCGGCAATCTTCAGCAGGTCGTAGCGATGATCCATCAACTTACAAAGGGAGTTCAAGGTCTTGATAACCTTTGTAACATCAGTGATGATAGCTTCCTCGTCCTCATTTTCGGTAGGTATCTGCGCCATGAAGTGGTTCACGATGGGGGTATAGATACTAAACTCCACCTTCTTCGGGTCGATAAGCACGAACTTCAATTCGTTGGGATGCTTCTTGTAAAGCAAGGATGTGATGATGGCATTCAGTCCAACCGATTTACCTTGACCGGTAGCACCTGCCACCAGCAGATGCGGTATCTTGGCCAGGTCAACCATGAACACATCATTCGTAATGGTCTTACCTAATGCAATGGGCAGATCCATTGTTGTCTCACGGAACCGCTTGGAGTTCAAGATACTCTCCATAGAGACAATCTGAGGTTTCTCGTTGGGTACCTCGATACCAATGGTTCCCTTACCAGGAATGGGCGCGATGATACGAATACCCAAAGCGCGCAGACTCAAAGCGATATCATCCTCCAAATTGCGGATTCTGGAGATGCGCACACCTTCTGCTGGAGTGATTTCATACAGGGTGATGGTAGGACCGACGGTGGCATGAATGGAACGAATCTGTACGCCAAAGCTGTTCAGTACCTCTACAATACGGTTCATGTTACGCTGCTGTTCGTCCTTATCAATCGTAGGCTTGTCGCCATCCTCGTATTTCTTCAGCAGGTCGAGGGTGGGGAACTTATACTTCAGCCACGGCTCACGGGGATTGATAGGCGTACTCAGATCTACTTCTGTCGTAACAACCTTACTGTTGGCTTTCTCCTCAGCATCGGCCACCTCCACATTGATGTCAATGTCATTGGTGTTCTGTCCTCCTTGCGGCTTCACCTTCTGATCCTTTTCCGGTATCTCAACGATGATATCAGGTTCCTTTTCCGATATCAACGGCTCTTCAACTTCCGGTTCATCATAGGTCATGACAGGTTCATATGCCGGTTCGTTGCTTATTGTAGGACCTTCCTTCCGCTGATCGTTGGTAATCACGAACTGTACCTTGCTACGGATATATCCTATGGGATTCAGCATCTTGCGGATGACCGTGATGGTTTCGGTGGTGAGATATGTCAGGAACAGAATAGCAATGAGTCCGAGTACTGCCGTTAGACCGGGTGAACCGATGATGTTCTCCAGGAACTGACAGCAGAACATTCCATGGTCGCCACCGGGATTGAATACCTGGTCGCCCATGATGGGAGTAAGGAACTTGGCGAAGGTGACAGAGCACCAAACCATCAGAATCACCAGACACAAGAACCATTTCAGAAGGTTGATATTGTTATAGGCATGCATCATCCTCAGACCAATTAACGCCATGAGTACAGGGATGATAAATGCCGAAAGACCGAAGCAGCGGGAAATGAAGAAGTAGGAGATGACGGCTCCTATTGATCCGCAGCTGTTCTGGTATTCCTGATGGGTGTTCAGCAGCTCACCAGGTCTTCTGTCCAGCAACAGACTCTGGTCGGCCTGTCCTGTGGAGAAGTACGAGACGAACGCAATGGTGACATATACTGCCAACAACAGCAGGATAAATCCGAAAATGAAGTTGAATATATCATTCTTGAATATATTGCCAAAGCCGATAGCTTCCGAGAAATTCTTGGCAGTTTTTGCTTGCTTTTTCTTTGCCATTCTCTATATCATTGTTTAATTATCTGCAAAAGTAATTGAATTTTGCCACATTTCGCCAAAAAATCGCATTTTTTTTCTAATTTTGCACCTTGTTATCAGTTTAGGATGAAAAAATTACTTGTTAACAAGTTCGATAAGAAGGATATAAACAATCTGCCGGTGGTTCAGTTCGAAGGGAGAATCATCGTCGTTCTCTCTCCTGGTGAGACGGAAAAGGCTGTGGATTATCTGCTTTCACAGGATATTCTTGGTGTGGATACCGAGACGCGACCATCCTTCAAGAAAGGTGCACAGTATGCTGTGTCCTTATTGCAGGTGGCCACGCACAACTGCTGTTTCCTTTTCCGCTTGAACTATACCGGACTTACTCCAGCGCTGATTCGACTCCTGGAGGATACACGTGTTCCCAAAATCGGTCTTTCTTGGCATGATGATTTGCTTTCTTTAAGGAAAAGAGCGGAGTTCACACCAGGAAGATTCATCGACCTACAGCAGTTGGTGGGGGAGATAGGGATTGAAGATAGGAGTCTGCAGAAGCTCTATGCCAACTTCTTCCACCAGAAAATCCTGAAACGTCAGCAGCTGAGCAACTGGGAACGGGATGTGCTCGACGAGAAACAAAAGGTGTATGCCGCCACTGATGCTTGGGCATGTATCATGCTTTATGAGGAGCTGATGCGTTTGGAGAAAACTCATGATTACGAATTGGAGATCATAGATAATGGAATACAAGAGAATTTACCTCAAACGGGGCAAGGAGGAGAGTCTTAAACGCTTCCATCCCTGGGTGTTTTCGGGTGCTATCCATCATGCCGACAGCGGTATCACTGAAGGAGAAACGGTACGGGTGATAGGGGCAGACAACACTTTCCTTGCCGTTGGTCATTACCAAGTGGGCACCATTGCCGTCAGAATCCTGTCGTTCCGCGATGTGGAGATCGACGAGGCGTTCTGGTATGCCCGTCTCAAAGCAGCCTATGAGATGCGTCTCAGCATAGGCATTGCCGGGAATCCCTTGAATAATACCTACCGACTGGTGCATGGTGAGGGGGACAATATGCCCGGACTGGTGATCGACTGCTACGGCGATACGGCTGTGATGCAGGCCCATTCGGTGGGTATACATGTCTGCAGGAAGGTGATTGCCGAGATGTTGGTGAAGGTAATGGAGGGAACGATCAAGAATGTGTTCTATAAGAGTGAGACGACTCTGCCCTATAAAGCGGAACTCGGACAAGAGAACGGGTTCATTATCGGTGGCTCCAACGATAATACAGCGATGGAGAACGGTCTGCTGTTCCATGTGGATTGGCTGCGTGGACAGAAGACGGGCTTCTTTGTGGATCAGCGGGAGAACCGTTCGTTGCTGGAACGGTATGCCAAGGACAAGCGGGTATTGAACATGTTCTGTTATACTGGTGGTTTTTCTTTCTATGCCATGCGTGGTGGGGCACAGCTGGTTCATTCCGTGGATAGCAGCGCCAAGGCCATTGAACTCACTAATGCCAATGTGGAACTGAACTTCCCAGGTGATGAACGTCACCAGGCGTTCTGCGATGATGCTTTCAAATTCCTTGACAATTCCGATGATATCTATGACCTGATTATTCTCGATCCTCCTGCGTTTGCCAAGCATAGAGGAGCCTTGCATAATGCGTTGAAGGGTTATACCCGACTGAACGTGAAGGCATTCCAACGCATTCGTCATGGTGGTATTCTCTTTACGTTCAGCTGCTCACAGGTCGTGACGAAGGATCAGTTCCGTCAGGCGGTGTTCACCGCTGCGGCCATGAGCGGTAGGAAGGTACGTATTCTTCACCAGCTTCATCAACCGGCTGATCACCCCATTAACATCTATCATCCTGAAGGGGAGTATCTGAAGGGGTTGGTATTGTACGTGGAATAGTTGAGTGATATGAACAAACGCGTTGCAGACTTCATTAAAAAGCACCAGTTGCTCCAACAAGAAGAGCATTACCTCGTGGCTTTGTCAGGAGGTGCAGATAGCGTTTGTCTTCTTTTGATACTCAAACAATTAGGTTATTCCGTTGAAGCAGTTCATTGTAACTTCAACCTGCGTGGCGAGGAGGCTGAACGTGATGAACTGTTCTGCGTGTCTCTTTGCGAAGAGCAGCATATTCCCTTGCACCGTATTCACTTTGATACACGTGAATATGCATCGTCGCATCACGTCAGTGTGGAGATGGCGGCTCGTGAGCTGCGCTACCCCTATTTCGCACAGCTGTGTCAGGATCTCTCAGCAGCCGCAGTCTGTGTGGCGCATCATCAGGATGATACGGTGGAAACCGTTCTGATGAATCTTTTGCGAGGAACAGGCATTCACGGTCTTGCAGGTATTCAACCGGTAAGTTACCTAAAGACTATGTCGAAGCCTTTTCCTGCTCCTCTCACTGTGGTACGCCCCTTACTTTGTCTTTCTCGTGCAGATATTGAGCAGTACTTGGAAAAAATCGGACAGTCGTACATGACTGACAGTACCAATCTGAATGCAGATGAGACCCTCAGAAACAAACTTCGCTTGGAGGTAATTCCGCTTCTTCAACAGGTAACACCATCGGCCAAGGAAAACATCGCCCAGTCTGCTCTGTATATCCAAGAGGCAGCGAAGGTGTTTGATGAGGCTATGAAAGAACATGTTGCCAAGGTGATGAACGGCAATCGTATCTCTATCAAGTTACTGAATACCACGCCGTCGCCGGAATATGTCTTATATACGATTCTGAAAGATTACGGTTTCTCGTCTCCGCAGGTGGAGCAGATTGGTGAAAGACTGGATGCTGAGTCGGGAACGGTGTTTTGTTCGACTACGCATGAAGTGCTGATCGACCGTGAGGAACTGATTATTGAACCATTGTATAAGTCGGCTAAGCCGATGCGGATTCCAGAAACAGGCACGTATCTCTATCATTGCGCCTCCAGTGGAATGAAAGCAGACGAAGATTCTACCATGCGTTTCCGATTCTCGATTGCGGAGATGAACATGAGCGAAATCCCTCATGATAAGTGCACAGCCTGTCTGGATGCTGCTACAGTGTCTTTCCCGCTGACGATTCGTCCTGTACAACAGGGTGACCGCTTCGTTCCTTTTGGTATGAAAGGCAGTAAACTTGTTTCCGATTATTTAACCGACCGTAAGTATTCGCTGTTCGATAAACGTCGGCAACTCGTGGTTACAGATGGCTCAAACCGTATTGTCTGGTTGGTTAATGAACGACCAGATAATCAATTTTGCATTACCCGCAACACGGAACGTGTACTGCAAATTACCGTTACTCCCTAACTGATATAATTTTCCCACCATGGGAATGAAAAGTTCCCATGGTGGGAATAAAGTGTTCCCAAGTTGGGAATAAAACGTTCCCATGGTGGGAATATTCTTTTGTTCCTTTTAAGCTTGCTGCAGGAGGAATGATTTGAAGTCGGAGAATTCCTTCGACATCGGTACGCTCTGCTTCTCTCCCTCCATGAAGGCAGCAAGACGGGCAGGTATCTCCACGTCGATTCCGAGAATATCATCCACCTTCTCCTTGAACTTCGCAGGATGAGCCGTTTCGCAGAACACACCGATCTCACCCTCTTGCAGTCCGTCAACCAATGCCTGATAGCCACAAGCACCATGCGGATCGAGGATATATCCTGTTTCCTGGTAGCACTGGCGCATCGTTTCCTTGATCTGCTCATCACTGTAAGTAGCACCGCTGATGAGTGAGGTGATGGCAGCATGAGTCTCTTCAGGAGTACGTGCTCCGTTCTTTGAATAGAGGTTGAGAATACGGGCGAAGTTAGAAGGATCGCCTACATCCATGGCATTGGCGAGCGTCTGAACCGATGCCTTCGGGTTATACTGCCCGGTCTGCAAGTAGTTGTAGAATACATCATTGGCATTATTGGCCGCGATGAAGCGTTGCACGGGCAGACCCATCTCATGACCGAAGAGGGCGGAGCAGATGTTACCAAAGTTACCTGAAGGTACGCACATCACGAGATGATCCGTCTTTCCCAATGCCTTCATTCTAGCATAAGCATTGAAATAGTAGAACGCCTGCGGGAGGAAACGGGCCACATTGATGCTGTTGGCTGAGGTAAGACGCATGTGCGCATTCAGTTCTGTATCCATAAAGGCGCTTTTTACCAGTGCCTGACAGTCATCAAACACACCATCTACCTCAATGGCAGTGATGTTCTTACCCAAGGTGGTGAACTGACATTCCTGAATAGGACTCACCTTGCCTTTGGGATACAACACATATACATGTATGCCTTCAACGCCAAGGAAGCCATTAGCCACGGCAGAACCCGTGTCGCCACTGGTGGCTACGAGCACGTTGATAGTTTTAGAACTAGTATCACTAGTGCTGCTAGTATCGCTAGTACTACTAGTAAAATATCTCAGCAAGCGTGCCATGAACCGCGCACCCACATCCTTGAAGGCGAGGGTTGGTCCGTGGAACAGTTCCAAGGAATAGATATTCTCTTTAACCTGTACGACGGGGCAGTCGAACGGCAGTGTATCATACACCAGCTCCTGCAGGGCATCTAAGTCAACATCCTCTCCAAAGAAGGCACTGGCCACATTGTAGGCAATGTCGCGGAACGACATCTCCTGGATATGGTCGAAGAACTCCTTCGGCATTTGATGGATACGTTCTGGCATATACAGACCGCGGTCTTCTGCCAGACCTTTTACTACCGCCTTCTGCAAATCGGCGATGGGGGCTTTCCCGTTGGTACTATAATATTGCATAGACTTTAACTTTTACTTTAGCTACGTTGACTTTATGAGATGTTCATGAGGGCTTCCATGAATTCATTGAGTTTGAGAAGACCGTAGGAGCCAGTAACACAGGAAACTTCATCGTATTGCTGTACGCTATCGGGCTCGATACCTCTGTGCCAGATCAAGAACGGAACGGGCTGTCCTACGTGGATACGCATTTCTACAGGGGTAAGATGATCGGGCAGAACGGCAATGCATACCGGCTCATCCCATGTGTTCACCTCTTTATAAATAGGAGCGATAAGACGCTGGTCTAGATACTCGATGGTCTTGAGCTTCAACTCCAGGTCACCATCATGTCCTGCCTCGTCACTCGCTTCTACATGAACGAACACGAAGTCGTCTGTTTTTAGTGCCTCAATGGCAGCCTGAGCCTTTCCCTCGTAGTTCGTGTCAGCCAGTCCGGTGGCTCCTTCCACCTCAACAATCTTCAGTCCTGCATAATGACCGATACCTCTTATCAAATCAACGGCAGAGATTACCGTTCCCGATTTCACCTGAGGATACTGCTGCATCAGCGTTTCCATGGAAGGACGATAGCCGCCGCTCCAAGGCCAGATGCTGTTGGCCTGACGCTCACCACGCTTGGCCCGCTCGGTATTAAAAGGATGCTGAGCTAATAGCTCCTGCGATTTCAGAATGAGTTCATTGATGAGATCGGCAGTTTCTTGCGGAGAGAGTCTTTTCGCAGAATCCGTATTCTCTGCGGCTTCCGGTTTCACCAGCAGCGGGCGCCATTCTTCGTTAGGGTGATCATGGGGTGGGGCACAGACGATGTGTTTGTTTCCACCTTTGATTACCAGCAGATGACGATACTGAATACCTGTGATGAACTTCACCCGTTCGCAGCCCTCTCTTTCGTTGATGGGCTTGGCCAGTTTTTCGTTCAGGTACTTGATAAGTATATCAGCATCTTGTGTTTCCAGGTTTCCGCCGTTATGTGTGATGATCTTACCGTCTTGCAACGTGATGATATTACAGCGAATGGCAAAGTCATCGTCAGCCATCTCATAGCCTATAGATGCAGCCTCCAAGGGTCCACGACCTTCATATACCTTATTCAGGTCGTAGCCGAGAATGGCGGTGTTGGCCACCTCTGATCCTGGAGGAAATCCCTCGGGCACAGTGATGAGCCGACCACATCGACCTTCTTTTACCAGCTGATCCATCATGGGTTTATGGGCGTATTGCAAGAGAGTCTTCCCGCCGAGTCGTTCAACAGGAAGATCTGCCATACCATCGCCTAAAACTATAATATGTTTCATTGTAATGGGCTTATTGGGCTTATTGGGCTTGATGGGCCTATTAGATGTTAGCGATGGACATGATGTTTGCAAAGACACCGGCAGCGGTAACGGCAGCACCGGCACCATAACCCTGAATCAGCATCGGGTACTCCTTGTAGCGTTCTGTGGTGAGCAGTACGATGTTGTTGGAACCCTCCAGTCCGTAGAACGGATGTCCGTAGGGAACCTCCTTCAGGGCTACGCTGGTCTTGAAGGATGACGGATTGTTCTCGTCGGCTTCCATCGTAGCCACGAAGCGCCAGCGCTTGTTCTCAGCCTCGAGCACCTTGCGGCGAGCCTCGAAGTCGGCATCCAGCTCAGGAAGTTTCTTCCAGAAGTCCTCTATGCTGCCCTCGAAATAGCTGTCGGGTACGAAGAGATGCTTCTCCACATCCTCCTGTTCCACCTGATAGCCAGCCTCACGTGTAAGAATCACCAGCTTACGGATTACGTCCGTACCGCTGAGGTCGATACGCGGGTCGGGCTCAGAGTAACGCTCTTCCTTGGCGCGACGCACCGTTTCAGAGAAGGGAACGTCGGCTGCAATCTCGTTGAAGATGAAGTTCAGTGTACCAGAAAGGATAGCCTCAATCTTCAGGATCTTATCACCCGAGTTACACAGGTCGTTGATTGTACCGATAATAGGCAGTCCGGCGCCCACATTAGTCTCATAACGGAACCATACACCACGGTCGCGAGCCGTCTGACGCAGCTTGATATAACTGTTATAGTCGCTGGAAGCAGCAATCTTGTTGGCTGCAACAACTGATATGTTATGCTCTAAGAATGTCTGGTAGAGTTGGGCAATCTGTCGACTGGCGGTACAATCCACGAATACAGAGTTGAATATGTTCATCTTCACAATCTCGTCGCGCATGTGATCTGTATTGGCCGGGAAGCCAGCACGCAGAATCTTTTCGTAGTTGTCGAGGTCGATACCATCGCGGTCGAGCACGAAGTTATCCACATCTGATATTCCCACCACGTTCAGTTTCAGTCGTCTTGACTGCATCAGGAACTGCTGCTGGGTGCGGATCTGCTCAAGCAACATACCACCTACCGTACCGATACCGCAGATGAAGAGGTTCAGTACCTTATATTCTGACAGGAAGAACGAGTCGTGCAGCACATTGAGTGACTTACGCAGGAAGCGTCCATCTACCACAAAAGAGATATTCGTTTCGGAAGCACCCTGGGCACAGGCAATCACGCTGATACCTGAACGTCCCAACGTACCGAACAGCTTACCCGCAATACCTGGGGTCTGCTTCATGTTCTCACCCACAATAGCGATGGTTGCCAAACCGCTTTCCACCTGCATGGGGAACATCGCACCGGTCTCAATCTCCTTGGCAAACTCAGCGTTGAGCGCATCTGCTGCAGCCGCAGCATCCTCGTCGCGCACACCGATAGAGGTGGAGTTCTCAGAAGAAGCCTGAGACACCATGAACACGGAAATACCCTTGTTGGCCAGTGTGGTAAAGATACGACGGTTCACACCAATCACACCCACCATGGAAAGTCCGGTGACAGTGATCAGTGATGTACCCTTGATACTGGAGATACCCTTGATGGGCTTGTTGTCATCGTCGATCTTTTCCTTGATCAGCGTTCCCGGATGGTTGGGATTAAACGTATTCTTAACCTTGATTGGGATATTCTTGATGCAAACGGGATAGATGGTCGGCGGGTAGATCACCTTCGCACCGAAGTTACAAAGCTCCATCGCCTCCACGTACGACAGCTCGTTGATGGTATAAGCCGACTTGATCACCTTCGGATCAGCAGTCATGAAACCATCTACATCCGTCCATATCTCCAAGATCTCTGCATCCAAAGAAGCGGCAATGATTGCTGCGGTATAGTCAGAACCACCTCGTCCGAGGTTGGTGGTCTCATGACTATCCCTGTCTCTTGCAATAAATCCTGGAACTACGTAAACCGCTTTATTATTGGGTGTTGTGTCTACCTGACTGAATGCTTCCTTCACCAGCTTCACGGTGAGGTCTGCATCGAGTGTATGCTTACCGTTCTTCTTCTCCGTGCGGATAAAGTCGCGGGCATTCATGCGCACACCGTTCTTAACCAGTGAGGCCACGATGTTTGAACTCAGTCGTTCACCATAGCTCACAATAGCATCCAGTGTCTTACCACTCAGGTCGTGAATCAGGAACACACCATAATAGATACTCCTCAACTGTTCGAAGAGGGCATCCACCTTATTAAATAAATCTACGCGTTTTTTGTTGTCGGTGATGATGGTGTCGATCATCTGATGATGGCGTGTGACCATCGCATCGAAATTGTCTTTCCACCGTTCGTCACCTTGGAGGGCAATCTTGGAGGTCGCTATCAACTCGTCGGTGATGCCGTCTAATGCGCTTACTACTACTACGACAGGTTGCGTCCGAGCCTCTGCCTCTACAATTCTCTTTAAGCTCAAAATGCTTTTCACGGAACCTACGGACGTTCCGCCAAATTTCAAAACTTTCATTTCTGATTTAATAAGTTTGAGCGCCCTCTAACGGATGAGGGTTGGTTGCTCGATTTAATTCGGATGCAAAAGTAGTAAGAATATTCCGAATAGACAACAAATTCCTAAAAAAAATAATCAGTTGTAAGTGAAAACCACTTTCAACTACATTTTTCTATTGAAAGTGAAAATCTTTGAAGAATATTTTGTACCTTTGTACTCGAATTCAGACAAAACAATTGATGCAACATATAAGGAATTTCTGTATCATCGCGCATATTGACCATGGTAAATCTACCTTGGCCGACCGCTTGTTGGAATATACCAAGACGATCCAGATTACGGAGGGACAGATGCTGGATGATATGGATTTGGAGAAAGAACGAGGCATTACCATCAAGAGTCATGCTATTCAGATGGAATATGACTATCCCGGTGGCGACAAGGGGGTTGAGAAGGGTAGGTATGTACTGAACCTGATCGACACTCCGGGGCATGTTGACTTCTCGTATGAGGTTTCGCGAAGCATTGCTGCCTGCGAAGGAGCACTGCTCGTGGTGGATGCTACTCAGGGAGTACAGGCGCAGACCATCTCTAACCTGTACATGGCCATAGATCATGACCTGGAGATCATTCCCGTCATCAACAAGATAGACATGCCCAGCGCTATGCCCGATGAGGTGGAGGATGAGATCGTAGAACTGATCGGGTGCGACCGTAAAGATATTATCCGCGCAAGCGGTAAAACCGGAGAAGGCGTGGAGGACGTGCTGAATGCTGTGGTGGAGCGAATCCCTTGTCCCAAGGGCGATCCCGAAGCACCATTGCAGGCACTGATCTTCGACTCTGTGTTCAACTCCTTCCGCGGCATCATTGCCTATTTCAAGATTGAGAACGGTTCCATTCGCAAAGGTGACAAGGTGAAGTTCTTCAATACGGGAATGGAATATGATGCGGATGAAGTAGGCGTTTTGAAGATGGATATGATACCCCGTCAGCAGCTCAGTACAGGTGATGTGGGCTATATCATCAGTGGTATCAAGGACTCGAAGGAGGTGAAGGTGGGTGATACGATTACCCATATAGCCCGTCCTTGTCAGAAGGCCATCGAAGGTTTCCAGGAAGTGAAGCCCATGGTGTTCGCCGGTGTCTATCCCATTGATCCTACCGACTACGAGAACCTGCGTGCGTCGCTGGAGAAGTTGCAACTGAATGATGCCTCTCTGACCTTCTCACCGGAGTCGTCAGTGGCATTGGGATTTGGTTTCCGTTGTGGATTCCTCGGACTCCTGCACATGGAGATTATACAGGAACGACTCGACCGCGAGTTTGACATGGATGTGATTACGACAGTGCCGAACGTGTCGTATATGGTATATGACAAGCAGGGTGGGAGCAAGGAGGTGCATAATCCTTCAGGACTACCCGACCAGACCATGATCGATCATATCGAAGAACCGTATATTCGAGCCAGTATCATCACCGCAAGTACGTATATCGGACCGATCATGAAGCTCTGTCTTGACAAACGTGGTGAACTGATCAATCAGGAATATGTGAGCGGTAACCGTATCGAATTGCATTTCATGCTGCCGTTGGGAGAGATCGTAATCGACTTCTACGATAAGTTGAAGAGCATCTCCAAGGGATATGCGTCGTTCGACTACCATATCGACAGCTACAGACCTTCACGACTCATCAAGCTGGATATCCTGCTCAACGGTGAACCGGTTGATGCGTTGTCAACGCTCACACATGCCGATAATGCCGTGGCGTTTGGAAGAAGGATGTGTGAGAAGCTGAAGGAACTGATTCCACGACAGCAGTTCGACATTGCCATTCAGGCAGCCATCGGTGCGAAGATCATTGCCCGCGAAACCGTTAAGCAGGTGCGTAAAGACGTAACGGCCAAGTGCTACGGCGGTGATGTGAGTCGTAAGCGTAAGCTGCTGGAGAAACAGAAGAAAGGAAAGAAACGTATGAAGCAGATCGGTAATGTGGAGGTTCCACAGAAAGCCTTCCTCGCCGTTCTGAAACTTGACTAATGTAAACTAATAATCCTAAAGGAGGATATAATGAGAGAAATGTCAAACACAACACGAGATGTGGCGCGTGAATTGGCACGCAAATACAGTACGATGACGCACGATGAACTGGACATTCTTGAGAGCGTCTTGATCCCGAGGAAATACGCCAAGGGTGAGATGGTGCTGTCGGAAGGGGAAATTTGTACCAGTATTATCTATATCGATAAAGGATTGCTCCGGCAGTTCTACCTGAAAAACGGTAAGGAGGTAACGGAATACCTTGCCGTTGAGGGTAGTATTATGATGTCTATCGAGAGTCTGTTCAAGGAGGTTCCCTCCGTTCAGCAGATTGAAGCCATTGAACCAACCATTGTCTATGAGCTGCCCAAGAAAAGACTGGAAGAGGTGGCGTTGCACAATGTCAACATCCAGATTCTGTATAGAAAGATTTTGGAGGAATCACTGATTGTCTCACAGGTACATGCCGACCTCGTGCGTTTTGAGAGTGCTGAGAACCGTTACCGCAGGATGTGCAAGATCTCTCCGCAGATTGCCCTCAGGGCTCCCTTGTTGTTCATCGCCAGCTACCTGCAGATGACACCCGAAACCTTGAGTCGTGTAAGAAGTACTGTCTTACTCGACTAGTTGAAAAGGAGAAACTATTCGTTAGGGATTACTCCTGATACAGGTAACGCTTGATACTCTTCTTCGGTGTCTTGGCAAACTCCTCCTCGTGAATGCGGATGGCAGAGAGTTTGCAATAGGCGGGAAGGGCAGTATTGAGTTCCTGCTTGTTCTGCTCCATGATCTTCACCAGATCGTCATGACTCAGACCGAGGTTCTTGGCTTCGTCGAAGTCGGGGTACACCAGTCCTATCAGCTTGTCTTCTTTCTGGATCACGATGCTCTCCACCACCATGGCCATGGAATTCAACTTGTCCTCGATCTCCTCAGGATAGATATTCTGTCCGTTGGCGCTAAGCAGCATATTCTTCGAGCGGCCCTTGATAAACACGTTTCCTTCACTGTCCATCGTACCCAGATCGCCTGTATGGTACCAGCCCTCGCTGTCGAGCGTCTGTGCAGTGGCCTCCTCGTTCTTGTAGTAACCCAGCATCACATTGAGTCCGCGGGCAAGAATCTCACCTGGAACATTCTCCGGGTCATGACTGTCAATCTTCACTTCCATGTGAACTACCGCCTTTCCACATGATCCAGGCACGAAGTTGTGCCAGTCCTCATAGCAGATAATCGGTGCGCATTCAGTGGCTCCATAACCTACGGTATATGGGAACTCTATGCGGTGCAGGAACTGTTCCACCTCCTGATTGAAGGCTGCACCACCGATGATCACTTCCTCGAAGTTCCCACCGAAGGCATTCACCACCTGATCGCATATCTTCTCGCGTACCTTTTTACTAACAACCGGCATGTTCAGCAGCAGGCGCATCCTGTTGTTCTGAATCTTCGGGAACACCTTCTTCCTGATGATCTTCTCGATGATGAGAGGAACAGCAATGATGATAGCAGGTCGGATGTCGGCAAATGCCTGGGCGATGATGGCAGGAGAGGGCACACGTGTCAGGTAGAAGATATGACAGCCGTGCAGGAATTCAAAGACGAACTCGAACGCCATACCATACATGTGCGCCATGGGCAGGATACTGATGGTGTTGTCACCTTTCTTAATAGCCTTACCCAACACCTGTTCCGCGAAGTCGTAATTGCTCCACATGGCACGGAACGGAATCATCACACCCTTTGAGAAACCCGTCGTACCACTGGTGTAGTTGATGAGAGCCAGTTCATTTGGATCCTCGTCAAGACAGTAGTTTACATGTTCCTTTCTGAAATACTTCGGGTATTTCTTTCCGAACATCTCATTCAAGTGCTCACGGGCATAGGTCAGCTTATCGGTCCTGGAAACCACGATACTGTAGTCGGGTATATAGATAATTCCCTCCACATGAGGCATCTTGGTGGCATCAATGGTTGTAGCCACCACATCACCCACGAACAGCAGTTTTGCTTCACTATGATTAACGATATTGTGAACCTGATCGGCAGTAAACTCATGCAGGATCGGTACAGCTACGGCACCGTATGTAATTGTAGCAAGGAAGGCAACGGCCCAGTTGGCACTGTTCCGTCCGCACAGGGCAATCTTGTCGCCCTTGACTACACCGCTATTCTCGAACATGATATGCAACTTCTCAATCTTCCGCGCCACATCATGGTATTGTAGGGTTGCTCCCTTATAGTCTGTGAGTGCATCACGATCCCAGTTATCGATGATGCTTTTCTGGATTATAGCTTTAAAACTTGGTATTTGCATACGATCCGCTTTTTAAGATTCTGAGTTGTTTTAGCTGACTTTATTGATACAGGTATCGTTTGATGCTCTTCTTAGGAGTCTTGGCGAACTCCTCTTCTTGGATCTCAATGGCTGAGATCTTGCAATAGGCAGGCAATACATTGTTAAGCTCCTGTCTGTTCTGCTCCATGATGGTCGTGACATCCTCACTGGAGAAGTCCATGCTCTCAGCCTCGTCACTGTCTGGATGAACCAAAGCCACAAGTTTCTCCCCACGCTGAACGATGATACACTCTGACACCAGCGCCATAGAGCTGAGCTTGTCTTCAATCTCTTCCGGGTAAATATTCTGTCCGTTGGCACCTAACAGCATGTTCTTGATACGTCCCTTAATGAACAGATGTCCGTCGCTGCTCAAAATGCCCTGATCACCGGTATGATACCATCCTTCCTCATCGAGCACCTGTCGTGTGGCCTCCTCGTTCTTGTAGTAACCCAGCATCACGTTCGTACCACGGGTGAGGATCTCACCCAGCTCGTTCTGCTGGTCACGACTGTTGATCTTGATCTCCATATGGTCAACCGCAGTTCCGCAAGAGCCAGGGACGAAATCGTGATAGTCGCTGTATGAAATCAGTGGCGCACATTCCGTAGCGCCATAACCCACCGTCAGCGGGAAGTCGATGTCGTACAGGAACTTCTCCACCTCCTGGTTCAAGGCAGCACCGCCCACAATCACCTCATATGCCTGTCCGCCGAAGGCCTGATACACCTGCTCGCAGATACGCTGCTTCACTTTCTTGTTCACCACCGGCATATTGAGGAGCAGTCTAACGGCGTTACTCTGAATCTTGGGGAACACCCGTTTGCGCATGATCTTCTCAATGACCAACGGTACTGAAATAACCACTGCCGGTTTCACATCGGCAAAAGCCTGTGCGATGATAGCAGGACTCGGCAGGCGAGTCAGGTAGAAGATATGACAGCCGTTGACGAAGCCGAAGATAAACTCGATGGCCAGACCGTACATGTGCGCCATCGGCAAGATGCCGAGCATGTTCGAGTTGGGCTTGATATGTATTCCCAGTCGTCTCAGACAAAAGTCCAGATTTCCCCAAAGGGCACGGTAGGGGAGCATCACTCCCTTTGAAAAACCGGTTGTACCGCTGGTGTAGTTGATCAACGCCAGTTCTTCTGCCTGATCCACATGGTAGTGTACATGCTCTTTTCTGAAGAACTTCGGGTACTTCTGTCCGAACATCGCGTTTAAATGCTCTCGTGCATAGGTCAGCGATTCGGTTCTGGAAACCACGAGAGAGAAATCGGGGATATACACGATTCCTTCCAGGTTGGGCATCTCCTTCTCGTCAATGATCGTTGCCACTACATCACCAACGAACAAGAGCTTTGACTCGCTGTGGTTAACGATGTTATGGATCTGTTCGGCATTGAACTCATGAAGGATGGGGACTGCTACGGCACCGTACGACAGTACGGCGAGGAAAGATACGGCCCAATGGGCACAGTTACGACCGCATAGGGCGATCTTGTCACCTGGTTTAACGCCACAATTCTCGAAAAGAATATGCATCTTCTCAATCTTTCTGGCCACATCTTTATATTGTAAGGTCGCCCCTTTATAGTCGGTCAGGGCATCCTGATCCCAATTCTTGATAATCGATTGCTCAATGTAAGAATTAAAGCTGGGTATTGATTCCATTGCACAATTTTCAAATTATTGTGCAAAGGTAATGCTTTATCTGCACATTTCCAAAATTTTTGTGCAATAATTTATATAAAACTACACCTTTTTGATGAAACTTCTCACTTTTGCCCCTTACTTACCAAATTTTGCGATTTCTCACATCTCTATTCGTATCTCATCGACTTAGCCGGATGGATATGCGAGATCAAATAACTGGGTGCGATAAGTACGAAGACACTTACCAATAAGGTGGCAATATTGATGAGCAGAATAATGGGGATGTTCACTTCCACGGGAACGGTGCTCACATAGTAAGTGGCAGGATCCAGATGAATGAGTCCTGTGTATTTCTGAAGTAGAATCAGTCCGAGTCCGATGATGTTACCAATCAGCAGTCCTTTCCCGATAATGAACACTGCAAACCAAAGGAAGGTATGACGTACGGTCTTGTTCCTGGCACCCAACGCCTTCAGTACACCGATCATGTTGGTACGCTCGAGGATGATGATCAGCAAACCGCTGATCATGGTGAATCCAGCCACGCAAACCATCAGCGTCAGGATAATCCATACGTTCAGGTCGAGCAAGTCGAGCCACGAAAAGATCTGCGGATAGTTCTGCTGGATGGTAGCCGACGAGTAGGTCTCACCATATTTGTCAGAAGAACGGTTCACGCGATGAGTGAGGATATCCGCCACGTCATCGAGTTTGTTGAAGTCCTTGACGGTGAGCTCCGCTCCGCTGGTCTGATCACTCTCCCAACCATTCAGTTTCACGGCCGAATACAGGTCGGTATAGCAAATCACCTTATCGAACATCGACAGGTTTGTCTGGTAGATACCCGTGATGGTGTATTTGCGTGGACGCACCCCGTTGTTACTGAAGAAATACGCAAAGAGACGGTCGCCTGCATGCAGATGAAGCTGGTCGGCAATCATCTTCGAGATGACAATCTGCTGCTTACTGGCCTCACTACTGAAGGCAGGGATAGTTCCTTCTACCATATTATTATGTAGGAAGGTCGTGTCATACTCTTCGGCAATACCCTTGAACATCACTCCTAAGAAATCGGAATCAGTCTTCAGGATACCCTGTTTCATGGCGAAGCGCTGTACCTTGTCAACCCCCTTGATGCTTTTCAGCACGTTCATCATACTGTCGCCCATCTCGATAGGGTATTGGTCGCTACCCTGAATGGTCAGGAAGTCGCCTACGGTGATATGACTGCCGAAGCCGATGACCTTATCCCTGATGGTATGCTTGAAGCCCAGTACTACACTGACGGAGATCAGCATCACGGCCAGTCCTATTGCCACGCCAAGGGTAGCAATACGAATCACCGGGCGACTCACTTTCCGTTTGTCGCCTTGGTCGTTATAGATCTTCCGGGCAATGTATAGGGGGAAATTCATGTTCAGACGTTTTCCTCTCTCCCAGGATAAGCCTCAAGGGCCTTGCGAAGAATGAAGAGCGCACGGTTCAGGTCTTCTTTCTTCAGCACATAGGCGATGCGCACCTGGTTGTAACCAGCGCCAGGAGTAGTGTAGAAACCGCTGGCAGGAGCCATCATCACGGTCTCTCCCTCATAGTTGAACGATTCCAAGCACCAGCGACAGAACTTCTCGCTGTCGTCAACCGGCAGCTTCGCCACGGTATAGAACGCTCCCATGGGGATAGGCGAATAAACACCGGGAATACGGTTCAGTCCGTCGATCAGACATTTCCTGCGTTCCACAAACTCGTCGTACACCTCCCTGAGATACTCCTCAGGCGTGTCGAGAGAAGCCTCGGCGATGAGCTGTCCAATGAGTGGCGGGGAGAGACGAGCCTGACAGAACTTCATCACAGCCTGTCTGATCTCCTTGTTCTTCGTGATGAGCGCGCCGATGCGGATACCGCATTCACTGTAGCGTTTGGAAACAGAGTCGATGAGCACCACGTTCTGCTCAATGCCTTCCAGATGACAGGCACTGATGTACGGGGAGCCCGTATAGATATATTCCCGATATACCTCATCGGAGAAGAGATACAAATCGTATTTCTTCACCAAGTCGCGTATCTGGTTCATCTCCCGTCTTGTGTAGAGATAACCGGTCGGATTATTGGGATTGCAAATCAAGATGGCGCGGGTGCGGTCGTTGATCAGTTCCTCGAACTTCTCCACCTTGGGTAAGGAGAAGCCCTCCTCAATCGTGGTAGCGATGGTACGGATCTTGGCACCTGCAGAAATGGCGAACGCCATGTAGTTGGCGTATGCAGGTTCCGGAACGATAATCTCGTCCCCGGGGTTCAGACACGACATGAATGCGAAGAGCACTGCCTCTGATCCGCCGCAGGTGATGATGATATCATCCGCCGTTACATGAATATCGTACTTGGCATAGTAGTCAACCAACTTCTCACGATAGCTGGCATAACCCTGCGAAGGTGAATACTCCAAAACCTTGCGGTCAACATTCTTGATCGCGTCGAGGGCTACCTGCGGAGTAGGAAGGTCAGGCTGACCGATATTGAGATGATACACTTTGGTACCGCGTTTCTTTGCGGCGACTGCCAGTGGTGCGAGCTTCCTGATCGGACTCTCTGGCATCTCTATTCCGCGTACTGATATTTGAGGCATTTTATCTTGATATTTCTAATTCGGTGCAAAATTACGATATTTTGTGATAATCACAAAGGAAAAGGTTGATTAATTGAAGAAATTCCACGAAACACCGAACCTGAGTATCATTCCATTCATGGGGTAGTGGGGTACGAAGAAGCGGTTACCACCGTCGCCTGCGTTTACATGACTCATCATCAGGAAGAAGCGCGTATGCTTCAAGTGCATGTTGGCATAAACGTTCACGATGGGGTAGTTACCCAGTTCCACGTTGTTCTCACCATTGTCCTGTACTGTAAACTGAGCAAGCATCGGACTATAGTCAGGAACGTAGTATTTGGTGAAATATCGGACGTCTGCTCCCAGATCCACTTTCAGTACCCTTGCAATCTTGAAATGCAGGTACAGGTTACTGTAGATATTGAAGTCGGGCACGGGTAATACTTCGTTGTTACTGCTATTCTGCCAGGTCACCTGACTCTCCCAGTTAAGGGGACCAAAGGTAAAGTCTTGCCCTACTTGCACGGTAAGCAGACTGATGTTGCCAGAATTCTGCTTCACGCTCACGGTGTTGGCTGTGCGGTTCTCTCCAACCATCGTATATTGCTGCGCAAAGTAGATATGGTCTTTCAGGTCATCAACGGCCACCCTTACACTCGTACGTGTCTTTTGGTAGGTGAACAGACCTTCAATACGGGTACGGATCTCCTTCGAGAGTTTAAGTCCGCGCTCTCCGTCGTTGTCCCACCACAGATGCTTGGCGTGGTAGTTCCGTTGGTAGAACGTAGGCTGCAGTTGGTAGAAATAACCCCTTGCCGCCAGTTGTACCGTGTCGCCGAAAAGCTTGAAGTTCAGGTCGGCCGAGCCGTCGAATTTCAGCTGTCCTGCATCTTCCCCGGTGATCCATGTCTCCAAGGTAGCCGTATAATGAAGCAATGTACCTTCGGTCTTACTGATCTGTCCGCCGAAACTCAGGTTGTGCTCTCGGAATGAACGGTAGCCCGACAAACAAGTGTCTGGCATGGAGAAGTTACGCAGGTCGGAAGTGATGAACGCCTTCAATCCAGCCTTTGCCCATTTGTTAAACCCTTCGAGCAATGAGAGGGCGAGGGTGTTCTTGATATCATAGTGGCGCATCTTGTCGAAGATACTGTCGCCCTGCAATTCCTGATTGTTCAGATAAGTGTTGAGGTAATAGGCCGATGGGGTGGCATATGCCTGGTAGATGCGTCGGTAGTTATCCACCTTCAAGGTATGTATCAGACTGGTCACGGGCACGAACTCGTTCTTCAGCCATGAAGTGTCCTCGGCAGCTTTCTTGTTGGCAGCAAGCAGACTGTCTGCCATCTGCTTGGTCACGGCAATACGATCGGAGGCAGCATCTGCATCGCCAGCAGGCTCATCCCCGGCAATCTTCGCATCATCGGGTCGGCCGGCATAAGTGTTCTGCACAGCGTCCTCATCATACTGTCTTCCTTCCTTCATGGCCTTCTTTCGCTCTTTCTCCTTGGCCTCGCGCTCAGCCTTCTCCTTCTCGGCCTCCATAGCGAACTTCTTGGCCTTGATCTCCTCCTCAGTCATGGGTACCTTCCGGTTGAAACCGATGTTGTAGCGGTGCGTGAGGAAGATATGCTGGTTGTCGTTACGGTTCCAGTTCTGATTCAGTACGGTGGGGATTTCATCCGTTCTGAACGACTCCCTGAAGATCTCGGGGTGCGACACGTAATCATCGTTCGTGATACCGCCATTCTCCGCCACCTTCTCATGGTTGGTAGAGAGCAGCAAGTGCGCCTGATAGCGGTCGCCCATGTGCGATGCATACATCGTATAGTTGAAGTGGGCGGTGCTCTGGTTCTGGTAGTAACCCCGTCCGTAGATATAGTCGAACTTGAATCCCAATCCCGTCTTCTTACCAGCATTCACGGCAAACAATGCCTTGAGGTGATCCTCGCCCACGTTCTTATCACCGCATTCGTCGTACGACACATTGGTAATAGGGGAGAGGGTGTTGGTGAAATGGAACTTGTCAACGGGCGTAATGAAGAAGTCATACGGCTGTGTAAACATAAACTGTTCCGGTAGACTTCTGTCGATGAAGATTCTGTTGATGCGTGGTGCACCAAGGTTTCCTGTTGTGTTGAACTCTCCGCGGCGGCCAGTAGTGAACACCGAGTTCATATACATGTGGGGAATGGTATCAGGGATGGCAGCAGTACGGTCGCCGAACCGTTCATCAACGGTCCATACCTTCATACCAATAGGAATCTCCTTGTCGTGTTTCGTCGTGTCTTTCTTGTGCGATGACTTCCAGTCATCTGCCGGAGTTATTTCACCACGATCGTTGATCTGGTTGAAATCCTGTTGAGCCTGCATCGTAGATACGAGGCAGACAACAGACAATAGGGTGATGAAAACTCTCTTCATGTTATTTCAGCAGACGGAACACACATTCTACCATCTTGAAGAGCATGGCCACGACAATCACTATCGTACCAATGGTCTTGTTCTGATAGAAGTACAACAGTACACCAACAACAGCTCCCAACATAAAGATAATGTTCAGAATCTGTCTTAGCATCAGGTATTTGTCCTGCTTCTCGTCTTCGTCGAATCGTGAACGGTAACGCATTGTTTATCAATTTATTGAAGAACGTTCTTGATAGCCTCAAACAACTCGTCCTTGCGGTCGATTGTCTTCTTGCGGAACTTGCCCTGCGCCTTGTAGAACTTGGTCTTTTTCTTGTTCAGCGCATACTCGTCGGTAATCCATTCCTCTGCCCTGTAATGACTGCCTCCTCCATCGCGGTCCTCCTCATACAGGTAGTTAATCCGTCGCAAATCCGCTTTCAGATGATTGTCCGAGCACTCCACAATCAGGTTGAAGAAAAGCTTCGCACGGTCGAGCGACAGGAACTGGTTCTTGAACACCAGCCATTCCTTGATGGACGCAGCAATCTTATGTTCACTCTTGTTCACCAACGATACGCTGCTGCCCTCCAGCTGGTTCTCCTGCTTGACAAGATCGGCCAGATAGTTCAGCACGATATCGTAGATCTGCTGCGCATTCTTACCAGGCACCGACAGGTCGAGTGTCCAGCACACCTCACCGTTCACTACGGGAACGGCACCTTCAAGGTATTTCGGATCTTCCGTCGTAACCTCCTTTTCCGTCTTAACCGCTTTTTTCTCCTGAATATCAGGACGCTCCCATTGGTTTTGTGCCATACCTGCCATCGGCAGACAGAGCATGATGGCTATCATTAGTTTCTTCATATTCGCTATTTTGAGTGCAAAATTAGTAAAATAACACCGATTTAATTACGAATAAGCATATTTTAACTTATTACATAAAATAAAAAGGTCTCCCGCTTGGAAGACCTTTTATGATATGCGTTTGATGTTTTACTGTCTGTTGGGAGCAGCTGGTCTGGCACCTGGTCCGCCAGGAGCGCCACCGAAGCCACCGGGGAAGCCACCGAAGCCCTGCTGAGGAGCAGTCTCGGGCTGACCGAAGAAGGAAGCTTCTGCATCCTTGTCGTTCAGCTTGAACACCATGAAATTCGGGTTCTTCTCTGTGCAAGGTTTCCATTCGCCACCCTTCGGTCCGTTAGGATCGCTGTACTTGGCGAAGTTGGTCCATGCAGTAAGCATCTTCTCAGAGAGATCCCAGTCGCCCTTGGTCCAAGGACGCCAGCAGTGCTTCAGACTCTTGAATACGAACCAGAGGTCGGAAGAGTGGAAAGCACCACGCAGACGCTGTGTTACCTCAGGATGAGAACCATCATCGGGAAGCGGACGAGCGAACTCGTAAGCCCAAGCCTTACCGCCCTTCTCAGCGCGAACCTTACAGAACTCGGCAATGTTAGGAGCCATATTACCCATATCGTTCAGGGTGTAGCCAATCATATAAGGAACGTCGGCCAACGTACCCTCGCGGGTAGCATCATCAAAGCTCTTCACGCTTACATAACCGTCGATCATCGGCATATAGCCCATGCCCATACGCATCATACCAAAGCCACCCTGCTGCTGTCCGCTGCTGTTAGCCTGTGCATAGATAGTAGGCAGTGCAAAGACAGTCTCGGTAGAAGCCTGACGCATCTTCTGCAGATCGGTCATACCAGCCCAGTCGAACATCTTCTTGGCATTGTTAGCAGCATCCTCAATGGAACCACCGCCGTAGCGGCCACCCATCATTCCACCACCGTTGGGGTTGGGGATGCTCAGACCCTGAGCACTCATGATGACAGCCTTGTGGAACAAGCCACGAGCCAGGGGAGACTCACATAGGGTACGCACGCTACCGCCACCGGCACTCTGTCCGAAGATGGTTACGTTGTTAGGATCGCCACCGAACTGTGCGATGTTCTTCTTGATCCACTTCAAAGCCTCGATCTGGTCGAGAATACCGTAGTTACCAGATACATGGTTCGGATTCTCCTCTGCCAGCAAGGGGTGGGTGAGGAAACCGAAGATACCCAGACGGTAGTTGATGGATACGAGCACTACATCCTTAGCGCCCCATTCCTGACCGTCGAACTCGGGCTCAGAGCCGAAACCTTCACGATAGCCACCACCGTGAATCCACAAAGCTACAGGCAGTTTCTTGCCAACCTGTCCAGGAGCCTTTGTCCATACGTTCAGATACAGACAGTCCTCACTGAAGGCAGCCTCCTTACCATAGCCCCACTCGGTGTAGTAACCACCAGGGTACTGGATGGCCTGATAGCTCGGACGACCGAAGGTGTCGCAGATCTTCACACCCTTCCAGGGCACAACGGGCTGCGGAGCTTTCCAACGGTTCTCGCGAATAGGAGGAGCAGCATACGGAATGCCACGATAGACATACACGTCAGGATGATCGTCGGCGAATACGCCTTGTACCTGACCACCTTCGATGGTTAACACGGGGTTTTCTGCTGCGTTTACAGACATGGCTGCAAAGAGCAGGATCGGTAATAGTAATTTTTTCATAATAAGTTGTTGTTAAAAAGGATTATTTAAAGAATAGTTTTTACAGCTTCGAGCATTCCTTTTTCCAGGATTAAGTCAAGATATTTCTTTACCAAATCTGCGAGTCCTTTTACTTGATGGAGATCCTCTCCCCAAATGAATTCTGCGCTAAGAACACCATCGGTAACTTTTTGCGTATCACCCGTTTCCCATAATACCTTCAAGAGATTCATAATCTTCGGGTCGTCGTTGGGAATGATCTCTATTCCGTCGCTTCGCTTGCCACCTTTGTAGTATATAATGATAGCCGCTAAGCCGAAAACCAGTCCGCTGGGCAGTGTTCCCTTGCGCTCCAGATAGGTCTTCACTCCGGGTAAATCGCGAGCCTGGAATTTGGGGAAAGAATTTAACATGATGCTCGTCACCTGATGATCCACATACGGGTTGTTGAATCGCTCCAGAACATCACCGGCAAAGCGGCGCAGTTCATCCATGGGCAGGTTCAGTGTTTCCATCAGTTCCTCGAACTGCACCTTATGAATATACTTGCCTATCACCTCGTGGTTGCAGGCATCCCTGACGATATCTACGCCCGAGAGGAAGGCAACAGGGGAGAGCACGGTATGCGGACCGTTCAGCAAGGTCACCTTTCGTTCATGATATGGTTTCTCGCTCTCGGCGATGAGCACATGCAGACCCGCTTTCTCGGCTGGGAACTCCTCGCGCAAAACCTCGATACTCATGTTCTCAGGCTTCTCAATCACCCAGAGATGGAAGGCCTCGGCCTGTACCACCAGGTCGTCTTTGTATCCTATTTTCTGCTGAATATCAGCTATTTCCTTACGTGGGAAGCCCGGTACGATACGGTCAACCAAGGTGGCGCAAACGTAGTTGTACTTGGTGAACCACTGCTTAAACGTCTCATAGTCATCGCCCAGATCCTCTTTCCACAGTTCGATATACTGGTAGATACATTCCTTCAGGTGGTGTCCGTTGAGGAAGATCAG
>JAGCDO010000051.1 GCA_017651265.1 Prevotella sp. | reverse complement strand
CTTCAGAACATCTTTACTGGTTCCGCCAAAATCCATACCGTCGCTGTTAATACCCCATTTACCATTGTTCTGGTTGTTATTATATGAGTAGAACCACAGACCCTTTGTTTCGGGAACCACTGCTCCGTTTGCCCATACCTGGTTACCGTCGATGCTCTTGGCCGTCTCAAAAATATTATCTTTCTCCTTCAGATCACCATCCCCTTGTTCTTTCTGACTGTTCAGGCGCAGGTCGTAGGCGGGATTGTTACCGGAAAGTTTTTCCCAGAGAGAGAGGTCTGTTGAACTCTTCTCATAAGATAGATTCCAATCATCATCGCTGACAAACCAGTCTGGCTTGTTACTTGTAAAGGCAGATCCGATACCAATGGCATCTTCTGTAGAGAAGTGAGAAACACTATAGCCAATCATATCCATGAAGTCCCAAGTGTATGGATACTTCATTGTCTGCTGGTAGGCGACGGTTACGTTATGGTCACCGTAGTCAGCCACGTACTTCATGTTCTTCTCCATATCCTTGCCACGCATACGGAATGTACCGATCTGACCATAGTCATGCTGATAGGTGAAGGTGTTGTATGTGGCTTTAGTGGGATCGGTCTCAGTACTGAAACCATTACCATCGAGGTCAATGCTGGCTCCGCTCTTAATAGGGATATCTTTAATCACAACGATTCCGTTTTTCACTCCATCGGTTCCGTCAGCGAGTTTCTGGTCCTTGCCGAAGTAGTTCAGTGTCCAGTTGTATGTGGGGCCGATGTCTTTACCTGTACCGTCGTTGGGGTCATTATCCCTGCTCCACAGGAGGAACTTGTCGTTTTCAGTTGCACCCTTGATCTCATTGGTGTTGATGCGGTCACCGTGGTAGATCTGGATCTTGTAAAGTTTGCAGACAGAGTTAGTGCCATCCAGTTTAAACTCCATGTCGCCATCTGCTTTGGCGAAGAAGTGGTAGCAACCACGGTAGTTGTTGTCATTATTGGCACTGTTCCATAGAGAACCACCTGCCAAGTAAACGTCTTCCGGATCAATTACTCTATATTCAGCATCGCGGGCATTGGTGATGTTGAACTTCATATCTTCAATATCATATTCATCAGGACTAGTACCACTACCCATGTATATAATCACGCGGTCGTCTTTTTTCAGATGTGGGATGAGGAAGCTACCACCAGAAAGAATACCTACATAGCGGTCGGGATCTGTTTCTGACTGATGGATGTCACCAGTTCCAAATTCATTGAAAATACAACTTGTATTTGAATGTGCCTTGATAATGATACCCTCTGTGTCCCAAATCATGTCGGCGTTATCGCCTTCCATGTCGTATTTGTTCAGGAAACGCGGGTCGTAATTCACGCGGTTCTTTTGCAGACGGTAGTTGAACATCCAGTCTGAACGATTGACACCATTGTCAACATAGTCCATTTCTTCGTAGAGGAAAGACTCGTCGTTTACACCAGATTCTTCTCCGTTACCAAAATAATTATTGAAATAGGTGCCGAAATCTTGAGGCACTGCAAAGTTTTGATTGTCATCATTGACAAATATTTGTTTACCATCCACTGTCTGAAGCTTGGGTACGTTATCTTGCGTAGGCTCCTCCCATTTCAGGCCATTTAGTGAACTGGACGAGAAGTCCCATGTATGACCTCTTGCCTCCTCAGCATAATTGGATGTAGAATGATAGTTAGCATCGTATGCTACGGTGAATGCATATACTGGATCAACTTTATAGTAATTAATCTCTCCACCAACATTTGTGCCAAACTTAATCAGGACAACGCCACCGGGGTTCTCACCATCTTTGAACGTAACATCCTTGATACCCAGTTTATGGATCGTATTACCTTCTTCATCTTCCGTCTCATAGATATACGGATGACATCCCGTAATATTACCAGACATCTTCTTCACGGTAAGTTCTGTTTCTTGGTAACCTACAACAGTTGCTAAATCGGGGTCTTCCGGGGTTCCACTGGGTACCCACTTGGCCAGCGGATAGATCTGCTTACCAGGAGTGAAAGCTACATCGAAGAGTTCGGCAACACCGCAAGCGTGGGGCGTAAGTTTATTATCGTTTATATCACGAATAAATGCTCCACTAAAATTGTTGTAATTGGTGTTATTGCCATTTGCTCCTGTTGTCCAACCGCCATACAGGTAATAGATATTTCCGGCTTTCACTTCGAGTACGAACTCACCATCTTCACCGTTTCCAAGCCAGCTGGTGGTTGATGTTGAACTTGAGCTGCCTGATGTGGTTAATGTAATCTTACTAAGTGTGGAATTCCATACATTTGCCCTTACGCCACCAGTACCATTTGCAATGCTTCTTATCTGGCTAAGGGGTAAGGAGAACTGCATAGTACCTGTTTGACCGTTGGGAGAGAAGTTATAATTATTACCCCAATTGGAATCTACCAAACCACCAATACTATTATCAGAAACATTTTCGAAATAGAATGTTATGTTGTCTGTATCAGTTCCGCCAAGATTCTCGATGTCACTAATCAACAATACGTCGCTTGAAGTAGGATTTGTAAATAGGGTTTTCTCATTTCCATCGCCACTACCAGATTCTGATGAAACGCTACCCCATGTGACATTTTGGGCATCAGAGAATGATGTACCATTATCACTTGAAACCTTAATATAATATGGAGAAAGCCTATTTACAGTTTGCTCGTTGGCACGGCCAAACGATTCAAGCCACGGACTATTACCATCATTATTTCTTCCATTATCGTAGTAGATGGCATTACCGTTAATATCATAGCGATAGTAATACATACTGTAAGCTGTGAACTTCACCTTCATCGTACCATCCACCTCGGGTATGAATTTATAGAAAGTACCTGTTGTTGGGATGTCGGCATTGTTATTTCCACCTAAGTTGAAGTTGATCTGAATCTGATTGTTGTTTTTGGTGATACCAGGAAGCTTGAAACCATCTACAGCATTGACGTATGATACCGGTCCTTCCTTTGATGCTACCACAATGGCGTGCTGACTCTTATCCTCGTTACCGATACGTACCTCCAAGCCGCCGGGAACGATGTGTTCCTTAGCCTGCAGCTCACCTGTGATATCAAAATGTGAAGTGTATTGATATTCACGCTCACTGGTGTCATCTATCATTGTTGCCTGGTGGTCACTCCATATATATACCTTTACAATACGCGTTAAGGGATTAGTGTTGTTAAGTCGGAAATCCATGTGCCCGTCTTCCGTAATCACATATACAGCACTAGTATGAAGTGTTGTCGGTCTTACTTGCTCATCTCGGGCAAGAGTACCCTCGTTTCGATCAAGACTGGCGATATATTCTACCTTCTGCGATGTCTCATCTTGTCGTATATAATGATCTCCTTCATCGGGATTGAAGTCTCCGTCGTTCCATGTGTCATAGAAAGCAGAACAGCCATTATAAGTGCCATCTGCCTGACTGGCGAATACTGGGTCATCTCCTGTGTAGAAAATCTGAATTCTGTCACCCTTCTTCAGGTTACTAATACTGAAATAAGCATCAGTAGCAGCTTCTGGGACTATCAAGCCTCGCGTAAAACGCCATCTACCTGATTGATCAATAGCTATTCTATTGTTCAGCGTTAAGTTATTACTATTATACGTGAAATACTGTGCGTTATTCCCGTTTAACTCGAAATCAGCATCTGAAACACTATAATCTGTATGTGCCGTGTTGTCGGTTGGTCCATTGGAAATACTACCATTGTTTTCTCTATCTAAAATTACATCACGTACCTCAAAGAAGTCATACACTTCGTAGCCTGGGTCGTAGTTGAAGAATGGATCTTTAGGCTCAACTACTACATAATCTGGATCTACATATAATTCAATTTTGTGGATACCTGCATATTCCTCTGTACATTGTATCTGAACAGGGCCATCACTCGTTACTGTAAATTCTATCGAAGGGGCATCTGTGGTTGTGGTAAAGCGGTGTTGGTTTCCCAAACTTGTATTGTCTGTCCAAATAGCGCACTGTTTTCCTGGATTAGTGGTAAGTATGATTTTGTCACCTTGTTTGAGGTTATCAATATATACTGACTTCCATGAATTACCTTGACCACATTGAAAATAAGCTTGCTTCTGACCATTAATTGTTATTTCGTTGCTTTCTCCTAAATTCCACGGGCTTTTTTGATCTACGCGTAATGAAACTCGGCGAGTCTCATCGACTTGCAAAGTTAAAGATCTCCCTTGTGCAGAAATAAGAGTTACGTTCTCGTCACCGTCACCCTCCCACACAACATTGTTATTCAACCCGTAATCAGGGCATGTTAATCCGTTGAAATTAATACTTCCAACATACTGATAATTCGTCTGTGCCAGGGCCCTATTCCCCAGCAAACATACCAACGCTAATAAAAGCAAATACTTTTTCATTTCCGTACTGTTTTTTTAGTTTGATCGAGTTATAAATTCTTTTTTATAAATTAATAATAAGTTTAAATAATAAGTTTACTTTTGTGCACCTTTTCTCGCCAAGGCCAGTTGCAAGCTACTTGCATGGCTCATTGGCTTTGAAATGCTGAAACTAATTGTTTTCTAAGTTCTGCAGACTAAACTCTGTTGTTGTCGTCTTGAGTCGTCTTGATTGTCGTTCTAATTCTTGTCTTGAGCTCTTTCAGATGGTTGGATTTCATCCCACCTTTTCTCGCCATGGCAGAATCGATGTAAACATCATTTTGCTCATTTGGCTTAACGAAAACGTTGGTTTACGATACGCTTGAATAGTTGGCTTACGAAACGTTATTTTCACCACGAGTATTTAGCTAGACTGAAATTTTCGGCTGCAAAATTATGACAATTTATAATATACATATTTATTTTATGTTACTTTGTCTTTTTGATATACGCACACAACCGCATTTTGATACAAAAGACAAAGAAAATGAACGAAATGACGAAAAATTTGTATTTTAGGCGGGGAATGTAGAAGGTTAAGGAACAAATGTATTCCAATTTGGGCGTTCGTTAAACGGTTGATTATTAAATACTTAAAGAGGGCGTGAAAAGACAGGACAGGAACAAATGTATCCAGTTTTGGTAGGGATAAAGACCAAAGAACCAAGGATTAAAGACATAATAACATAAGAACAAATAGTTTTTAGACAAAAGAACAAAAGAACAAAATGAATTAATATTGACAGTTCGTTGAACTGCTTTATTTCAACATCGGAAGAATCGGAAAAGAATCAGAATAACGGAAATAATCTCACACATAAATACTTGAACACGGATTACTCGGATTGTACGAATAATCCTTATAGTCCATAGAGTCCTTAGACAAGAGATATAGTTATCCGTTTGATCCGGGTGATCCGTGGTTGTTTTATTTTAGCTCTTTGATAAAATAGAGAATGGCTTTCTTTAGCGGCGAAATCTCATTCTGAAGAATCCAAAGGATTTGGGATGCGTCAACATCAAAATAGTGGTGAGCTATAATGTCCCTCATTCCTTTAATGTTTTTCCAAGGTATTGAAGGATATGTTGGAAGAAGTAATCCATTGGTGGTCTTGTCTAGATTCTTTAAGCTTTCACCGATGGCTATAAGTAACATGCATGTTGCATCCAGTAAAACCATGCCAGATGAAGAACAAAGGAAATCTTCAGTGGAGTGTACTTCTTTTGTTCGTTCCTCAAGTCTCTCTATAGCCGATAGGATATCCTCGAGAATGTCTAATGCAATACTTTTATTCTCAGAAGATAAAGATTCCATCTTTTAGAATACGTTTTTTCAAGCGTGGATTCAAGTTCGGGTGATTGCGAACTATATCAACAGGAGTGCCTGTTGCATCCTCAAGAAACTCCTTGGCATCCATTAAAAGAAATGGATTAGCCGTCTCAGTGTCAACAAACAAATCAATATCGCTGTTGGCATTCTGTTCCCCCCGTGCAGTAGACCCGAATAGCGACATAGACTTAATGCCATACTTTTCTTTAAGTATGTGCATATACTTTTTCAGGAGCTTAATGCAATCGTCTTTTGTCATATTCGAAATCGTTTTACGACGCAAAGATAAGAAATCTTTTTCAAACACCATTCATGTGAGCAACTTTTTTTCTTCCCACTACACGATTTGAAGTGTTTTCAGTGATTTGTAAGAGAAATAAACTGAACTCGGATTGAACGGATTATTAATTATGTAAGATTTTGAATGAGATTTTGTATAATTTGGCTTCCCCTAAAGCGCCGACCGTTGGTTCCATGCGAAGCGTGCTAATAAGGTCCCGCAGATATTGCAGAAATGGCAGAAATTTGTATGATTTTGAATCTGATTTTGTTAGATGTCTCGCCGCAGGCGATCCAAAGAAGATTTGAACACGGATGACTCGGATTGAACGGATAGTCCTTGGAGTCCATAGAGTCCTTAGACCAGATATTAGTATCCGTTGGATTTGATAAATCCGTGGTTGAAAAAGAAATTGGAATAATTGCCAGAAATTGTAATAATGCTATAAATGAAATAAGGAGGCATTTACCTCCTTATGTTCTAATCCTGCTCAAGTTCTTAATACAAGAATTGTACAATAAAGACAGGATGTAACTATAGCTTCAGCAGATCTTTAACGGAGTAAATTCTGCTGAGTGCTTCGAACGAAAAGTACTGATCGTCCATGATCATCCACTCCTCTCGTTGTGCTTTACTGAGTTTCTTAATGTCTGGAAACATAGAAACAGGAACAATTATCTCACGACCATCGGTTAAGTAGGCCGCCATAGCACCTCGTTTCACATTGAAATCGAGTTTCTTTATGCCTAAATTTGTGTCTTTGAATTTGCACATATCATATCCTCCTTATTTAATCCTTTTTATCTTAATCTTTTTGCCGGCAAAAACATCGTCAATTAGTCGGTTCAGCTCATCCCAGTTCTCGTCAATAGCTTTAATGAGTTCCGCGTCTTCGTCAGCTGATAGCAACGACCATGCAATATCTATTTTCTTCTTTCCGTTCTCCTCAATCCATATTTTGGCAACAGTGTCACCACGGTGTGATTTCTTACTACCTCGACGTACTACGTGAATGTGCCTTCTGTTCTCTGTGGCATCCGCTGGGAATACAGAAAGGATGAAGTAGAGAAATAGCATTAGTTTACCCATATTATTATCAATCTTTATTATTGTGTTGCAAAAATACACTTTTCAGATGAAAGTAACAAATAAAGAGGGGAAAATCTACGATTACTACAGATAAAAGAAGACCAAGGAACCAAAGAACTAAGGAATATATCCGTTGAATCCGGTAGATCCGTGGTCGAATTATATTCACAACAGAAGATACGGACAAATAAACGGAAACACGGAAATAATCTCACACATAAATACATGAACACGGATCACTCGGATTGAACGGATTATTAATTATGTAAGATTTTGAATGAGATTTTGTATAATTTGGCTTCCCCTAAAGCGCCGACCGTTGGTTCCATGCGAAGCGTGCTAATAAGGTCCCGCAGATATTGCAGAAATGGCAGAAATCTGTGGGCTCTGAACAAAGTAGTTGTATTTGGTTTTTATTGATTTTGAATAAATAATTCGCAAAAATGCTAATTATTCCAATTATTATCACTATCTTTGCACCGCAATCTAAGTAAAATATCTATGAATATAACATTTGAGAATACTGCACTTGAAGAGCTTTACACCACAGGTGTTACGAAAGATAAGCAATACAAAAAGCTTTCAAAGCAAATCGTTAAGCAGTATGTGAAAGTTGTGAACTACCTTAGAGCGGTCAGGCGAATAGAAGATTTGTTTCTCATCAAGTCGCTCCATTATTCAAAAAAGGTAGGTGATCTTAAAGGAGTGGACGTAGTATGGATAAACGACCAGTATCGTCTTCTCTTCCATAGTTCTCCCGATGAAAATGGGATTGTTGTTAACGCATTAATCATTGAGATTTCTAAGCATTATGAGTAAGAAAGAATTAACACCATTCGTGGCCACTCATCCTGGTGAAATGATTAAGGATGAACTAGCAGAGCGAGGTATGACACAGAAGCAACTGGCTGAGATGACGGGTATAAAGCAGTCGGTACTCAGCGAGACCATTAATGGAAAGCGTAGCGTATCGCTTAATGTGGCCGTTGCACTTGAGAAAGCACTGAACATACCTGCGGATATATGGATGAACATGCAGACGCAATACGACCTCGATACTGTTAGTGTTGCCGATCGTGACAATCAAAGAGAGACAATTACCATTTCCATTCCGGTTCGCGACCATAACTTGTTACAAGAACTGGTTCGGAAATTTGGATGGGCATGTGTGTTCTGATTGGTTTCGCAGAATTGTCCTCAAAGTCCATAAAGTCCTTAGACAAAATACGTAGTTATCCGTGGAATCCGGTAGATCCGTGGTTGAGGAAAAGAAATTGGAATAATTATCAGAAATTTCAATAATAGTAATAGTCTCCTCTTTGGACCTTTGGTTCTTTGGTCTAAAGCAACCTTGGTCCTAATTCGTCTAATTGGTAGAGAAACAAAGCGGGAGGCGTCTCACGACGTCCCCCGTTTCTCATGAAAAACTATTTACTTTTCTCAATACTAACACTATAAATGAAAACTATTCATTTACCTTTAACAATTAATCTTTTTTACTGACCACGGATCTTTCGGATCTCACGGATTTTTATGTCCCGCAGAACCAACGGTCGGCGCTTTAGGGGAAGCCAAATGGCAGAGATAGCAGAAACTACTATTTGTCTTGTTTTATCCGTTGCATCTGTGCAATCCGTGTTCGTTATTAGCTTGAACGCGCATCAGCGCTCTTGAACGGGCTTTGCCCTTGAACGCTGCTTGCAGCCTTAGTTGTCGCCCCAGAGATCGTAGGAGTCTTTCTTTGACGAGTCGTCTCCCCAGATGTCCCCGAAGTCATCCTCGAAGGTGATGTTGTTCTCCTTACCCAGACCCTCGTCGGTTACATCACGACTATTATTGACGATCTCAATATCCTGTAGAATTGAGCCGTAGAGCTTCACGTTCACTGTTTCGGTAACAGGCTGTAAATATTGTCTTTTCATTGTTCTGTACCTTTCTTTTTATTTATACCGTTACTTACTTCACCATCACCTTTTTACCGTTCATGATATACAGACCCTTAGCGGTAGGCATACCATTGAGTTTCTGACCGTCGATGGTGCGCCATTCAGCATTATCCATTGTCCATTGTCCATTGCCAATTAGATGCGTAGCATCTTTGATGCCTGTGGCGATGCCGTTGTTGATCTCCCCGAACAATTCATCCTCAAAGATGAAACTTACTTTAGCGTTTCCTGTTGAACCACCACTAGTCAGCTCCTTAACTTTGTCTTTCGGTACCCTTATATAAGCACAATTCCTTGTCAAATATGCATATCCTGGATTATCATTATCAGTAACTATTTCGTAAGTCGGGTTATTCCACTGATCTGTTCCATTTTGTACACGTATCTTTCTTTTAGCATTCGGGTCCACTCGTACAAAATATACATCATAACCTGGTGTAACAGTCTCTCCATTTGTTCCATATGCATATTTCTTGGCAGAAAGGAGGAATGTCAGTTCACCTCCGTCTTCCATGTAGATGTAATTCTCTGGATCATTTTTGTCTTGATCTGCAAAGGTAAAGTAGTTGAACGTGGGTTTAAATGACAGTAACACATTCTTGTGGTTAGAACCATCTGAATTCACGTCATTAACGTCGACAGTCTTTTCTGTGTCGTGCATATCAGGAACGAATACATGAATACCTCCATCAAGACCATCAACAGTACTTTTGCCGTTTGTTGCATCAATTTCCACATTATTATATAAGATACATCCTGTATTTGACTGTCCTACACCTTCAGTAGAAGCAGGTAGCACCTTATGATTCTCGTCATTGTCGATTCGTTTGAATACCACTTTCGAGTAATCCCCCTCTGCAGGCAAGTATCCTGTATAGGCTTCAATGGGGAGCCCCGTAAAGTAAGAAGTTAAGCTGTGATCGATGTCACGACGACGGCTCTCAGTTGCATAACCTGGCTTGCTAATCTTCTTCTGGTCTTTTGAAGTTGCAATCTTCTTAAGGATTACATTATTCAAATATATTTTGAACTCGTTCGTACATCCTCTTCCTTCCTCTCCACCGGCTTCGTCCCAGATAATTAAAGCACTATGAGCCTGTACTTTTTCATTAGAGTCCTGAATGACTTTGTTATACTCAACATGGTCGATAGGCTTATCTTGTCCCCAAGGAATACACCTGTTGTACTCACATCTCACGACAGGTTCCTTCCCTTCAATGGGTTCATATCTCATGTAAACGGCAGCCAGACCGTCGAGTTCATGAATCGTAAGCTCCCATCCACCATTAGTCTGGGGATCCTCAATTCGCAAACCGTCATCAGTAATCTTCAAAGAAGAAGTTGACACATTATTATTAATAGGTGCAAAACCGATACCGCGAGTTTCGTCGAACATCTTAGTTCCAGCGTACAACTGAGTACCCCATGCAAAAGGAGCACCATTTGGATTATAGCGATTATAGTCAAGACGCCAGTCGTTACCGTCTTTTTTCCAGATAGATAAATCTAATTGTGCGTTGTTATCGGCATAATCTGTCTCTTTTAACAGATAATCTGCTTTCTCCACATATTGTTTCAAATCAGTGAAGTCCCATGTAATAGGATGATTCACCTTTTCAATATATCCGATAGAAACAATACGGTCAGCATAATCGGTGATATATGTTCGAGTTGCGTCATACAATTTGATACGAAGTACATAAGATCCAAAGATCTCATTATTCCGGACTTTGCTTTGTGTAGCCTCTTTTAGGTATGCCTCTATTTTGTAAGTTTTGCCATTCTTATTAAATTCCGGCATATTAAAATCGTTCTTGCCAAGATTTAAGTTATGCGATGTCTTAACTATATCATAATCACATATAGTTTCGTCCTTACCTCTGTGATGCAGATAATATCCTCCATCGATTTTTGTCAAATCCTGCTCAGCCATGGCAGGAGTGACATCATAATTGGCAATACATTGATATCCGTTGACGATAGAATAAGCGTTAACAGTTTTTGTGGTATTCTCTAATTTCTTTTTTAAACTCAATATTTCATTGCTTTGCTTAAAGTCACCTCTATACACTTCAATGTCATATATCTTCATCAGATAACACTGGCTGCTGGTCTGTGTGAAGGTAAACGTTCCATCGCTTTCCACGAAGAAATTGTAATATGCATTCAAAATATCCTTGTCATTAGATATGTCGCCTGAACCACCGACCTGATAGTTCCCGTTGATGGGTTTTCCCAAAGCATCTTTAGCATTGGTGAAGTTCAATACCATATCCGTACCATATTTGTCAATCTTCATACGAACACGGTCACCTGCTTGAAGATTCGGTATTTTCACAGTAACACCAGGTTCGATGCCAATGAATCGAGTCAGACTATGGTCTGATTCAAATTCAGCACCTTCATTGCGGACAGATAGTTTCCTATATCCAATATTATAATAATCACTGCCATCTTGGTTAATCCAAATAACCTTGTCATTACCTCCATTTGTTTCTGCTACAATATCACTAGCTGATACTCTATTAATACTCTCTGTGAATTTATACACCCTTTCTGCATCACTATACTGATCAGAGACCCATCTTGTGTCGTTGGAAAGACGCCAAGCGCCGTTACCATAAGGACCAACAACTAGCTGATGTCTAGTGAAATCCCAATGACGCTTCTGTCCCTCTTCCAAAAGTGTAATTAAATAGCTAGCTTTCTTTCCGTTACGTTCACATGTGATAACAATGTATCCTGTTCCAGAGAATGTAATATTGGGACTGTTAGGATTCAACGAATAAACACCATCGGTTTCGGTGGCATTTGTAATTGAAGCACCATCATAAGCTTTAGCTGTCCATGTGAAAGTGGTCTTGTCAGGGATGATTTCAACAGAGGTCATGGTCATCCAACACCCTTGAAGGTTAAGGCCATCGTTGTTGAGTTTGTCTGCAGCATTATTATTAACTGTTGCCTGAAAATAACCATTCACCAATGATTTATTTCCCTCAAGTTCAGAAAAGTCATCATATGTACGGTGATACTTAAACTTTCCGTCACGATTGTTATTATCGGAATTAAAATTCACTCGAATGATATCGCCTGCAGCTACGCTGAAATTCTCTTTTTCAATGTCGATGTAACCGTCCCAATTGTTAAACGGCTGCCATCCTGTCCACGCATTTGATGATTTCAGTTCAACACTCGTAAAATTGAATGAGGTCGTTCCGTAGTCGAGTTGAGGACATTCGGTGAAATAAAAATATGGGCCTGCCCAGACTTTTATACTAAGCAAACTCATCATTGTTACTAAAGTAAAAAGCTTTTTCATGTTGCTCTTTGTTTTATTTTATTTGTTTATGTAATGTACTATTATAATATAATGAAAATATGTTGATCGCCTGAGGCGAGAGTTCTTAAATGCTAAGGGCGACTTGCGCCGATTGGTATGTCAGTTTGTGTAACTCCGTTCCATGAGTTTTGTCGGGTGCAAAGGTACACCTTTATTTATTAAGTGTATTTATTACAAGTAACACGAATTTTGTGTAACATCCCCCTCTCGTTTTTGTTACATCACGTAAAGTATTTGGGAGATTTTGTATCCGCTATAAACCTGTTTTGTACACTCTTGTATTATTTTCGGGTGCAAAATTAGAAAAAGTTTTGGAAACTACAATGAATTGACACCCACTTTTTTACGTTTTTGTGGAAATACATTAGGGGAGAGAATAGATACATCACTACGTAAACGTTTACGGGTGTACGCACACAGATAATAAAATAAGGTCACACAGAAAGCACAGAAATCACAGAATAATCATTGAATCTTGAATTCCTTAGGTAATCATCCGTGGAATCTGGTAAATCCGTGGTCGAAACTCTTTGGATCGCCTGCGGCGAGACATCTAACATAATCTGATTCAAAATCGAACATAATGGTTAGGTTAAGGAAGCCTCACCGAAATCACATAATAGTCATTGAATCTTGAATTTCTTAGAAAAAAGCGAATTAGTCCGTTTTAGAATTGGAGGACGGTTTATCAGTAAAGAAACCTATGAAATGATCAAAATCACGAATAATCGCATCAAGGTGTTCGTTGTCCTTCTGTACAATGATAGCCACGTAATTGACCTGCCCTTCAGCTATGATGGATGAAACCTTAATAAAATACCTTTGATGATACTTATACTCGTTGAACCAACGAAGGAACAAGCGATCACGTAATGATTGTCGATTGTCGCCAGTTTCACACTGGTATAGTAAGATTCCTGAATTACACAAGAAGAACTCCTCGATAATACTGAAAATGGTTTCCCGCACCTTTTTGTCATTAGGTGAGGCTTTCATGTTTTCATTAAGAATGCTGAATTCTACAGCTCCTTCATGCCAGATGGTACTGTCATCAACGAAACAAATGCGAAACACGACATCATGGGATGACCTAAATCCGTAATTGTCCTTAGATACAAGCCAAACGGAATAGGGAGCGTGAAGGTTTAATCTGTTTAAATTGAGTGCTTTCATAGTGATCAGAATGATTAAGTGTTCTCTGCCCTTAACCGAGCAAGTTCTTGTTCGGTTTCCTCAATCCATTTACGCTTGCGCTCTATCATTTTCCGATAAGCGGCAAGCACCTCTTCTTTACTGTTATATTCAATTGCTTTATACATATTCATATGTGTTTGTGTGCAAAGATAGAAATAATTATCAAATTAACAAAATAAAAATACCAAAATAATTAATTTTGATGTTTCCAGATTGTCCTTGAATCCTGAATTAATCATCCGAGGGATCCGGTAAATCCGTGGTCGAAACTCTTTGAATCGCCTGTGGTTGATGATGATAGTTCCCAACGTGGGAATGTTTTGTTCCCAGCATGGGAATAGGTTGTTTGGTTGCAGTATTCTTATACAGGTGGCGAAGCTGGGGTGGGGTGATAAAATATGAGATTTTTCAAAGACCTAACAGTTTCACGGAAAAATGCCCTATATAAAGGTGTTTCACGATTTTAAGACCTAACATCAGACCTAACATAAACCTAACATAGACCTAACATAAACCTAACCCATGACCTAACGTTGAGGGCCACCATGACCTAACATTTTCCGTTTTCGTTGTTACGTTATTACGACATCTCGAAATCTCGTTGAAACGACATTTCTCCTTTTGGAAGGGTAAGGGGTGGCTCCTAGATGTTAGGTTTTATGTTAGGTTTATGTTAGGTGTGATGTTAGGTCTTTAAGACCTTGTTTTGTGTCTAAGTTGCTTAATATTAGGTAATTAGGTTTTTGTGATGTTAGGTCTTGACAAAACATGTGGTTTTGCGTTCTAAAACCATAGGTTTTGGAGCCTGAAACCATAGGTATTGGAGCCTAAAACCATAGGTTTTGGAAACAGGCTTAAAAACAGAGCATAAAACTTCGGAATAATGCAAAGAAAAATGTACTTTTCTTTGGCATTTTACTCATTTAATCGTATCTTTGGCTTCGCCGAAGATACTTTCGTTCGGAAAAACAAATAAAAACACATTATTATTTGGTTTTTCGCTCACTTAATCGTATCTTTGCCATCGGAGATGGCGAACTTGCTCACGCTCGGCAATCGATGCGAGCATCATTGCCCTCGCTTAATCGCAACTTTGTCAAAATATTAACCAAACTGCAACATGAAAAGGTATTATTTATTACTGCTAAGCGTTATGACGTTGTTTTCTTGTAAGGCCACGAAACCTGCTGAGACAGAGGGCGTGGACGTGTTCAAAACACCTACCGGGAAAGAGGTGGTGTTCCACTGTATTAAACACGGTAGCATTCGGATATGCTACGACGGGAAGGAGATAGAGATTGATCCTGTGACGAATATCCCGCCAGCTACCGACTATTCCACGATGCCGAAGGCTGACTATATCTTCGTGACACACGAGCATGGGGATCATTTTGACAAGCAGGCTATTGCTGCGCTTACCAAGGAGGAAACGCAGATGATTACCAATCAGCGGTGTGCTGAGCAGCTGGGATATGGTAAGGTGATGGCTAATGGCGATAAAATGGACGTGGCTTCGGATATTCATGTGGAGGCGGTGCCGGCGTATAACTATTCGGAAGGGAGAACACAGTTCCATCCGAAAGGTCGTGACAACGGGTTCATCATCACCATCGACGGGTTACGTATTTATATCGCGGGTGATACTGAGGATGTTCCCGAGATGGCAAACATCAAGGATATCGACGTGGCTTTCCTGCCGTGTAACCAGCCTTATACCATGACGCCGGAACAGGTGGCTAACGCGGCTCGCATCATCAAGCCGAAGGTGCTGTTCCCGTATCATTACTCGACAACGGAGATTCAGAAGGTGGCCGACCTGCTGGAGGATAGTAGTACGGAGGTGCGCATCCGAAATTATCAGTAATCTCACGCTGATATAATAAACCTCACGCAGAGACGCAGAGAGAATAATCTCACAAAGAAAACAATTTTGTTAATGTATACATTTTAAGTCCCGCAGAAATGGCGGAAATTACAGAAAGGGCTGCGCCCACCATGCGGCATGACACATTTTTCAAATATAGTAGATGTTACTTGAAGTTTATTGAAAATACATTTTCATAATACTTCATGCAACCTCTAGCCACTATTCTTTGAATAGGCTTAACCACAGCGTGGTTCCAATCTGAAAAATGAATTTCTGCCATTTCTGCTATTTCTGCGGGAAATAATAAAAAAAACAAGATTTCTGCGGGAAATAAAAAACAAGTGATTCTGTGAGAAATAGAATTGAACCAAAACAGTATAACAATGAAAAGGAACATTAGAAAAAGTGTGTTGAAGATGGGGGCTGTGATTGCAGCGGCCTTCCTTGTTGCGGCTTGTGGAAACAAGAGCGACGATGGTGTGAACAATTTCCGTATTAAGAGGGGTACGAACCTGAGTCATTGGCTGTCGCAGTCGGAGGCCAGGGGTGAGATGCGGCGCCTGCATATCCAGGAGGATGACTTTGAGCGACTGGAACAGCTGGGGTTCGACTTCGTGCGTATCCCTATCGACGAGGTGCAGTTCTGGGATGAGCAAGGGAACAAGCTACAGGAGGCTTGGGATCTGCTGACGAATGCGCTGGATCTGGCGCGGAAGCATAACCTGAGGGCGATTGTTGACCTGCATATCATCCGTTCGCATTACTTCAATGCCGTGAACGAGGGAAATCAGTCGGCTAACACGTTGTTCACTTCTGAGAAGGCGCAGCAGGACCTGATCAATCTGTGGTATCAGCTGTCGGATGTGCTCAAGGGATACAGTAACGACTGGGTGGCCTACGAGTTCATGAACGAGCCGGTGGCCGAGGAGCATGAGCAGTGGAACCAGTTAGTGGCTAAGGTGCATAAGGCTCTGCGGGAACGGGAGCCACAGCGTACACTCGTGGTGGGCTCGAACCGTTGGCAGGGATATGAGACGATGAAATACCTGAAGGTGCCTGAGGGCGATAAGAATATCGTGCTGTCGTTCCACTACTATAACCCGATGATTCTGACACACTACGGTGCTTGGTGGACACCCATCGGACAGTATAAGGGTAAGGTGCACTACCCGGGTGTGCTGGTGTCGAAAGAGGACTATGAGGCAGCTCCCGATTCACTCAAGCCGCTGTTGGAGCCTTACACCAGGGAGGAGTATAACATCGAGCGCATCAAGTCTGACTTCAAGGATGCTATCGCGGTAGCAAAGAAATACGGACTGCAGCTGTTCTGCGGTGAGTGGGGCGTGTATGAGCCTGTTGACCGTGAACTGGCTTATCAGTGGACAAAGGATATGCTGTCGGTGTTCGACGAGTATGATATCGCCTGGACCACTTGGTGTTATGATGCTGACTTCGGTTTCTGGGACCAGCAAAGGCATAGCTTCAAGGATAGGCCGTTGGTGGAACTGCTGACGGGGAAGTAGGAGCCTCACCCCCTAACCCCCTCTCCAAAGGGCGAGGGGGAACTCCCCTCCCATCGTAGGGGAGGGGTGCGCGAAGCGAGGGGTGGGGACAGTAGTTTCAACACCCCGCCCCCCTTGCCAGGGACCCCGCCCCTGAGAGGGGTGGGGAACGAAGAAGGAGGAACGAAAAAAGCATCTCGTAGTGAGATGCTTTTGTGATCCGTTTGGGGCTCGCGCTCGGCGACGCAAGGAGACGCTTTCAAAGCGAAGCGGAGAAAGAACCCTTGGGTGAGAGCCCCCTTGTAAACGCAAAAAGCATCTCATAAAGAGATGCTTTTGTGATCCGTTTGGGGCTCGAACCCAAGACCCCAACATTAAAAGTGTTGTGCTCTACCAGCTGAGCTAACGGATCATCCGTTAATTTTTTATGGTGCAATTATGGAGCAAACCGAGTGCAGAAGGTTTAGCTCGACGGCCCGAAGGGGAAAGTCAAAGCTTGCTTTTTGCCGAGGTGCAGCCCATAATCGCAGGGGATTTTCTTAAAAATCGCCTGCAAAGGTACGATGTTTTTTTGAAACACACAAATTTTCTGTGGTTTTTTTGAAGAACCTCACGCAGAGACGCAGAGTATCGCAGAGAAAAACATAGAATAATCTCTGTGCCTCTGCGTGAGAACTATTGCACCTATCATCTATGGGAGAACAATCTCTTAACTTTCAACCCTCAAATCAACACTATTCTCTTCCTTGAAATTCTCATCTAGAGGGGAAAGAGTGTCATTCTCCTCAGTAGGCACAACCACGGGAGCCTCTTCCACCTCCTTCGTGACATACCGCTTATAGTAAGCGATGATGATGGTGGTGAGGGGAAGTGCAATGATCAGTCCGATGAAGCCTAACAGGGCGCCCCATACCGACAGCGAGAGCAGGAGGATAGCGGGGTTGAGGCCCATGGCCTTGCCCATGATCTTCGGGGTGATGATCATATCGATGATGATCTGTACGATGATGAAGATGGCCACAGCAGATGCCAGGATAATCCAGAAGTTCTGACCGGTATCGGCCGCTTTCAGCAGTGCCAGGAAGGCGGTGGGTATCAGGGCAAAGGTGTGCAGATAGGGTACGAGATCCATGATGCCGATGAGGATTCCCAAGCCGATCGCCATGGGGAAGTCGATAATGGTGAATCCGATGCAGAATAGGATACCCATGCACAAAGCAACCAGTCCTTGACCGCGGATATATGAGTTCAGTGCCTTCTCAACATCGCCTGCCAGTGCGCTCCAGAAAGGACGCGCCTTCTGTGGGAAGATACGTATCCAGTTGTCGGTGAGATACTCATAGTCGAGCAGGATGAAGAACATATATAATAAGGTGATCATGGAACCCACGATGCTGATGATGATGTTCGCGGTATGGCCCACCACGTTGAACAGCTGCGGCACGGCAGCCTTGAGTGCCTCGGTCATATCCGAACTCTTCAGCACCTTCTCGATTTGTTCACGGTGCTCAGTAATCCATTCCCTGATGAGCTGGGAGATGTCGCTCGTGTTGGTCTGCTGCTGCACATACTGAGTGATGAGCTGACTGAGTTTGCCGATCTGAGCAATCATGGGAGGGATGATCAGGTAGATGATCAGGGCCGCCACAGCAATCACTACGATCATGGTGACGATGATGCTCAGGGCACGTGTGGGCACATGACATTTCTCCTGCACGAACTTCACGATGGGGTAGAGGAGGTAGGCCAGCAGCCACGCTACGAAGAAGGGCAGCAGTACTTTACTGAGGTAGTTCACGGCGAACAATACACCGAGTACCAGCAGGGCAATGCCTGCCCAGCGTATGAATCGGTCGAATGTGATTTCTTTGTGCATGATACATTATTATTTTCTTTGTAAAGAAACAAACTTTTTTCTCCTCTTTTTCTCTGGCGCAGAGAAAAGAGGCAAAAGAGACATCCACCCTAACCAAACCTTCCCCTATATGGGAAGGCTTAACCGCTCCTACTCGTCGCTCGTTCATTAAGGTAAGCTCGCCCCATCAAAGGGGCGGCTTGTATTTTTTGTCGGCTGGCGCCCAAGTGGTTGGCGCGTGAAGTCGTGATGACGTAATCCCGAGATAACGATTATTAGTTCACTAGGCGGAATAGGCAGGATGGGCAGGTGTTGATGGGCCTGAACTGCTGACGCCAGGTCTATGCGCCAATCACCACAGCGGCAGCAAATTATTCACTGTTCACTGTTCACTCTTCACTTCACGAATCATTCCTCCTTCGTCCTTCCTCGGAAAGGATTCTTTGGTAGCACTCGCGGCACAGGGGTTCGTATTCTTGGGTTTCGCCCAGCAGTACGCGCTTGTCGTTCTGGACCAGTCGGTGACTGACGTATGCCAGGGCACCACATTTCACACAGATGGCATGCACCTTGGTTACCTCATCGGCGATGGCACATAATCCAGGCATCGGACCGAAGGGCACTCCTTTATAGTCCATGTCGAGTCCTGCCACGATGACGCGCACCCCGCGGTTAGCCAACTGGTTGCACACATCCACCAGTCCGTCGTCCAGGAACTGCGCCTCGTCGATACCGATGACATCATTATCGCCTGCCAGCAGCAGGATGCTCGATGAGGCACTGATGGGCGTGCTGGGGATACTGTTCTGATCATGACTCACCACATCGTTGTCGCTGTAGCGAGTGTCGATAGCGGGCTTGAAGATCTCCACCTGTTGCTTGGCGAACTTCGCCCGTTTCAGACGGCGGATCAGTTCCTCGGTCTTCCCTGAGAACATGGAGCCGCAGATTACCTCGATGCGACCCTGTTGACGCTTTTCACCTGTGAATGCTGTTGTCATCATGGGGACAAAGATACGATTAAGTGAGGGAAATACAAAATAAATAACGATTTATTTTTATTTCCGAGTGGAAGTATCTTCGACGAAGTCAAAGATACAACAATAATTTATAATTATGTTTAAATTCTCACATAAATCATTATTCTTCGTACCAATTTCTCAATATTTTTGTAATTTTGCCGACTGAATGGGCATGTTATATGTGGTTCCCACCCCTGTGGGCAATATGGAGGATATGACCTTCAGGGCCATCAGGATCCTGAAAGAGGCCGATCTGATTCTGGCGGAAGATACCCGCACGTCGGGGATTCTGCTGAAGCACTATGAGATCAAGAACCAGCTAATGTCGCATCATAAGTTCAACGAGCATGGTACGACGGCCGGAATCGTAGAGCGCTTGAAGGCTGGGGCCACGATTGCACTGATCAGTGATGCCGGTACACCGGGAATCAGCGACCCAGGGTTCTATCTGGTTCGTGAGGCGGTGGCCGCAGGACAAGAGGTGCAATGTCTGCCAGGTGCCACGGCTTTCGTGCCCGCACTGGTGGCCAGCGGATTGCCCGACGACCGTTTCTGCTTTGAGGGCTTCCTACCGCAGAAGAAAGGTCGTAAGACACGTTTGGAGAATCTACGCGATGAGGAGCGTACGATGGTGTTCTATGAATCGCCCTACAGGGTGGTGAAGACACTGAAGCAGTTTGCCGAGGTGTTCGGTGAGGACCGAAAGGTGTGCTGCTGTCGCGAAATTAGTAAGGTACACGAGGAATGTGTGCGTGGTACGATGACCGAGGTGATCGCCCATTTCACGGAGAAGGAGCCGAAAGGCGAGTTCGTAATCGTGGTAGCTGGAAAAGTCGAGGAAGGACGAAGGAGGAATGAGGAACGAGAATAAATAACGTTTTAAACAAATAGAATATGAAGAAAATGTTGGTTGCAGCGCTTGGCCTGATGGCTATCGTTGCTTGTACAAATGACAAGCCGGCTCCGATTTTGCCGGACGGCGGTCAGAACGATTCCCTTCAGCGCATTATTGAGCAGAAGGACAATGAGATTAATGACATGATGGGTACGCTGAATGAGATCCAGGAAGGTTTCCGCGAGATCAATGAGGCCGAGAACCGTGTCAATGTGGTGAAAGACGGTGAGCGCGCTAACAAGGCACAGCAGATCCGCGAGAACATCCAGTTCATCTCACAGCGCATGGCTCAGAACCGTGAGCTGATCAAGAAACTGCAGCAGCAGATGCGTGAGAGTTCTATGAAGGGTGATGAGTTCCAGAAGACTATCATCAACCTGACCAAGCAGCTGGAGCAGAGCAACGAGACATTGCAGCAGTTGCGTGCAGAGTTGGATGCTAAGGATATCCATATCTCTGAGCTCGATGAGACCATCGCTAATCAGAACACTTCCATTAACAATCTGAAGAACGAGAGCGAGCAGAAGACTGAGACCATCAATACGCAGGACAAGCAGCTGAATACCGCTTGGTTCGTGTTCGGTACGAAGAGCGAGCTGAAGGAACAGGGCATCTTGAAAGATGGTAAGGTACTGCAGGGCAACTTCAACAAGAACTACTTCACGAAGATCGATATCCGTGTTGACAAGGAGATCAAGCTGTACTCTAAGTCGGCTAAACTGCTGACCATGCACCCCTCAAGCAGCTATACGCTGACACAGGATGCTAACAAGCAGTATATCCTGAAGATCAACAACCCGCAGCTCTTCTGGAGCACCAGCAAGTATCTGGTGGTACTTGTGAAATAAAGGGAAAAGGTAATAACGAAGAGTGAATAATTTGCTGCCGCACAGGTGATTGGCGCATAGTGATTTGTACCAATGCCATTGCGGCAGCAAATTATTCACTCTTCATTTTTCACTCTTACCTTTTTTATCTCTTTTTCTGAAAGAATTCCTGCATCAGTTTCCGACAGTCGTCTTCCAACACACCACTCAGCACCGTGGCCTTGGGATGCAGGGCATGCGGGGCATACTGGTGGTATCCCCTTTTCTCATCCTCGCAGCCATAGACAATACGGCGGATCTGAGCCCAGCCGATAGCGCCGGTGCACATCACGCAGGGCTCTACGGTGACATACAAGGTGCAGTCGGTAAGGTATTTCCCGCCAAGGGCATTGGCGGCAGCAGTAATAACCTGCATCTCGGCATGGGCAGTTACATCGGTGAGTGTCTCGGTGAGATTATGACCACGGGCAATGATGCGGTCCTTGCACACCACGACAGCTCCCACGGGAATCTCACCCTCGTCGAACGCCTTACGTGCCTCGTCGAGTGCCCGCTGCATATAGAACTCGTCTTTCTTCTGTTGTTCTTCGGTCTTCGTCATTCCATTCTGTTTTGTCTGCAAAAATACACTTTTTTCTCTAAAAAATCAAATGATGCTTGGAGAAGAGAAAAAAAAAGCGTACCTTTGACTCCGACGAAGTGATGATAAAGTCCGCAAAGATATGGTTAAAACCATTCATATCAAAGAGACGGATTCCACCAACAACTGGCTGAAGAGTTATCAGTCGGAGGAGGGAGAGGATATGACAGTCGTGACAACCGACTATCAGTCGGCTGGTCGTGGCTGTGGTTCTAACCAATGGGAGAGCGAGGCAGGGAAGAACCTCATGTTCAGCATCCTTCTCCATCCGAAGGTGTCCGCCAAGGATCAGTTCATCCTCTCTATGGCCAATGCCCTTGCGCTGAAAGATGTGCTTGACAGTTATACCGACGGTATCAAGATCAAGTGGCCGAACGATATCTACTGGAACGACAAGAAGATTGGCGGTACACTGATAGAGACCTCACTGCAAGGAACAGAGATCAAGGACTTCATCATCGGTACGGGTATCAACGTGAACCAGCAGGAGTTCCATAGCGATGCCCCGAATCCGGTGTCGCTGATACAGATTATCGGTTGTGAAACCAACCGAGACGAGATACTGGAGAAGATCGTGGCTCGGTGGGAGTATTATTATAATAAGGTGGAGACAGGCGACTGGCATTCGATCCGGTCGAAATACCGTTCGGCACTCTATCGCCGCGGAGAGGTACACGACTATCGTTACCCCGACGGAACCATGGAGCGAATGACATTGGTGGATGTAACCGATGACGGTCATCTATTGCTGCTCTGCGGACGGGAGCTGCTCAGCTTCGCCTTTAAGGAAATACAGTTTACTTTGAACTTTGAACTTTGAACTTAGAACTAGAAACTTTGAACTTTGAAGTTTGAACTTTGAACATTGAACTTTGAACATTGAACATTGAACTTGAAACTTTGAACTTTAACTTCGTTGACTTTTGTCACGACTCGGCCAAATTGATGCAAGCATCTTTGGCACTCGCTGCTCCAAAAGTTGAACTCTGAACTTTGAACTCTGAACTATAATAGTATGGCAAGATTTAAAAGGATATTGTTGAAACTCAGTGGCGAGAGTCTCGCTGCTGGTGGTAAGACGGGTATCGACCCGCAACGTTTGTCTGAGTATGCTCAGCAAATCAAAGAGGTGCACGAGATGGGTGTGCAGATTGGTATAGTGATTGGCGGTGGAAATATCTTCCGCGGATTAGCAGGAGCCCAAAAGGGATTCGACCGTGTGAAAGGCGATCAGATGGGTATGATGGCTACGGTGATTAACTCGTTGGCTTTGAGTAGTGCCCTGGATGCAGCTGGGGTGAAGAACAAGGTGCTCACGGCTATCCGCATGGAGCCCGTGGGAGAGTTCTACAGTAAGTGGAAGGCCATCGACGCCATGAACGATGGCTATGTATGTATCTTCTCGGCTGGAACGGGTTCTCCTTATTTCACCACCGATACCGGTTCATCCCTGCGCGGTGTGGAGATCGAGGCCGATGTGATGCTGAAGGGAACCCGTGTGGATGGTATCTATACAGCTGATCCCGAAAAGGATCCTACTGCCACAAAGTTCACCGATATCACCTACGAGGAAGTACTGGCAAGGAACCTGAAGGTAATGGACCTCTCGGCTGTCGTGATGTGTAACGACAACCATCTGCCCATCTATGTCTTTAACATGGATGTGGTGGGTAACTTAAAGAAGGTAATGGCTGGTGAGGAGATAGGAACGCTGGTACACAGCTAATCCTCCTCGTATTCCACATATTCACCCTCGTCATCGGCAAAGATCTTGCGGTTGACGGTCTGGGAATCACGCGTGTCGGTAATCACTTGTCCGTCACGCGTGGTTTTGTTGAACGGGGGCTGTTGTTCTTTCTTTCCCGTGAACTGCTTACGTATGCGGTTCAACACTCCGACGACACCCAGTAGGAGAAAGACGAAGAGAAAGAGTCCTGCCAGCAGGATGATGAGTAGGAACTTGATGATAAACATGGTTGCTGGAGAGGGATGTGTTACGACTTACGTGCGGTGAAGGCCGAAAGGAAGATGTACCAGGCGATGACCAAAGCAATACCTTTCACACGGAACAGCAGCAGAAGGATAGCTGAGGTGATGAGGAACAGGTATCTTACCTCATTTCCCTTCCATCCCCATTGCTTGAACTTCAGGGCAAACATCGGAATCTCGCTGACCAGCAGATAACAGCTGATCAATACCATGACCAACAGGGCAGGCATGTAAGCAGGAGATGCCTCCAGCATATGACCCGCACCGACGAGCAGCGAACCCCAGAACAAAGCGTTGGCAGGGGTGGGCAGTCCGATGAAAGAGGTGGTCTGGCGCTCATCGAGGTTGAATTTGGCCAGTCGTAAGGCAGAAAAGGCAGCCAAGACGAAGGCGATATAAGGCAGGTAGGGACGCAATGGCTCCAGTATGCCAGGGTAGTTCATGATGGTCAACTCATGATATACCATGGCAGCAGGGGCTACACCGAAGGTAACATCATCAGCCAGCGAATCCAGTTCCTTACCGATAGATGACGAGACATGCAGCAGACGGGCTGTCATACCGTCGAAGAAATCAAAGAGTGCACCGATGACAATCCATACCAAAGCCATGGGAAGGTTGCCATAGAGAGCAAATGTCACGGCAATGCATCCTGAAATCAGGTTGCAGCAGGTAATCATATTGGGAATATGTTTTTTCATACTTTGAGCTTTGAACTTTGAGCTTTGAACTTTG
>JAGCDO010000050.1 GCA_017651265.1 Prevotella sp. | reverse complement strand
TAAGTCTCGATGAAATCGCTTCTTTCTGCCGATGACATCATGAGATAAAGAACGCCAATGATGAGGAATATAACCAACGCCGGTAGGAACAGGATGCACCGATCGTGCCACTGTTGCCTACGGTTGTCCAGATAATGCGGCACCGACAATCCTTTGATATACATGTGGTAGAGTGGAAACACCAAGAGGTTGCAGGCGCAATATAAGGTATCTGTGAAAGGCAGAATAGAGGTGTTGTGGTTGAAGAAGACAGCATGTCCCATATAGAGCAGTACGGCTACAACCATGAATTGCCACAACCAAAGGCGCAGCTTATCATGTGCTGCGAACCAGTCGAGTATCAGCACGATCGACCAGAACGCGCACACCATCATGGGTAATATGGACAGAACTGTTGTCATTGTTTACTTCTCATCTTTCATCTCTTCTTCTCTCATTTTTTCATACTCATCCAGTTTCTTCAGGAAATAGGTCTTGAAGTCGTTCCAATGGTAATAGGGAGCCATATCGGTGGCAATGGGTAATGTTGCTTCGTTCTCGTTGAGGAGCACTTTGAAGATGACATCACCGCCGAAGGATTTGCGGTAGAAGATGAACTGGATATTCGCACCCATAGGGAAGATGCGGTAGTTATACCACCCGTTAGCAACCAACTGCTCCAAATCGTCGGTTTGCTCACCATAGCCATTGAGGTTCAACAGACAGGTGAGGGGCAGTACCATGGTTTCATGACCGAAACGGAGGGTGGCACCAGGGCGTTCCAACTGAATACAGCTGTCGGCCTGATGGATGATATTCCGCAGTAGGTTTCGCTGTGAGAAAGGCTGTGTGCCACCGTTGTATTTGCAGTTGGCATAGGTGAGATACCACCACACATTGTTCTTCTCCCAGTTCTGGTAGATCTCCTCGGGAGTAAAGAGGTCGTATAAGGTAATCTCTTTGCGCAGTTCCGAACTCTGCAGGTTACTGGCCAGTTTGAAAAGCGTATTACAGAGCTCTTCCCCATCAACATCATAATGGATATAGTCAGGATCGTTGAACAATAAGCTCATCACCCGCTGATGCGTAGGACGACGGTCGCAGAACTCCTGGAACAACACCTTGGAGCGCTGAGGCAGTTTCTTGTTGTACAAGGGCTTGTCCTGCTGGTTCATGAAATACATATCGTGCTCGCTGGCATCATGGGTGATGCGCAGCTTGGGGTTCTTCAGCAGGAACTGCTGCAACTCATTCTCCATGGAGAGGATGCATCGAATCACAATAGTGCTCTTCGCATCAATGCACACATCGCCCTTGAATACCTCAGGGAAACGTTCGTACATGCGTTCAGCAATCTGCTTGTGTTGTTCGGCTCCTAACTGAGTGAGCTCACCATCACGCTTCTCAGCCTCATCGCGTATCATGATCAAACGGCGCAGCACATCCTTACCGAAGGCTGTCAGCTTTCCCTTCTCGTCGGCTTCTGTCAGGATATCCACAGGGTTGTAATAATCGTCAGTACCGATGAGATAGCGAGAGCCGTGTCGTCCATAATGACTGATATAGAACGGCTTGTACCCCTTGGGTGCTTTAGTCAGTTCCTTGGTAGGACCCGGATAAGCAAGGTAGTTACTGGCAGAATAGCAAGGGTTCTGCGCAATCTCTTCCCGTGCTGTTTGTGCATTCATGACGAGGGCGAAGGTCGCCATCATCAGGATAATCATTGGTTTCTTCATATTTCTTCTTTACTTTTTCTCTACGAATTTGACTAATTAGACGAATTACAACTCTTCATCCACACGGCAAGTGTTTTGGCCCTGAGGTAGTTCTCGCTGAGATACATCCACCCACCGAAGGGGTTCTCTGTGCCCCATGAGTTCTTGCAGATGAAGTAGCGATTGCCCTTTTCCGTGCGAGCCAGTCCGATAATCTCCATACAATGGTCATCGGTAGTCTGCCGTTGCTCAAAGGCCTTCTGCCGCATTTCCTGCGTCACCCGCTGTTGTTCGTTCTCTATCTTGGCAATACCCTTTGCGAAAGAGAATTTGGGTTCACTGATATCACCCTCCCAGCATACCGCATGACCGCTTTTCAATGTTTTCTCTATCCTGTTCATCAACGTGTCGAGTGGCACATTCAGGAAAGAGTCGTGGAAATGGTTGTCGGGTGTTTCCAGCACGAACCTGCTTCCGAAGGGATGGTGAGTGAAACTGGTCAGTGCCTCGTAATCATCTTCATGACAGAGGCTATGTGCAAACTCGAGCGTTGTATATTCCGCTCCCAGCATGAACACGTAGCGAGGTAAGCCGTGAAGACGTTCATCGAGCATGCCTCCTATATCCTTACGGAAAACCGTAAGACCCTTCCGTTCTGCCATACTTACCTGTGCCATCTGCTCTATCTTGCGCTTTAGAACGCGGAAATCTACATCATCGCGGTGGAAAGCATCATAGTGTGTCATTCCGTAACGACTGAGCAGGTGCAGAAGCATCGATGACATACCCCGCATACTGATCTTTTCCTTTCCGCCCGACAGATAGAAGCGATCGGCCTGCTCCTCCAGGTATTTCCGTGCGATGAACTGTGGAGACAGGTTCACGGAGTCACCCTCCATCAGCCGGTCGCTCTCAATGGTAGCCAGCATGGCGTATATCCAGCAGAGCTCGCTCGCCCCCTGGTCTTTCACGGGGGTGGTCTTGACCAAGCATTCCGTCTGTGGCTTCTGCAGTATCTGCTGCACCTGTTGTTTGCGGTGGCAGGATGTTAATGACAAAACCAGTGTCAACAGGATGACAAGTTTCTTCATAACCTTTTTATGACGTTATCTCGTATCTTCGTAATACCGTAATCACGATGATATCTCTAATTACCCCTCGCCCCTTGGAGAGGGGGTAGGGGGTGAGGCTTCTCATCTCCCAAGGTTCTTCCTGAGCTGTTCCACGCTGCTGGCTCCCACGATGACAGAGGTGACACCCTGTTGTTCCAGAATCCAGTTGAGCGCCAGCTGAGCCAATGTCTTGTTATCGGCCTTGGCCTCTTCGTTCCAGGTACGGAGTTGTTGCAGCAGTTCTGGTGTGAGCATGGCCGACTTCAGGAAATGCTCCTTGGCCATCCTACTGTCCTGGGGAATACCGTTCAGGTAGCGGTCGGTAAGGAGTCCTTGTGCCAATGGTGAGAAAGCGATGAAGCCGATACCGTGCGTATGACAGTAGTCGAGAATCCCATTCTCCATCGGTTCCCTGTTGAGCATGTTCAGCTTTCCTTGATAGATCAGCAGGGGAACATCCCGTGAGCGGAGATACTCATCGGCGAACTTCACTGCTTCCAAAGGCCAGTTGGAGATGCCCACATATAACGCCTTTCCTGCCCTGACGATATCAACAAGCGCCTGAAGCGTTTCGTCCATGGGCGTGTTCGGGTCGAAGCGATGACTGTAGAACAAATCAACATAGTCGAGATGCATGCGCTTGAGCGACTGGTCTAAACTGGCCATGAGGTATTTCCGTGAACCCCATTCGCCATACGGACCGGGCCACATGTCGTAGCCCGCCTTAGTAGAGATGAACAGCTCGTCGCGGTAAGGACCGAAGGTGTCGTCCATCAACCGTCCCATCGTCTCCTCAGCACTGCCATATACTGGTCCGTAGTTGTTGGCCAAATCGAAATGGGTAATGCCGTGGTCGAAGGCAAAACGGGTAATCTCCCTGCTGCGTTCATAGGGATCCACACTTCCGAAATTATGCCAGAAGCCCAGACTGATCTCAGGCAGTAAGACACCACTTTGTCCACAGCGTACATACTGCATACCGTTGTTGTAACGGTCAGGGGATGCTTTGTATTTCATATTTATTTTATTTTATTCGAGGAAGGAGGAAGGACGAAGGAGGAAGGAGAAAACCACTGAGGTACAGGCATTTTGTACAGGATGGAATTCTTGGCGCCTAATGCTAATCTCCTTCGTCTTTCCTCCTTCGTCCTTTCTCGATCAGTTCTAGTAACTTCTCCACGGCCTCTTCCTCAGGAATGTTCTTCATGATACATTCCTTACCCTTATAGAGCGAAATCTTGCCACGGGCAGCACCCACATAGCCATAGTCGGCATCAGCCATCTCACCAGGACCATTCACGATGCATCCCATGATACCGATCTTCAGTCCGACGAGATGTTTGGTGGCAGCCTTGATACGAGCAATCGTGTCTTGCAGGTTGTATAAGGTGCGACCGCAGCCCGGACAGGAGATATATTCTGTCTTGGTAAATTTGATGCGTGCTGCCTGCAGGATGCTGTCGGCCAGTTCCACGAGTTTCTCATCCTGATTGGAAACACCCTCGATGGGCACATTGTTATGGATGACGAGCTGATGCGCTTTCTGGTCGATAAAGAGCGCACCCACCGCCATAGCTGCCTTCAGCTGAAGAGACTCCCAGTCGGTTTCCTGTAGGTTAAGGGTAACGATATCATCGGCAACAGACTGTTCCGCCTGTTCCCTGAGTAGGGCGCATGCTTCAATGGAATCCACCAGTTTCCGTGCTACAGGGATCTCATATTCCGGATCTTCTGATAAAGAGACACGGATGGTGTCGCCGATACCTTCGGTGAGAAGGGCACCGATACCCACAGCGCTCTTGATACGACCGTCTTCACCCTCTCCTGCTTCTGTCACACCGAGATGTAGTGGGTAGTGCATGTTCTCTTTGTCCATGGTCTGTACCAGCAGACGGACGGTGCGCACCATCACCACGGTGTTACTGGCTTTGATGGAGATGACCACATTGTCGAACGCTTCCCGTTGACAAATCCGCAGAAACTCCATACAGCTCTCCACAATCCCTTCGGGGGTATCGCCATAACGACTCATGATACGATCAGACAGTGAGCCGTGGTTCACACCAATGCGCACGGCGGTATGATGCTCCTTGCAGATCTGCAGGAAGGGCACGAACTGTCGCTCAATCTTTTTCAGTTCTTCGGCATATTCCTCATCGGTGTATTCCAGGTGCTTGAAGGTTCGACCCGGATCCACATAGTTTCCTGGGTTCACACGCACCTTTTCACAATAGAGCGCTGCCACGTCGGCCACCTTGGCGTTGAAATGTACATCAGCCACCAGGGGTGTTTGATAGCCACGTTTCCGCAGCTCATCATGGATATGCTGCATGTTGTTGGCTTCTCGGGTACCTTGAGTGGTAAGTCTGACAAGCTCCCCACCTGCCTCGATGATACGGATGGCCTGTTCCACACACGCCTCGGTATCCATCGTATTCGTGGTAGTCATCGACTGAATACGGATGGGGTTATCGCCACCCATGGGAACATTGCCCACTAAGGTCACCGAAGAAACTCTCCTCTGATACGTATTACTCATCGTTCAGGAATCAATCTTGTATTCGTATTTCACCTCAGATAAAGCCTGGTTGGCTTTCTCAATCTTTGCCCCGAGTCCGTTTTTGTAGGCTTCCATCTTACTGGCCAGTTCCTGATCTGCCAGAGAGATCATCTGACAAGCCAGGATGGCTGCGTTCATGGCCCCATTGATGGCTACTGTGGCAACGGGAATGCCCGGAGGCATCTGCAGGATGCTGTAGAGCGCATCCACACCATCGAGCACACTTCCCTTGATAGGAACGCCGATGACGGGTAGGGTGGTGCTCGCAGCAATGACACCCGGTAAGGCGGCAGCCATGCCAGCTCCGGCAATGATCACCTTGATGCCTCTCGACTGGGCCGTCTTGGCGAACTGTTCCACTGCATCGGGTGTGCGATGGGCAGATAAAGCGTTTACTTCGAACGGCACATGCATATCGTTCAGGAACTGCATGGCTTTTTCCATGACGGGCAGATCACTTGTGCTGCCCATGATGATGCTAACTATTGGAGTCATATATCTATTACTAATGGTTACACCTGATTAAAATTTTAAAATAACGATGAAAGAGAGGATGAATCCCAACAGGAATCCTGCCACCACTTGTGACAGGGAATGCTGTCTGAGAATCATTCTGCTCGTTCCTAATAAACCGGCTACGATGATGATGATACAAAGCCACCATACGGGGTTATACGAGAAAATGCCCGAGAAGGCGATCAAAGCTCCTGCCACACCCCCAATAGCCGCAGTGTGCGTACTGATTTTCCAAAAGAGGTTCACGAAGGCGCACACCACCTGTATGGCCAGTGCTGCCACGATGATGCTGCTCATGAAATGCGGGATGTGCAGCAGGTTCATGATGTAGTAGCACAGGAGATAGCACACTATGGCAATGACGTAAGGTACGGCACGTCTTTCCCTTGAACCGAGTTCAATGAGCGACCATCCCTGATACTTCCTGTAGATCTTGATGAGCCATGCCGGGAGGAGAACGGTACAGAGATAGACAAAGCCGAGTACCGACAGTTTGTAGTACAACGGCAGCACACTCATATAACTGAAAATAAACAGGAATATGAGTCCTACGGTAGCCAGATAAAACGGGTGGAAAACAGCACTGATCACCCTGGCTGCAAATATGATGTCTCTTTCTCTCAATTCCCTAAACAATTAAACATTTTTCATTCTTCACTCCACACTCCACATTCCACATTTATATATGTGACGCTTGTTTCCTTAACCTTGCTACGGGAATACCCAGTTGTTCCCGATATTTTGCTACTGTTCTGCGCGCTATGGCGAAGCCCCGACGTTTCATCTCTTCCGCCAGCAGATCATCGTTCATGGGCTTTTGTGGATTCTCTTCCTGAATCAACTCCTGCAGGACCGCTTTCAGTTGTCGGGCTGACAGCTCCTTGCCATCTTCTGTCTTGATACCTTCGCTGAAGAAATGGCGCAAGCGGAAGGTGCCCCATCGTGTTTGGGCATATTTGGAATTACAGACTCGCGATACCGTACTGATATCCAGTCCTGTTTTCTGTGCAATATCTTTGAGCACCATTGGATGAAGATCGTTCTCATCGCCCTCAAGGAAGAAATCCCGCTGGAGCTCGATGATGGTCTTCATGGTGATATATAAAGTATGTCGACGTTGTTTAACCGCCTCGATGAATCCTTTGGCACGATCCACCTTTTCACGGGCATAGAGCAGTGCCTGCTTATCTTGTCTGCTCATGCTCTGCTTGTTCTCCTGATAGCCTTTGAGCAGATCAGTGAAAGAAGGTGATACATACAGATCAGGTACCCGTCCTTTGTTGATATAGAAAGAGATGGTACCATCGTCGGCAGTATCCACCACGAAGTCGGGCGTGATCTGTTGGAGGTTCCTTCCTTCCGTCTCCCCCATGGAAGCACCCGGCTTGGGGTTCAGCTTCTGGATCTCCGTCTGCAACTGTACGAAAGTCTCTTCGTCTAGATTAAGCTGCTGCGCAATCTTGTCCCAATGCTTGTTCATGAAATCGTTGAAATGTTCTGCAATCAACGTCTTCAACAGCTGTCTGATGGGTGATGGTTTGCGGCGTTCAATCTGCAGCAGCAGACATTCTTGCAACGAGCGGGCTCCTATTCCTGCAGGATCGAAGCCTTGCAGCAGATGCAATACCTCCTCGATCTGTTCCTCGGTGACGTTGATGGCATGGTAGATAGCCAACTCATCGGCCAGGTCTTCGAGCGGTTTCCTTAGCAGACCGTCATTATCCAGCGAGCCGATCAGGTATTCCATCACGTCCTGTTGCTCAGGCGAGAGCTCCAGTTCCCGCATCTGCTCCTTCAGCTGATCATAGAACGAGCGCTGGTCGCCATAGGTAATCTCCTCGTATTCCGCTCCCCCGGAGGCAAAGGCTTTATACGAAGGTTCAGGCATCTCATCATCGCTTCCCATGTTCTGCAACGCGGTGTCGAGCGCATCAGCCCGCTCCTCGCGTTCCAGCGATTCCTCGTACGACTCGCTTGAATCTGTCGATTCCTCGTTTGTGTTGAAGCTATCATCCTCAGGTGGTGTGGTTTCGAGGGCGGGATTGTCGTCAATCTCCATCTGCACGTTCTGTTCCAGCTCTGCCAAAGGCATCTCCAGCAGTCTTACCTGTAGCATCTGTTGCTGGGTAAGTCGCTGTTGCTGAATCAGCATCTGTTCCTGAGTCTGTACTAGTTCACTTCTCACGTCTCACTTCTCACTTCTCAC
>JAGCDO010000049.1 GCA_017651265.1 Prevotella sp. | reverse complement strand
GGAACTCCAGACACTCGACCACTACCTCGTGAAGCGTTCACAGTGGATCATCGGTGGTGACGGTGCTTCTTACGATATCGGTTACGGTGGTCTCGACCACGTGATTGCTTCTGGTGAGGACGTGAACATCCTCGTGCTCGATACTGAGGTTTACTCTAACACTGGTGGTCAGGCTTCTAAGGCTACTCCGCTTGGTGCTATTGCTCAGTTCGCTGCTCAGGGTAAACGCATCCGCAAGAAGGATCTGGGTATGATTGCCACTACCTACGGCTACGTATATGTTGCTCAGATCGCTATGGGTGCTGACCACGCTCAGTGCTTGAAGGCAATCCGCGAGGCTGAGGCTTGGCACGGACCGTCAATCGTCATCGCCTACGCTCCCTGTATCAACCACGGTCTGAAGGCCAAGGGCGGTATGGGTAAGAGCCAGGCTGAGGAGAAGAAGGCCGTTGCTTGTGGCTACTGGCACCTCTGGCGTTACAACCCAGCCCTCATTGAGGAAGGCAAGAATCCGTTCAGTCTCGACTCTAAGGAGCCTAACTGGGCCGACTTCCACGACTTCCTGCTGGGTGAGGTTCGTTACCTGTCTGTCAAGAAGGCATATCCCAACGAGGCAGAGGAACTCTTCGCCGAGGCTCAGCGCATGGCACAGCTCCGCTACAAGAGCTATGTTCGCAAGACACAGGAGAACTGGGAGGATTAATCCCAACGAGAAGTTTAGGGTAATCCCCTATCCTATTATATTTAGAGGTGGAACATTGCTGTTCCACCTCTTTTTATATAAGTTTCAATGAGAACACATAATTTTTTGAACGATTTGACGTTTCATGTGTATGCTGTCAAAACAAATTCAAATGAAGCGTATGAAACGGACAATGTTGACAATGCTGGCAGCCGTCACGATGATGACTGGTGCCAGTGCACAGAAAACAGAGCGCCTCGCCCACATCGTGGATGGTTTCTATGAAAAAGACTCTGTGGTATTAGACAGCATGTATAACTACTGGAACGACTTTGTGGCTCAACACCCGAAGGATGAGATTGCATGGCGTAATCTCTTCGAGGTGACGGATAGGAAGGTCTTCTGTCTAGGGTACAAAAAGAAAGACTGGAAGTCAGGAGAAGAACTTCGCAAACAACTTAACGTGGTGGGGCGCATGGAGAAGGCCATTTCCAACTCCTATACTTTTTATTATTGCGCTTATCAGGACAACTACAAACCGGGGTTGTTAGAAAAAGCCGATGCAGATAAGATGTACGCCGATTCGGCCATTGCCAAGCTCCCCGATGACTCTTGGGCCGACGACTACGAGCTCTGGATACAATACCTCATTCCGCAGCGCGACACCGTACGCATGGTCCAACTGCTGAAGCGTTACTACGAGAGCGGACAGTACCCTGAAGAGTCGTTGCAGTACCACTTCAACGAGCTGCAAGGCATGGCCGAAGGCGGTGTTTACATCGGTCCCCATCCTGGCGGAATCATCGGCAAACTCATCCTGCAATATGTGTTAGGCGTGCACAAGGACAAGGTTCTCTACGACGAGGATGCTGCCATGAACCCTGATTATGTGAAAGACGTATTCGGGCACATCGGTATTCCCTTCGACGACAAGGTGTGGAACCAGCTACATAATGCCTTGTTGCAGGACCAGACGCTTCGCAACATCATGCACTACATCTTCGACCATTCCGAACGACCCGTCTATCTGTCGGCTCACGACATATGGGTGTATAATCTTAGTCAGGGATTGTCCGATGATATCAAGGCCTGCCTCTACAACGAAGGTCTCACCATGCGCTACTCAGCCAAGCCCTACGACAACCGCGCCGTGAAGCGTCACAACATCGAGCAGCGTTACCGTCTGGAGTACTTGCGTATGCCGTTCCATCCCGAGGTCAGGGACACACGACGATACGAAATGTTCAGCGGTTCAGGTCAATCCATGAACTACATCCGGTTGCTACACGACCAGCTGCCCTATTACAAGCAGCACAACCCAGAGCGCTACCAGTGGCTTACCGACATCTTCAACGATATCATCCGCCAGTTGGAGAAAAGGGGATACGATGTTAATGAGTTCAAAGGCTATCTGAAATGAGTATCTTCCGTCTGAAACCCCTTCGGCAGCATACCGACGAGCAACTCATGACAAGAGCAGCGGCAGGCAGTGATGCAGCTTTCGAAGAGCTGTATCGCCGCTATGCCCGACGCCTGAAGGGCTTCTTCTTCATGCAGCTGGGCGGTAACGAGGAACTGGCAGCTGATTATACGCACGATGTGTTCCTGCGGGCTTACGAGGCTCGAAGTCGTTATCAGGAAGGTCGAAGTGTCAGCACATGGATCTTCACAATAGCCTATAACCTCTGTCGTAACCACTACCGCAACAATGCCTACGAGGCGCAGCTGTTGGCCTCGCTCGATGCTGAGCCCATTTCCGAACAACCCATAGAAGTGCAACTGGATGCTGCCGCACTCGACCAAGCCTTGGAGCAGGTATTGAGTGAACTGCCAGCTCCCTTGCACCAACTCTTTTCACTACACTATCAGGAGGAACTCACCATCCCGCAGGTGGCCGAAATCATCGGAATACCAGAAGGAACGGTCAAGTCGCGCCTCCATAAAACCATGAACATCATCCGCAAAAAACTCAAAAGATATGAAAAATAACATCACCAACGAACAGATCATCCAGTCGGCCCGCCGTCAGCGGCAGACCGTCAACAACCGTATAGATGTAGAACCGTGGCAGTCGCACCGTCGTAAAGACCGTGGAATAGCTGCCGCCATTGCCGTTGCCGCCAGCCTCATCAGCTTCATCGCCGGCTACGGACTACATTCCAAGATGGCCCAACCCGACAAGCAGTCGTTGGCGCAGACCATTCAGGTGCAGCACGACACCATTATGCATATAGAGACCATCCGCGACACCGTCTATCAAACACGGGTAGTTACCCAATACAAGGAACGCCTTCTGGTTCGGAACACTACAGAACAACCATCCTCCACCCCATCCCAACAGTCGGATGTTGAGCAAATGGCCTGTTCCATGCTGTGCGACGATATTCCCTATGCTTTGCTGGCTACGCCGTAAAAGAAAAGTATTATTTCATTTGGTTTTTCGCTCGTTTAATCGTACCTTTGGCTTCGCCGAAAATACTCACACTCGGAAAAATTCAAATTCATTTGGTTTTTCGCTCGTTTAATCGTACCTTTGCAGCCACAATTAAAAAACGAAAAGCTATATGAAGATTAAGACACTCTTAGTAATGTTTGCCTCCAGTCTGGCTACCACCGCTTTGGCACAGGAGAAATTCGAGTTGGGAAAGCCAAACGACGACAACTATCGGTATTTGGATGAATACAAAGCACTCAAGGAATACATCGACCATGACAAGTACCCCAATTTCAAGTTGGGCATTGCTACCGAGAACCTCGATAACGCCCTGGTCAGGAACATGATCAGTAAAAACGCCAGCGAAACCGTTGCAGGTAACGCCATGAAGATGGCCAGTTGCGTAGATGGCAATGGTAACATGAATTTCAACAACGTGAAGAAATTCATCACCGCAGCCACCAATGCCGGCGTCAGCGTCTATGGCCACACCCTCGCCTGGCACTCGCAGCAGCCCAAGGGATGGTTACTGAAGCTGCTGGCCGACAAGCCTATACCGGGCACTGAGGAGTTTAACCTCATCACCGTCAAGGATTTCCGTACCGACCAGAACATCGGCTGGAAGCCCGATAACAACGAAAGCGAATACGGCTTCTCTTTCAAGTTCGACAAGACCAACGGACTGAAGGTGACTACCACCAAATCCTATCCTTGGGAAGTGCAGTTCGTCATCATGAGCAATATCGTCCTTGAAAAGAATAAGGAATATAAGATGACCTTTAATGTGAAGGGCTCAGGCTCTGGTAAGCTCGACGGTCGTCTGGGCGACTGGAACGGCGGCGCTAACTTCAGCATCCCGTTCAGCACGGAGTGGCAGGACGTACAGGTATCCGTCACCCCAACCATGGACGGAAACTTCATTCTCCTGCATGTTCCCAACTACATTGGCGACGTCTATATCCAGAGCATCAAGTTCGAAGGCTATAAGGCCAGCACCGTTCCCCAAACCAAGGAAGAGATGCACGACACCCTTGTCTATGCCATGGACAAGTGGATCAAGAGTATGATGGAAGCCTGCGACGGTAAGGTCAAGGCTTGGGATCTGGTCAACGAGGCCATCGGCGGTGACGGTAACGACGGCAGCGGAAACTATACACTGCAGCACTCGAAGGATTATAATCCCAACGGCAATCCTAATGCCACATGGGATGTAGGCGGCGATGCCTTCTATTGGCAGGACTACATGGGCGACCTCGAATATGTTCGTCAGGCCTGCCGTCTGGCTCGCAAGTACGGACCCGAAGACATCAAGCTCTTCATCAACGACTACAACCTGGAGTCCGACTGGGACGACAACCACAAAGTGAAGAGTCTGGTCAACTGGATCAAGAAATGGGAAGCCGACGGTGTCACCAAGATCGACGGTATCGGTACCCAGATGCACATCTCGTGCCACGAGAACGAAACGAACCTGAACAACATCAAGAAGCATATCACCCAGATGTTCCAGATCATCGCCAATAGCGGTAAGCTCTGTCGCATCAGCGAGATGGATATGGGTTATGTACGCGGTTCCAACCGATGGGGCAGCTCCATCAAGACCAGTCAGATTACCGAAGCCGAGCACAAGAAGATGGCCGACTTCTACGAGTGGATCATCAAGGAGTATTTCCGCATCATCCCACCCGAACAGCAGTGGGGCATCTGTCAGTGGTGTGCCACCGACTCACCCAACAACAGCGGCTGGCGTGGTGGTGAGCCCGTTGGCATTTGGGACAGCAACTACTACCGCAAGCATGTCTATGCCGGTTTTGTTCGCGGACTGAATGGCGGTGAGCCCACAGCCATCAGCAGCACTATTGCTGACAGCACCGTCGACATCTCGAAGGGTATCTACAACCTCAACGGTGTGCGCATGCAGGCAACATCTATGGATCAACTCCCCTCCGGTCTTTACATTGTGAATGGGAAGAAGGTAGTGAAATAGGTTTTCTCAAGACCTAACGTTGCAAAAATATAATTACCTTATATTGAGTAACTTAGGAAGAAACCTTGGACTAAAAGACCTAACATAAACCTAACCAAACACCTAACATAAAGGTAACCTAACACCTAACATTTCCGCTATCGTTATTACGATATCACGATATCACGTTATAACGACATTTCCCCTGAGATGTTAGGTTTGATGTTAGGTCTTTGGTTAGGTTTATGTTAGGTCTTTGGTTAGGTCTGAAAATCGTGAAATGCCTTTATATAGGGAATTTTTGCCATGAAACCGTTAGGTCTTTGAAAAAACGCAAATTTTATTACCCCACCCCAGCTTCGCCACCCCTCCCCTGCGATGGGAGGGGAGCTGGTTACCACTAAGATGCTGGATCATAATACTGTTCTCGCACCACCGCGCCACCGCGCCTCCGCACCCCTGAAGAATCGTTGGCTCTTTCGGCTCCCCACCCCTTAAGGGGCGGGGTACTGGCAAGGGGGAGCGGGGTGAAAGAATACTGCCATCAAACTAGTTGTTCCCAACATGGGAATAAAAAGTTCCCAACGTGGGAATAAAAAGTTCCCAGCGTGGGAATAAAAAGTTCCCAACGTGGGAATAAATAGCTTTTAGCATCGTTAATTTATTAAAAGAAAGGACTGAAAGGGTGTGTATTCGCAAAAAAGTTGTATTTTTGCATTTACAAACGAATCAATGAATGATTATGAAGCAAAGACATGCCGTGATTGTGCTCTTCGTCCTGATTGTTGCATCCAGTATGACCAGCTGGGGCAGTTACCGTACTACCAGCAGGTTGGTGTGCGAGGATATGGACAGAGCTCTTGCACTGACCATGCAGCAACAGCAGAGCGATGTGATCAGTCAGGACACCATCCGTACGTTTAACCGTCATTTGCAGATGACAGAACTGCGGGGAAAGGCTACGCTGGCCGTAGATACCCGTAGTCGCCAGTTCAAGGCGTATGCCCACTGTTCTGAAGCCACCATCTTCAGCTTGTCCGACCAGCGTCCGGCTACCCTGCTGTGGATGTTGACAGGTATCTGGTTCGTGTTTGTATGGTATAGACGTCAAACCGACAGACAGATGCTTGCACCGAGTGTGGTGGGGAACAACTATGGCGGTCTGGTATATTCCGACACCGACCGTTGTTTCTATGCCGCCAATGGAGGCGCAGTACCATTCACACCCATGCAGCAGCACTTGATGGAGATGTTCTTCAAGTCGCCTTCGTACTCGCTGACCAAGACAGAGATTTGTGATGCGCTATGGCCGAAGAAACCTGATGCACACGAAACACTCTACACACTTGTTAGAAGACTGAAACCAGTGATTGAGCAACAATCGGATTTGAAAATCGTATCCGACCGCAGTAAGGCGTACCGATTGGTAATCAAGTAGTTAACACATGACACAAGGATGATAAGCAATTGTCAGCCAAATGTCAGACAGTTTTTTCTCCCATCCCATCATCTCTTCATACCTTTGCATTTGAAATGTTGAAAATGCAAGATATGAAGAGATTCTTTTTATTGCCACTGGTCGTATGCTACATGACAGCAGCTGCCCAAGATAATGGTGAGCCATTGTATGAGAAAGATGTAACGCTTGATGAGGTTACCGTGAAGGCGGCCCGTGTGGTGCAGCAAGTAGATAGAATGCGCATCTATCCGTCGAAACAACAGATCGAGTCATCATCGAACGGCTATTCCCTGTTGGCGAAGCTCACCCTACCCCACATCCGTGTTGACGAAGCCATGAGCAGCATTACCGCACTGACGAACCTTGGAAACGTTCAGGTGCGCATCAACGACGTCATTGCTTCCCGTGACGATCTGCTTGCGCTTGATATGCAGGGTGTCGATCATATAGAATTCATCGACAAACCCGGTGTGCGATATGGGGATGATGTTGCATACATCATCAATATCAAGGTGAAGAAACCTGTGGGCGGCTATGTGATAGGTTCGCAGCTTACCAACACCCTGACAGCCGTGAATGGAAGCGAGTCGGTATTCGCAAAGCTCAACCACGGGCGCAGTGAGTTTGCTTTGAACTACTCGCTCGACTACCATCACTTCAAGGGCGCTGAATATGATGCAAGAACAACTTATCGGTTGGAGAATGGCGATGTGATGACCATGAACAGACGCAGTTTGAGCAGTCACAACAAGGACTTCAGTCATTTGGCACAACTTACTTACAGTCTGAGTGATAGCAGCTATGTGCTACAAGTAAAACTAAAAGGAAATGCAGATATTCATCCTCAGCGAAACGATGCTATCATGGAACTGAGCGGAACGCCCTATGACGACCGCTCCTCTTCGCGCCGTAGCTCTCCTTCGTTCGATATCTACTATCATCATGACTTCCTTCGACACCAGTCGGTTACGGCCAACGTGGTGGGCACATCTATCAAGACCACGGGCGAAGAGGTGAACAATGAGGGCTCTGACTACAGGTATTCCACCAACGGACAAACCTACAGTTTGTGGAGCGAAGCCATCTACGAGAACCGTCTGAAGCCGTTCACCCTTTCGTGTGGCGTGCAGACTTCCCAGCGATATAGTCATAACATTTATCAAGGTGATGTGCTTGCCGTCAACAACATGCATACTTCCGACCTCTATCTCTTCTCGCAACTGAAAGGGAATCTCAGTAAGCTGAGCTATATGGGCGGATTGGGTGTCAGCAGGCGCTATTACCGTCAGACAGATACAAAGCAGGATTTCTGGCTGTTCAGACCGAAGATGACGGTTATCTATCCCATCACCGACAATGTGAAACTGAAGTACGATTTCGAGATCTCGCAGCACACCTCACAGATTGCGATAGTAAGTGACGTAAGCATCAAGATGAACGCCATGGAAACGATACTGGGCAATCCGGAGATTCATCCCAACCGTATGACCTCCCATCAGCTTCTGCTCTCCTACTCCACTCCACGCTTCACCTCAGAGCTGCAAGGCTATTACCGCATCAACAGTCATTGCAACCTGGAACAGTACATCCGGCGTGACGGACATTTCTATCAGACACAAGTAAATGCCGACAACGAGTGCAGCTTCTTCTATATAGAGAGCTACAACCAATGGGACATCATCCCCGAGAAGCTTACCGGAACCATCTATGGGGGCATCTACCGTTTCTTCAATTTCCTGAGGAGCACAGGAGATAACTACACCCATACCTACACCTCGTTCAACGGCGGCTGCTCACTGCAGGCTTATCTGAACCGTTGGACGTTGGGCGCATACGCCGACAATGGCTGGAACTTCATGGAAGGCGAACACCGAGGTCATCAGGCACCAGCATGGTACTTCACAGTTACCTACCGCATGAACAATGCCTTCACCCTATCGCTCTTTGCCCAGCACCCGTTCAGTCAGCACCCCCTTACCAACAAGACCGAGGTGGTGAGCCGTTATGTGCAGAAGGAAATCTCGCAGCACCAACGCGACTATGGTAATATGCTTACCCTGAAACTCTCTTGGCGCCTAAACCGCGGAAGAAAATACCGCGACATCCAGCGCACCATGAACCATAGTGATAAAGAAACGGGAATCTTGTCGAAGTAACGGAAGGAATAGTCTATCATGAACAACGGGGATAAGCTATACCAGCCTATCCCCGCTATTTGTCCAACAACTAACTGCGAATACTACTGTTTCTTCGTGAAGACATGAATGCTCTTACGGGTATCCTTGGTGCCCTTGATTTCTATACGCTCGATGTTTTCGGAGTTGATCGTGCCGATCTTGTCTTGTTCAACCAACTTACCATCAACATAGATGTCAATGTCCTTGTCGTCAATGCCGTCAAAAAGACGGATTCCTTTAGCAACAAGGATTTCTACTGCTTTCTTATCATTCTCTCTTGCTACCTTGAGATTACCATTACCCTCGTTGGTAACAAAGGAGCCTACGGCATTAGGTTCTTCTTTTGTCTCGAAGCTACCCGTTGCCTTCCTGAAACTGATGGGAACGACGTATTTGACATTGACAGGTTTGCCGTTCTGTGTGCCAGGAATCCATTTGGGCATATTGTTGATGATACGAAGAGCCTCAGCATCGAATGAGGGATGGACGGATTTCACCACCTGTGCATTACTGATACTGCCATCCTTGCCTACCACAAAACTGACGAGGACACGACCTTGTATGTCTTTCTCTTCCGGATAGCGGATATTATGAGAAAGGTATTGCATCAAGGCGCCCATTCCACCATTGAACTCGGGCATGTTTTCAACCACATCAAACACCTTTTCATCGGTTGCGTTCTGTTCTTCCTCAACCACATTCATGGTAACCGTAGCGGCCTTATCATCCTTTGGGGCTTCAGTCACCTTGATTTCCTGAGTACCCACCTTGATGGTGGTGTTCTTCTTACCTTTCTTCACGGGGTTCTGCTTCTGCGGACCGTCATAGACGTAATCGTTAACGGTGCGTGCATTGAGAGCTAAGGTGATACCCACGATGGGAACGAGTGCGAAAAGCTTCAATAAGCTGGTTCGGTTAGATTTCTTATGTAACATCATATTGATTCGGTTTTTGAGGGTACTATGACTGATACCGTTGGCAAGGGAGTACCCACCGATGCCCGCGGCCTTTGAGATTAACAGATATTGATATTGACGCGCATTAATCCCAAGAGAGAGTACCTCACCGTCGGCCTCGTATTCATGGATGGCACGAAGATCCGTGCGTAGCATCCACATGGCAGGGTTGAACCACTGGAGGGCAGTGAGTAGATCAACGAAGAGCAGGTCCCAGGAGTGTCTGAGACGGATATGTCCCCGTTCATGAGCGAGTATGGCGGCATCTTGTACCTCATAGTCGCTGCGGTTCATCACGATATAGTGCATCCAGCTGAAGGGCGACAGCGCTGTGTTACCGGTCACACAGATCACCGTACCGTCTTCTTGCGGATGTTTCTCGCTTCGATGGATAAGCAACTGGATTCTGATGAGTGATATCAGGGTGTGGACAAGCGTAGCCAACATACCTAATACAAATAGGATTGGCAGGACGGTTGTCAGGATGACAGAGGGTTGATTGTCGGTTGGCATGGCCGACACAACAGACTCGTTCATGGCGAGTTCACCAAGCTGACTGAAATCATAATCAACCATCACAGTCTTGTGCATGGTAAACACACACAGCGGCAGCACGAACGAGGCTACAGCCGTGGTTAACAGCACGAGGCGGTTCACACGGTGGAAGGTCTCGTGGGCCAGCATCAAGCGGTAGAACATATAGAACACCGCGATGAGCACCGCTACCTTGACGTCGTATATCAGAAAATCCATCATTGCTCTTGTTCGATTTTGTTAATGAGTTCGCGAAGATCTTCCACGCTTATCTTTTCTTCCTTGACAAACGAGGATACGGCAGAGAGGTAGGAATCGTCGAAGTAGTTCTTGATGATACCTGCAATTGACTTTCGTCCATACTCTGCTTCAGAGATGAGCGGATAGTACTGATAGGTATTGCCGAACTGCTTGTGGGCGAGAAATCCTTCACGCTCCAGGATGCGGACGATCGTGGAGAGTGTGTTGAAATGTGGGCGAGGCTCGGCGTAAAGCTCTTGCAACTCGCGAACAAACATCGGACCGTGTTGCCAGTACAGGTCCATGATTTCCTTTTCCTTGTTAGTCAGTTTCTTCATTGCTAACGGTTTTAAGTTACCTTTAAATGCGTCATTAATCAATATCTGAGCGCAAAGTAACTAAAAGTTTTCGTTATATGCAACTAAATTGATTAGTTTTTAAACTAAATACATTAGTTTTTTTAGTTGTTAACACATCATGGTGCTTGCATGGCCTGCTTCATCCCTTCTTGGAACTTCTGCTGCAGCTGCTGGGCAAGAGCGTTATCGGGATTGATTTTCAATGCCTTATCGAAGTTCTCCATCACGCTGAGATAGTAGCGCTGACCGTTTTGGGCGGGGTTCTGCACAATGCGCACCATATCCAGGAAACCACGAAGGGTGAAGAGATCCGACTGGTCCATCTGCTTCATCTCGCCTAACTGATTGATGGTTTGCTCGGCCTCGGCCATCAGGTTGCTGGTGGATTCTGCCTTGGGGTTCGATACGGCACATACCAAACTCTGCAGGGCGATTTGGTACTTGGGCTGGATACTGTCGGGGAACATGGCATCGATGCGCTTGAGTTCGGCAATACCGTTGAGGACACTTTGCGGATCCGACTGCTGCATCTTGCTGAGCGACTGTCCAATCAGGGCCCGCATAGGGGCGGTCTGCTGGGCGTTGATACTTACTGTTGCCATCATGAAGAGGACTGCGAACACGATGTGCTTGATGAAAGCACTAAAAGTTTGAGATGTCATAAGCTTTATTACTTTTAAGTGAAACAAATATTCCGATATAGAAAAAGCGGTCGCGGTTGGCCGTAACGGGCTTTCCAGCATTGTCGTAGCGGAAGATGTTGGTGCGACCGAGGATGTTGCTGAGTGAGGAATAGACAATGACCTTATGACTGACCAGCCAGGTGATGTTGGCATCAAGACTGTTGTAGTGCGGAGTGGTGCCCACAGCATACTGACGACCGCTGGCATAGGAGTCGGCCAAGCCAATGATGGTCTTGCCAATAGCATACTTAGCCGTTACACGAAGGTTATGGCGTGAGGCATATTCGGGTGTCTGCATACTGGCATAGTCGAGATAATACCTGCGGGAATCATTATAAGAATAAGATAAGGTGGTGGTGAGGTTCTTCACCAGCGAATGGCACTCGAAGAACACATCCAGACCTTTACTTGTTCCGGAGCCATCGGCCGTATAAGTACCATTGCCCAACAGGGGCAGACGATGGTATTTCTTATGGTACGGCTCAATGCGCAGTAAGGTCTTGTCGGTGGTGTGCTGCATAGAGAGGATAAGGTGGTCGGCCGTACTTTGTGAAAGCTGTTTACCACTCATGGCCATGTAATCGTCGTTGGCGGTCTGACTGTACCTGCCTGCCATGGCCGACAGTTGGAAACGGTTGTTGGGCACATAGCTCAAGGTGGTGCGGGGAAGCAGGAGCCAGTGATGACCGAAGGTTTCTTGTTCTACTCTCGTGGAGAGGTTCAGGAACAGTTTCGGTACTACACGCAACTGCGCATCGAGATGAGCAGACGGCAAGTGGTAGTCGAGGGTGTATCGACTCTCTTCATACCGCTTCGTACTGTGGCGGAGATAGTCTTCTACCCCACCCGACATCTTCAGCACCTGTGAGAACACCTTCCGTATCTCAGTCTTCAGATGCACCTCGTTACGGTTGTTATGGAAGTGGTCGCCAACGATAAGCGCATCATCGATATTGTTCAGCACCGACGACCATGCAGCTCCAGCAAAGAACGAATAGCCCTTTCCGAGGGTGGTTTTGAAGGTGGTGTTGGCATAGATGTTGTGCTCAGCCAGCGAAAGACGGCGGTTGTCGATGTGCTGTCCCACAGAGGTTAAATCATAGCCCACGTAGGTTTTCCACACACTGGTTGTGGAGAGATCGGCCTTATACTGCGCCTCGCCCGAGAGCTTACGGTAAGGACGGGTCCAGTCGTAACGATCGGGGAAAAGACGGTTGTACAGACCCATGCTGGTATAGTCGGCATTGAACGACAGACTGCTGTTCTGGAAGGCTTTGGTGCCGCCGATATTCCAATCCACTAACGAAGCGCTCACGCCGAGCTTATCGCTGGTGGCTGCATCGGTGGTTTCCATGGGAAGGACCGACGAGAGGGCCTGACCGTATTCGCCGCCGTAGCCGCCCAGCGAGAAGTTGATGCCTTTGAACAGGAAGGGTGAGAACCGACCGCGTGAGGCATTATTCTCGGTGTTGGTGGAATAAGGTACGAGCACGTGCATGCCATTGACGAAGGTCTGGCACTCGTCGCTCTCACCGCCGCGTACATACAGCTTACCGTCTTCGCCCACCTTCTGCGTACCGGGCAGGGTTTGCAAAGCCGCCACGATGTCACCGCACGAGTTACCGCTCATCACCACATCGAGGGCATCCATGGTCTTGAAGTTGTCGCTCTTGCCAAAGCTGTAGGTGCTGGCCGTTACCACCACCTCGTCGATGGAGGTGGCACGCTCGTGCATCTTAATAGTAAGGTCGGTGAGCTGTGAGGTGGTCAACGAATAGTCGTCGAAGCCGAGGTATGTCACCTGCAACGTCACCTCACCCGTACGATCGGTCTGGAACGAGAATCGACCAAGGGAATCGGTAAGACAGCCATCTATCGTACCTATTATATATACATTGGCACCTGTAAGGGGTTCACGACCATCGGTAACGGTACCGGTTACCGTTGTCTGACTGTTCGCATGACATGCAGCGAACAGAAGGATAAGAGTATAAATCAATCGCTGTTTCATGCCGCAAATATACGACGGGAAAATGATACCGCCAAATACCTGTGACAGACGACTAAAACTACTGACGGAAAGCTATTCCGACTGACGAATGACTAAGAAAAAGGACGAATGACTAAGCGATAAACGAGCGCAGTTTGGGCACGTAGGTACGCGAAACGGGCACGATTGTTGGGCAATGGCCCAGCTTGAGCTGGTAGCCATTGGAGTTGCCTTGCGCTGACGTGATATTGTTCAGGTTCACCACAAAGGAACGGTGGCACTGGAAGATGTTCTTGTATTCACTCAGCTCTTCGAGTACGGCAGCAAGGGTGGTGTGGATTTCCGTAGTGGTTACCTTCTCGTCTTTCACATAACATACCGACACGTTGTTCTTCTGTGCCTCAATATACAATAGTGAATTGATGGGCAGCTGCAGGTCGTTACCCCGCACATTGGTATCGTGAATGGTCACAACGATATCGGTCTGCTCCTCGGTGGTCTTGTCAAGTAACGACTCGAGTTGGTTACGCAGGTAGCGGTAGTAGTTCTGACTGACGGAGCAGATGGTGACTACTGCGCCGATGATCAATGTCCAATACAAGAACATCAGGAAGAGGGTGAGCGTAATGGGGATATGGAACAGCCACGAGAATACGAAGAAATTGCCAATGCTGATGAACAGGATCAAAGCAATGACTGACAGGATCTGATGCCAGATACGCCAGGGCGAGATGCTTTTCTGTAAGGGGTAAAAAGCCATACCAAACACATAGCAGCAGACAAAGGTGACTGCTCCGAACAGCAATGACACCAGGAACTTGTTCCCCTTATACATGCTGAAGCCAAAAGGTTGCAGCAGATAGAGAATCAGGAACACGATGACACAGTATATAATACAGTCTCTCAACCAGTGACTGCCTTGCGGTAATGGATATTTGCGTGTGAGGAATGACATATGAGATGTGATATGGAGTGAATACGGGCATCATCGATGAAAGACCGAAGATGCCCGTAGCGTTATGTAGCTGGTGCCTTAGCACCCAATACTTCTATTAAAGAGCAAAGGCAATACCTACGGAAACAACCGGACGATCCCAGTCGTCTACAATCTGATACTTGGCCTCAGCATTGATCTTGATGACATCGGTGATGGGGAATTCTATACCACCACCCACATTCACACCAAGATCGGAATTGGAGCCTATTCCCGGGGCATCCAGATCGGTTGCCAGCACGCATACACCACCCAACGGATAGATGGCAAACTTATCGGTTATGCGGAAGATGTAATGCAGGTTAGCATTGATGTCCCACATCTTAAGATTGTCTTTCTCCAAGAAGTAGTTGGCAGAAGCCTCTGCACGGAAATTCTGAATGAACTCATACTGTGCCTTTACACCAAAACCGAAGTTCTTGTAGTCGGAGTGCAGACCGTAGTTCAGGTTTCCACCCAGATACATGGCACCTTGCTGTGCGAACATGGCTGTGCTGAACAGCATCATGCAAGCCATCATCAAAAATTTTTTCATAAGCTTTGTTTTTTGTTGTTAATACTACCCCTCAAGCCCCTATAGAATAGCGTTTCAAGGGATTATTGCGACAAAGATACAAAATAATAACGAAACGAACAACACTTCTGTAAAAAAATGTGTATGACGAAGCTAATAAACCCGCGGACCGAAGATAGTTGTTCCTACCCTTACCATTGTGCTATGGCACTGAACAGCAATGGGATAGTCATGACTCATACCCCACGAACGCTCGCAGAAATGAGCATCATCAGCAAAGAAACGAGTCTTCACCTCGTCGTAGAAATTGGCAGCCATCATCATCTCCTGACGGATCTGTTCCTGATCCTCCACGTAGCTGGCCATCATCATCAGTCCGCAGATCTGCACATTCTTCAGCTCACGCCACTCCCCTGCTTCCAGCAGTTCACGACAAGCATCGAGGGTAAGACCGTACTTGGTCTCTTCCTCAGCGATGTGCAGCTCCAGCAGTACCTTGATGACACGGTTGTTCTTCTGGGCTTGCTTGTTAATCTCTCGGAGCAGTTTCATGGAATCCACCGCATCAATCATTGATATATAGGGTGCAATATACTTCACCTTGTTGGTCTGAAGATGACCGATGAAATGCCATTCTATATCATCGGGCAACGCCTGATGTTTCAGTTTCAGCTCCTGCTCATGACTCTCGCCGAAGATGCGCTGACCTTCCTCGTAGGCTGCCATCAGTTCCTCTACAGGGTGGAACTTACTGACGGCCACCAAGCGCACACCTTCTGGGAGGTCGGCCAACACCTTATGCAGATTCTCCTTGATATTGTACATCTTATTCCTTGTTACTCTTCTGATACTCGAACACGTCCATAACGGTGGTCTCAGAAATGGCAGCGATGGCATAATCAATCATCGTACCACCCATCACCTCATCTACATTCTTCAAAGCGCCCTGAAGGCTGGAAGCCTGAACAAGGTAATACACGTTGGAGCGTTTCTCTTTCTCGGTTTTCTCATCGATGGTGATGAACTGTACTTTCGCCTTATACCAACGGTCGGCTGCTGCCTCATCACTGAAGAAGATCTCTTTATAGGTAGCTTTCTTGATATCTGCCACATCAAAGGCACCGCTGATATATGATGACATCTCCTCGGTGATACGCTTCTCGGCTTCGGTAAAGCTCAGCGCATCCACCACATACTGTTCCTTTACTTTTTTCTGCAGACCATCTTCCATGGTCTTCTCATACTGGATCTTGGTCTCAAACCAAGTAGCTGTTCTTGTTCTCATTATCTGTTTTATAATAAAATACCAATACTCACCAAAAGCCCATAAACAAACATGTTACGGGCGGTTTCGCCTAAAACACCATTAAGGGCACGCCCATGGTCGATGCGCACCATATGCCGATAAGTGATTGCGTGCAGAGCGAGATAACCTGCAGGCAGGATGAAGGCCCAGAGATGACTGTTCAGGGCGAAGACGATGCCTAATAAACAGGCAGCTATGCCCAGGAGCAGATACATCATCCTACTGCATTCTTTCCCTAACTTCACGGCCATCGTTTTCTTCCCTGCCCGTACATCATTCTCAATGTCGCGGTAGTTGTTGATCATCAGCAGCGTATCAATCACGAGTCCGCAGGCCAATGAGGCAACCACCACCTCGATGGTGAGGGTTCGGGTGATGATATAATAAGGTATGCAGACGGGTACGATACCGAAAAACACGAGCACCAATACGTCGCCCATCCCCACATAACTCAGGTGCGTGGTGTAGAGGAAGCAGAACAATACGCAGAGCACACCTATCAGGATCATCTCGAGTCCGCCATACCACACCAACGGAAGACCGACGATACATGCCAGGGCCGTGGTAATGGCAATGGCCCGGCGCATGGCATGAGAATCCACCCACCCCATGGCACACGCCCGTTTCGGTCCGAGACGCGTCTCATCATCATTACCTTTCATGAAGTCAAAGTAGTCGTTCACGAAGTTCGCATCAATCTGCATGATGAAGGCGAACAGCAAACAGAGGATGGCAGGAAGCCACTGGAACGTTTCCACCTTGTCGTAAGCCAGCGACAAGCTGATCATCACCGGTACGGCAGCACCTGTGAGTGTTTTCGGTCTTGCCGCTAACAGCCATGCTTTCCACGAATTCTTGACAATTTTCTCTTCCTGCATCACTAATTTTGTGAAATTGTTTGCAAAAGTAAACAATTTCGCGTATATTTGCAAATAAAAATAGGGCAAAGGCAATGGAAAATCATGTAAGTCTGGATCTGATGGAGTTCATCGAACGCAATATCCTGCCCCGATACACCGAGTTTGATAAAGCACATTCGATGCAACATGTCACGGGGGTGATACGACGGTCATTAGAGATTGCCCGTAAGACTGGAGCCGACCTGAACATGACTTATACGGTGGCAGCCTATCACGATCTGGGATTATCAGGACCACGTGCCATTCATCATCTTACCAGCGGGAAGATATTAGCGGCTGATGTCAGGTTAAAACGCTGGTTCTCAGCTGAACAGATAAGAATCATGAAAGAAGCGGTTGAGGATCACAGAGCCTCTGCCAGTCATACACCCAGAAGTTTATACGGGAAGATTGTGGCAGAAGCCGATCGTGACTTGGATCCTATGACCGTGTTCCGCAGAACCATTCAATACGGGCTGTCCAACTACCCGGAAAAGAGCAAAGAGGAGCAGTGGGAACGATTCATGGAACACATGAGCGACAAGTACTCGGAGCATGGATATATCCGTTTGTGGATGCCCCACTCGCCTAACGAATCGAAACTCAAGGAGATCCGTCAACTGATCAACTCACCAGCTCAGTTGCGTGAAATATTCAACAAACTGTACGAGGAAGAAACCATTAACAAGCAATAAGTATGAAAAAGAAATCCTTTTTAGCATGTGCAGCCGCGCTCTTGTTGTCGAGTTGCGGTTTTACGGGCGGAACAGCCACGAATGGTGGTGCAAGTACCACTGATATCTTAGGCGGCATCTTAGGTGCCATTACGAATCCCAATACCCTGGGAGATATCCTCTACGAGGTGATTGGTGCTTCGAAACTCTCGGAGAAAGATGTCATCGGAACATGGAAATACTACCAGCCGGGGTGCGCCTTCACATCGGAGAATGCCTTGGCAACAGCTGGCGGTAAGGTGGTAGCGGCTCAGGCAAAGGAAAAGCTGCAGCCCACATACGACAAGCTGAAGATCAGCGGTAAGAACACGTATTTCACCTTTAACCAGGACGGTACGTTCTCTGCCAAGGTGATGGGTAAGACCATCAACGGTACCTATACGTTCAACAGTAGCAACAGCTCTGTACAGCTACAGACACTGCTGCTTTCCACCACGGGTTATCTCACCCGCAACCCGCAGGGTATCAGTTTGCTCTTTGAGTCGAAGAAACTGCTTACCGCCCTACAGGTTCTTGGAGCCGCCAGTGGAAACAGTACTTTAGGCACTGTAAGCGAGATCAGTAAGAACTACGACGGTATCCGACTGGGATTCGATCTGGCAAAATAAGCATTACATTACGTTCATGTCCTGAAGTACATGAACCAGATATAAGCGAGCGCAGCCACGATGACGAGCATCACGATGCTCTTGATCAGGCAGCTCGCTATTTTTTTGATGACCAGGAATACAACCACCACAACGGCGATGGCGAAAAGATAAAAATAGAAATCTTGACTCATGAATGCGTTATTCGTATATAGGTTACTTGAATACGTTTAAGAAACTATCGGGAATCGGGGTGGCAAAATCCATCCGTTCATGTGTAACGGGGTGCTCAAAGCAGAGCATATAGGCATGTAAGGCCAGCCGGTTACAAGGATCATCGCCATTACCGTACTTCGTATCGCCACAAACAGGATGACCCATATCAGCAGAATGTACGCGTATCTGGTTCTTCCTTCCCGTTTCCAGTTTATACTCCACCAGCGAATAGCCGTTCCTGCGCTGCAGCGTATGGAAATGCGTCACGGCGTACTTCCCCCCATTGTCAACCGGTGACGAATAGGTGAAATAGGCCTTGTTGTCCTTCAGCCAGTTGGCAATCGTTCCACCCTCTTCTTTCACTTCACCACTCAACACGGCCACATATCGACGGTCATAGACAATCTGATGCCATTCTTTCTCAAGCGCCTGCTCGGTCTTCATGTCCTTGGCATAGATCATCAAACCACTGGTGTCACGGTCAAGACGGTGCACCACATGCGCATGACAGCGTTGATGACTTTTGTGAAAATAGTCGTCTAACACACTTTTCACATTGAGAGACGAATGACCCGCAGCCATGGATAAGATACCGATCTTCTTTTCCACCACCACCAGAAACTCATCTTCATATACAATCTTGACATATCGGCTCTTCAATACCTCCTGGTTGCGCTTGGTCTTACTCACCATCACGTCCATTCCAGGTTCCAACGGGAAATCAAACTGCGTCACCGTTGTGCGGTTCACACGAATACCACCACCCTTCAGTGTCGCCTTGATCTTGGTGCGACTGCTCCCCTTGATGCTCTCCAAGAGGAACGGCAGGAGCTGCTGCTCTTGTTGAACGCGGTAGTGATCGTACTCACCCTGCTTTTCGTTATAGATAAACTTCTTCATACCTTTCATTTCAAAATGAGCCCCTGATTCACATCAAGGGCCCATAACAACACAAACACAAAATACATGCCTGTCTAAGACAGACCATGCTTTATCTTACTGAATACCGTCCTCGCGCAGTTTCAACTGCCATTTCCAGGCAGAGCGGAGCACGTCTTCTATATTCGCTTCAGCTTTCCAGCCAAGTACCTTGTTGGCTTTCTCCACATTTCCCCAGACCTTCTCTATATCACCCTCACGACGGGGAGCATAGGTCCAGTTCAGCTTCACGCCCGTGGCTTTCTCAAAGCCTTCCACCACTTCCAAGGTACTCAAGCCTGTTCCCGTGCCGATATTGAATACCTCCACAGGATCGGTGTCAGGATTATCGAGCACTCTTTCCATGGCTTTTACATGAGCCTTGGCCAGATCAACCACATAGATATAGTCGCGGATGCAAGTACCATCGGGTGTATCATAATCGTTACCGAACACCTTCAACTGCTCGCGAATACCGATGGCCGTCTGAGTAACAAAGGGAATCAGGTTCATGGGAACGCCATTGGGCAACTCGCCGATCAAGGCAGAAGGATGCGCACCGATGGGATTGAAATACCGCAGGATGACCGCTTTGATATCAGCGCCGCTGTGGATATAGTCCTGGATGATTTCCTCGTTGATCTGTTTCGTGTTTCCGTAAGGTGACAGCGCCTGCTGAATAGGTGCTTTCTCGGTAACAGGAAGGTTCTCCTTCGACGGCTGTCCATAGACGGTACAACTGGAAGAGAAGATAATACCCTTCACACCGTATTCCGGCATCAGCTCTAACAGGTTCAGCAACGACGTAATGTTATTACGGTAATAGAGCAAAGGTTTCTCCACACTCTCGCCTACTGCCTTACTGGCGGCGAAATGAATGATACCTTTTATATCGGGATATGTCCTGAAGACATTCTTCAGGGCAGAAAGATCACAGCAATCCACCTGCTCGAAAGCCGGACGCTCACCGGTGATCTTCTCGATTCCGTCGATTACCTCTGCCTTAGAGTTGGAAAGGTTATCGACAATCACCACACGATAGCCGGCCTGTTGCAGTTCCACTGTGGTATGACTTCCAATGAAGCCCGTACCACCGGTAACAAGGATAGTCTGTTTCATCTTATTGTTCTGTTGATAATATACACCGTGCAAAGGTACGATTAAGTGAGCGAAAAACCAAATAAAACCTTGTTTTTTTGTATACCGAGCCTTTTTTGTGCAAGGGTTAATCCAGACCGAACAGCGTACTCAATCCGCCGTCAACACCCGAGAAGCCCATGAAGGCCAGACTCAGTAATCCGGCAGTAACCAATACGATGGCCGTTCCCCGCATGCCTTTGGGGATGTTCAACAAACTCATCTGCTCACGAATACCGGCAAACACTACCAAGGCCACGCCAAAGCCGATGGCCGTGGAGAAGGCATAGACGATACTCTGCAGCAGGGAGAACTCTTTCTGAATGACGAGGATGGCCACACCGAGCACGGCACAGTTCGTGGTGATGAGCGGGAGGAAGATACCCAGTGCCTGATAGAGAGCTGGAGAAACCTTCTTCAACACAATCTCCACCATCTGCACCAAGGCGGCAATCACCAGAATGAACACGATGGTTTGCAGGTACTGCAGTTCGAACACGTCCAACACGAAATGCTGGATGAGGTAGGTGACGATAGTGGCCAGCGTCATCACGAAAGCCACGGCAGCCGACATACCCAACGAGGTGTTCACCTTTTGTGACACACCCAAGAACGGACAAATGCCCAGGAACTGCGACAGGATGATATTATTAACGAATATCGCCGAGATAAAAATCAGAATATATTCCATATAAAATCGATGTTACGTTATTAAGAATCTTTTCTCATCTTGTTCACAATAGCCACCAGGAAGCCCAGTGTGATGAAGGCGCCCGGAGGCAACACGAACATCAGCATGTTATAGGTTTCGGGCAATAGCGTAAATCCGAAGATGCTACCGGCACCCAGCAGTTCACGACAGATTCCTAAGAGTGTCAGACCCAGGGTGAAACCAAGACCGATACCGATACCGTCCATCAAACTGGCGCCTGTGCTGTTCTTAGCAGCGAAGGCCTCAGCACGTCCTAAGATAACGCAGTTTACCACAATCAAGGGGATGAACAATCCCAGTTCTGCATACACATCAGGTACATACGCCTGCATCACCATCTGCAGGATGGTTACGAACGAAGCGATGACCACAATAAACACCGGGATACGCACCATGTCGGGGGTGAGTTTCTTGATCAGTGAGATCACCACATTCGAGCAGATCAGCACAAACATCGTGGCCAGACCCATGGAGAGTCCGTTGATGGCGCTGGTGGTTGTAGCCAATGTGGGACACATACCCAACATCAAGACGAACGTAGGGTTCTCCTTGATGATTCCGTTTTTGATAATACTTATATAATTCATTGAACTTTGATCTTTGAACTTTAACTTCGAATTGCCAATTGTCAATTTTCAATTATCAATTGTCAATTTGTTTACTCGCTCCCGTTGCCCCATCGATGGGCGTATTCTTATAGGCCTTATAGGCATTGTTCACAGCCAGGAGGAAGGCCCTGCTGGTGATGGTTGATGCTGTAATTGCATCTACCTGTCCTCCATCCTTGCTCACAACCAGTTCCTCCTTCGGATTCTTCCCGATGATGTTTCCCTTCCCTCCTTCCTGGAACCACTTATCGGCCTTGGCACCCAGTCCTGGTGTTTCAGCATGTTCCAATAAGGTATATCCGAGAATCTTTCCTTCCGGGTCGAACCCCACCAGGATTTTCAGGTTTCCACCAAATCCCATCGTTGAACTCTCAACGGCAGCACCGAGGTCTTTTCCCTGCTTATCCTGTGTCTGATAGATGGTATAAACCAGTTCCTTTCCTTTGGCATCAGTCTGCTTGACCACATCCGACTTAGCTACAACCAAGTCGTTGCAAGCCATGACCGTCTTGATGCCGTCGGCCAGCGCCTTCTCTTTTTGATAGGTAATGGGGTCTTTCGTCAGCTGGTTCAAGGCTGCGAGAATACCACCGGTTATCACAGCTACGCTCGTCAGCACCAGCGCCATGTTCGTTATAGATGATTTCAGTTTTTCCATAATCGACAAGTATTAATTCTTTGTAGGCACTTCTCCGAAACGTTTGGGCTTCACATACATATTGATCAGCGGTGTGAAGGCATTCATGATGAGGATGGCGAATGACATTCCCTCAGGATAGCTGCCCCAGTTTCTAATGACAACCGTCAGCAAACCGATGGCCACACCATAGATCAGCTGTCCGTTGCCGGTCATCGGAGAGGTAACATAATCAGTAGCCATGAAGATGGCGCCGAGCATCAGACCGCCCGTGAGGATCTCGGCGAAGGGATCTGCATAAACAGGATTCGCCAGATGAAGGAGTCCGCTGAACACAAACACCGTAACGATAATACTCACGGGAATGTGCCAGGTAATGATCTTCTTCCATAGCATATAGGCAAGACCTAACAACAAGGCCAGGGCACACACCTCACCAATAGTTCCCAGTCCGCCGGTAGGATTAGATCCTAACAGCAGGTGGGTGGCCGAAGGCAGTTGGTCGAGCAGTGAAGCATCGCCTGTCTTAATGGCTGTCTTCATGATGGCCAATGGTGTAGCTCCCGTCTCAGCATCGAGATAACTCGTAAGCTGACCAGCCACAGGCCAGGAGGTCATCTGTGCCGGGAAACTGATCAACAGGAAAGCACGTCCGAGCAAGGCCGGGTTAAAGATATTCTGTCCCAGTCCGCCGAAGGTCATCTTCCCTACTCCGATGGCAAACAGCGCACCGATGATGATGATCCATACAGGCAGGTTCGAAGGCAGGTTGAATCCCAACAGCAGACCCGTCAGTATGGCCGAGCCATCAGCAATCGTTGTTTTCTCCCTTCTCAGAATATATTTGGTTATGGCCCACTCGAAGAACACGCAGGCTATAACACTGGTGGCAAGAACGATGGCAGAACCCAGTCCGAAATAGAACAGGGAGACAAGCAGAGCCGGAACAAGAGCGATGATAACGCCATACATGTTTTTCTCTACAGTGTCGTTGCCATGGGCATGCGGTGATAGTGAAACAATTAATCTACTCATAATTATCGTATTTCATTATTCTTACTACTTGGCAGCTCTGCTGCGAATGATTCCCATAACTGTTGACTTGCCCAGACGTATATTGTCGAGCAACGGGCGATGGGCAGGACAGGTGAACTGACAAGAGCCGCACTCGATACATGAGGTGATATCCTCAGCTTCCAGTCGTTCCCAGTTCTTCAAACTAGAGAGGGTAGCCAGCAAGTAAGGTTCCAGTCCCATAGGACAGGCGCTGACACACTTGGCACAACGGATGCAAGGCATAGCCTCCTTACGGCGAGCATCTTCATCAGAGAGCACGGTCACACTGTTCGTACCTTTACAGATAGGTACTTCGGTACTGGTGAGGGCTTTTCCCATCATCGGACCACCAGCCAACAGTTTGTTCTCCCCTTCTGGCATTCCGCCGCAGAGGTTGATCAAGTCTTGCATAGGTGTTCCCATTCGAACCAGGAAGTTACCTGGATTCTGCAGCTTCTTACCAGTCACGGTTGTGTGTCGTTCAAACAAAGGCTTCCGCTTCATAACTGCTTCATACACAGCGAATGCAGTACCTACATTCTGAACAATCGCTCCAACGTTTACAGGAATGGCTGGCGGTGCAGGAACCTGACGACGGATGACTGCATCTACCAGCTGTTTCTCGCCTCCTTGCGGATAGCGTTGCTGCAGCGGAACCACTTCAACATTGTATTTAGAGCCACTGAACTTTTCTGCGCACTTTTGGGTGAGCAGCTCAATGGCCGCAGGTTTGTTGGTTTCAATACCGATATAGCCAGTAGTAACCTTGGCTGCCACCATGAGCAGTTCCAGTCCTACCAGAATCTCATCAGCCTTCTCCATCATCAAACGGTAGTCGGCTGTGATATACGGCTCGCACTCCACCGCATTGATAATCACGCATTCAGCCTTAGCGGTTGGTGGTGGAGAGAGTTTGATAAAGGTAGGGAATCCTGCGCCGCCCATGCCCGTAACACCAGCCTCCTTTACCCGATTGATAATCTCTTCAGGAGTCAGCTCGGGATGATCGGCCAACAGCTCCAGCTTATCAGAGCGGTCGATACTTTCTTCCCATTCATCGCCCTCCACATTGATGATGATCACAGGTTTCCGATAGCCTGTTGCGTCAATGGCAGTGTCCACCTTGAACACGGTTCCCGATACCGATGAATAGATGGGAGCCGAGACAAAGCCGCCAGCCTCAGCAATCAGGGTTCCCACCTTCACCTTATCGCCCTTGGCGACAACAGGTTTGGCAGGAGCACCGATATGTTGCGACAACGGAAAGATAGCCTGTTTGGGCAGGGGTGCCACCTTGGTCATCACTTCATGGGTAAGCTTGTTCTCCTCCGGATGAACGCCACCTATTCGGAATGTTCTGCTTTTCATGCTGATTCCTCCTTTCTTTCTTGGTTGCTAGTTGTACTAGATGTACTAGCAGTACTAGTTGAACTAGTTATACTAGCTGTACTAGGTTCTGGTTTCGGCTTGGGTGCCGGGAAGTTCACGGCATGGATAGCGTGGGTGGGACAAGCCTCCACACACTTCTTGCACAAGCGACACTTGTTGAAGTCGATATAGCTGAGGTTATTCTGTACTGTGATAGCCTCGAACTTACACTCCTTCACACACTTGCTGCAACCGATACAAGCCGCCTTACATGCCTTCATGGCTGCAGGTCCCTTGTCCTTGTTCATACAACTCACATAGACGCGACGATTCTTGGGTCCTTTCTTACGCAGCTCGATGATACTTCTCGGACAAGCCTTCACGCAGGCACCACACGAGGTACACTTATCATCGTCCACCTCAGGGATTCCCGTTTCCGGGTTGATCCGGATGGCATCGAACTGACAGGCGGCTACACAGTCGCCACATCCCAGACAGCCGTAGCCGCAAGCCGACTCACCAGCGCCAGTGGCATTCATGGCAGCACAAGTGAGCAGACCGTCATATTCAGCAATTTGCGGACGGAGGGAGCAAGTACCGTTACAACGTACTACGGCCACCATCGGATCAGTGGCAGCCACTGTCATTCCCAACAGATCGGCCGCCTTACCCATCACGTCTGCACCGCCCACAGGACAGTTCAGTCCTTCCAACGATCCTCCGTCGGCAGCCTTCACCAAAGCCGAAGCCAGTCCTGAGCAGCCTGCGAAGCCACATCCGCCGCAGTTGGCGCCGGGAAGCACTGCCGTTACCTGAGCAATCCGAGGATCTTCCTGAACAGCAAACTTCATGGAACAGTAATACAGTATCAGCGCTGCAATCAGCGCGATACCTCCAAGAACGATTACTGCCGTCAAAATAAAGCTCATCATCATGTATTTGTTTTAGTTATTCGTAAGTTTCTCCACTTGGAACGTGAAACTCTCCTTCAACCTGTCACGGAACAGATACAATATAATATAATAAGGTATGAGGAAGAGAATCCCCGTCATGGCCATCACCGGTTCACTATTGGTAAATAAGCTACAGCCGAACACAGCAGCAACGACAATCAGGAAAGGAACAACAAAGGCCATCATCACGGCACCCATGCCCGTTCGCTCTGCAAAGGTCAGAATCACCGTTTCACCAACACCAAACCGACTGATATCCTTCACATGGTCCACATCTACCATTTTCTCCTTCTGTTCGGAAATATGGCAATGGGCAGATACGCTGCACTCAGAACAGGCAGCGCGCTGAGTAATCCGCACTTGCATACTATCTCCGGTAATACTCGCTACCGTGCCTTGGTGAACGATCTGATGCCCCATGAAACTCCCTTCGTTTTTGTATCCCGTCTGCTTTGTCGAGTTTACATTGCAAAGATACGAAATTGTTTCCTATTAGCCAATAAAAAACACGCAAAATATTTTGTAGTTCGCACAAAATAGCTTAACTTTGTATCGTAAAACAAAGAAATGTATGCAAGTTACTGAACAAACCACCCAGCAGATTGAGCGCAGCATCAAGAAGATTGCGCAAAAGCTGCCTGCCAATGAGGAAACCTCTTTGCTCACCGATATCCATCTGCTCGTTTCGCAGGATAGCGGTGAACTGATTGCTTATGATGATAACGATCAGGAGATTACCCGTTGCGTGGTGGAACAGTGGATTGACAACAAGGACGAGAGTTTCTACGATGAGGTAACAGCTATCCTACGCAAGGAACTGCATCAGATGCACGAGGTTGTTGACAATCTCGGTATCATGAAGCCATATAGTTTTGTGTTGGAGAACGATGACAGGGAAGCTGTCGCCGAGTTGTATGTGGCCGACGACGACACCATTATCCTTGGTGGCGACCTGATGGAAGGTCTCGACCAAGACCTTGACAGTTTCTTTGATTCATTAATGAAGGGATAGGTGCTCCTATCCCTTCATTAATGTTTGGATCTCCTCATCGGTGGCCAAATTGTAGTCACCAGCAATAGAATACTTCAGCGTGGCGGCAGCCAGTGCATAGTCGAGTATTTTCTGCGAATCATTCCCAAAGGCATTGATTGCATGTAGCTGCCCTGCAGTGAAGGCGTCGCCCACACCCATTGAATCCACGATTCCCTGTATGTCGTAGATCCTGGTGGAATACAGTTTCCCGTCATCCCACAACAAGGCTGTCAGCGTATTTCTGCTGGAACTGATCATGTTACGCATTCCCATGAGCCATTTCTTGCATCTTGGCCAACGCGCATGTATCTCATCGAACCACTCCCTATACACCTCCATGGGCATCTCATAGTCGGACGACATCGCCGGGAAGGGAACCTTCCTGTCGGTCATGTACTCATACTCTATCACATCGGCAAACACCACATCCGCATAGCTGAGCATCTTGCTCAGCGTGGCCTTCGGCTCAGCCCCGTATTTCCACAGGTTCTTGCGGTAATTGATGTCGAACGAAAGTGTGAGTCCCATCTCGTCTGCAATATCGAGTGCCTCGAAGGTAGCATCGGCCGACTCCTTCGATACCGCCCCTGCAATACCTGATGCATGGAACACGGCAGCATCGGCAAAGATCTTCCGCCAGTCGATCATTCCCGGCTCCAGATAATAGAACGACGAATAGGCACGGTCGTAAATCACTTTGGAACTGCGCATACCGGCAGACCCCTCGTAATAGTACGACCCCATGCGGTCGCCGCCATAGAGCACATGTTGCGTACCCACATTGAACTCACGAAGCTTCATGCAAGAAGCGCGCCCGATAGGACTATCGGGCACGCGAGTCACATATTCCACATCATCACCTAACGTTGCCAGCGACACGGCCACATTGGCCTCACTGCCACCGTAGTCTCCGAAGAATGCTCTGCCTTGCTGCAGACGGTTATGCTGGTCCTTGGAAAAGCGGAGCAGAAGCTCTCCGAAGGTAATAATCTTATTTTTCATTGATTCTTCTCCTACGGCATCAATCAAGATTCAAGCACTTCTTGATAGCTGCCACTTTCGCATCCGTAGTCTTCATGCTCTGCTCATAGTCGGCAGCACTCTTGAAGGCCGGATCTTTCACTTCTGTATAGAACTTGATCTTCGGCTCAGTACCTGAAGGACGAACGCTTACCTTCGTGCCATCCTCGCAGAACCACTGAAGTACATTACTGCTATCGGGCATGTTCAGTTTCTCCACACTACCGTCAGCCTTCTTGGCCTCGAGTGTCTTGAAGTCCTTGCACAGCGTAACCTTTGATCCACCCAACTCCTTCGGCGGGTTGTTGCGGAAGTCGGTCATCATCTGCTTGATTTCGTCGGCACCCGACTTACCTGGACGAACCACGTTGATGGTCACCTCTCTTGAGAAGCCATACTCAGCGTAGATATCCATGAGCAGGTCGTAGAGTGTCTTACCATTGTCGCGAGCCCATGCTGCGATTTCGCAAATCAGACAGATAGAGGCTGGTGAATCCTTATCGCGCACCTTGTCGAACGGCAGGAAGCCGAAGCTCTCCTCACCGCCACCGATGTATTTCTTCACGCCCTCGGATACGCGGATCTCGTTGGCAATCCACTTGAAGCCCGTGTAGCAGTCGCGCAGCTCCACACCATTCTTCTGGGCAATCTTGGCAATCACCTCAGTGGTAACGATGGTCTTTACGAGGAACTCATTACCCTTCAGCTGACCCAGTTTCTTCTTGTTGGCGATGATATACCAAGAGAACATCATACAAGTCTGGTTACCATTCAGGATCTCCCACTCACCCTTCGAGTTGCGGCATACGATGGCCAGACGGTCGGCATCGGGGTCAGAAGCAATCACCAAATCGGCATTGAGTTTCGTACCTAACTTCATACCTAATGTCATGGCCTCGGCATTCTCGGGATTCGGCGAAACCACCGTGGGGAAGTTGCCGTCGATGACCATCTGCTCGGGTACCACGTGGATATTCTGGAAGCCCCATGAGCGCAGTGCCATCGGGATGATCACACGTCCTGTACCGTGCATCGGAGAATACACAATGTTCAGGTCTTTCTGGCGCAGAATCACATCCTGATCCACCATCGCTTCCTTCACGGCCTGGATATAATCCCAGTCCATCTCACCACCGATGGGGATAATCAGTTCTTTGTTTCCTTCGAACTTCACATCATCGATCTTCACCTTGTTTACCTCATCGATGATACCCTTATCGTGTGGTGCCAACACCTGTGCACCATCGTCCCAATAGGCCTTGTAGCCGTTGTACTCCTTCGGGTTGTGCGAAGCCGTTACGTTCACACCGGCCTGACAGCCCAGATGACGGATGGCGAAAGAGATCTCTGGCGTAGGACGCAGACTCTCGAAGAGATACACCTTAATACCGTTGGCAGAGAAGATGTCGGCTACGGTCTCGGCAAACATCCTACCGTTGTTACGGCAGTCGTGACCTACCACCACAGCGCTCTGCTTACCAGGGAAGGCTTTGTTGATATAGTTGGCGAAGCCCTGTGTGGCCATACCTACGATATACTTGTTCATACGGTTTGTACCGGCACCCATGATACCGCGCAGACCGCCTGTGCCGAACTCGAGGTTCTGGTAGAACGCATCAATGAGATCGGTCTTGTCCTCATTGTCGAGCATGGCCTGTACTTCTTTCCTTGTCTCCTCGTCGAAAGACGGCGACAACCATTCCTTTGCTAATTGCTCACATTGCTTGATGAGCGCTTCGTTATTTGCCATATACCTGTTGTTTTTTAGTTAGTAAATGATTTATGGGTTCAAAGATAATAAAAAACCAGCAAACCGCAAAATTATTTGGGTAAATTATCGCAGCGGTTTCTTTGGAAGGCTGGTTGGAGGGAGTTATAAGGCTGATTAGAGGGAGTTATCAGCCTAGTTAGAGGGAGTTATCAGCCTAGTTTCTTGGTGCAATCAGCCTTGTTAGTAGAAGTTCTGTTTTTACCATAGTTTCCACTATATTAAAAAACTTAGCAAAACATGATACATTTTGAAAGAATATTTGTACTTTTGCAATCGATTTGACATTTTTTGTTTAACATAATCAATAAAACGACATGAAAAGACAGGTTATCAAGACGGCAACACTTGCCGTAATCATGGCTGTTTTCAGTAGTACAGCAGCCATGGGACAACAGACAAGCGAGTCAATCGACTGGAAAAAAGATTTTACCAGTCGCATCACCTTCAACGGCTATGCCCAGGGAGGCTGGTCGTATCAGAACCCCAACGGGGTGAAGACCAATAGTTATAACCTTAAACGCACACTACTATGGGCCAAGGCACGAATTACCGACCGCTGGTCGTTCATGTTTATGCACGACTTCTCGAGCGTAGTTCAGGAGTATTACACCGATTACAGACTCTCTAACGACAAGTCACTGAGTGTACGACTCGGTCAGTTCAAGCATTCCTATTCGATGGAGAACCCGCTATCGCCGACCATGCTCGAACTGATTGACGTATATTCACAGGCCGTGCTCTGTCTGGCTGGCGAAGGACCGGATCCGCTGAATGGCGTGAACTACGGTCGTGACATGGGTCTGATGGTGTTTGGCGACCTTGCTAAGGGAGCGCTGCACTACGAACTCGCTTTGATGAGTGGTCAGGGTATCAACCGCAAGGACCTGAATAATCAGAAAGATTTCCTTGCGAAGTTGGAAGTGAAGCCTTTCGACGGCTTCCGCATTGTTGGATCAGGCTATTTAGGTACAGGCTGCGCCGTGGGCAAGGCTGCCTGGAACCCCGATATACAAGTAGGCGACAATTACAAGCGTAACCGCTACAGCGTAGGTGCTGAATACAAGACAGCTGCCTATACAGGAAGTAAGTACAAGGAAGCCCGTCCTGCCAGCGTTCGTGCTGAGTGGTTAGGCGGACAGGATGGAGAGGTTGGCAGTCGTGGTGGTTATGTCACTACCTGCATCCCCGTGGTGGACGCCCTCGACGTGGTGGCCAGCGGAGAGACCTACGATCGTAATACAAAGGTGGACGGATGGGATCAGACAAACCTCACCGTGGGTTTGCAGTACTGGTTCTATAAGAAGTGCCGTCTGCAGCTACAGTACACCCGCTGTCTGTGCGGCGAGAACATCAGTTCACAGGATTACGACTGGCTGCAGGCTCAGGTACAAGTGGCGTTCTAATTGTAAACAGAAAATTGAAAAGTAAAAAATGATTATAAAAGTATTATTGACCATCATCTTCCTGGTCGTGATGATTGGCGTGGGTGTTTACACCCGTAAGCAGGCCAGTAGTGTAGAAGGTTTCGTATTGGGTGGACGTGCTGTGGGTCCTTGGCTCACCGCTTTCGCCTTCGGAACGAGTTATTTCTCTGCGGTGGTCTTTGTGGGCTACGCAGGACAGTTTGGATGGAAATACGGTATGTCATCAACATGGATCGGTATCGGCAATGCCGTCATCGGTTCCTTACTGGCCTGGATTCTTTTAGGTCGTAGAACCAAGCTGATGACACAACACATCGAGAGTCGTACCATGCCCGATTTCTTCGGCACACGCTTCAACGATCAAGGTCTGCGTGTAGTGGCATCAGTCATCGCCTTTGTCTTCCTTATCCCCTACACAGCCGGTGTATATAAAGGAATCTCCACCCTCTTCGAGATGGGATTTGGCATTCCATACGAGTATTGTGTGATCATCATGGCAATCCTCACCGCCGTCTATGTGATTCTTGGAGGTTATAAGGCTACTGCCATGAACGACTTCATCCAGGGCATCATCATGCTCTTCGGTATTGTAGCAGTGATCCTGGCCGTACTGCATGCACAAGGCGGTCTGACTGCTGCTGTGGAGAAGCTGGCTGCACTGCCTTCCGACACAGATCCTGCTGTGAACGGAGGCTTTGCTTCGTGGTTCGGTCCCGATCCTTCCGGACTGTTGGGTGTGGTGATTCTGACATCACTGGGAACCATGGGTCTGCCGCAGATGGTGGGTAAGTTCTACTCCATCACCGACGAGAGTGCTATCAAGCGCGGAACGATCATCTCTACGATCTTCGCCTTTGTGGTGGCTGGTGGCTGCTATTTCCTCGGTGGTTTCGGACGACTGTACGAACCAGTTGTTGCCAACGGTAAGATTGCCTTCGACAGTATCGTTCCTGCCATGTTGGTAACCCTGCCCGATATTCTCATCGCCCTTGTGGTACTGCTGGTGCTCTCCGCATCCATGTCAACATTGGCTTCATTGGTGCTCACCTCTTCTAGTACGATGACACTCGACTTGATCTACCGCGACAAGAAGTCATTGCCCGGTGAGGTGGAGGATGGTTCCATTGATGATATCGTAGCAGAGAAGATTGAACGCCGTAAGGTGGTGGTGATGCGCGTATTGATTATGTTCTTCATCGCTATCTCCTTGCTTATCGCCTTGAATCCCCCCACCTTCATTGCCCAGCTCATGGGTATCTCTTGGGGTGCATTGGCTGGTGCCTTCCTGGCTCCGTTCATGTTAGGTCTTTACTGGCGTGGTGTGACGACTGCTTCTGTATGGGCTTGCTTCGCCTGGGGTGTCGGTCTGACGGTGGCAAACATGCTGCTGGGCAATCCCATCAACCCCATTAACTGCGGTGCTATCGCCATGGTGGGAGGTTTCCCAGTAGTGTGGATCGTCAGTCTGATTACCAGGAAAATGCCGAAAGAGAAGGTTGATTGTATCTTCGAGTGCTACAAGTAACTACCTGCTACCAATATAAAGGAATATCATTCCAAGCAGTACAAGAGCAAGGTCAACAGCCTTGCTCTTTAAATTTTTCTCATAAAACACCACGGCACCGAAAAGGAACGATACCAACACGCTTCCCCTGCGGATCATAGAAACGATGCTGATCATGGCACCTGGAACGCTCAGGGCATAGAAATAGACAAAGTCGGCTGTGCTGAGGAAGATGCTGATGAAGGGAATGCTCCAATGCCAGTGGAAGGAGGTGCGTTGATGGCGGCGAGGCCACCACAGCAGCATCAGCATACAAAACATCAACACACACTGATAGAGCGTGTACCAACCCTGCACCATCATTCGGTCAAGTCCAACCCCACCCTCACTGACTGGTGCCATGAGGTATTTGTCATACAGTCCGCTGACAGCCCCGAGTAAGGCGGCAAGTACAATAAACCAAATCCAGTTGTTGTGCTTGAAATCGATTCCTTCTTTCTTTCCACTTCTGCTCAGCATATAGAAAGAGGCTATTGCCAACAGGACACCAATCCACTGATACACATTCAGACGCTCGCCAAAGAAGAGGAAAGCACCCATGAGTACCATAACAGGACGGGTTGCGTTGATCGGTCCGACAATGGTAAGCGGCAGAAACTTCATACCAAAGTAACCGAACACCCAACTTGACAGGACAATGATCGACTTCAATACAATATATTTGTGGACTTCCCAACCACCAGAGCCTACATGAAAGATGCTGCCGTCGAGAACATTGGTATGTGATGACAACAGAATCAACGGCAAGAAGATCAGGGAAGAGAACAGGGTGTTCAGGAACAAGACAGGAATGACCTCATTGGAACTAAGTGCCTGTTTCTTGAATGAGTCGTAACAGCCTAACAGGGCTGCGGAAAGGAATGCTAAAAGGAGCCACATGATGAGAAGTGATAAGAGAGAAGTGATAAGAAAAAAGTTTGATTACCACTATGATGCTGAAGTCAGGTTTGAGGATAGGACACATCTTCGAGGAAGAGGGCGTGGGCAGGCATGCTTTCTCCTGCATCGGTACGCCTCTTCCCTTCTATGATCCTGCAGAAGTCATCTATGGACAGACGACCGCGCCCCACATCGATGAGCGTTCCCACCACGGCTCGTACCATGTTACGTAGGAAACGGTTGGCGGTAATCTCAAAGTACCAGCTATATGGCGACTGCTGAACCCAGCGTGCGACGGTAACCTGACACAAGGTGGTCTTCACGTCAGCATGACTCTTACAGAAAGCGCCGAAGTCGGAATAAGTGAGCAGTTTCGCTGCCGCCTCGTTCATCTTAACAAAATCAAGAGCATAATGCAACTCGCAAGATGAGTTCCTTAGGAACGGATCTTTCTGCGTATGGATATAATAATGATAGGTACGGGCAATGGCACTGAAACGCGCATGGAGGTCTGAAGGCACCTCTTTCACTTCCGTTACGGCAATGTCATTGGGAAGGATGCGGTTGAGTTTATAGGCCAGCTGCTTACCATCAATGATCTGCTCTGTATCGAAGTGGGCCGTCATCTTCCGGGCATGAACACCTGCATCGGTTCTCCCCGCCCCTGTCACAGTTATCTCTTCCCGTAACAGCGTACTCAGACAACGTTGCAACTCGGCCTGCACAGAGTTCCCGTTAGGCTGTATCTGCCAACCGTGGTAAGCGGTTCCGTCGTAACCAAAATATACAAAATATCTTTTCACGACGCAAAGTTACTAATTATATTTTGTTTGTACAAACGAAAGCGGTAAATCATTGCATCAACGGCAAAGATGATGACGTAGATCATACATACCTGCAAGGGATGTAGCGAGGGTGTAACAAAGGTGGAACCAGGCAGGGAGGAAACGCCCTGCAGACAGGTATTCTGGATATGTACAAGCCACGAAAGCGGTACAACGAGCCACGACTGTACTGCCGGTAGCCACATCAGGAGGAAGAAAAGGAGCGAGAGATAGATGATCAGGGGGGTGAACACCATCACAACAAGACACGACAAGAGGAAATAGCTGGATACCTGATGGAAATAATAGGCGGTTAGCGGTGCTACCCCCAATTGGGCTGCAAGGGACACTGACAGGAGTCGCCAGCACCACTTGACGATGGGATGCGACGAGGAGGGTATCAAGGAATAGATACGACCTTGGTAGAGAAGGATAAATGCCACGGCAACGAACGACAACTGGAAGCTGATGTTGAAAAGAATCATAGGATCAGCCACGAGCATGATGATGGCGGTGAAAGCCAAAGCGTTCAGTGATGACTGGTTCCTATTCTGTAATGACAACAGGGAATAGACAGTCATCATGATGGCAGCACGCACTACAGAGGGTGACATACCAACCAAAACCACATACGACCAAATCGTGATCAGGATCAGAGCTTCTGTTACGGGGCGCGACCAGTGGTGATAACGTCGTCGCCAACGTGCGGTCATGAAGGAGAACACAAAATAGATAATGCCCAAATGGAGGCCACTTAATGCCAACACATGCGATGCACCAGCTCTTGAATAATCGCTTCTTAGATCTTTGTCAATCAACGATTTATCGCCAAGGGTCATCGCTGACACTATAGACAGTTCCTGATGTTCCAATCCCTTGTCTGATAAGGTGCTCACCAACTGGTTTCGTAGCTTCAAAGCATTAGTCTGGGCACGTTGCATTATGGATGGAGAAACTTCCTTAATATCTGTTGGAGATGACGCTAACAACAGACTACGACTCATCAAACAGCCACCGAAAAGGAAGACAAGTAGCATGACAACAACCGACTGCCGCAACTCTTGTCTAACCAAGAGGGTCATCAACAAAAGGATCAGTGCTCCACTCAGCCATAGCCAACAAGGTATATGACCGGATGTGTAATAAGCCACGACCATCCCCAAAATCAGTAGGACAGTCATACGTACCATGGGATAGAGTTGTATCTTTCCGTTTGTTTTCATAGTAAGAATAAGGTGTTATTTCAATGATGCATATGCTTTGTCAAAGTCCTCTTGCCTTGTATATCAGGTCTTTCGCGGCATTGATTTCCTTGAACTTCTTTTCCGCCGCTCGTTTCACATCCTCTCCCAGGGTAGCCACACGGTCGGGATGATGTTTCAGCGCCAGCTTCTTGTAGGCCTTCCTTACCTCCTCATCAGTAGCATTCGGCGAAATCTCCAGTACCTTGTAGGCCGCCTCCAGATTTGTACTTCCGTCAGAAAGGTTCATCATGGAATCCACCTCCTTGTCATTCAGTCCCAAAGCCCTTGCCACTTCTCGTAAGGCATTCACCTCACGGGGGTCAACCACACCGTCGGCGCGAGCCACCTGAGCCAGGAAAGAGAGCATCTGAAGACACTGCTCGTAAGGCAGATGCATGGAAATCTGCTGACAGCTCTGCATCACCACATTCCTATAGGCTGCATCACCCATCTGCTTCTGCTGATCAAATAAACGTTTGAGGATTTGCTCACCTTGTGTCACAGCTCCGTACCCGAAGTTCTGGCGCAGGAACTGGCGCATCATCTCCATCTCACTGTGCATCACCTTCTGGTCGGCACGGATGATGTACGAGGCAAGCACAAGAATACTAAACAGGAAACTGTTCCTATCTCCCATATTCACCTGCTGGGCATTCCCGTAAGTCTCGCGGTAAGAACTGTCGTAGCGGGAACCGCTACCACTTCCAATATACTCATTCCCTTCATTGAACGATCCCAATAGTTGATCGAACAGTGAACCCAAGGCATAACCTGCCAGTGCCCCAAGGGGTCCGGCTGTCATAAAGCCTAAGAAGCCACCAATCCATTTTCCTATTGACATAATGAAAAGAGTGAAATGTGGAGTGAGAATTGTGGAGAAAACAAGCTTTCAAACAAAATGTCGGGGTGACAGGATTCGAACCTGCGACACCCTGGTCCCAAACCAGGTGCGCTACCGGACTGCGCTACACCCCGTGCATGTTTGAAATGCGGCTGCAAAGGTACAGACTTTTTCTGAGTCGTGCAAATTTTTACATCATTATTTGATGATGCCCTGCTCAACAAAAATCTTCTTCAAGGCCTGCACACCACGCTCAACTTGCTCTTCTGTATGTGTGGCCATCAAAGCGAAACGCACCAATGTATCCTGCGGAGCACATGCTGGTGGGATAACAGGATTGATGAACACACCGGAATTGAATGCCAATGCTGTTACCAGGAATGTTTTCTCTACGTCGCGGACGTAAAGTGGAATGATAGGACTCTCGGTCTCACCGATCTCAAAACCCTCCTCACGGAAACGACGCAAGGCATAGCGGGTAACCTTCCACAAAGCTTCGATACGCTCAGGCTCCTGCTGAATGATGTGCAGTGCTTCGAGTGCAGCTGCTGTGGCTGCAGGGGTATTGGAAGCTGAGAAGATATAGGTACGACAGGTGTGGCGCAAATAGTTAATGGTGTCGGCATCAGAAGCAATGAAACCACCGATGCTGGCCATTGACTTGGAGAAAGTACCCATGATCAGGTCAACCTCGTCGGTCAGACCGAAATGATCGCATACTCCCCTACCCTGATTGCCGAATACACCGATACCATGAGCCTCATCCACCATGATAGCCACATTGGGATACTTCTTCTTGAGCTTGACAATTTCAGGAAGATTGGCCAGATCGCCTTCCATGGAGAAGACACCATCGACAACGATCAGCTTGATACCTTCTTCAGGCAAACTCTGGAGAACGCGCTCCAGATCAGCCATATCGTTATGCTTGTAATGCAACGGACGGGCAAAAGAGAGCCGACGGCCATCAACAATACTGGCATGGTCACGATCATCACAGATGATATAGTCGCCTTTGCTCACCACCATGGCAATGACACCCTGGTTTACAGAGAAACCAGTAGAGAAACAAAGACAATCATCCTTATGAATATATTCGGCGATTTCCTTTTCCAACTGAACATGCAGGTCGAGCGTTCCATTGAGGAAGCGACTGCCGGCACATCCAGATCCATATTTATCAAGGGCTTCCTTGGCTTTATCAATGATTCGCTGATCGCCAGTCAGTCCTGTATAGGCATTTGAACCGAACATCAAAACCCTGTGTCCCCCCATTTCCACTTCAGTTCCCTGCTTACCAGTAATTGCACGGAAATAAGGATAGACACCGCGTTCAATAAACTTCTGCGGTTCACGATACTGCTTGTATCTTTCTTGTAAAACTCCCATATATAAGATAGGTGTTATTCAACTATTTATAATTACAGGCTGCAAAGGTACAAAAAATAATGCAATCACTCACCATTTTTTTCAGAAAAAAACAAATAACTATCATTCTTGACCTAAAATTTCCGTTTCTCAGGATTTCTTTTTACCTTTGCACCGATGATTACAAAGAAGAACATAACATTTATCATCAACCCGATTTCCGGAAGCGTGAAGAAAAACAATATTCCGGATATAATAGAAGAGACGATTGATAAGAGTCTGTTCAACTATTCCATTCAGGAAACCGAAAAGGCGGGTCATGCTGCGGAAATAGCGTATGAGGCCCAACAGAACGGCATAGATGTGGTGGTTGCTGTGGGAGGCGACGGAACGGTCAATGAGGTAGCCCGCTCCATCGTCCACTCCAACACAGCCCTGGGCATCATCCCCTGCGGTTCAGGCAATGGTCTGGCCCGTCATCTGTTACTTCCGATGGATCCGAAGAAGAGCGTTGAAATCATCAACCGCTGCGTCATACACGACCTCGACTACGGTATCATCAACGAAATACCTTTCTTTTGTACTTGCGGTATGGGCTTCGATGCATTTATCAGCATGAAGTTCGCCGAAGCCGGAAAGCGCGGACCGGTTACCTATATCGAGAATGTACTGCGTGAAGGACTCACCTACAAGCCTGAGACCTATCATATTGAAGACGAGACAGGGACATTGATCCGGAAGGCTTTCCTGATTTCCTGTGCCAATGCATCCCAATACGGCAATAACGCCTACATCGCCCCGCAGGCCTCCATGAGCGACGGTCTGTTGGATGTGATTATCATGGAGCCGTTCGATGTGCTCGAAGCACCTCAGGTAGCCATCGAGATGATGAATAAAACACTCGACAAGAACCAGAAAATCAAAACCTTCCGTACCAAACACATCCATATACACAGGGAGAAAGAGGGGTATATTCACTACGACGGTGATCCTGTGATGACAACCGCCGACGTGGATATCCAGCTCGTCCATAAGGGAATCAAGATGATTGTCAACCCTGACGGTGATAAGAGCAAACGGCAGCCGAATTTGGTGCAGACCGCCTTCAGTGAGTTCTTCAACGACCTCAACATTGTGAGGGAAGACCTTACCAAGATCAGTAGGAACACGCAGGCGCTGAACAAGAAACTGATACGTAAGTTCAATAACCGATAAACGCCGAAGACTAATACGAAAGATAAAAATCTTTCATTAGATCAACATACGCCTCAGAACCTATTGTCAGGACATCTCTGACATAACAGGAAGAAGGTTTTTTCCTATAGCTCAACAGAAATCTTTTGGGTTGTTTGCGCAAGGATGTCTTTACTGCACATTCCGCCACAGGACACAAACCGTGGAGAATAGCTTCAGCATCAAACGCATCCCTGCATTCCAAAGGAATGACAGCAGAGAAGACACCGTCTTCATGTAACAAGCGCACCACCCCTTGAAACAAATCGGCATAAGTCAGGCTCCCTGCATGCCTGGCAGTAGTACGCTGTTCATCAGGACAAGAAAGAGACTGCACAAAGAACGGTGGGTTGCTAACAATGGAGTCGAACCCTTCATCTGTATAATCTTGTAAAGAAAGATGACTAATCTGCACTCGGTTTTGGAAGGGCGATGCTGCCACGTTCTCAAGTGCTTGCTTACAGGCCAGACCGTCAATGTCAATACCCACTACCTGTGCTTGGGGAAAACGTTGCGCCATCATCAAGGCTATCAAGCCAGTACCTGTTCCGATATCCAGTATCCTCTCCCCTCCTTGGGCCCATGCCCCGAGTAGTGTTCCATCGGTACCCACTTTCATGGCACATTGCTCCTGATGGATGGTGAATTGTTTGAAACGGAAATACGAATTAGACATATCAAGTGCAAAATTAAGAAAAATATGAGAGATTACACCTAATTATATTAAATATTGTGTCACAAATGGCATTTTATGAAGATAAATGTGTACCTTTGCATCCCAAATTTGAAGTAGAATTATGAGAAATAGTCAAAATAACAGCGCATTCTCCATGATTGCCGACTACGAAGGAGACATTACACGACTCCTTTGTGGGGGAGCCGATGGTGAGGTGCCTATCCTTGCAACACGCAACCTGATCCTCTTTCCGGGTGTTGTATCACCGATTCTGATCGGCCGGTCGGCCAGCATCAGTCTGGTAGAACACCTGAAGGACAAAGAAGACGCTATCTTCGCTGTGTTCTCACAGAAGAACGCCAATATAGAAAACCCTACAAAGGATGATTTATACGAATACGGTGTATTCGCAAAAATTATCCGTGTTCTGGAACTTCCCAATTCCAACAACAACATTACAGTGATTGTTCAAGGACTGGGTAGATGTAATCTGATTTCCCTGAAACGTACCCGTCCTTACCTGAAGGGTGAGGTTCATCTGGCGCCGGAACTCATTCCCGACGATGGAGACACCGAGTTCATGACAGCCATTGCCGACCTGCGTAATGCCGGTATCGATTACATCAAGCAGAACGAAGATATTCCCGATGAGGCTCAGTTCGCTATCCAGAATATCAACAATCATCTGGTGATGCTGAACTTCATCTGCTCCAGCATGCCCTTTGCCATCGAAGAGAAGATGAAGCTGCTCGAGGAGTCGAATCTCAAGGAACGTGTCATCAAGGTGCTGCGCATCATGCACCGTGAACTCCAGCTCGAAGAGATCAAGCAGGATATCAGAAGTCGTACCCGTGAAGACCTTGATGAACAGCAGCGAGAGTACTTCCTGCAACAGCAGATCCGGAACATCAAGGAGGAACTGGGTAACGGCGAAGGATCTCCAGAGCGTAAGGAATTGGTTGAGAAGGCCGAAAAGAAGAAATGGAACGAAGATATACGAACCACCTTCTTCAAGGAACTCGACAAGTTAGACATGCTCAACCCGCAAGGTCCGGAGTACAGTGTCCAGCTGAACTACCTGCAGACACTGGTGAATCTGCCGTGGGGAGAGTTCACCAGCGATGATCTGAACCTGAAGCGCGCACAGCGAATCCTTGATAAGGACCACTACGGCATGGAGAAAGTCAAGGAGCGCATCCTTGAATACATGGCCGTACTCAGTCTACGTGGTGACCTGAAGTCACCCATCATCTGTCTTTACGGTCCTCCGGGTGTTGGTAAGACTTCTTTAGGAAAGAGCATTGCCGAGGCCATGAAGCGCAAATACGTACGCATCTCATTGGGTGGTATGCACGATGAGTCGGAAATCCGCGGTCACCGTCGTACCTACGTCGGCGCTATGCCGGGTCGAATCATCAAAGCTATCCAGAAGGCAGGATCGTCCAACCCCGTCTTTATCCTTGACGAGATTGATAAGGTAACACAGAACACCATCAACGGTGACCCGTCATCAGCGCTGCTGGAAGTGCTTGATCCTGAGCAGAACTCTGCTTTCCATGATAACTACCTGGATGTGGACTACGATTTGAGCAAGGTGCTCTTCATCGCCACAGCCAACGACCTCAATACCATTCCACGCCCCCTACTCGACCGTATGGAGGTGATAGAGGTAAGTGGCTACATCACAGAAGAGAAGATTGAGATTGCCAAACGACACCTCATCCCCAAGGAGAAGGAGAATACCGGTTTGGCAACAGAGCGTTCGCTGCAGTTCAACAAGGCTGCCACGGAAAAGATCATCGAGCAATATACCCGTGAGAGCGGTGTCCGTCAGTTGGAGAAGCAGATCAACAAGGCCCTCAGAAAACTGGCCTTTACCAAAGCCAAGGAGATGGCACTGCCTTACCAAAAGATCACACCAAACGAAATAGAGGGTCTGCTGGGCAAGCCGCCCTTCTACCGCGATATCTACCAAGGTAATGCTTATGCCGGGGTTGTAACAGGTCTGGCCTGGACCAGCGTTGGCGGTGAGATTCTGTTCATCGAAACCAGTCTGAGCAAAGGCAAGGGCTCTAAGCTTACGCTTACGGGAAACCTCGGCGATGTGATGAAGGAGTCGGCCGTGCTCGCCCTTGAATACGTCAAGGCCCATGCCGACACGTTGAAGATCGACTACCGCATCTTCGACAACTGGAACATCCATATCCATGTGCCGGAGGGTGCAACACCTAAGGACGGACCGTCGGCAGGTATCACCATCGCCACCTCCATCGCCTCGGCGCTCACCCAGCGTAAGGTACGTAAGAACACTGCCATGACCGGTGAGATTACTTTACGAGGAAAGGTATTACCTGTGGGTGGCATCAAGGAGAAGATCCTGGCAGCCCGTCGTGCTGGAATCACCGACATCATCATGTGTCGTGACAATAAGAAAGATATCGATGAGATACCCGAAGTATATCTGAAGGGAGTCACCTTCCACTATGTGGAGAATATTCAGGACGTTTGGGATTTCGCCCTTACCGACGAACTGGTAAAGAACCCTGTAACATTTACGGTTGAAGAAGAGAAGAAATGACATTCGAACTGCAGCATACCGACCCGGCCAGTGATGCCCGTACCGGTCTGATTACGACCGATCACGGACAGATCAAAACGCCTATCTTCATGCCTGTGGGAACGGCAGGAGCTGTGAAAGGTGTTCACTTCCAGGAGCTGCGCGAACAGGTAAAAGCGCAGATCATCTTGGGAAACACCTATCATCTGTACCTGCGTCCCGGACTGGAGGTATTGAGGGCAGCAGGAGGCTTGCATCAGTTCAATACATGGGACCGCCCCATCCTCACCGATAGCGGCGGTTTTCAGGTCTTTTCCCTGACTGGTATCAGGAAGCTACGTGACGAAGGTTGCGAGTTCCGTTCACATATCGACGGCTCCAAGCATTTCTTCACACCAGAGAACGTGATGGATACAGAACGTATCATCGGGGCAGATATCATGATGGCGTTCGACGAGTGCCCTCCCGGACAGAGCGATTACCAGTATGCCAAGAAGAGTCTGGAGCTGACACAACGATGGCTCAACCGCTGTATAAAACGCTTCAACGAGACCGAACCACTCTATGGCTATTCCCAGAGTCTGTTCCCCATCGTACAAGGATGCACCTATAAGGATTTGCGTCAGGAGGCTGCTAAGTACATAGCAGACCTCGGTGCTGATGGCAACGCGATTGGTGGACTCGCCGTGGGTGAGCCTACGGAGGTGATGTACGAAATGATCGAAGTGGTGAACGATATCCTGCCGAAAGACAAACCCCGCTACCTGATGGGTGTAGGAACACCTCAGAACATTCTCGAGGCCATTGAACGCGGTGTGGATATGTTCGACTGTGTGATGCCAACCCGCAACGGTCGTAACGCTATGCTTTTCACCTATCAGGGAACGATGAATATGCGGAACAAGAAATGGGAGAATGATTTCTCCCCCATCGACCCTGACGGCTGTGACATCGACCGTCTGCATTCCAAGGCCTACCTGCATCACCTGTTCAAGGCACAGGAACTCCTTGCCATGCAGATTGCCAGCATACATAATCTGGCATTCTACCTCCGACTTGTAGGCGATGCCCGTCAGCACATCGAGCAAGGTGACTTCGTTGCATGGAAACGAAGTGTAATTGAGAACTTAGGAAAAAGAGTCTAACGACGACAGATAATAACAGATTATGCAATACGCAGAGATCAGGAAACATAGAAAACGGCTGAAGATACGCAGATGGGCAGACCGTCATCTGAAATGGTTTATTGCCGCCTGGCAATGGATCAAACAGAAATGGCAACCCATAGCCCGTCGTCTGGAATGGATGAAGAAACTGAACCCGTTCCGCTACATCAAGATTCTTGATCGCTATATCATCCGTAAGTTCATTGGCACCTATTTCTTTGCCATAGCTCTGATCATCAGCATCTCCATTGTCTTCGACATCAACGAGAACCTGGCTAAGTTTACGCAGTTCCATGCCCCATTGAAGGCCATTGTGTTTGACTACTATGCGAACTTCGTTCCCTACTTTGCCAACCTGTTTAGTCCGCTGTTTGTCTTCATTGCGGTCATCTTCTTCACCTCCAAGCTGGCAGGAAATTCCGAGATCATCTCGATGCTGGCGTCAGGTGTTAGTTTCAAACGACTGATGCGCCCGTACATGATCTCCGCCGCCTTGATCTCCCTAATGACTTTCTATCTGGGTTCTTACGTCATTCCCAAGGGAACAGTGATCCGTCAGAACTTTGAGACACTCTATAAGAACAAACGGAAGAACACCTCAGCAGAGAACGTGCAGCTGCAGGTCGGGAAAGGAATCATTGCCTATATCCAGCACTACGATAACACGATGAAGCGTGGATATGGGTTCTGTCTCGACAAGTTTGAGAACAAGAAGGTGGTCAGTCATATGACGGCTCAGGAGATCCAATACGACACCATCAGTGACTCGAAATATCACTGGAAAGCCTCACAATGGAGGATTCGCGAACTTCGAGGACTACGTGAGAAGATCACCAGCGGCGCCAAGTTGGATACGCTTATCATGATGGAGCCCACCGATCTTGTCTTCTCCAAAGGACAGCAAGAGACGTTTACCAGTCCGCAGCTCAGGGAGTATATCAACAAGCAGATCGACCGCGGTTCCAGTAATGTTGTTCAGTACGAGGTGGAATACCATAAGCGCATCGCTTCCTCTTTTGCCTCATTTATCCTGACCACCATCGGTGTATCGCTCTCCTCGAGGAAACGGAAAGGAGGCATGGGACTTTACTTAGGTATCGGTCTGGCACTCAGCTTTGGCTATATCATGTTGCAGACTGTCTCCTCCACGTTCGCCATCAATGCGAACACACCGCCGATGCTGGCAGCATGGCTTCCCAACATCATATTTACCTTCATAGCATACTTCTGCTACAGGAAGGCACCGAATTAATGCACGTTCCTCCATAGGAATCATGCTCAAGTAAATAAAGAAAAGAATAGGATAGCATATATGGATTTTTATGATTTAGACCTCAACGACCACGCCCTTGATGCGCTGGATGCGATGAATTTCACCACTTGCACGCCAGTACAAGAGAAGTGCATCCCCGAGATACTGAAGGGAAGAGATGTGCTGGGAGTGGCACAAACGGGAACGGGAAAGACGGCAGCCTATTTGTTGCCGGTGCTCAGCATGCTCGACGATGGCAGTATCTTCATCGGCGATACTGAGAAAGTGTTCCCTGAAGATGCTATCAACTGTGTGATCATGAGTCCTACTCGCGAGCTGGCACAGCAGATTGACCAGGCCATGCAGGGCTTTGCCTACTACATGCCATCAGTGAGTAGTCTGGCTGTATATGGCGGTAACGACGGCAACAGATATGATCAGGAGTATAAGAGTATGCGAATGGGAGCTGACATGATCATTGCCACACCTGGAAGACTGCGCAGTCACATCAATATGGGAAATGTGGATCTCAGTCAGGTATCCTTCTTTATCCTCGATGAGGCCGACCGTATGCTCGACATGGGTTTTAGCGATGATATCCTTTCCATTGCTAAGCTTTTACCGCCCACTTGTCAGACCATCATGTTCTCTGCCACGATGCCGCATAAGATAGAGGAATTGGCACGTACGCTGCTCAAGAATCCTGCCGTAATAAAACTGGCTGTGAGTAAGCCTGCCGAGAAGATCCATCAGATGGCCTACGTCTGTCATGAGACTCAGAAGCTACGCATATTAAACCATTTATTTAAGAACGACGAGCTCAAGCGCGTGATTATATTCTCCTCAAGTAAGCTTAAGGTGAAAGATATCAACCGCAGTCTGAGGGCTATGCATGTAAACTGCGCCGAGATGCATTCCGACCTCTCCCAAGCCGAGCGCGATGAAGTGATGTATCGTTTCAAGAGCGGACAAGTGGATGTATTGGTGGCTACCGATATTGTGGCACGAGGCATTGATATCGACGATATCGCTACGGTCATCAATTTCGATGTACCGCGCGATTGTGAGGATTATGTTCACCGCATTGGGCGAACAGCAAGGGCTGAACGTGATGGTAAAGCTATCACCTTGGTGCGTGGATGGGAGATACGCGACTTCATCAGGATTGAGCAGTTCCTTGAGAAGACAGTAGAGAAAGTTCCCCTTCCCAATGGTATGGAAGGACCAGAATACCGTCCTATGTACAAGAAGACGCCACGTGCCGTCTTCCATCGCCATGGTAAGAAGTCAGAAGGAGGAAAGAATCGAGGCGACAACCGCAGGAAACCACGCAGGAAAGCTAAGTCAGAACAGCGTAAGTCAGAACAAAAGAAGGCGTAATCTCATAGCTTACCTCTACGGTGGCGTTGCGTCGCATATTCTCCGTTAGCACAACACCCTGCTTCTGCAAGGAAAAGCGAAGGAGCCGTATCTCATCCAACGCCAGTCGGTCGGAAGAGTACAGCTTGTACATGGTTTCCTTCGCACTCCAATGAATTAGTTTCTCATCTATGGTATCTGCCTGTTCATCCTCTCTGATGAACATATGCGCTATTCTGTTCACGCGATCACTGGTATATTCAATGTCCACCGCCACTTCATGGTCGGGCGATAAGATCACACAGCAGAAGCCTTTCGTATGACTGATACTGATCTTCCATCCATTCTGCAGAACAGGTTTTCCACTTTGTTCATGAGAGATGGCCCATGACGCATCACCATCGGTCATCTGGCGTAATAAGGCTCGAACACATACATACTCCCGTTGCCGCCCTTCAGCATGAAACCGTTTACGGGCCTCCCCATACCACTCAGGGAACGCCGACGGATGCTCTGTCATCTCCCAGATGCCGAGGATGACATGCTCATCGATATGCGTCACTCTCAGTAAAGGCATACTGTTTATTTGTCAGCTGGCTCGTCGTTCTTCTCACGAATTACAACCTTTACCCGTGAGATACGTCGTTCCTCCAGTTCCATTATCTCGAACAAATAGTTCTGATATTCCAGTTTCTCATGAATGACAGGGAAATCACCTTTGATTTCCAGTAAGAGACCGGCCAGTGTATCTGCATCGCCTTCCACTTCGGCAAACTCCTCATCGTTCACCTCGAGGATTCGGCAGAAATCGCTCAACAAGGTCTTACCCTCAAAGATATAAGTATTCTTATTCAGACGAGTGTAAGTCTTCTCTTCATCATCGTACTCATCATTGATCTCACCTACAATCTCCTCCAGGATGTCCTCCAAGGTAACGATACCACTGGTACCGCCGAACTCATCTACAACAATAGCAATATGCACCTTGTTCTCCTGGAACTCACGGAGCAGGTCGTCAATCTTCTTCGTTTCGGGAACAAAGTATGGCGAACGGATCAGACTCTGCCAGCGGAATGTGGACGGCTTACCGAGATGTGGCAATAAGTCTTTGATGTAAAGCACACCGCGGATATTATCAGAGTTGTTCTGATACACCGGAATCCTACTGTAGTTATTCTCCACAATGCACTGCAGTACATCACGGAAACTACTCTTTATATTCAGGTCAACCACATCCTGCCTACTGGTCATCACCTCTTTCACGGTCTCATCACTGAAGCGAATGATACCCCTCAGCATGCGCTGATCATCTTTGATCTCCTCCTTGTCGGTCAGATCCAATGCTTGCTCCAGATCATCCACACTCAATATATGACTATCGGGTTGCAGCACCCTCTCGGCTAAGAAACCGCTGCTTAGCAGCACATTCTCCAAGGGCCAGAACAGTTTTCTGAAGAACATAATGGAATTGGCCACGCGCCGACAGAATGACAATGAGTTCTGACGGGCAAACACCTTTGGTATAATCTCTCCAAACAGCAGGAGGAGGAATGTCAGCAGTACTGATATACATACAAACTCCACCCATGTCTGCTTAAACACCACCAGGTGTGAGAAGACATAGTTAAAGAGCATGATAATGGTCACGTTCACAAAATTATTGGCTATCAGAATCGTGGCAAGCGTTCGTTCCGAATCTTCACGCAGACACTGAATCATCTCGTCGGCACTGCGCTTCTCCCCGTCCAGTTCAGCGACATCCGTCGGCGAAAGACTGAAGATAGCGATTTCGGAACCGCTGGCTAATCCTGATACAATAAGCAGCAGGGCTGCCAAGACGGCAGCCACTACAACGCCCGTAGTAAGAGGCAGAATCTCTGTCGTTTGGGCTATTTCAACAAAAAATGATGGATTCATACATTAAAAGGGAAGTCGATCACTATCTTCCGGTTGAACGGGACTCTCAGAAACCATAGTTGGCTGTTCTGCAGGCGAGTTTTGTCTCGGACTGAGCATCTCCATGTTATCCGCATAGATTTCCGTTACATACTGTTTGATGCCCTTTTGGTCGTCATAACTGCGATAGCGTATTCTTCCTTCCACATACAGCTTGTCGCCCTTATGCACATATTTCTCAACCACCTTGGCCAGTCCTCTGAAAAAAACAACGTTATGCCAGTCGGTCCTGTCAGGAACCTGCGTTCCATTTTGCAGTGTATAGCCTTTCTCTGTTGTGGCTAATCTAACCTGTGCCACGGCCTGATCCTGTTCATAATAGCGTACCTCAGGATCCTTTCCGACATTTCCAATAAGCATTACTTTATTCATCGTATTCAAATGGATAGGTTCAACAATAATTTATTTCCACATTCCCAAGTACTTGAACTTGAAGTTCTTACCCTTGGCTGAGGGGAACTGGCTGCGATTATCAACTCTCTCACGCAGGTGTTCCACCACCCTGTTATAAGCATCCTGTCCGCTAAACGCCTTAACGTTTGCCACGAACTGTGTGTCGCGGTATTCATGCTTCCCAGTTGATGGAATCAGTACCACCCGTTTAAATGTCAACGAAGCCTCATACCAACCCTCACGTTTCTCACTCAGTCGTGCCACGGCTGGAGCAACTGTTTCACGGTGATCGCCTTCAGGAGCATTCGAGCGCAGCGCTTTCTTCTGCTTGAAGTCCATCATGGTAGCGGCTTCAGTCTTGATGATGATGAAATACACACGGGGACGTACCTTATATCTCTTGGGATAGTACACTTCGCTTCCAATATAATCACGCACGTCGGCTTCCAGTTCCGGAGTCATTCCAATCTCAGGAATAGACTTCAGAAAATCGATAGCCTCATCGACATTATACACCAATGTCTCATTATCAAAATACCTTAAATACAGATTCATTTAGGGTTTGTTTTTCTTTGTTATCACTACCTTCCAACAAAAGGAAGATCTCTTTCATAAAGAGCGGAAAACGGGACTCGGACCCGCGACCCCAACCTTGGCAAGGTTGTGCTCTACCAACTGAGCTATTTCCGCTTGTTTTTCAGACTAAAGTGAAGAGGAGGAGACTCGAACTCCCACGTCGCACTTGACACTACCCCCTCAAAGTAGCGCGTCTACCAATTCCGCCACCTCTCCAACAAAAAGCATTCTGAATGACATAGTGCCCAGAACAGGACTCGAACCTGCACACCTCGCGGCACACGCACCTGAAACGTGCGCGTCTACCAATTCCGCCACCTGGGCAAACACGCGAACAAACGATGTTTATTCTTCGTTGTCATTCAGAATGTGTGGAGCGGAAAACGGGACTCGGACCCGCGACCCCAACCTTGGCAAGGTTGTGCTCTACCAACTGAGCTATTTCCGCTTGTTCTTCGAACAATCGGCTTTCGGCTGAACCTATTCAGTTAGCACGAAGAACCGTGTCTAAAGCATATCTCTCTCGATTGCGGATGCAAAGGTAATACATTTTCCTGAATCACCAAAACTTTTCTCCGCTTTTTTTTCAATCCATGCGATTTTTATAATCCTCATAGCTGTATTCCCTCAGCATTTCCAGCTCACCGTCGGCATGCAGGAAAGCAATGGCAGGATGAGGCACGCCGTTGAACATATTGGTCTTCACGGTGGTATAGTGCAGCATATCCTCGAAGATGATGCGCTCTCCAACCCTCAATTCATGATCGAACTGCCATAGGCCCATATGGTCACCACTGAGACAACTGTTACCACCTAATCGGTATATGGAGGAAAGAGGAAGGAGGAAGGAGGAAGGACAAGAAGGATCTATATGTTTAGCACCTCTTACCTCGGGATAGTAAGGCATTTCAAGACAGTCGGGCATATGACAAGTGAAGCTGACGTTAAGGATGGCCGTACGGATTCCCTGGTCCTCCACGATGTCCACCACTTCAGCTACCAGCGGACCGGTTTGCCAAGCAAAGGCGCTTCCTGGTTCGAGGATGACCTTCAGGTGAGGATAACGCTGTTTGAATCCTTTTAATATATTAATAAGGTGGGGCACATCATAGTCTTTCCTTGTCATGAGATGCCCTCCACCAAAGTTGATCCATTTCAGTTGTTCGAACCAAGGCGAAAACTGTTCCTCAATATGCACCAACGTGCGTTCAAACACATCCGCTCCGCTTTCGCAATGACAATGACAATGGAAGCCCTCTAAATCATTCGGCAGCTGTTTCGGCAACTTGTCGGCACGCACGCCAAAGCGGGTTCCTGGGGCACAAGGGTTATAGAGCAGCGTTTCCACCTCTGAATAGCCAGGGTTGATACGCAGTCCGATAGAGCACTTTCCTGCTATACGTTCATGGAAACGTTCATACTGCGACAGCGAGTTGAAGGTAAGATGACTGGAGCAGCGAACGATCTCATCAAAGTCCTTATCGGTATAGGCAGGCGAATAGGTGTGCGCCTTCTCCCCGAACTCTTCTGCTGCCAGTCTTGCCTCATACAACGAACTGGCTGTAGTGGCATGGATATACTCCCGGAAGATAGGAAAGGTCTTCCACAGCGCATACGCCTTGTATGCCAGGATGATTTCCACCCCTGCATCTTCTGCCACACCCGCAATCAGTTGCAGGTTCCTACGCAGCAGTTCCTCTTCCAGTACATATACCGGGGTTTGCACCCCATCGAAGGTTTGTCTGTCAATATGCATAGAGAGAAGTGTTAAGCGACATACTATAGTCGTTCAGTCACCTTACCAGTTGTTCAGATTGACTGAAGAACCGCCACTGACTGTACCACCGACGTTTGCCATACCACCGAAGTAGGCTGTACCACCACTGACGGAGACACCCGACTGCAGCGAAGGAGTGGACGAGGTATATACAACAAGTTGCTGGTTACCACCTCTACCAGACGGCTTGCTCGGAGTTTGGAATGCCAAAGCAAGATTGCTGCCACTATACAGTGCATGCCAGCTATTGGCAGTCCACGAAGTAGTGCTCATGCATGTCCCACCGGAGATGCTGGCTCCTTTCTCTATCCCACCAACAGCAATGACTGTACCACCTTGCACGTAGAGTTTCTTACGATCCTCGCTGTTCGCATCGATAGCCACCTCTGGTTCAGCTCCACCAATTGCATATACCACACCGCCCTTGATGTAACAGTCGCCGTTGGCATCGATACCGTCGTTGTTAGTAGAGCGGGCAAAGACATAGCCGCCGCTGATGGTGATGTCCTGACCAGTGTTGATGGCATCATCGTAACTATTGATGGTAACATGACCACCACTGATCTTCAAAGAGTTCTCACACTCAACACCCTCACCCTTATTACCCGTTGAGGAAACATTGATGTTACCATCGCTGATGGTGATAGCGCCGTCGCTCTTGATGCCATTTGTAGATGCAGCAGTGCAAGCAATATTGATGTCACCACCACTGATATAGATGTTACCACTGTCTTCATCTTCATGATCGGTAGTCTCACCTGTGGGGCTATCACCATCGATCTCACACTGGATACCGTCATCCTCAACACCGCTGATGTTGATGGTGCCACTTTCCATGAGGAAATATTCGTTGCACGAGATACCGTCGCCTACAGCAGATGTCACGTTGATGGTGGCATTCTTGATGGAGAAATACTCACCGGTCTTGATGGCATGTTTCACATTACCCTTCACATTAAGCGTACCTTTCTGGGCAAACTCGGCATGTCCCTTAATGTATAGACAGCCCTTCTGCGAACCGTTGGCTGCATCCACAAGCGTATTCGTGGTACCTGTAATCACTTTTACCTTGATGCGCTTACCGTTCTGGATACATACGGCAGCACCACTATAGACAGGAGAAGAGTTGGTCAACGTCAATCCGTTCAGTTCGACAGTTGACTTATAGTATCCCGTTGCATAGAACTCACCGTCGGATGATGAGCCCGATAGTGTATAGGTAACCTCCTCTTCCAGCGAACTGCTCTGATCGATAGAAACATGGGCACCTCTGATGGAGGGGTTTATGTATTGGGCGATGTTACCAGCCACGAACACCTTGGCAGATGAACCTTCATAAACAACACCTACAGTACCATCGGTCACTTCTGTGTTGTCCACGATGATGCTATTCACATCATTGAGTTTGAAAGCCTTTCCCATAATGGTTACCGTGTTACCACCGGAGAAAGTCATATCACCAGTTTGAGAAGCAGGGAACTGATAGGTTACATTACCTACCGTTATGTTCAGCGTTTGAGCTGATGCCGTGAGGACAACGAGCATTACGGCAAAGAGAGTCAGTATCTTTTTCATGGGTTCACTGTCATTTTATAGGTTCCTTTCATGCTGCGTACCACATATACGCCTTTCTGCATCTGGTCTTTCGTTACCTTCTTACCATTCAGGTCGTATATGTCTGTTATTTCATTCCAGTCAGAAACACAGAGGGTTTCGATGCCTGTTGATTCGTCATGATCGGAAAAGTACATCTTGCTCAGATTCGAAACAGTGAACGACTGATCACCAGCTTTCAGTGTCGTTCCTGAGATGGAAATGGTTAGCGACGATGACAATACAGATACCCTCGCCCCATCGGTCATCTCAAAGGTCAGATAGGGGTAATCCTCTGCATGAGCTGTAAATGTTCCTAACAGGAGCATCAAAAAAAGAAGTAGTTTCTTCATAAATGTAGTTTTTAGAAATTCGCTGCAAAGATACACTTTTTTTGAACATGTTGGACGATTATTCCCAGATTATGTTTGACAAATTGTCGGATTTAATATGAATTTGCCAAATAATACGATTTTTTATAATTCCAGTCATTATATGAGGGATTTTATCTATCTTTGCACAGAAATAGATATCATTATTAGTTATTTTGTACAGTATTAAACTATAAAGTCATGAAAACTATCAAGTTCTTCTTAGGGGCAATGCTTATGGCTTGCATCCCGTTTACAGCTAACGCACAGTTCATGTTCGGAGGTGGGAACCGCGCGAACCAGGACAGTCTTCGTAAGATTGCTGCCGCCGATTATGCCGACATGCTCGCAAAAGTGGGAGTCGGTCAGCCCCGTGAAGGTCGCCAGCCCAACAGTCAGGATGTGAGCAAGCACCCCAACTATGATGAGCTCATCGCAAACCCCTACCCTTTCTATCCTGATCCGCTCGTTACAGAAAGCGGCAAGAAGGTCACCAGCGCCAAGATGTGGCATAAGGTACGTCGGCCGGAGATAGTAAGACTGTTCGAGGACAATGTCTATGGCCGTATTCCCAACTATGTACCCGGCGTAACATGGGAAGTCACCAATGAGGAGAAGAAGGACTTTGCAGGAAATCCCGTGGTAGTACGTTATCTAAAAGGTACGGTCGATAACTCCAGCTATCCTTCCATCAAGGTTGAGATTCAGGCCAATGTGGTATATCCTGATAATGGAAAGCAGAACATACCCGTGATCATCGAATTCGGATTCGGAGGCGGTGATCCCCTCCGCACCTTTGGCGGAGGCGTATCATGGAAGCAGATGGTGATAGAACGTGGCTGGGCTGCCGCAACCATCAACCCCTCGTCCATCCAGGCCGATGCTGGATCAGGACTGACCAACGGCATTATCGGTCTTTGCAACAAGGGAGAGCATCGTCAGCCAACAGACTGGGGCTCACTGCGTGCCTGGGGTTGGGGATTATCCCGTCTGATCGACTATTTTGAAACCGACAAGACCTTCGATGCTACGAAGTGCGCCATCGAAGGTGTTTCTCGTTATGGCAAGGCCTCACTCGTGGCCATGGCCTTTGACGAGCGTGTCGCAGCTGGATTCATCGCCTCTTCGGGTAAGGCTGGCGCAGCAGGCTGGCGTCGCGACTGCGGTGAGAGCATCGGAAACATTGTCTCACATGAGGAGTACCACTGGGTATGCGGCAACCTGATCAAATACGGAACCGATCCCATGACAGAAAACGACCTGCCAGTAGATCAACACGAGTTGATCGCACTCTGCGCCCCACGTGCCTGTTTTATCTCCACCGGTAGCTGGAACGGTGATAAATGGCAGGATGTGGTAGGTTCGTTTATATCTGCCTCCAAGGCGTCGCCTGTATATGAGCTGCTTGGCTATAAAGGCGTTGGTACCGACCTCTTCCCCGGCATGGACAACGGTCTGATGGAAGGTCGCCTCACCTATCGCCAGCATCATGGTGGTCATGAAGCTGGTCCCAACTGGCCCTTCTTCCTGGACTTCTTTGAGCGTGAAGTGGTCAGGAAGTAAAGTAACAAGCGATCAGACAACCTACTTTTTAATGAACTTACAGGTTGCGTGATGACCGTTACCGTCTGACAGACGAGCGATATAGCAGCCAGATGGCAGTGCATCGAGAGTCTGTTCTGCATAGCCATTGGCAATAGATACTGTCTGCTGACTCAGCTGCTGACCTGTGATATTATAGATACCCAGTTTTGCTTCAGCGATAGACAGGTTGCTACTCATAATCAGACGATTACGAAAATAGCTTATACTGATTTCAGCATCATTGGTCATCACCATTTCGTTGATACCTGACGGATCATCACCCGAGAGGTGTACGGCATACGATGAAATGATGTTAGCCTTTGCTATGGTCGGCAAGTTCATGAGATATACTTGATTACTACCGTCGGGATAGCGACCAACTGTCTCGTCTCCCTTCATCATATAATAAGTGATGCGGTTACTCCAACTCTCGTCAGCAGCCGTCAACATGACGTCTCCGCCTTCCGCATCAAGTTTGAAGGTGGAATGTAGTTGAGTGAGCGGTTCCAGTTTATCACACCATACAACCAGATAGCCATGGGGAGGAATGATGGTCGATGCCCCTTCGCCCGTTATCTGATACTTCTTGGGCTTACTCAGATTATCTGTCAGATACATGCCCTCAACATTGATACCGGCATCCGTTGTGTTATAGAGTTCTATCCAGTCGTTACGCTTGTAGTATTCATTCACATAGATACTGTTGCCCGAGCTGACCTCGTTGATACATACAGGTGTAAGTCCTTGTTCCTTGCGTTCACCATCGGTCATGGGAGTGAAACAAGCCACCAACGAGATTCTGTTTCCTTCCGGCAGACTGATGATGCGATCGGTTAAGAAGGCTTCCCCTGTGGTGGCACCTACTGTCGTTACCAGTTCGCATGTCCAGAACAAGTCGCTGGAGTTCGCATTGTTGTTATGAACCTCAACGGCGATGGTGTTTTCGCCTTTCTTAAACAACAAGGGAGACAGTTCGATGGTACCTGTCAGAGGCTGATCACCTGCATAAGATGTGGTGAACGTATTGTAATCGACATTGCCATTAGGTAAGTTCATACGACCGGCATCCTGACCGTTCACCCAGATAATGAAACCGTCATCAACTTCGTAGTTGAGCGTAAAGGTGTCATTGGAGGTTGGTGAGCCGTTGAGGGTTATCGTCTTACGGAAGTAGGTGGTGGGATTCTTGTTCTGGGCGTCATTACCATAACCAACCGTGGTCTTCACGCCAGGTGACTTATATCCCAAGGGAGCTGCTCCTGACGACCACGATGCATCATTGAAACTGCTGGAACGCCAACTTGTTCCTTGCTGTTGTCCCCGGTCGTAATACTTCCATGTGTCGTTGGTCTTAATAACTTGCACGGTAGCTCCTGATGATTTCTTCCATCCTGTAAAGGTATATCCAGCAGGTGCCTTTGCCTCTAAAGTGACAGGATCAAAGAGTCTGCCTTTAAAAGAAGCGTATGGCACTGCGATGTCGTTGATGAAAAGCTGGGCTCCTTCCACATCGGCAGCAAGCGTCACATGGGGTTTATTGACTCCTGAAAGCTTCATGGGTCCATATTGCTGAGCACGAGTCATCATCTCTTCCAGTCGGTTCTGCAGCTGGTTGATAATCTTATTGGCGGCATTGTCAGGTGTATGTCCGTCAATTTCAGACATAGGACGCATGGTGTTGGCCAGTTCCTTCACGATAGCTGTAGCTCTGTTCTTCTCGAAAACACTACCTGCCATGATGCAGTAGGTGTCGATAAACTTCCTACGGAAGCTGTCGTTCTTGAGCAGGTTGAGGAACAAGCTCACTGTTTCCACATCATCATGTTGGTCAAGCACCTCGTTGAACGTGTTCCTGTTCCATGGATTGAAAGCATAATCAAGGTCGAAGCAGATATAGCGGAACCGTCCGTCGTTACGACTGCGGTAAGCCTTGATATTGTTTTCTGGCCAGTCGTCATTACCAAGGAACAACTCTGCTGCCATATAGTTGGCAAATTCATCAACATCGAGCAACTTTTTCACTTCTTCATAGACACCTTCATTGTTGATGCGCTGGGCCAACTGACAGAGATGACTGAATGCTTCATCGTCGCCATTATTGAACTCACCGTTCTCAAACATATCAATTTCCTCGTCGTCGTAACCAAAGTTCGCATACACGAACTTGTCGTTACTGGTCTCACGCAGGTTGAGGATACCCTTGAATTCTCCGTTGATGTATTCCGCCACCTGCACCGTCGACTGCACATCGAGGTCGATGCCAGAACGCTGAATAACGGTTGTCAGAGCAGGGTCGGTAAAGCGAGCGTGGTTGTTCCATACATCGTTACCGCCATTACGTATCAGCAAGGCCTTGTCTCGGTTGAACGGTTTCTGTGGGAAGAAAGAATAGTCGAAGCGGTTCTGCCCGTCAAATATCTTGTTCGACTTGAGTTTCATGGAACGGGGATTGATACTTCGTGTCCATCCGCCTGAAACACTGATGTTGACATCCTGGTTGAAGAGCATACCTTCCGTAGGACTGATATAACTGAAGTTGACAGGACGATCCCACGGCTGGTTCCAGTTCACGGGTCTATCCACGCCTTTACCGGATATGCCGTTGCTACCCTCTATGTCAATACCCCACATGGGGTCGGTAAAGTAACGCTCATCACCCACGACAGAGATGATGGGAATGGTATAATTGTTACTTGTCTGGATAAAGCTGCGGGTGACAGGAACACTGGGCAGATAACCGTCCTTGAAAAGACGGAAAACATAATTAGTGGTCCATGAGACAGTAAATTTTCCGTCAGCGCTTTTCTTACAGTTTCTTGTAGGACTACCTTCTTTGGCTGACGTGGGCACACTGCCGTCGGTAGAATACATCAGCGTAGCACCATCGGGGATATCAACATGAAATGTAAGCATACCGTTAATCAACTGACTACCTACGCTCACCACAGGTGCATCGAGTCTATTGCTGGTAAAGACTGCCGTGGCATTTGTTGCACCAGGTGTAGCATCGGCAGTCCAGTTCCACCCTTCTTCACCATCCGTGGTACGTGCCCAAGAAGTACGACTCATCGCTACGGGATAATCCACGCTGGTGATGAGTTGTCCGTTCCGATCGCTCAGGTAGATAGTTCCGCCATCACAGTCGAGTTTGAAGGGCGCCTGATTACTCTTGATGTCATCCGATCCCATCCACACAACCAGATAACCCTTAGCAGGAACAGTACCTATATCATTGGGCATCTTCCACTTGGTCAGATTGTTTGCATCATTGCTGAGGTACATACCTGCCAGGTTGATACTCTTTGTATCGGGGTTATATATCTCGATCCAGCTGTCGAAATTCGTAGCAGGACTCATCACTACGCCCGCATTCGAGGCCATCACTTCATTGATGACAAGAGTTGTTGACGTATTGTCACCTGCACCATAGACTGTTGATAGAGTCAATGGGGTAAACAGGGCTAATAGGACTGAATACAGTTTTTTCATTGTTGTATATCCTTTATTCACTTTTCAATATTCCATTTTGGTTTGCAAAGTTACGGATATTTTGAGTAATTCTACTATATTTGCACGGATTATTTGGATTGTTTTGAAGAAACATATCTGACTCGCACCATCTTTATGTCCTGTGGTTAGGTAAATTTAACGTCCGGAGGTGCAATATAAACCGTAGATTTGCGTATAATAGATAGAAATATTGATAACAAATATCGTAATGAAAACAATGATACGGTTATTTATAAAGTATTGGTGGGCGTTTCCAATTATGTTGGCATTGTCAATGATTGCGTTGATCGTTTTATTTACTAAAACACCTTCCATATTAGAAACAATTATTGGAATCTTTCTTCTTTTGGTAATAATTGCGTTATTAGCTTCATGGGTATTATTGCTCATTAATAAACAGTGGCTAAAGGCCCTTTTATCTTTTATTGTTTCCGCTGTTGTAGGTTGTATTCTATTGATACCTCTTACTTTAAGTGCAATGTCAGGTCCTGATGGATTCGGTAAGGATCACCCCATTCCTGAAGGTCTAGAATACAACTTGCCATTACCTTTTGAATCCGAAAAGGTTGAACTTGTTGATAGTTTGAACAATAAAACATATTTGCAGATTTGGAACGATTCTCAAGGAGGTATGTATAAATATGACTTTTATTATGGCAGCTTAGGACCGGGTGAAGTATTTCTCCGTTGTTACGAAGTCACAAGTAACATACCTCTTTCAGAAGACAGGCTTATTGAAGAAAGCCGAGTAAGTATTTCTCCCCAAAAGCAGTTCGGGATGGTTGTGAATAAGCAGTCATTTACTATCTATGAAGGTGACTGGGATGATTATTATGCAGCCCGCATAGAGGTATGGTTCAAAAATGCCGAAACAAATCGAGAAAGCAAACTCTTGGAAAAAGTCTATCGCGTTGAAGGATGGATGAGATAATCATTAATTTCCAATTTATCGGACATTCATCCTTTATTCCCACGTTGGGAACACTTTATTCCCACGTTGGGAACAACTTATTCCCAACATGGGAATTCTATTATGAGGATCACCACAAACCTTTCTGTTCTTACATCATTCATTTCGTCTGAACGGAGAGTTTTTTTGAGAATTTTCTCGTTTTTCGAAAGACCTAACATCCCTAATACTTAAATGCCTGAATTTGTGCAACTTAAATCCACAAAGGGTGCTTAAAGACCTAACCAAAGACCTAACATGACACCTAACATTTCACTTCAAAAGAAATCGTTTATTTGGAAAAAACATCCTTTCCAAGGAGGTCGAAGTGCCCAAGCTGATCTTCTATGAGGTCGTACCTTTGTGGGTTGCAGAGCGCAAAGGTTAGGTCATAGGTTAGGTCTTATGGAAAAACAACTTGACTTCACCTAAAATCCGTACAAACTTGAATTCATAGATCTTTCAAGTTGATGATATATAGTAAAGGAGTAGAATCTGGACAAACAAGATCAGGGGCAGACCGTATTTGAATAAGTTGTGCTTTGTCTTGTGGTTCCAGACTCTCATTCCGAATAGCGCACCGATGGTACCACCGATCACGGCCAAGCCCAGTAGCACAGCCTCCGGGATGCGCCATTTAGAACGTTTTGCCTTCATCTTATCTATGCCATACAGGAAGAATGTTATCACATTGATGGCAATGAGGTAGATCTGTGCGAGTTGTTGCATACTTCAATGAATGCGTTTGGCCTTCGTATAAGTTATGAGATACCCTTTTTCATTGTTACGTGCTATATGTATGCACACTGGTTGCTTGGGCTGAGGGCAGGTAGTTGATACCCCACCAGCACATCTGCAGTAACACGAATGAGATGATCAGCAACCAAAGAGCCAGACGAGGTTTATGCTTGGGCAGTTGACGGTAATGGATATAGATGAGATAGGCGAACCAGGTGATGGCAGCCCACGTCTCTTTGGGGTCCCACGACCAGTAGTGCCCCCACGCCTCCTTGGCCCACAGCGCCCCAAAGAGCATGCCGAAGGTCATGAAGGCAAGTCCGACATAGACAAGATTATCAAGAGCCACCCCCGATCCCTCCATAGAGAGGGTGGAAGAAGATCTCCGATTGCTTACAAACAATAGGTAGATGGCCATCAGCGTGGCTACGCCAAAGACGGCGTAGGCGAACATATAAACAATGACGTGCGGAGCAAACCAAGGACTCTGCAGGGCTGGCATCAACGTCTTGGAATGAATCTCCGGCTTGAAAAGGTTCACACAGATAAACACCAGTGCCAGCACCGTTGAAAACGTTAGTATCCACTTATACTTCCAACGAGAGTAAACGATGATACCCGCCAGTGGCAAGAAGAACGAATACCAAAGGCGAGTCTCGCCCATGGTCCGCAATGGCGGTCGCTCCAACGAGATCCACATCAACAGGATATAACAAAAAAATACAGCAATTCCGATAATGGTCGATGTATAGGCCACCGCTTTCTTATCCTTCCATGCTGCCCAGGCACCCACCGTCCACAGCAACACGGCTGCTATTGCAAAATATATGAAATGTTCCCAAGTAATCATAACGCTTCACTTTTAACTTTCAACTTTGTCTTTTTGCCGAATACAAAGAGACAAAAAGCACCTCCCAACATCATATAGATACCTGTATATACCAGTGGCAGCCACGGATCGCTCACGAGTTCCAGAATAGACATCTGACTCATGGCACCCATCTGGGTGTCGTAGCCATATTGATAGATCTTCCAGCCATCCACTTCAAAGGGTTTGTTCACATCAATGGTTGTTTCGATATTCTTTCCCGTCTTCGTCTGAATCTGTATTTTCGAAGCAAAGCGTTTGGGCGAACCGTCATCGTAGGTCTCCATGATAAACTTCTTCAGCTCAATGGTCAAAGGCATCTCGCGGATAGCTCCCTCTAACGTCATTGCCCGCCACTCAGGCTCCCCTACCGTAGTGATCATCTTCAGTCGCTGCATGTCGGCATTACCCAATGTAGCGGTAGTCATCGCAAGGAATAAGCCCAGATGGTTCAGTAAAAAGGGGAAATCTCTTTTTAAGTTGACAATTGAGAATTGAAAATTGACAATTCGGCGGAGGATAACCAGACCGAGGATCACGGCCATATACACATAGATCAATACAAAAGGCCAGAACGTCAGCATATTGTTCAGCCACGTGCCATCTGTTTCCTGTCGTATCAGACCCATGATAATAGTCAGCACAACGGCATAGACTAGTACAGGAATCGCCGCCTGATGTGTACCGATGAAACGAAAGGCATACACCTTCTTGCGTAACAGGAACATCATGACGATAACGCCCACCAGAACAGCCATCATTATACCGTTAACTGGCCATGCAAAAACCTCCCACGTCACAGGACCTACGCATAGCTGCAGTATCAGGCCTGCTAAGATAAGGATTCCTCCGATGAGGAAACCTTCTTTTATTGTCCAGTGATTACTCATAAGAAATCGTCTTTTGGAAATTCTTCAATACTTCTTCTATTTCCTTGGGGTCGTCGGTGAGCGTAAGCAACAGGTTTTTGTATTTCCCTGTTTCCATCAGGAATTGCATCAGCGGATATACCGGAACCTCTTCCGACCAATATTTCTTGCCCAAGAAAACCATCGGACTGGCAAAGCCGAACGACAGGTAATGATCCTGCACCGCATTCTGGAACACCTCTTGTAAGGTACCTGCACTGCCAGGAGTATAGATAATGCCGCCATAGGCAACAGTCAGGATGATATCTTCGCGTATGCTGTTTGTAAACAACTTGGCGATATGTGTGGCAAAGGGAGTGGAAGGCTCATGCCCGTAGAGCCAGGTAGGAATGCCCAGACTAACGTATCGGGATTGTGGAAAGCGGTGCATCACCTCAAGTGCCGACGACACCCACTTCCTGTCATTGAACGATACTGCTGCTGCAGCAAGCATCTGTATGGCCTCTTGCGTCTCCTTGTTTGTGCGCCCAGCCATCCAAGCCCCCAGATGCGTGGCTTCCATCGCCCCGGGACCACCACCGCTCACCATGAAGAACCCCTCCTCGGTAAGTCGTTTACTCAGCATCGTCACAAAAGAGAACATCGGGTCGGTTCGCAACAAGGCATGTCCGCCCATGATACCAATACATTTTCGAGGATCATGTTCAGCAAGGAACGCTTTCAGCGCCGTTTGAACACCATGGTCGTGAATGGTACGCGCCACCGATTCTTTCACATCCTTAGCATCTTTGCCTTGCTCTATGAAATGTTGGTAAACCCTACTGTCGTAGCAAGCGGCAAACGATTCCTTGTCTGCAGCCTCATCCTCCGACGGTTCATACCCATTGTAGAGTTCCTCTGCATTGTAGAGTCGATCATGCCGAAGCACTTCGTATGGCACTGCCTGCAGCCACTCACCCAGTCCCTCAATCTTGCCTAATTCCGGATTTGATATCATATCACAAAATGGTTTCCATGGTTGTTTTCTGCACCTGCATTCCCATATTCCTATAGAAGCAAATAGCAGGTTCATTGCCCTCCCACACATTGAGTGTGATGTTGTAACACCCTATCGACTGCGCGTAGTCGTGCACATAATCATACAAGGCCTTACCAACATGTTTGCCACGTGCGGCTTCATCAACACAAATATCATCAATATAAAGTTTCTTGATGTCCTGCAGCAACTGATCGTCCTTCACTTCAGTAACCTGACAGAAAGCGTAACCCTGCACCACCCCGTCGTCAAACACGAAGATGGGCTTGTTGCTATCGCTGAGCAGCTCTTCCAACGCCTGCTCATTATATTTGGTCGTATATGGTTTGAACAAGTCTGGCCGTATCACATGATGCACCATGTTCACCTGATGCAACAGTTCAATAATACGTTTTACATCCCTTTTCTCAGCTTTTCTAATCATGGTTGATTGTATCTATTTGTTCAAAACACCTGCAAATATACGAAAATATGAGAACAAAAACAAATAAAAATGCTATAATACCTAATAATGGTGATATTTGCAATTGATGAAGTATTTGTAAGAGCGCTACAAAATATACAACGCGATGGCGGCACAGGCCTCAGCATCTGCCAACGCATGGTGGTGATGCTGAAGATCGTAACCACAGGCAGCGGCCACGGTGTGCAACTGATGATTGGGCAACGATCGTCCGAACTGACGTCGGGAGGCGGTAAGGGTGTCGTAGAAGCGATAGTCGGGATAGTCCATCTGGTACACTCTGAACACAGCTTTCAGACAGCCTTCATCAAAGCACGCATTATGGGCGACAAAGGGCAACATGGCTATCCTATACCTTCTTTCATCGATTGCCTGTAAACCAGGGAAGAACACTTCAGCAATGCGCTCCTCCAACTGCTGCCACACTTTGGAGAACACGGGTGCATCATCTGTATCACGTTGACTGATGCCATGTACTTGCTGACAGAAATAGGTGTAGTAGTTTGGTTCAGGCTGTATCAGACTGTAGAACGTATCTACAACCTGTCCATCGCGTACCATAACCACTCCCACGGAGCAAACGCTGGAAGGTTGCTGGTTGGCTGTTTCGAAGTCGATTGCGATGAAATCCCTGATCATAGATATTACCTCTCTGTAAAATTCGGTTCAAAGATACGGATTATTGTGGAAATATCGGTATATTTGCACTCAAATTTAACAAGTAATCGTGAATAATTGCTATATGAAGTATTTGTTGGTGGCACTGGTGGCGTGTGGATTATGTGCCTCGTGCCATAAGAAGATGGTGGAGAGCGAATGGATTCCTGCCGTACCTGATTATCAGGATTCAACGCAGTGGTATATAACCAACCGTGATGCTGCGGCCGATGTGTTCTACATTATTTCCACCGAAACGGGCGACTATATGCTGTCCACAGGCGAAACCTGTCATTATGCCGACACCCATAACGACAGTCTGAGGACTCCACTCTATGGAGAAATGCTGGGCGTAGATACACTACTGAGCGGTAGATTGAACTACTATTCTCCCTACTACCGACAGTGTTCACTGCAGAGTTTCGAGAACGACAGCGTGGCGGCTATACGCATGCCGTTGGCAATGGATGATGTACGACAGGCTTTTGCTTATTATCTGGCGCACTACAATCATGGACGACCGTTCATTCTGGCGGGATTCAGTCAGGGTGCCCACATCATGATGGAACTGCTGAAGGAGATGGATGAGGATACCTTCCAACGGATGATTGCGGCCTACGCCATCGGTATATCCATAATAGAAACGCATCCACATATTGTGGCTGCCAAGGGTGCAGACGATACCGGTGTTACCATCTGCTACAATTCAGTGCGCAACAAAGATTGTGTGATGCGAGGATGGGAAAAAAGTAACCTGGCCATCAATCCCGTAAACTGGCGTACAGATAGTACAACGGCCACGCTGATTACCGAGCCTTCACCGCTATTGCCAGTATACGAACAAAAGAAAGACACCATGACGATTCATCTTGACACGGCTACAGGTTTGCTGATGGTAGAAGGCTATACGGCCAAAGACTATATGCTGCCGTTGTTGGGAATTGAGGGCAACTACCATACCCGCGAGATTTGGCTCTATCGCCAGCAGCTGCAAGAGAACATGGAGCTCAGAGCCAACCGTTTCCTACAATAAGAAAGGGAACCCCATTGCTGGAGTTCCCCTGAGTCCTCTTACGAGGCATATATAGAGGGAGTACAAACTAACGGCGACCTCTGTCGTGACCTGAACCACGGTGGGCTGGAGTGTTCTTAGCAATCACGTGATGCGAACCTCTCACTGCCTTGTCGTGCTTCGGCGGGTTGTGGTGACGAACAGCGGGTGCAGGTGCTGGCTTTGCCAGTCTTCTATTGGCATAGAAGTGACTCGGCTTGCGGTTGTGCCCTCCCCTGTAGGTTACATACACCGTTGGGTGATGTCTGTAGAAACGTGCCCTGTCGTAGTGGCTGTATACATGGATGATCAACCCTCCGTTGCGCCAAGTAACCGGGCGATAGAAGTAGGTACGATCCAAGAACCTTGCATACTGCCATGTAGTCAGCACATAGCGGAGGTCAGCGTTGCGGCGATCCCACCAAGGGCCGAAGACATCAGCGCGTCCGTTCACACTCATCAGGTAGTCCAGATTGATCTCGTAAACAGCTTCATACTGGGCATCCGTCAGATTCAACTCATAAGCCATTTTATCACTCAGGAACAGTGCTTCGTTGCGTGCTGCTCTATAGCTCATTGCGTTGGCCGTGATGGTCATCGCCATCATCATTGCCAGGAACATCATTTTCTTCATAATCGTATCTCCTATATTTTAATGTTAAACATTGAGATTGTATCTCTTTTACATCGGCAAAGGTAGGCAGTATTTGCAGCTTTTCAAAAGGATAATTCCTAAAACGGAGGGGAGTTTTTCCTATTTCGAATAGGGAAATGCGAAGGGCATCGTGACTATCATCAAATGATGCATTGTGTAAAACAATGTAATAGATTTCTTGCGCAGGAACAGGTTTTTTAATACCTTTGCGCCCAATAACAAACCTATAGATTGTTGACAAGACATGAAGAAACTATTTACTACCACGATGCTCGTCCTTGTTGCCCTGACAGGATGGGCACAGATTGAAGATGAACCGCTACAGTTACTCTTGCAGCATGGTGACAGTTGCATGGAGCAGTATAGTACATACCAGGCACAGAAGTACTACCAGCAGGCTTATGCGCTCTGCGATAACAGTACTACACGACAGAAACTCGCTAACTGTTACTACAAACGTGCCAATTATCACCAGTGTGCCGAACTGCTGAAGAACCTGGAAGAGGATAGTCTTACACACGAAGCCTTCCGACAGCTTGCTTACAGCTATCATAAACAGGATAACACCAGTTCCTTCATCTATTGGGCACAATGCTATCTTTCGCACTACCCCGATGACGGCGAGATGGTGGCATCACTAACTAACGCCTTTGCTCTGAAAGATCAGCCACAGAACGGAATCGTCTGCGCCTTGATGTTTAATCAGGAAGTGGATTCTACGAATATCCTTGTAAACCGCGCCTTAGCTGATGCCTACTTCCTGAACAGGGATTTCTCAGCAGCAGCAAAAGTGTACGAACGGTTGTTGCAGCAAGGCGACTCTACCTTTAACACCCTCTACTCGGCAGGCATGTGCCATGCGCAGTTAAAAGAAAATGAGTGTGCTTACGAACAACTGCGTGCTGCTCTTTATCTTAAGCAAATGCAGCACTACGGCTGCGCCTACCGTTTAGGGGTGGTATGTGTTGACACCCAACGTTACGAAGAAGGTTTGTTGTACCTCAAGTTGGCGAGAGAGTTGATGACTCCCGACCCTGCTGTAATGAAGGCCATTACCCTCTCACAAGGTGAAGGCTACTACCTTACCCAGCATTATCCCGAGGCCGTGGCTGCGTGGAAGGAACACCTTATCTACAATCCTGGCTCTATAGCCACCTATTATAATATAGCCAATGCCTACGCCTATCTGTTGAAAGACTATGAGCAGGCAAAAGACTATTATCAGCTGTTCCTTACCCTTGCCCGTAAGGAAGAAAATCCCAATGAACAACTCTCTAATATGATCACTGCATCCGAGGAGGTACTGCAGTATTATAAAACCATCAATCAGAAAAAAAGATGAAAAAAGTAGTATTACCATTGATTGTTTTCAGTTTATCAGTCATCACAACGCAAGCCCAGACCAAAGCCGACTCGCTTCGTGCTGACAGCATCTACAAGTCGTTGGAATTACAGGATGTTGTTGTGGTGCAACAGAAATCGCTCGTAAAGTCGGATATCGACAAGTTAACCTACGACATAGAGAGCGACCCCGACTCAAAGTCGAACACCATTCTCGAGATGCTTCGTAAGATACCGATGGTAACAGTAGATGGTGAGGACAACATCCAGGTCAACGGCTCCAGTTCGTTCAAGATCTATGTGAACAACAAGCCCAACCAGATGATGTCTAATAATCCCAAGGAAGTTCTTAAAAGCATGCCCGCTACCAGCATCAAGAAGATCGAGGTAATCACCAACCCAGGTCCTAAGTATGATGCAGAGGGTGTGGGTGGTATCCTGAACATCATCACACACAACCAAGGTATCGAAGGCTATACAGCTACCTTCAGTGGAAGCGTAAGTAACCGCGGAGCCGCTGGTAGTACCTATGCTACGGTGAAGAGTGGTAAGCTGACCATGAGCGCTAATTACAATTATCAGTACACAGATTCGCCTCGCAGTTATTCTGGCGGTAGTCGGAAGACGATTGGCAATCTCAGCGAATCGTCATCAGATATTGATAACGACGGATGGTCAAAGGTTAACAGCAAATTCCAATACGGAACAATCGAAGCCAGCTACGAGATAGACACCCTGCGACTTGTTAGTGCAACATTCGACCTCTGGGGAGGTAGAAGCAAAAGCAATAGCGAAAGAAGTGTAGCAGCCACCTCACCGCTTACACAAAGCAAGCTTTATAGCTATCATACCGTGGGCACCTCAAAGAACAATTACATTGCTATTTATGGTAGCATTGACTATCAGCGTAGTTTCTCTGTACCAGAGCGCCTGTTCACATTATCGTATAGAATCGCTACTGAGCCCGATAAAACGGACGCATATACCAATTATACTGACATGCAGGCTGTTGACGGTTGGGAAAACTTTCTGCAACGACTGAAGAATCAGCATAACGATGGCGATCAGAACACTACGGAGCACACCTTCCAAGCAGACTATACCACCCCCTTCAGTAAGATACATACGCTGGAAACGGGTGTGAAGTATATTCTGCGCAACAACAAATCGGAAGATGACCGCTACGAGCAGCCGGTCAATAACTCCAGCGACTACACTTACGATCAAGAGCACTCTTCGCACTATAAGCACCGTAACGACATCTTTGCAGCGTATCTGGGCTACGGACTGAAACTGGAAAAGCTATCAGCTCGCTTGGGATTGCGCTACGAGCATACCCTGCAGGATGTGGAATACATACTGGGACGTGGTGATGATTTCACAAAACACTTCAATGATTTCGTTCCTTCTGCCAGCATTGGGTATAAACTGGCGGAGACATCCAATCTGCGCTTAGGTTATGATATGCGCATCTATCGTCCTGGCATCTGGTATCTCAATCCATATATCGACGACACTACTCCCACCAATATCCGGCAGGGAAACTCATTCCTCGACAGCGAGAAGAATCATACGTTCAGTCTGAGATACAGTAGCTTCACGCCAAAGTTCAACATCAATCTCGCCCTGCTTCATAGTTTTACACGAAACAGCATAGAGAGTGTAACGAAGCTGATACCTGATACCCAGATTCCAGGACTGAAGAATCCAACAGGTAAGGAAGTACTTTATACCACCTACGAGAACATCGGTCATGTTCGAGGAACCTACCTGACCGCCTACGTAAACTGGAATGCCACGAAGAATACTCGCATTTATATGAACAATCGTCTTTCATATACGGATATGAACGATGGCGGAACGCTGAGAAACCACGGTTGGGACTTCTATGCATATGGTGGTGCCCAGCAGACACTGCCTAAGGATTGGCAACTCTCATTTAATTTCTATACATTTACGCCTAGCATAACCTTGCAAGGAAGGAGCAACAGTTATAGCAGCTACTCCATGGGTATCCAAAAGTCATGGCTGAATAAACGCCTTAACCTGACACTCTCTGCCACGAACTTCATGAAGAAATATAAGAACTATAAATCTTCCATGGAAGACGTCTACTTCCGTTCAGACAACTGGACGAAAAGCGTTGTTCAACGCTTTAGCCTCAGCATCAGCTATCGCATAGGCGAGCTGAAAGCCAGTGTAAGGAAAGCCGAACGAACCATCAGTAACGATGACGTGAAAGGCGGAGGAAGCAGCAATGGCAGTAGCGAATAATAAGAATAAAACAGATAGCAGCATGAAGATATATATGAAGAAAACGATTGTAACTTTACTGTTCGCCCTTGTCTCGATAACAGGACTGGCACAGAACAAAATCGGGACCCTCGCAGGAACCATGTGGCGCAACGAACAAACAGGCGACTGGGACATTGGATTCACGGAGAAGTATGCCATATACGACTGTCGTCTATGGGACTATGGCAACCTCAAACGAATCAACGATAAGTTCGAGGTGACGCTGGTCAATCCCGACGAGACAGTGAAAGTGTCGGTAGGAAAGCAGAAAGACGGGAAGCGACAGATGACCATCGGTGGTGGAAAGAAACAAGTATATTCTCTCATTACCACCGAAACGCTGCCTAACTATCCCACCAAGGACTTATCGCCCTTCAAGGATAATGGCTATCGTGAGGGGGATACCGCAACGATAGTTGGCTGGCTGAAGGATCTCCCCAAGGAGGTGCTCGACAGAAACCGGAAGTTTGAGATAAACAACCTATATAACATCTTTACGAATATCCCAACTACTGTCAGCAGCGAAATCGACGACGAGGGACACTTCATCATCAAGGTACCCGTAGAGAATACCAAGGAGGTGTATGCCGACTGGCGGAGAAGTCGTCTGCAAACCGTCTTGGAACCTGGCGAAACCTATTTCTTCCTGTTGGACGGGAAGACGAACCAGCGACTGATGATGGGGCGCAATGCCCGGGTACAGAACGAGCTGCTTGCCCATACATTCAGAATGGCGTATAATCAGACCGACGAGCACGGTTTGTCAGACGAGCAGCTACTGGCGTATAAAGACCAGTGGGTTGGCATGTATGAGAAGAATAAAGGGTTGATCGACTCCGTTCTGAACGCGAACCCTACCCTATCCCGTAAGTACGAGGACTATCGTCGCATGAGCAACCTATGCACCATGGCTCAGGAACTGGCACAGAGCAGGATGTATAGTGCCAGCGGGAAACTGCCCCAATCGGTCAAGGACTATGTCAACACCACGCTATGGTCAAACGTCATCAAGCCCTACACCATTTCCCGAGAAATGAGTTGGCTCATCTACTACTATTCCTTGATGGCCGTGGAAGACGATCCAAAGATACAGCAAAACAGAACCTTCGATGCCAATACCCTACTGCAGATGTCAGAGCAAGGACGGTTCAAGGCCTCGGCCGAAGATCTGGCCACCATCAAGAAGTGGCAGAATATGATGGAACAGTATAAGAAGGCATCACCCGACGAAGCCAAAAAGATAGAGGAACAAAACAAGGAACTCATTGAGGAATTGAACATATTGATGCAAAGACCTGATGTGGAAGACATAGTGAACGACTACTTTGACATGATAGATCTCAAGGCGAAGATCATCGATTCTGTATATCAAGACCCTGTTCTGCGCGATATAGCCAAGGGACAGCTGCTTTGCAGTCGCTTCGTGGAGAGAAAATTACCACTGAACCAGGCCTATATGAATGTGCTCAGCGAGATACAACTGCCGGCCATCAGAAACACTGTTCTGGCAAATAACGACAAACTTCTCGCCATTCAGCAGACGGTATTGCCCTATCCCGCCAGTCTGCGGCCATCCTCAGATGTAGAAGGTCTGACTGACGGCGAGGCTATCCTGCGAAAGATACTGGAACCCTTCAAGGGACGAATCGTCTATCTGGACATCTGGGGAACCTGGTGCGGACCCTGCAAGGAGAAACTGGCAGAGTCACCGTATGTGAAGAGTCAGCTGAAGGATTTCGACATCGTTTACCTGTATCTGGCCAACCGCAGTCCTGAGGAATCGTGGAAGAACACCATCAAGGAGTACGATCTGACAGGTGAGAACAGTGTTCACTATAACCTACCCGCTGCCCAGCAACGTGCCGTCGAAGAGTTCCTGAAGGTCAATAGCTTCCCCACCTACAAACTCATCGACAAACACGGTAACATCCACGACCTGGAATGGCTCCACACCAGTAACATGACGCTCTTCAAAGAAACCCTTAATAGGATATCCTCTATGCAAGAATAGGGGTTTCCCTACTTGTTCTATGAGCAAAAAGCCCTATCTTTGCAACAGATAAACAGTAAAAGAATAAGAATATGAAAAAGATTGCTTTCTTACACAAAACCTTCTTGCTGGTTGCAATGATAGGGTTTGCCATGACAGGGTACGCACAGCAGTATGAAGTGGATCGTGGCAAGGTTTATTTCGAGAATGAACTTTTGATGTACGCTGATGCACGGAGTTTCAAGGATCTGGGCTACGGCTACGCCAAAGATCATTACAATGTATATCTGAATGGGCAGGTGCTCGAGAATGTGGATCCTTCCACGTTCCGCCTGAAGCACAGCGGCAGTTGGCGGCATCGTGAGGACAGCCAAGTGGAAACCGTTGAACCTCCTGCACGCAGGGGATATTTCAAGACCACCTTTAACGTCTATTACGGCGATAAGAAAATAGACGCCATGCCCAGCACGTTTAAGGAGCTTGGTGGTGGTTATGCCAAAGATTCCTTCACCGTATTCTACTGCGGTGAGAAAGTGGAAGGTGCCATGGCTTCAACCTTCAAATACACCGGCGAAGGCTACGGTCAAGACACTTTCGATGCTTACTTTAGAGGGAAAAAGATCGGAAAGTAGTATTCCTGAACCTCCTCACTCCATTTCCTTTTTGCTCCGCTAATACGCCTAATCAACTTATAGTGAGAAGGTTGTTAGCGGAGCAATTTCCAGTAAATTCCTCCGCCACGAATTCTCTGGTAATCATGTAGTTACACTAATATAGCGGAGGAATATGTAAATTGAAAAACTATAGGCTAAAGTTAGAAGGCTGGTTACGGGTAGTTATAAGGCTGATTACGGGTAGTTAGAAGGCTGATAACTATGCGTTATAAGGCTGATAACTTTGCGTTAGAAGGCTGGTTGGAATTTAAGTGGAGAAATTATGGAGGGAAAGAGGGGTATTTGCGTTTTTTTTTGCTAATTTTGCCGACGCGATTGAGAAAACAATTTTTGTCATGGAATATATGTCTCAAGAAGGTTACGACAAACTCGTGGCCGAATTACATCAAATGGAAAGCGTTGAGCTGCCGCAGGTTCGGGAGGCGATTGCCGAGGCCCGCGACAAGGGTGATCTCAGCGAGAACTTCGAGTATCATGCCGCCAAGCGCGAACAGGCACGACTCCTTGGTAGGATTCGTTTCAAACAAAAGGTGCTGGCCAATGCAAGAGTAATCGATGTGTCGCGACTCGGCACCGACAGTGTGCAGTTGCTGAGTAAGGTGCAGATGACCAATCTGGCCAATAACAAAACGATGACCTACACCATAGCCAGTCCGAACGAGGCCAATCTACGTGAGGGAAAGATTTCCATTAAATCACCCATCGCCCAGGCTCTACTGAATAAAAAGGTGGGTGATGAAGTGGAAGTGCGTGTTCCTGCAGGCTTGTTGAAGCTGAGGATTGAGAAGATAGAGCTTTCCTAAAAACGAGGAAGGAGGAAGGACGAAGGAGGAAGGAGAAATGATACTGAGATAAAGTGTCTATATAAGGTGGCACAATATCAAAGCTATTCTCCTTCCTCCTTCGTCCTTCCTCCTTCCTCGAAAGATTTTCTCGAGAGTTATTCTCGAGAAAATCTCTCAAAAAGAGTTATCCTCCGAAGTTATCGTACATGATGCTCTCGGGCTCTACGCCAAGACTGTCGAGCATTTGAACGACAGCGTTGGACATCGGACCAGGACCGCACATGTAGTACTCTACATCCTCGGGAGCCTCGTGATCCTTCAGATAGGTGTTGTACATCACTTGATGTACGAATCCGGCAGTATATTTCACGCCAGCAGCATCTGCAGCAGGATCAGGACGGTCGAGTGCGAGATGGAAGTGGAAGTTGGGATACTCCTTCTCCAGTCCGAGGAAATCATCCAAGTAGAACACCTCATTGAGTGCACGGGCACCATAGAAGTAATGCATCTCACGATCAGTGGTATGCAACGTCTTGGTCATGTGCATGATCTGCGCACGCAGCGGAGCCATACCGGCACCACCACCAACCCAGATCATCTCCTTCTTCGAGTCGAAGTGCGGATGGAAGTCACCGAACGGACCGCTCATGATTACCTTATCACCTGGTTTCAGTGAGAAGATATAGGATGAGGCGATACCCGGGTTCACATCCATAAAGCCGCTCTTATCGGCCTTGAACGGAGGTGTAGCGATACGAACCGTCAGCATGAACACATCACCCTCAGCAGGATAGTTGGCCATAGAGTAAGCACGGATGGTGTCTTCGGGGTTCTTACACTTCAGCGGGAACAGGCCGAACTTCTCCCAGCTGGGCAGATACTCATCACCAATCAATGACTTGTCGAAATCCTTATCGTAGTCGATGCAGTCGAACTTAGGAATCTTGATCTGTGCATAAGAGCCAGGCAGGAAGTCCATATGCTCGCCTGGAGGCAGCTGCACCTTGAACTCCTTGATGAAGGTAGCCACGTTCTTGTTAGAGATCACGGTACACTCATACTCCTTCACACCGAGGATGCTCTCATCGACATGGATTTTCAGGTCGCCCTTGACCTTGCACTGACAGCCGAGGCGCCAGTGGTCCTTGATCTGCTTACGGGTGAAGTGAGGCTTCTCTGAATCCAGAATCTCACCACCACCTTCGAGCACCTGTACCTTACACTGTCCGCAGCTGGCCTTTCCACCGCAGGCGGAGGGAAGGAAGATGCCGTTCTCGTTCAGTGTGGCCATCAGGTTGTTACCCTGAGCTACCGAGATGGTACGGTCGCCATTGATCTCAATATTCACATTGCCCGAAGGAGAAAGATATTTCTTTGCCACGAGCAGGATGATCACCAGGAGGATGATCACCAGGAGGAATACTCCTATACTATATGCTATAAACTGTCCCATACCTATCAAATATTAAGTCCAGAGAAACACATCATTGCCAAGGCCATCAGACCCACGGTGATAAACACGATGCCAAGACCCTGCAAGGGCTTGGGAACGTCGCTATACTGCATCTTCTCGCGGATAGCACCCATGGCCACGATGGCGAGTGTCCAACCAAGACCAGAGCCGAAGCCATAGACGATGGCGTCCCAGATAGAGGTGATGGCCTGCGAATTGGAGGGATCCATCAGGATGCGCTGCTGCATGAAGAGCGAAGCACCCATGATAGCGCAGTTCACAGCGATCAGCGGCAGGAAGATACCTAAGGCTGCATAGAGCGAAGGAGAGTATTTCTCTACCGTCATCTCCACGAGCTGTACCATACCGGCAATCACGGCAATGAAGAGGATGAATGACAGATAGCTGAGATCCACCCCGTCAGCGAGGCAGTTAGGACCCAGCACCTTGGTCTGCAACAGATAGTTCACAGGGACGGTCACGGTGAGCACGAAGGTCACGGCAAGTCCGAGTCCCAAAGAGGTCTTCACGGTCTTCGACACGGCAAGGTAGGAACACATGCCAAGGAAGAAAGCGAAGATCATATTGTCGACGAAGATCGACCTAAACAGTAATGATATTGCGTGTTCCATATCTTATTTCTCCTTATAAAAATATGCACGATGTACCCAGATGACGCATCCCACGAGGATGAGCGCCATAGCCGGCATTGTCATCATACCGTTGTTGACATATCCGAAATCGTAGAAACTCTGAGGGATGATCTGAAAACCTAAGAGCGAACCGCGGCCGAGGAACTCACGAACGGCACCTACAATGACCAGGATCATAGCGTAGCCCAAGCCGTTACCTACACCGTCGAGGAACGAGGGCCAAGGCTTGTTCTGCATGGCGAATGCTTCGAGGCGTCCCATCAGGATACAGTTGGTGATGATCAGACCTACATACACGCTCAGCTGAACGCTCACATCATAGGCGAAAGCCTTCAGAATCTGAGAAACGATGGTTACAAGAGCAGCCACAACCACCAGCTGTACCACGATACGGATACGGTTAGGAATGGTGTTGCGGATGATAGAGATGATCACATTCGCAAAGGCGGTGATCACCGTTACGGCAAGTCCCATCACAATGGCAGGCTTCAGCTGCGAGGTGACGGCCAATGCCGAGCAGATACCCAATACCTGTCCGAGTATCGGGTGGTCGAGGTTCAACGGGTTAGTAAAAACCTCCTTATTTTGTTTACTGAATAGTGCCATAGCTTACTTCTCCTCCACTTTTTTTACTTTAATCATCTTCATCAGTTCTTCATCACTGATAGAATCATTACCCAGGATGGTCTTGATGAGTTGTTTCTGCATTTCCGACTCATCCATGTCAAGATCGTATTCACCGGTCCAGATGCCGAACGTACGCTTGATCATCTCGTCAACACCGTTGGATGTCAGTGTAGCACCCGTCACACAGTCAACCTGTGTCTCTGGATCTTCCACCTTCTTCACGATTGAGAGCACCACCTTGTCCTTGCCATCCACCTCATCGATAATCTTCTTACCGATGAACTTCTCCTGCCAAGCACGAGAATCTTTGATTTCAGCACCCAAACCGGCTGTTTCACTCTCATGGTTGAAGTAAGCACCATAGACCACGAAGTTGGATGTCTCAAGATCATAGCGAGCCGACATATAACCGCTGATGCCGCCCCATAGACCCATACCTTTCATCTGGAATACCATGATAGGCTCATCGTCAATCTCAGCCATCATAATCTTCTGATTGGCAAATTCCAGCGTGTCATCGATTAGTTCAGCATACTTGGCCTCGGCAGCAGCGCCGTCCAAGTCGCGGATGTTCAGCGAATAGAGAATCTGCTTCTTCACATCAAGCTCCACGTTAGCATCCTGTCTGGGTTTCAGCGCCTGATAGACGAAAGCCAGCAGGAAGGCCACGATCACTACAAGTATCGCACTATATACAATAATGTACGAATTACTATTAGTATTTAACTTAGCCATAATTTCAATTCTTCAATTTTTCAATTCTTTAATCTTTTCTGGCGTTTTGAAATGTTACGGGCCACCACGAAGTGGTCGATCGTGGGAGCAAACATATTACCAAAGAAGATGGCAAGCATCATACCCTCAGGATAGCCGGCATTCATCACACGGATGATGATGGCCATGGCTCCTACCAGGAAGCCATAGATATACTGTCCGCAGGATGTGCGACAAGAAGTAACGGGATCGGTAGCCATGAATACTGCACCGAAGGCGAAGCCGCCCATCACGAAGTGGTGCCACCACTCCATGGAAGAGCCTGTTGACTGGAAGATGAATGCCAGTACGGCACCACCTACGAACACGCTCAGCATGGTGCGCCATGATGCGATACCTGTCCAAAGCAGAATCACTGCACCGATAGCAATGGCGATAACTGATGTCTCACCGATAGAACCGGGGATGAAGCCGCAGATCATATCACAGATAGAAGCGTCGGGAGCAATGCCCTGACCGATCTGTCCCAGCGGAGTAGCTGCTGTGAAGCCGTCGGGCAGTGTGTTACCGAGTCCGAAGATAGAATCCTTTGCCACCCACACCTGATCACCGGTCATCTTCGAGGGATAAGCGAAGAACAGGAACATACGGGCTGCGATGGCGGGGTTGAAGATATTCATACCCGTTCCACCGAAGATCTCCTTACAGAAAATCACGCTGAAGGCGCAGGCCAAGGCCAGCATCCACAGCGGACAGCCGATAGGGATGATGAGCGGGATGAGGATACCCGATACCAGGTAACCCTCTTGGATCTCCTCACCTTTCCACTGAGCCCAGGCGAACTCGATGCCCAGACCCACGATGTAGGATACAAGAATTTTTGGCAATACTGCAAGGAAGCCATAGCAGAAAATCTCACAGAAGCTGGCAGAAGCCAGTGTGCCTGCAGCGAGATAGTTCTGGTAGCCGATATTATACATACCAAACAGCATGGCCGGCATCAAGGCGATGACCACCATACTCATAATGCGCTTCGAATCAATGGCGTCGTGGATGTTCACTCCGCTCTTGGACGTGTCGTTGGGCACGTAAAGGAACGTTTCGAAGCCGTCGAAAATCGAACGGAAAGCATGTAGCTTGCCTCCCTCTTCAAAATTCGGCTTAATCTTATTGAGATAATTTCTTAATGCTGACATAGTTATGCGTTTTCTTTACGTAAAACATCCAGACCTTCACGAACAATACGCTGCAACTCAAGTTTAGAGGAGTCAACGAACTCAGCCAGGGCGAAGTCCTCAGGACTCACCTCATAGATACCCAAAGCCTCCTGACGGTCGATATCGCCAGCGATGATGGCCTTGATGAGGTACTCACCATAGATATCCATCGGCAGTACCTTGTCGTACTCACCACTCATGATCATGTGGCGCTCGCCACCTTTGATGCGGGCATCAAGGGCGTAACTCTTCTTGCCACAGAGCCAGGAGAAATAGCTGCGGTTCACAGAGAACTGCTTGAAACGCGGGAGGATCCAACCCAGGAACTCATCAGCGTCATCACCTTCGGGGATGACCGTAATCTCTGAGGTATGAGCACCCACATAGTCATCGAGCGAACAGGGCTTACCTGTCAGCACATTACCATTGATGATGCGCAGGTTCTTCCCTTCCTTCAGGTTTCCTGCTAACAAGTCGCCGACACGGTCGCCGACCACTGCTTCCACATAAGCAGGGCGTTCCACCTCGCTGCCAGCAACGGCAATCAGGCGACGCAGATCCACCTTACCGGTATTGAACAAACGACCGAAGAAGATCACGGCACTGGGGTCAACGGTCCACACCGTCTCTCCCTTGTTTACGGGATCCAGATGATTCACCTGCACACCCACGTTACCAGCAGGACAAGGACCGTCGAAGATGTTCACTTCCACATCCTTTGCCTGAGTCAACGCAGTAGCTGTCTGCTGACTGCCGATACCTAAATAGGTCTTGGCCATCTTTGACAGTGCTGTCAGTCCAGTTTGGAAATCATTCTCGTTACCCTCCAGCTCGAACTCGAAGTCGGCTGCCAACGGTTTGTCGCGAAGGGCACTGACGAAGATTGCTTTCGGTTGGGTTTCGGGGTTGGTGGAAACAGCATAAGGCAGCTGGTCGATATAACCGAAGAGACCAGCTTCGAGGAGCGCCTGCTTAACAGCTTCGCCATCGAGCTGAGCCACATCCTTCTTGCCATAATCAACATACTGCTGTTCCTGATCAGCCTTCACCTTCACGCATAGCACTTTGCGCCGTTCACCACGTATCACGGCAGAAACCTGTCCGCTAACGGGTGAGGCAAACTTCACATCGGGATACTGTTTGTTGACAAACAGGGCATCCCCGGCTTTGACCATATCGCCTTCCTTGACAACGACCTTGGGAGTCATGCCCACAAACGCATCGGGTGTAAGCGCCAGCTCACTGCCCCGTACGATGTTGGTTTTCTCCTTTACAGCCTTGCCTTTCAGGTTCATGTCCAAGCCTTTTGATAGCTTAATTACACTTGCCATAGCATTTATTTAAATGAGATTATTGGTTGCTCTACACAAAGATGCTGCAAAATTAAGGATTTTTTTGCATATTCAGCACAAAAAAGGGAACGAATTCTTCTAAAATGCAAATTATTTGATGTAATCTTTGTATTGCTCTCGTTTTTTCGTAACTTTGTTCCCAAATTAAGAATTGAAGCGACTGACACACATCATCAGCGGCATAGTATGGACCCTGGCAGGTCTGTACCTATTGCTGATTATACTGCTGCACATCCCAGCAGTACAGGGGTATATGGGTCGTCAAACCAGTAAGGTTCTCTCGAATAAGTTAGGTACTGAGGTGCGTGTAGGGAAGGTGAACCTGGGTATTCTGAACCGTCTGATCATCGATGATGTGGTTATTAACGATCAGCAAGGCGACACCATGATCCATGCCTCACGACTGTCGGCTAAGGTTCGTCTGCTTTCCATTCCGCAGGGGAAGATCTCCATCTCATCGGCTCAGCTGTTCGGACTGCAGGGGCATTTCTATCAAAAAGATGCGCACACGCCTGCCAACTACCAGTTCATGCTGGATTCGCTGGCCTCGAAAGACACTACGCAACATCAGCCGCTCGATATCAGTATTGGTTCGTTGATTGTGCGTCATGGCAGTATCGACTACGACCGGTACGACATACCCGTAACCCACGGACGGTTCAACACCAATCATTTACATGTCAATGACATCAGTGCGCACATCCTTCTGCCCACGCTCACGGATGATAACCTGGAGGCTACCGTCAAGAAGATCTCCTTCAAGGAGGCGTCGGGACTGGATATCCAGAACCTGTCGTTCCGTTTGAAAGCCGACAAGCAACAGGCGTACCTGAAGGATTTCTCCCTCAGACTGCCGAACAGTCGTGTGTTGGTTGACAGCATCGGAGCAACCTACCAGCTGGAGGACAAACGGTTGAAGGAGGGTTCGCTACAGTACGCTTTCCAGATACCCCGCTCAACCATCACACCCAGCGACATAGCCTGCTTCGAGCCCATGCTGCAGTCGTTCACCAACCCCATGCAGCTCACCGTTTCAGGCACAGGAACACATTCATTACTGCAAGTGAACCACCTGCTGCTCCATGGCGATCAAGATGACATCGACTTGAAGGTAAGCGGCAGCATGAGTCATATCAATAGTATTCCGCGTTGGTATACCAAGGTAGATAACCTACGACTCAGCGGCCACACCATCGATGTACTCTCGAAGAACCTGCATGGGAAGAACATGGACATACCGGCAGAGATTGTACGACTGGGCGATGTGGATTTCCAAGGGGAGGCGCATGGTACGGGTACGGACGAGATTGCCCTGAACGGATCACTCCTCTCAGATGCGGGTAATGCGAAACTGCAACTGGCCAAGCAGCACCAGCAAATGCATGCGAATATCGTGACGAACGATTTCAACCTGCGACGTGTGCTCGATGATGAACGGTTCGGAAACATCTCGGCGAACCTGGATGTCGATGGTACGCTACGCAAGGGTAACGACCAACGTATTGCACTCAAAGGAAACATTCAGAAATTTCAGTATAACAACTACGTATACAACGACTTATCCATTGATGGTGATTATCAGAAGAACACCTTTAACGGTCAGCTGACCCTGACGGATCCCAATGGCGACATTGATGTTTCAGGTATGATTCTATTAAACGGTCAGCAGTCGAAAGCCAACCTCACCGGTACCGTTCGCCACTTCAATCCGCAGGCCCTGCATCTGTCGAACCAGTTCAAGGATGCTTCTTTCGATGCCGACATCGATGCCGACTTCACCGGTAACTCGCTCAGTAACATGAACGGTACGCTCGACATCAGCAATTTCTCAATGACCTCCTCGGAGGAAAGTTACGCTTTGAACGACCTTCACCTGCTGGCGGCCAATGACGGAGACGTGCGGTACCTGAACATGCAGAGCGACTTCGGTAATGTGAATATCCAAGGTCAGTACGACTATGCTTCGCTGCCACAGAGCATCATCAACTTCATCGGCTCGAAGCTCCCCACCCTGCCCGGTCTGCCCAAGACCAACAATGTGCGTCATAACAACTTTACCATCAACGCAGATATCACACGGTCTGACTGGCTCAACACCTTCCTCCATATCCCCGTGACGCTGAACCAGCCGATGCATGTGGAAGGAACCATGAACGACCAGGCGCAGAAGATGGATATGACCATGCGGTTACCGGCTTTCACCTACGATGGCGGAAGCTATGAAGACGGCATTGTGAGTCTGCACACATCGGATGTGAACGAGCTCCTCGTGAGCAGTCATCTGCGCAAACTGATGGATAACGGTCAGCGACTGGACATCAACCTCAATGCCAACGCCGCGAATAACGAGCTCATCACCAGTCTGAACTGGAACAACAACCAGCCCCACCCCATCAAGGGAACATTCAACAGTACCACGGAGTTCTTCAAGACCGACCAGGGGAAGGCAGCGGCACACATGCGTATCCACCCCTCGGAAGTGCTGGTGAACGACACCGTATGGCACGTGCAGCCCTCGGATATCATCTATAGCGAAAAGAACCTGCTGGTTGACTACTTCGCCATCGAGCATAACAAACAGCATATCATCATCACTGGTAAGGGCACGGAATCGGCGGCCGACTCACTCGTGGCCGACTTACAGGATGTGGACGTGAACTATATCCTGAACCTCGTGAACTTCCATTCGGTGGAATTCAGCGGTAAGGCCTCGGGTAAGGCTTGCGTCAAGTCGGTCTTCCATCATCCCCAGGCCTACGCCAACCTGTCGGTAGGCGAGTTCCGTTTCCAGGAAGGAAGAATGGGAACGCTCTATGCAGCAGTGAACTGGAACGAGGAGGACAAGCAGATCGATATCGATGCCCATGCCGATGAAACGGATCAGGCACAGACGCTCGTCAAAGGCTTCGTGTCGCCTGCCCGACATGAGATCGATCTGGCCATTGGTGCCAGGAACACACGACTGGAGTTCCTGGAGTCGTTCTGCGGGAGTTTCATGGACAATGTGGAGGCAAGGGGTACGGGCGACCTGCGGTTGGCTGGCGACCTCAGTGAGATCAACCTCACTGGTATGATCGTGGGTAACGGCGGCTTCGACATCACCACACTGAATACGCATTATGTGATGCAGAACGATACCGTCAGACTGATTCCCGACGAGATTATCTTCCGGGCTGATACCATACGCGACAGGAATGGAAACATTGGTATCCTCAGCGGAGCTCTGCACCATAAACATCTCACCCGACTCACTTTCGACCTGGATATTCAGGCGCAACACTTGCTGTGCTACGACTTCCCCACCTACGGCGATAACACGTTCTACGGCACGGTCATTGCTTCAGGAAACTGCGCCATCACAGGACGAAGCGGACGGATTGACTTCGACATCAGCGGAACACCTGAACGTAACTCGTTCATTGAATACAATGCAGCGAGTCCGGATGCCATCTCTAAACAGGAGTTCATCACGTGGAGAGATAAGAACGAATCGGAGACGGTGCAGAAAGTGTCAGGGGAAATCGTAGAACGACCGGATATTCCTTCGGATATCCATATCAACTTCCTGATCAATACCACGCCCGACTTCACCCTGCGGGTGCTGATGGATCAGACCAGTGGCGACTATATCGCACTGAACGGTAACGGGGCCATCCATGCTACCTATTTTAATAAGGGAGCGTTCGATATGTTCGGAAACTATAATGTGGACCATGGTGTCTATAAGCTCACCATCCAGAACATCATCAAGAAGGACTTCCAGTTCCAGCAGGGCAGCACCATCGTCTTTGGCGGTGATCCCTATGATGCCGTACTGAACTTGAAGGCGCTATACACCGTCAGTGGCGTTCCCCTTTCCGACCTGCAGATCGGTAGGAGTTTCAGTAGTAATAATATCCGTGTTGACTGTCTGATGAATATCACTGGAACACCGCAGGAGCCACATGTGGAGTTCGACCTCGACCTGCCTACCGTCAATACCGATGCCAAGCAAATGGTAAGGGCACTCATCAACGGCGAGGAGGAGATGAACCAACAGGTGATATACCTGCTCAGCATCGGTCGTTTCTATACGCAGAACACCAACAACGCCGGGGAGAACAACACCCAGAGTCAGACCAGTCTGGCCATGCAGTCGTTACTTAGCGGCACCATCAGTCAGCAGATCAACTCGGTGCTGAGCTCGTTCGTCAACACCAGTAACTGGAACTTCGGCGCAAATATCTCTACAGGTGATGAGGGATGGAACAATGCCGAATACGAGGGTCTGCTCAGCGGACGACTGCTGAACAACCGATTACTGATTAACGGACAGTTCGGCTACCGCGATAATGCCAATGCCACCACATCGTTCATCGGTGACTTCGATGTGCGCTACCTGCTGTTCCCCAGCGGTAACCTGGCCATTAAGGTGTATAACCAGACTAACGACAGGTATTTCACCCGAAACAGTCTTACCACACAGGGTGTGGGTCTGATCATGAAGAAGGACTTTAATAACTGGCGTGACTTGTTTGGAATTAAGAAGTGAGGGGTGAGAGGTGAGAAGTGAGAGGTGAGAGGTGAGAGATTAGTGCTATAATCGTGAATTTGTGAAATTGTCAAATTGTGAAATATGAAAGGATTAATGCGGGCCATGATGATGGCAATGATTTTGGGGGCAGGACTCAGTGCCTGTCATGAGAACCTGGACGAAAGGACGGAACGGGAATGTAAGGAATATACGGAGAAATACTGTCCTGCACCTGTTGATGCAAACGTTATCTCCGATAGTATGACCTTCGATCGCGGGAGTAAGACCATTTGTTATTACTATTCCTTGCGGGGTGAAGCCGATACGCTGCTGACGGGTGATGCTGAGAAGGATATCCATAAGGCATTGCTCAGCGATGTGATGAACGCCCCTACCCTGATACGCTACAAGGAGGCAAAGTATAACTTCCGTTATATTTACTTCTCGTCGAAGGACAAAGGAAAGAAACTGTACGACTACCTGTTCACACCGAAAGACTACACGAAATAACCGACAGGCAACTACCTGTCGGGTGTAATCTCTGCCACCACATACTCTGAACGGGTACCGATTCGGAACTTTCCACCCCAAAGGCCCATGCCGCTGGTTACATAATAGCGGGTGTTCCCTCGTTGCCATTCGCCGAAGGCACACTCGTAGATCCGATCGGTAATCCAAGAGATGGGCCATACCTGACCGTGATGGGTGTGCCCGCTCAACTGGAAATCAATGCCGTTCTGCTCTGCCTCCTCAAGATGATAGGGCTGATGGTCGAGCAGAATGAGGTATTTAGAACGGTCAACACCATTCATCAACTCCTTGAGTGTCTTTCGTTTGGGATGCGTACGGTCGTCCCTGCCAATGATACACACATCACCTACCGTTATCATGCTATCACGCAGTAAGGTGATATCGGCTTTCTTATAGAACAGCAGTGCGTTCGACTCGCCTCCGTAATACTCATGATTACCTAAACAAGCTACAACGGGAGCATTCAAACGAAGGAACTCCTGGTGCATCTCCTGCTCTTCAAGCGGCTGAATGTTCTTGTCGATGATATCACCAGCCACCAGAATCAAATCAGCTTTTTCTTCATTGATGCGGTTCACCCACTTGGCCAATTCGCCTCTTCGGTTATGATAGCCAAGGTGCAAATCGCTCAACATCACCACCTTCATCGGGCGACTGAGGGTTTTCTGGGTGGTCAGCGTCAACGGCTGTCTGTACTTCTGATGATAATGGATATTGCCATAGATGAAGATCACCAGCATGGCTATCGTAACCGTGAGCGTACCTGCCCAGCTGTTCTTCAGGAAGTGTGCTGGTACCAGGTGTAAAACGCGCCCGATATCCAACAAGAGGAAAGCCATGAACAGGTAGAGCAGGATGAACAGCGACGAGGTGCCGATCTCATAGACCACCGTGGCAAGGGGCATACTCAGGTGTATATGACGGGAGAACCCGACGAACAACAGCAGGAAGGCGAACAGCATCACCGATACCACCACGATTTTCGCCCAGGTGGGAAGCGGCAGAATGCGCCATACATGCCATAGCACATACACATTGCCCAAGAGGGGCAACAACATGAATATGATCATTGCCATTTTGTTCATTTAGTACTTCACCTTCTTGATCTTACTCTCGTTACTTAGTTGGTCGAGGGCAGTGATGACATAGGTGGAGTGCTGACTGCGGGCTGGCAGACGGTAGAAGGTGTTGGGGGTGATGGCAACGATATGCGAGGGATCGTCGATATTGATACGCTCTCCGTTGTTGAAGCGATACACCACATAGCGCACAGCCTGGTTCTTCCAGCCCTTACCCTTCGGCTCGCGCCAGAAAATCACATTACCGTCTTCTTGGGTATTGATAACCTTGGGTTTACGCACCTTCTTGGGTGCCTTGCCGTCGATAAAGTCCATCTTCGGCTGCAGGGCAGGATACCTCCAATAGGTACTGCGAAGTGACGTACCGTAGTTACCGATGTTATCCACTGCGGCCTTGGCATACCAAAGAACAGCACCTTGTACGTTCCTCATCTGTGAGCGCAGCTGTACCTTAGCGGCCAGCTGGTGCACATTGGGATTGCGCAGATCAGCATTCTTCACGGTGCGTTCCACATCCTCACCGATGAACAGCGGACGGTTGGAAGCATATCTGTTCCACCACCCTATCAGTTCCTGGTAGTCGGCTGATTTATGACCGATCTCCCAATACAGCTGCGGTACATTATAGTCCACCCATCCCTTGTTCACCCAGAGAAGAACATCGGCATAGAGATCGTCGTAGTTCTGCAAGCCATTGGTATTACTACCGTTGGGATCGTTCTTCTTGTTGCGGTAGATGCCGAACGGCGAAACACCAAATTTCACCCACGGCTTGTTCTGGTGGATGGTATCGCTGAGCTGACGGATGAAGAGGTTCACGTTATCACGGCGCCAGTCGCCTTTGTTGGTGAATCCTCTGGGATTGCTGCGGAACAACTGGTCGTCAGGGATGGTCTGACCGGCAGCAGGATAAGGATAGAAGTAATCGTCGATATGCAAACCATCCACATCATAACGGCGCACGATGTCGCCCACCACATGACAGATGAAGTTACGGCACTCGGGAATGGCGGGATTCAGGATATACTGATCGTCATACTCGAACACCCACTCCGGATGTCTGATGGCTACATGACGACTGTCGAGCTCATGGGTAGTTTTTGTCTTGGCCCTGTAAGGATTGATCCAGGCATGCAGTTCCATGCCTCGTTTATGACACTCCGTGACCATCCACTGCAGCGGATCCCAATAAGGTGACGGGGCTACACCCTGCTTACCTGTCAGGAAACGACTCCATGGCTCTATACTGCTCTGGTAGAGCGCATCACATTCCGGACGTACCTGGAAGATGATGGCGTTCACCCCATCTTTCTGTAGTTCATTCAACTGATAGGTCAGCGTTTCTTGCATCTTCTGCTTTCCTACTCCGAGCCACTGTCCGTTCACTGCCTGTATCCAGGCACCACGAAACTCACGCTTGTTCTGAGAACAAACATAGCTGCATGCTAAGAAAAGCATGCAGCTAATGAATAGAGTCCTTTTATAATGTATCACTGTATAATCTTTTAGAAATGGTAACCGAGGGTGCACAACACCTGATGGCGCTCCTTGTCAAGTTTCACGGGATTGCAGATATTGTCTGACATATTCTGGCCATCTGCGGTCCAATAGCTCATGAACGGACTGAAGTCACCGCTCTTCTGACTATACTGGTAGGCTAAGTCAACACACATCTTACCGATGCGGTAGCCAGCACCAATCGTTACACGGGTTGTTCCCTTCCAGTTGGTATAGTCGGTGGCTGATGCATAGTAGGATCCAGGACTGTCGAGTGAACCGTCTTTGTAGCCGTCCTTGCTATACATAGGAGACAGATAGTTGAAGCCTACACGCAGGGAAAGACCGTCTTCAAACATGTACTCACCACCTACCTTCAGGGTATGAACACCTTTGAGCGATGACTCAGTGTGATTGTTCATCACGTAGTCGCTCTCGCTGTCTTCGTAGTAGTTATCGTAATACCAGTCGTAGGTACCGCCGGTATTGTAACGACTGTCGAGATTACTGTAGTCAGCATACTCATAGGTGAATCCCAGTGCCAGCCAGTTACCAACGGTGTGTCCCAATGAAGCACCGAATTTCCATGGGGTATAGAGCTTATACTCGTACACCTCGCTACTGTTGAAGCTTTTGTAGAGACCCACATTGGTGTTATTGATTAACTCCGTGTAGTTGGAAGTCTTCAGGTCGTACCATGTCGGTGTATTCACATACAGACCGATGCGGAACGGAGAGGTCTCGATCGGACGGAAGATGATACCGGCCTTGATGTCGAAGCCCGATCCGTCGATACGACGCTCGTCAGCCAGTGTGGTACTACCGATACCCCTGTTGTTATAGTCCAGCAGCTGCTCGGTGTATTCACTGTACGACTTATAGTTCACGTCCTTGATGCCTAATGTCAAACCCAGATAAACACGGTCGTTGATATTGCCGCTCAGGTTGAAGTTATAGTCACCGATATGTCCTTTGGAGGCCTTGCGCATCAGATAGCCATTGGCCTCATTGTAGAACAGGTTACCTTCGTCATCACTCAGAAGACCATTATAATAGAGGTAGTCAACCTGCGAGAAGGCGTTGGAGTTTCCGGTGACCGTATTACCGAAATTCAGATCGAACAACTGCTCAAAGCCCTTGGCATAAGAGAGTTTGTTCTGCGATGCACCATGGAGTCCGTCGCTGACATCGGTCAGATCGTTGAAGTTACGACTCTTGTGGTAGTTGAATGCGAAGTTCAGGAACGATCTCTCTCCGGAGCGGTGTGCATAGACGAAACCGATCTGGTCGAAGCTCACCTTTGACTTCTTACCGATGCTGAAGTCCTCTGCATCCTGCAACTCAAGACCGCTCAGTGAGGTACTGGCCATGGTATGACGGAAGAGTCCGATACCTGCGGGGTTCGTACCAATGGTTGAAATATCGGCTCCCAGTGCCTCCATGGCACCACCCATACCTACATAGCGAGCGGTTCCATTGAGATCTTCTGTAGCGATGTTAGCATTCTCATACGTTTCTTGTGCTGCCAGTGGCATTACAGCCAAAGCGAGTGCAGCTATAGTAAAAATCTTCTTCATAATCATTTCCTGAAAATATATTTGTTAATAATGAAAGACTTATGAGAGCGTGCCCCTCCGTAGAGGGGCTAAACGCTTATCTTCTGCCACCGAAACGACCGCCGCCACCACCGCCGCCAGTGCTGCCGCTGCTACGGGTTCCACCGCCGCCACCGCCGCTGAAACCGCCACCGCCGCCATTGCTACCAGTACTTCTGCTGGTGGTTACAGGAGTAGGTGTATAGGTACGGTTGTTGTTGGTGTTCACGTTGGTGTTACGATTATTACCGAAACGTCCCGGAGATGTGGCCGTTGTCCTATTGCTGTTACGGTTCTGGGATGCATCATAGGCGCGGGTTGTCTGACCGTTGCCACGATAGCCTCCGTAGTTACCACCTTTCGCGATAGTCGTACCGGGACGACCAACCGTTCCGTGGTTGCTGGTACCTGTCACCCCGCTGCTGGAATAACGGCGACCGCCAGGTACATACCATGTAGTACCATAGTAAGCGTATCCCCAACGGCTATAGGGGTAGCCCCAGCCGTAATAGCCATAGTACCAGGGATCGTAAATGCCATAGTAGCCATAGTACCAAGGATCGTACCAGCCGCCATAATAGCCAAACCAGGGATCATACCAGAATCCTGTATAGCGGTAACGCCAGTACGGACCAAATCCATAATAACCATAGAGCCAGGGGTCGTACCAGTAGTAGTCGTCGAAACGACTCAACCGGCGACTGTACTTATAGTCATCTTCCACCGAGTATTCCACCTTCGTGCCCGGATAGACAGCCAATGTATCCGTTATATCCTCTGCACTCGAATGGAATTCAATGATATCATTGCCCAGAGAGTCAGTACCTATCTTCTTGAAATAGCTACTTGACTTACCACGACGATTGTACTCGTCCACGTCGCGGTTGCTGCCGCTAAGAGGAGCGGGAGAATCATTGATCACCTCGTAAGAGCTCATTGATTTCTTCACGCTCTTACTGGGGGTGAAGTAAACATCATCCTGAGCCATTGCGCCCAAAGATACGGCTCCGAAAAGGAGTGCTGATAAGATTAATTTTTTCATATCGCTCACATATATTTTAAATTCAGTGCAAAAATACGACATATTTTACTGCAAATATAAGGAATTTCCCTAATCAAAGATAGGATTTTCCCTATTTTTTTATACTTTTGCATCAAATTTAACACTGAGCATGAAATATTACGTAACGAAGTTCCGTATTTCTGCCCCAGACGTTCAAGGTGATGATCTTTCCGAACGCCTACAGGCAGCACGTGATATCCTGGCAGCACTTGTCGCTCAGGTAGGTTACGAATCGTTCGAGGAGACGGATACAGGTCTGAACGGTTATGTGCCTGCCGATATCTTTCATCAGGAAACACTGGATGAATGCTTGGAGGACTTCCCCATCGATTCCCTGCAGATTACCTGTGAGACGGAAGAGTTGGAAGACGCTGATTGGAATGCGACTTGGGAACAGGAGGGATTCGAACCTATTTATATCGGTGACCGGTGTGTGATTCATAACCTGTCAAGACCTGCGGAGAAAGAATTCCCCTACGACATCGTGATTGATGCCAAGCAGTCGTTCGGCACAGGAACACACGAGACAACCCGTCTGATTGTATCAACCCTGCTGGACATGGATCTGGAGGGAAAGCGCGTTCTCGACTGCGGATGCGGTACTGGTATTCTCTCCATCGTTGCCTCCAAATGCGGTGCGAAAGAAGTGGTGAGTTATGATATCGATGACTGGTGCACACAGAACACTGAGCATAATGCGCAGCTGAATGATGTAAAGAACCTGGAGGTGTTGTTAGGCGATGCCCATGTACTGTCGCATGTATCCGGTGTTTTCGATGTGGTATTGGCCAACATCAATAGGAACATCCTATTAGCTGACATGCCCCGGTTCAAGGAGGTGATGACACATGGTTCTATCTTAATTATCAGCGGGTTCTACGAGGAAGACTCCATGGTACTGGCTGAGAAAGCGGGTAAATTAGGAATGTCGTTAATCTGTGCCAATAGTGAGAACAACTGGTGCATGCTCCAGTTCCGTATAGAATAGCTTGTATCTTGCTTCTTGCTTCTTGCCTCTTGCTTCTTGCCTCTTGCTCCTTGCCTCTTGCTCCTTGCCTCTTGCTCCTTGCCTCTTGCTCCTTGCCTCTTGCTTCTTGCCTCTTGCCTCTTGCTTCTTGCCTCTTGCTTCTTGCTTCTTGCCTCTAATTAATACACAGCTGTTTCAAATCGTAGTAGCTCCCGTTGTAGATATCAAAATCCACATAGCCCTTGATACCAGGCAAACGCCCGGCATCAGTATGCTGCCAGAACTTCCACGGTCCGCTGTATTCCACCTTATCCACATAATAATGTGCTATCCAATAAGGATAGTCGTCAAACACGGGTGTACCCAGATAGTTCATCTTGAACTTGTAATAGGTATAGATAATCGGTTTGACATGGTATTTATCTTCCACAATATGCAACCATGTAAGGATTTCCCGTTGGAAATCTTCGATTGACATATCCTTTGGCTTATGCTCCACATCCAACACTGGGGGCAAATCGCCTCGTTGCAAATGCACTTTCTTCAGGAAGAAATAAGCTTGGTCACGGGCAGATGACTTATTGCTCCAGAAGTGATAAGCGCCACGTATAAACCCGTATTCCTGTGCGTTACGGAAATTATCGTTAAAGCGTTTGTCTAATTGCGTGGAACCTTCTGTTGCTTTGATAACCACAAAGCGAATGGGGCACTTTTCAATCATGGCATTACGCAGTTGATCCCAGTCGATTTTACCTTGATAATGACTGATATCAATACCCCTGATCTCATATCCGTTTGGATTCTTCGCATCCCCATAGACAGCTCTCCATCGGAATCCGTAGGGGCCCACGAAGAAATAATAAAACAACCAAACGTACAATCCTATAGCAAACAATCCTCCCAACCACCATGCCCATTTGGGATAGCGGCTCCAATGTCTTTTCTTATGTGATCGACGAGAGGATTTCTTTTTCATAGGAAGAATAATCGAAAGATGAGAGACAAAAGATGAAATAATCACCTCTCATCTCTCATCTCTCATCTATTATCTATCATTATTTGCTCTGCTCCAGGGCCAATGTCATGGTAGGCTGGTCGCATACCTCAGACGGTCCCCAATACTGGATAGGACCAGGATATACGTAAGCAGTCTTGCGAGCCCACTCGTCACGATGAGCGGCGAACTCCTTGAAGGGAGCACCGTCAAGCTCAACGAGAGCCTTGCGGATCACGGGCTTCATCTCACCAGCACGCTTCTCCATGTTCATCATCATGGTGATGGGCACACCGCCTGCCTTCCACTCATCGGTCTTGGCAGTGGTATTCTTCACGATAGCCATGTAACCGGTCTTACCGTTGGCAATCAGCTGAGCTGCACTTGTACCCAGTGCATAGCAATAGTCAGCATCAAAGTTAGAAGGAGCGGCACAACGTCCTTCATAGCCGAAGAAGTGGTGCTGAGTACCGAACTTACCAACATACTTACCTTCCTTCTTCATCTTCTCAAGCCTCTGGGCTACCATGGTAGAGAGCAGCTTCTCAGTCTCAATCAGAGAAACCTGTACGTTTCCATGAGGATCACGATCGAGGGCCAGCTGACGGGCAACACCTACAGGCAGACTGTTGAACACCTTCAGGTTCTCCTCGGTGAGGTGACTCTTAGCAAAGTCAACCTGCTCGTCACGACTGATCTCCTTAGCCTCTGGCAAAGCCAGTACGTCGTTCAGCTGAGCAATCAGTTTCTTAATGGCAGGAATGAACTCAATGACACCTTCAGGAATAATGACAGTACCGAAGTTATTACCGTCGGCAGCACGCTGAGCAACAGCATTAGCGATATATTCTACGATATCGTCAAGGCTCATACCCTTAGCCTCAACCTCCTCAGAAATCAGACAGATGTTCGGCTGGCACTGCAGGGCGCACTCCAAAGCGATATGAGAAGCAGAACGTCCCATCACCTTGATGAAGTGCCAATACTTGCGGGCAGAATTACAGTCGCGCTCGATATTACCAATCAGCTCGGAGTAAGTCTTACAAGCAGTATCGAAACCGAATGAAGTCTCAATCTGGTCGTTCTTCAGGTCACCGTCGATGGTCTTCGGACAACCGATCACCTGAACGCCATACTTCTTGGCTGCATAGTACTCAGCGAGCACACAAGCATTGGTATTAGAGTCATCACCACCGATAATCACGATAGCCTTGATGTCGAGCTCACGGATAATCTCCAATCCTTTCTCAAACTGATCAACCTTCTCCAGCTTGGTACGACCGGAACCGATCATGTCGAAACCACCAGTGTTGCGGTAGTCGTCGATGAAGTCTTCTGTGATCTCCAGATACTGATGGTCAACCAGACCGCCAGGACCGAGGATGAAGCCGAAGAGACGGTTCTCGGGATTCAGTTTCTTAATGGTATCGAAAAGACCGGTAATCACATTGTGTCCGCCGGGAGCCTGTCCACCACTGAGGATGACACCGACATTCATCTTTGCCGTATTAGCAACGTCGCTCTGTTCGAACTCGATAAGCGGCATTCCGTAAGTGTTGGGGAAGAGAGCCTTGATTTCTTCCTGGTTATCCACGCTCTGTGTTGGAGCACCTTCTTTTACCTTTACTGCACCTTGAAGAGCCTTTGGCAATTTAGGCTGATAAGCAGCCCTTGCCAGCTGCAATGCACTTTTTTCCATAATCCTGTTAAAATGTTTATTGAAAATTTATTGTTGTATATCCTTACTACTTAAAAATCAAGTGCAAAAATACGCTTTTTCTCGGAGATTTGGAAAGGTTTTTGAATAAAATCAAGTTTTTAAGATATTTTTTATCGTTCTTTGCACCATGTATATAGAAAAATTGCTATATTTGTCACATGAAGTTAACAAATAGGTAATGAAAGGAGCTATTGTATATGTTGAACAAAAGAGAATTAAAGAAAACCATCAATTACATCTGCAGTGAATTATTCGCAGAGTGTGTAGCGGCATCGTTGTATAGTGGGAAGCCCAACCAGGACAATGTAGAAGCTCTTCTATCTTCCATCTTGCACATTCAAAGCGACTATGTGAAACGCATCTCACATCCTGAACCAGGTATTCCGCAGAAGCAATACTTCAGAATCCTGATCAATGATTTCAACAAGGATGTTTCAGAGTTTATCGATCAGATAGGCAACTTGAATTAACAGATATGATACAGAGTTTTTGTCGTTGGCTATTATACAAACGTCTGGGGTGGACAAAGGAGATAACTGTTGCCCACCCCGATAAGTACATCATATGTTTAGCTCCCCACACCAGCAACTGGGATTTCCTTCTTGGACAACTCTACATGCGGGCGGAAGGCTATACGATTAATTACCTCATGAAGAAAGAGTGGTTCCGGTGGCCGTTGGGAAACCTGTTCCGACGCATCGGAGGCATTCCTGTGTGGCGTTCCAAGAAATCGAGTATGACCGACAACCTTGCGGAAACAGCCATGCAGGAAAAGACGTTCCATCTGTGCATTACCCCAGAAGGAACGCGATCGTTGAACCCTGATTGGAAAAAAGGTTTCTATTATATTGCCCTCAAGGCGCAGATACCCATCCTGTTGTACGGTCTCGATTACGAGAAGAAACTGATCCGCTGCACCCGCAGCATCATCCCTACAGGTGATATCGACAACGAGATGCGGGAAATCAAATTGTATTTCAAGGATTGTAAGGGAAAGAAACCGGAGTTGTTCACTATAGGCGAGATTTAAGACGCATGAAGAAAAAGATTGTTTTTGCATTCACCTGTCTGCTTTTATGGAGTTGTGGAACCCATCGGGTTGTGAATGATAACAGACCAGTGCAAGGTTCTATTCCTGTACAGACAGGGAAGACGGATAAAGTAGAAGAAGTAGAGAAAAGAGTTCAGTACGAGAAGGAACCATGGGTAAAGAACCTGTCAAGACCCTTCGAGATTACCCAAGGATTACAAGACAGACATGTTTCCCTCTGGGCCAGTCATGGCTATTATTATGATATCCCCAAGGGCACCTGGAAATGGCAGCGCCCTTCCCTGTTCGGTACCACCGAGGACCTGTTCACGCAGACCATCGTGGTTCCCTATCTCATTCCGATGCTGGAGAAAGCTGGCGCCAACGTGTTCACTCCCCGTGAACGCGACTGGCAAAAGCATGAGTTGATTGTAGATAACGACCACTCACAGTCGCCCAACTACATGGAGACAAACACCCAGAACAGATGGAAAGATGCTGATGTGAAAGGTTTTGCCTTGCATCAGGGAGCCTATCACGATGGGGAGAACCCGTTTCTGGCTGGCACGGCCCGTATGGTCAAGACCACCCATGCCAATCCCAGTTTAATTACCTACCAGCCTCAGTTCGAGGAATCAGGCAGTTATGCGGTCTATGTGAGCTATCCCACCCTGGAGAACAGTGTTGACAACGTGCAATATACCGTCTATCACCAAGGACAGGCTTCGGTGTTCAGCGTGAACCAACGCATGGGCGGCAGCACGTGGGTATATCTGGGAACCTTCCATTTCGACCGCGGTTGCAGTCGTCTCAACAGCGTGGTGGTAAGTAACCTGAGTGATCAGAAAGGTGTTGTCACTTCCGATGCGGTCCGCTTCGGCGGAGGAATGGGAAATATCACCCGTTCCGGCTCCGTCAGCGGAATGCCCCGTGCCTTGGAGGGTGCACGTTACTATGCCCAGTGGGCCGGTGCTCCTTATGAGGTGTATAGCAGTAAGAACGGACAGGATGACTATGCCGATGATATTAATGTGCGGTCGCTCATGACCAACTGGATTGGCGGCGGTTCTCGTTATATGCCTACCCTGGAAGGCAAGCATGTGCCCATCGAACTGTCGTTGGCGGTACATAGTGATGCGGGCTTTGCCAAGGACTTCGCCTCACTGACCGGTTCGTTAGGCATCTACACGACCAATTTCCACGACGGTCTGCTGAACAACGGCGACAGCAGAGACCAGTCGCGTATCTTTGCCTCATTACTGTTGAACAACCAGAAAAACGATCTCAACAAACTGTACGGTCTCGACTGGCCTGTTCGGGATATCCGTGATGCGAACTATTCCGAGACTCGTCTTCCTGAAGTACCTTCGGCCATCATGGAAACCCTGTCACACCAGAATTTCCCGGATATGCGACTGGCGCAGGATCCTACTTTCCGGTTCGCATTGGCACGCAGTGTATATAAGTCTATTCTTCAGTTCCTCTCGAACAGGCACGACAAGAACTATGTTGTTGCTCCCCTCCCACCCCAGGACCTGCGGGTGGAGTTCACCGGGGCCGATGAGGTGACGCTGAGTTGGGAGGATCAGGACGACCCGCTGGAGAAAACGGCCAAGCCCACTTCCTATGTGGTCTATACCTCTAAGGGAGCAGGCGGCTTCGATAACGGACAGGTCATCAAGAGTCGTTCATGCAAGATGAACCTGCAGCCAGGTGTCATCTATAACTTCAAGGTTACTGCCATCAACAAAGGTGGTGAGAGCTTCCCATCGGAAACGCTCGCGGCCTTGCATCATGCCGGAGCCACCCGATCCATCATGATTGTCAACGGATTCCGCCGACTGGCACCTCCTGCCGTTCGCAACACCACCAACGAGCAAGGTTTCGACTTTGACATCGACCCAGGTGTGAGCGACGGGACAACAGCCGGATGGGGTGGTAAGCAGATTTGTTTCGACAAGAGTCAGGCCGGTCTTGAAGGTCCGGGCGCCCTTGGCTATAGCGGTCAGGAATGGGAAGGACAGTTCCTGGTAGGTAACGAGTTCAACTACCCCACCACCCATGCCGAGGCTATGCGCAGTATGCTGCAGTACAATGTCACCAGCTGCAGTGCCAGCTCGGTGGAGAGCGGGAAGGTGGATCTGATGAAATACCATCTCGTGGATATGCTCTACGGACTGGAGAAGAACGATCCCAACGCATTAGGGTCGTACAAGACCTTCCCTTCTCGTATGCAGGATATCCTTACCAAGTACACCCGCAGCGGTGGTGCCTTACTGGTGAGTGGTGCTTATCTTGGGTGTGATATGCGTTCAAAGGCCGACTCCACCTTTATGCGGAACATCCTGAAGGTGAGCTATGGTGGAACCATCCGAAACAGTAACGACTCCATCATCAGCGGTATGGGCACCACCCTACCCATCTACCGCATGCTCAATGAAGAGCATTATGCCGCCACTTCCACCGATGTGCTGAACCCCTTGCAGCCCGCCTACTGCGCACTCACCTACTCCAATGGTACCTCTGCCTGCGTGGCCTACGACGGGAATGACTATAAGTCATTCACCATCGGCTTCCCCTTCGAGTGCATCACCTCGCCAAGGAAACGGGCGGCGGTGATGAAAGCCATCATCAATTTCCTCATACCGTAAATTCAATCATTACAACCATGTATAAAATACAAGCAAACGCATCTGGCACCAGAAGCATCGAGGTAACGGATGCTCATCTGGAAACCATCGGGAGATATGCACTCCTGAAAAACCTCATCGACAGCAATGGTATCATCGACGAGGCCGTTCTCGACAAGCTGAAACTGAACTGCCGCGCTATCCTTGAGTCGTTGCCCGAGGTGGACCGTGACCTGATGGATCTTTGTCTCGACGTGATCTATCACAAGAACATGAAAGCCTTGGGTCTGACCAACCTGGTTCAACTCTATGTAACCTGGGAAGAGAAGAAGGCCGCTAACGAAGAAGTATGAAGGAATACCGCCTGACTGATTTTCTCCCTACTACCAAGAAGGAGATGGAGCTGCGGGGATGGGATTACGTGGATGTGATCCTGTTCTCGGGTGACGCCTATGTGGATCACCCGTCTTTTGGTGCAGCGGTCATCGGTCGGGTTCTCGAATCCCATGGCTATCGGGTGGCCATCATACCCCAGCCCGACTGGCATGGTGACTATCGCGACTTCAAGAAACTCGGACGGCCCCGTCTGTTCTTTGGTATCTCACCGGGGTGTATGGACTCGATGGTGAACAAATACACAGCCAACAGACGACTACGGTCGGAGGATGCTTACAGTCCTGATGGCAGGCACGACTGTCGTCCGGAATACCCCACCATTGTCTATAGTCGTATCCTCCGTCAGCTCTACCCCGACGTGCCCATTGTCTTGGGCGGCATCGAGGCTTCCCTTCGTCGACTCACCCACTACGACTACTGGCAGGATAAGCTCAGGAAGTGTATCCTCTGTGACTCGGGTGCCGACATCATCAGCTACGGTATGGGCGAGAAGACGGTTGTCAGCATCGCCCAACGATTGGCCGAGGGTGAGGACATCAAACAGCTACATGATCTTCCCCAGACCGTCTATCTGGCCAAGGAGAAAGATATTCCCGGAGGAATCACCAACGACGATATCGTGTTGCACTCCCATGAGGAGTGTCTGCGAAACAAAAGAGCGGAGGCCGAGAACTACCGACATATTGAAGAGGAGTCGAACAAATACCATGCGCAGCGCCTCCTGCAGAAAGTGGATGGGGTATATGCGGTGGTTAATCCACCCAATCCCCCCATGACAACCGATGAGCTCGATGCCTCTTTCGATCTCCCCTACACCCGTCTGCCGCATCCCAAATACAAGGGTAAGCGTATTCCTGCCTATGAGATGATCAAACACTCGGTGAATATCCACCGTGGCTGTTTCGGCGGTTGCGCTTTCTGCACCATCTCTGCCCATCAAGGTAAGTTCATCACCTGCCGCAGTAAGGAGAGTATATTAAAAGAGGTAAGACAGGTAGCAGAGATGCCCGACTTCAAAGGCTACCTCAGCGATTTGGGCGGTCCGTCGGCCAACATGTACGGCATGCACGGTCGTAACCTCCTTGCCTGTGAGAAATGCAAGCGTCCTTCCTGCATCCATCCGCAGGTGTGTCCGAACCTGAACACCGACCACTCTGCCCTGCTGGATATCTACCATGCTGTGGATGCCCTGCCGAAGGTGAAGAAGAGTTTCATCGGCAGTGGTGTGCGCTACGACCTTCTGTTGCACCACAGCAAGGATGAGAAGAGTAATGAGGCAGCAAGGCAATATACCCGCGAACTGATTTGCAAACATGTGAGCGGTCGACTGAAGGTGGCGCCTGAACACACTTCCGACAAGGTGTTATACCTAATGCGAAAGCCTTCCTTCCAGCAGTTCGAGCAGTTCAAACGCATCTTCGACCGTATCAACCGCGAGGAGAACATGCGACAGCAGCTCATACCTTATTTTATCAGCAGTCATCCTGGCTGCAAGGAAGCTGACATGGCCGAGCTGGCGGTCATCACCAAACGACTGGATTTCCATCTGGAGCAGGTGCAGGACTTCACGCCGACGCCCATGACCATTGCCACGGAGATGTGGTATTCCGGTTATGATCCCTACACCTTAGAACCCGTCTTCTCAGCCAAGACGGCCCGTGAGAAACTTGCCCAGCGCATGTTCTTCTTCTGGTATAAGCGCGAAGAACGCCGCCATATCGAACAGGAACTCAAGCGCATCGGTCGTCCCGACCTGATTTCAAAGCTATACAGTAAGGGAAAGTAAAAGTACTTTTTTGAGTGTGTATAAGATAACCCAGAATGTTGACCAAAAACATTCTGATTTATCTCATACACACCGCGCCACCGTACCATCGTATGTTTGCTTAAGATAAAACCCCAGAATGTTTTTGGTCAACATTCTGGGGTTATCTTAGGCGAACATGTTCATGTCATCATCCGAAATAGCGCTTCAGCAAACCTGCGAAGCCTGCTCCATGACGAGCCTCATCCTTGGCCATTTCATGAACCGTGTCGTGGATGGCATCAAAGCCGGCAGCCTTGGCATTCTTGGCAATGCGGAACTTATCCTCGCAAGCACCAGCCTCAGCAGCTGCACGCTTCTCCAGATTGGTCTTGGTATCCCAAACGCACTCGCCCAGGAGTTCAGCAAAACGACTGGCATGGTCGGCCTCCTCGAAAGCATAACGCTTGAAAGCCTCAGCAATCTCAGGATAGCCCTCACGGTCAGCCTGACGAGCCATGGCCAGATACATACCAACCTCACCGCACTCCCCATTGAAATGGTTACGGAGGTCGTTAATCATCTCCTCGCTCACACCCTCGGGTTTGCCGTCACCGATACGATGAACGGTAGCATAGGTAACATCACCATCCTCCTTCAGTTCAGAGAACTTGGAAGCAGGAGCCTTACAAATCGGGCACTTCTCAGGTGCAGCATCGCCTTCATAGATATATCCACAAACGGCGCAAATAAACTTTTTCTTCATAATTCTTGGTTTTAGGTACAAATAGCTTCAATTTTAACTTCGTTGACTTTCGTCACGACTCGGCCAATCAAACAAGTTTGTTGGCGCTCGCTGCTCCGAAAGTTCAATTTTCAATTTTCAATTATCAATTATCGGTTTTGATGATCAAAACCGATTAAATGCTAAGTTCATCAAGCACTTTGATCAGTTTCTTATCAAACGGCTTGTCACTTCTGATGGCCTCAGAGAACGGAACATACACCACCTCGTTGTAACGCAGACCGATCATCACGTTGCGTTGTCCCTGCAAGATAGCCTCGATGGCTCCCACACCAGTACGTCCCGCCAGAATACGGTCGTGCGCTGTTGGTCGTCCGCCACGCTGCAGATGTCCTAAGATGGAAACACGCACATCGTAGTTGGGGAACTCCTTCCGCACACGGTCGGCATAGTAGAGAGCACCGCACTTAGGACTCTCCGACACGATGACGATACAGCTCTTCTTCGACTTACGAATACCACGCTCCATGAACCGTGCCAGCTGGTCCACATCGGTAGAATCCTCTGGTATAATGGCAGCCTCGGCACCACTGGCAATTGCACTGTTCTGTGCCAGGAAGCCAGCATCGCGCCCCATCACCTCGATGAAGAAGATACGCTCATGACTCTGTGCCGTGTCACGGATTCGGTCAACACACTCCATGATGGTGTTCATCGTTGTGTCATAGCCAATCGTGGAATCCGTTCCATAGAGGTCGTTGTCGATGGTTCCCGGCAGTCCGATACAGCACACATCAAACTCCTCAGCAAAGATACGGGCACCCGTAAGAGAGCCGTTTCCGCCGATGATGACCAGTGCATCAATGCCGTTCTTCACCATATTGTCGTAGGCTTTCTGCCGACCTTCCTTCGTCATGAAGTCCTTCGAACGCGCCGTCTTCAGGATCGTTCCACCCATATTGATGATACCGCTCACATTCTCCGTGGAGAACTCCTTGATCTCATTGTTGATCAGTCCGTCCCATCCACGATAGATACCTTTGATCTTGAAGCCGTTGTAGATACCAGCACGGGTTACCGCACGGATAGCGGCATTCATTCCTGGAGCGTCACCACCAGAGGTCATCACTCCTATCGTCTTGATTTTTGCCATATACCTTTTATATATATACTATGTTTTGTTTCGATTATCAGCCCAGCAGACACAGGGCGAGCGTACCGAGAATCCAGGAAAGGATGACCACCCACCCCACATTCTTCAGATACCATCCCACATGAATATGCTCCATCTTCATCAGGGCCAATCCGCTTACGCTTCCTAACAGGAGAATAGTACCACCCATCGACGAGCTGTACGCCACGATCTTATAGAATAAATCGTTCTCGGGTAACGAGGGGTACAGCGAGAAGAAGCTCATGGAGGTAGCGAAGGTATCAAGCAATGTACTGATACATCCTGACAAGATACCGAACACCCATACATGATGGATATACTGACTACACTGTCGTGACAGCCAGGCAATGGCGCCCGTTTCCTGTACCACGCCGAGAGCCAGTATAACTCCCATTACATAGAGCATCAGCTGGAGAACACCATATTGAAGTACCCGCGGTGTGCGCCGTTGAATCATCTGCTCTACATTCATCAGTTTACGGTTCACCACCTCGTTCACGATCCACAGAACAGCCAGTACACATAGGGCACCCAGGAACGGACTGAGCTTGGTGATGGCACGGAAGGAAGGGATGAACCACAGACCGCCGATGCCGACAATCAGCATCAGCAGGCGCTGCCACACCTTCAGGTTCGTATCGTCGCCACGGTAGGGCATCGATGTCCACTGAGAATCAATCCGCTCGGGCAGCATGCGCGACAGCCACCAGGTGGGCAGCAGCCACGAGATCAGACAAGGCACTGCTAACGAAACAGAGAAGTTCGTAGCGGTTACTGCCCCCTTCGTCCAGAGCACCAGTCCCATCGGGTCACCAATCACCGTCAGTGCACCACCACAACTGGCGGCAATCACAATGGCCGAGCCATAGATCATCCGTTGCCTGCGACTCGGCACGATCTCGTGCATCATCACCAACATCATTGTTGTGACCGTAAGGTTATCAAGATTGGCCGAGATCACAAAGGTGATCATCGTCATCACCCACAGCAGCTTCTTGCTCTTGCGTGTGCGCAACATCTGCTTGAGGAAGTCGAAGCATCCGTTATTGTTCAGCACCTCCACGATGGTCATGGTAGCCAACAGGAACAAAACGATCTCCGCACCGCGCCCCACATACTTCAGGAAGACGTTCTGCGAGATGTATTCCTTGACGGCAACACTCGTAGGACTGGCACCGCCCAGGAAGTCGATATACTCGCTGGGGTGCTGACTCATCACGAAGTCAGAGCCATAACAGATATAGAGCACCCACCCCACCGTACCAGCAAAGATGGCAGCTGCCGCTTTGTTGATCTTCGTCATGCTACTGGTAGCTATCAGCACATAACCGATGAGTAATATCGCTACAATGATCAGTGTCATTCCCTTATCCTTGTTTTAGCGACAAAGATACAAAAGAAAAAAGAAAAACAAGTGATTATTAAGAATTATTAGAAAAAAATGTCAGCGAGCCTGTCGGAACAGTCGGAAAGAGATCCACAGACTCAGTAATCCCATGACGATTCCCGATGCCCAATACAGCCAGCCATGGAGCCAACAGGTAATGGCATACACCGCCAAGGCTATCGGCAACTGGTACTTGGCGAAACGGAATACGGTGGAAGACACCTTGTAATGGTACTTATACCGTGTGAAGATATTGATTACAATGATATCAATCAGTCCGGTAACCAGCAATCCCACACCCGTTCCAGGCAGTCCGAACAGCATATAGCCGCCCACCACAGCAATCACCATCACCACGGCGCTGTAGGCTTCCAGGAAGAGGTACGACTTGGAGTCGCCCTTGGCCAAGGTAAGATAGGCAACAGGGAGTTTCATGGCACGGAGGTACATGGCCAGAACGGTAATCTGTATCATCGGCACCACGTCGAGGAACTCCTTACTGTACAACAGCTGCACGATGATCGGCGCACCGATGCTGAAGGCCACCAACAGCGGAGAAATCATCAACAACGACACCTCTACCTGATGATTCACCGTGTTGCTCATCTGATGCACATCATTACCAATGGCCGACAGACGAGGATAATAATCGGTTTCCATGGAAGTGAAGATCATTCCAGCATAGGTTATTGTCATCATAAAACCGGCATTGTACAAGCCCAACATATTCAGGGAAGCAATGTTGTTCAGGGAGGCACGGATCAGGAAGTCGGCCCCACTACCGAAGACACCAGCTACCACAAAGGCTATACCCAGACGGATCATGGGGAGTCCTTCGCCCCATAGACTTCGTTCAAAATGAAACGACCACGGAAATACCCGGTGAGAGTAGCGTATCGTCAACAGCATCTGCGTGAAGGTAATCAGCGTGATGGTGGGGATGATACCCTTCTGTCCATAGAAATAAATAATGGGAGTAGTAAAGACTAAAGCCAGGAATACGTTCCAAACAGAAACCTTAGCCAAATTCCTTAACCTCCTGGCTGACTTCAATATAGCCGTCTCTCCTCCAGTGATAGCCAACATAGCAACGGTAGGTGCCAACAGCACGAAATGCTTCACGTGGTTTCCCCAAGTGAAAGAGAAATTGTTCAGTAGCGGACCGGCCAGGGCGCATGCGAAAAAGCCGATAACAGCAGTTGCCAAGGCCCATTGACGAATCACACGGACATGTCTCTTCACCTGCTCTTCATCCCCTTTCTCATACAGTTCCGACAAGGTCTTAACCGAGCTGGTGGCAATCCCTAAGTTGGTGGCATTCGACAATAAAGCAATGGCACTATTGAAGAGCGACATCAAACCGATGCCGCCCGGACCGAGAATCAATGCCACCAGCTTGTTTCGCACCAGACCGATGAAGATGTTCAAGGCCTGAATACTGCCAAACAGACTGGTGTATTTCAGGATATGATGATAGCTGCTATTGGTATTATTGTCCATGCTCATACAATAAAACGAATCAATTGGTGATTTATTATAAATTTTCTTTTGTTTTGTGCTCACTTATCCGTACTTTGGCTACGCCGAAAGTACTTCCACTCGAAAATGAAAAGAAAAGTAATCTTTCCTTTTGCATTTTACTCGTTTATTCGTACCTTTGCAACAAAAGCTAAGGTCATATGAACGAGTCATCAGCCAACTATCAAAACCAGGCACCTTTGGTGAGTTTCATCATCACCTATTATAATCTGCCCGTTGACATGCTCCACGAATGCATCGAGAGCATCATGCAACTCCCGTTACAGTCGGAAGAGCGTGAGATTATTCTGATTGATGACGGGTCGGACATCACCCCACTGAACGAGATTATCGACTACCGCGACGAGGTGATCTACCTGCGCCAGCATAACCAAGGACTCAGCACGGCCCGTAATGTAGGTGTTGACATCAGCAAGGGCCGGTACATTCAGTTCATCGATGCCGACGACTGTCTTATCAAGGGTGGCTACGAGCATTGCTTGAGCATCTTACAGAAGGAATCGCCCGACATGGTGATCTTCAATTTCACCCGTGAAGGAACCGATGTTGACACACCCTATCTGTTCGAAGGACCCGTCAGCGGCACCGAGTATATGCACCACAACAACCTGCGGGCATCAGCCTGCGGTTATGTGTTCAGCAGGAAGACCTTAGGAGAGCTGCGGTTCACGCCCCATTTGCTGCATGAGGATGAGGAGTTCACACCCCAGCTCATTCTCCGTGCCGATACGATATATAGTACCGACACTTGTGCCTACTACTATCGTGTTCGTGAGAATTCCATCGTTCACAACGATGATACCCAATGGAAGATCAAGCGTCTGGACGATGCGGAATATGTCATCAGGCAGCTCGACCACCTGGCCAACACCCTCGCTTCGTCAGAGAGGATCGCCCTGCAGCGACGTGTGGCACAGCTCACCATGGACTATATCTATAACATCATCATGCTCACCCACAGTGAGCAGCAGCTGGAGGAGCGTCTTACCCGTTTGCAGAAATGTGGGATGTTCCCCTTGCCCGCCCGCGACTACACGCAGAAATACAAATGGTTCCGCAAGATGACCAACAGTAAGACAGGACGGAAAATCCTCATGCGCATCCTACCCTTGTTATGGAAAGAAAGATGAAAATCCTGCTGCTCAACGATTACAGCGGTCTGCACGCCACATTGGGCAAAGGACTGAAGGAACGGGGACATGAGGTGACGGTGGTGTCCAACGGTAACGGATGGCGCAACTACCCCCGTGATATCTCATTGGTAAGACATTCATCCTCTCATCTTGAGGGGATCAGATACCTGATGCATGTATGGGCAACCCTGCCCAAGCTACGCGGGTATGATATCGTGCAGCTCATCAATCCCATTTTCTTTGATGTCCGACCGGAACGTCTGTTCCCCATCTACCGCTATCTGCGCAAACATAATAAGAAGGTGGTGCTCGGGGCCTTCGGCGAGGATTCCATCTGGGCCAGAACCTGTATGGAGAAAAAACCGCTACGGTATAGCGACCATAATATAGGCGATGAGGTGAGAACCGATCCCGCCTCCACCCGACTGCTCGATGTATGGGTGGGAACATCGCACGAACGACTGACGAAAATGATTGCCGACGACTGCGACGGTATCGTGGCTTGTCTGTATGAGTATATGGCGGTTTATCAGCCCTTGTTCCCTAATAAGACTACCTTTATTCCCCTGCCCATAGAGATGCCGTCGGAACAGACATCCATCACAGAAAAGGACCATCCGAAAACCCGGATATTCATCGGCATTGATGCGCAGCGAAGCGACTATAAAGGAACCGACATCATGCTTCCTGCTGCAGAAAAGGTCTTGGAGAGACATCCCGATAAGATGGAACTGGTGAAGGCGGTTAGCGTTCCCTTTGCCGAATACCAGCAACTGATGAACGGTAGCGATGCTATCCTTGATCAGCTCTACAGCTATACGCCCTCCATGAACTCCCTGTTGGCCATGTCGAAAGGGATTATCGACATCGGAGGAGGTGAACCCGAGAACTACGAGATTCTTCATGAGGATGAGTTGCGACCCATCATCAATGTCCTGCCTACGGCCGAGAGTGTGGAACAAGAAGTGGAGAATCTCATTATGCATCCGGAGCGTATTCCAGAACTGAAACGACAGAGTGTGGAATATGTGCGGCGCCATCACGACTACCGGAAAGTGGCAGAGCAATACGAGGCGTTCTATGCTTCGCTGTTACGGTAGGATTACATACAATCCCGCAACACCGTTTCCAATTGGGAAGCAATCACTTGGGGCGACACCTTCTCAGCAACATTTTTTGAGAAAACCTCCCCTTCCCCATCAGACAGCTGCATCACCTCACACATCTTATCAGCAATAGCTTCAGCATCATCTACGGGAGCTACATAACATCCCTTGTCGATCCTGACGTTCTGGGGTACAGCCTCTGTCGTCACCACAGGAATACCCGTACTCATGGCCTCCAGCAACACCAGTCCTTGGGTTTCATCGCGGGTGGCCAGTACCAAGGCATCACTCTGATACAGCAAATCCCTGACCGCCTGTTTGTCAAGGTTCCCACAAGGATGGATATGCGGGGCACAGGACAGATGACTGAACAACTGGCGACATGCGTTTCCGTCTGTTCCTTCACCGGCAATAAACAATTCGGTATGAGGATGCAGGTCATGAACCTGCAGGAAGGCCTTGAACAAGACATCATATCCCTTGCGACGTACAAATTTCCCCAGACAGACAAAACGGAACGGACGGTCTTTCTTATCTTCGCGACGACGATAGGAGAAGAAATCCACATCAATCATGTTCGAAATGGCCGTCCACCGATAATCCTTTCCAAATAACGGGGATAGGTCATCCACCACTTCCTCAGCAACAGGAATCACCCGTTCTGCATGCTCATATACCGAGCGCAGCAAAGGAATCTGCCACGCATTGGCGGTATCTTCGCCGAATTCCTCTTTCAGTGCCATCAACGACAAATGTTCGGTTACCACATACGGTATGCCCTCCTCTTCTCCAATCTGCATGGCAGCATACCCAGCCCATTTGGCACAATGGGCATGCAGGATATCAGGACGACCATATTGCTTCTCGTATTCCTTGAACATCTGTCTGACAATCTTCACCCAACGTTGCACATTGGGACGAATCATCAGCGGAAGACCGCGCATATACGACTGATAGACCGGAACGCCCTGCATCTCCGTGAAACGACGGCGATACGGGAATGTGAGATAATCTTTCGGACTCTTTTTTACGGATAACTGCACATTACTGATAATCCGCACCTCATGTCCCAAGGAACGGAGGGCCTTCGACTGTTCCAAACAGAACTCACCCCCATAAGGCGGGAAGAAAGAAGGAATCTCAACGATGTGCATGGTAAAGATTGTGGAGTGTGGAATGTGGAGAGTGGAGGGAAAAAGAAAGAGGCATGGCTAACGCCTGCCTCCTCATTTCCTGTTTACAAAAAGATTAAGCCTCTGCGGGTGCCTCCTCAGCGGGAGCGGCTTCCTCTGCAGGTGCTTCTGCCTCTGCCTGAGCGGCAGCAGCGGCCTTCTTCTCAGCCACCTTCTGGGCAATAGCCTCGTTAATCTTCTTCTCAGCCTCGAGCTCCTTGGCAGCAGCTTCTTTCTTAGCCTTCTCTACCTGCTGACGAACAGCGTCAAAGCCCTTGACTTTCTCATCTTTCCATGCATCGAACTTCTTCTGAGCAGCAGCCTCGTCGAAAGCGCCCTTCTTCACACCTGTGCGGAGATGCTTCATCATATAAACACCTTCCTTCTTCAGGATGTTACGAACGGTGTCTGTAGGCTGAGCGCCTACCTCTACCCAGTAGAGTGCACGGTCGAAATTCAAATCTACTGTGGCGGGATTGGTGTTAGGATTGTAAGTACCAATCTTCTCAGTAAATCTACCATCTCGTGGTGCTCTCGCATCAGCGATCACGATGCTGTAGAAAGCATAGCCTTTGCGACCGCCGCGCTGCAATCTGATTTTTGTTGCCATTTTGTAATTGTTTAATTGTAAATGAATTATTAAATTTGAATCTCATGCTACCATCTCGTGATAGCGGCTGCAAAGGTACTACTTTTCGGGAAGAAAGTAGCATATTGGGGGAATATTTATGAAAAGCGTAAGGATTTTTAACACTTATCCCGCCTGCATCTGCCGCAACAGGTCCCGTTGACGGTCGGAAAGATGGGTGGGCAACTGCACCTGATAGGTAATGATCAGGTCGCCAAACGTACCGTCACCGCGGTCGTATCCCTTCCCTCTCAGTCGTACTCTCGTTCCAGGCTGTGTCTCTGGCTTTACCTTCAGTTTGATCTTCGTACCCGTACTCAACTGAAGCATCACCTCACCACCGAGCAGGGCCGTATAGAGATCGATGTTCACCGTGGCGTTCATCTCGCCGCTGCTCTGACGACTGAAGCCTTGGGCCCGTGTTTTCCTTCCTCCGCCGAACAGATCCTGGAAGAAGCTGCTGAAGCCACCGCTACCATTGAAGGTACTGAAGTCGAAGCCCTCGAAGGGTGAGCCGCCCTGCTGCGACCAGTTGAAACCTCCACCCTGCTGGTTCATCGCATCCATCTCTTTCCAGCGCTCGCCGTACTGGTCGTATTTCTTTCGTTTCTCAGGATCGCCTATCACATCATACGCCTCCGACAAGGCCTGGAATTTCGCCTTGGCCTTGGGATCGTCAGGATGCAGATCGGGATGGAACTGCTTAGCTCTTTTCAGATAAGCCTTCTTCACATCCTTCTGCGGAATATCCTTCGCAACACCTAAAATCTTGTAATAGTCAATAAATGCCATAATCGTTTCTCCTTTCTAAAAGGATGACAGCAAAAAGTGTGCCAACAACACCCTTATAGAAACGTTATCTGGGCAGCTCCGAGAACCGTCGTTTACCTTTGATATAATACTGCCACAGCAAACTGATCGGTCTGCGTTCAGCCACCACGGGCATCACCCTGCTCTGCTGCAGTTCATCACGGTCGGCCTTGAAGTCTTTCTTCCAACGTTTGAAATCACGCCGTGCCCGGTAGATGGCCTTGAAGTCGCCCACGTTCCTGTTCACCAGCAGCGTTTCGTAGGCCGCCACATAATCGAGCACCCACCGCCAGCGCATCACATGTCGCAACTCCTTGTCGGGCAAGTTCTTAAACAACATGGTCAGGTTATTGCGGAAATTCAGGTAGGTCTTCATCGGATTTCCCTTGGGTAGTGTACCGCCGCCTACATGGAACACCTTACTCTCTGGAATGCAATACACCTTCCGTCCCATCATCCGCAGGCGCCAGCACAGATCAATCTCCTCGTTATGCGCGAAGAACCGTCCGTCGAAACCTTTCGCCTTCCAATAGTCGTCGGCGCGGATTACTAAACAGGCTCCCGTGGCCCACATCACCTCACAGGTATAATCATACTGTCCGTGGTCATCTTCCACACTGTCAAAGAGTCGGCCCCGACAAAATGGATAGCCGTATTTGTCGATGAAGCCACCGCAGGCACCTGCATATTCAAAGGCATTCCTGTTGGCCACCGACAGCAGTTTCGGCTGACAGGCTGCCACCTCCTCATGACTGTCCATGAAGCTGATGAGGAGTTCCAGCCAATGGGGTGTCACCTCCACATCGCTGTTCAAGATGACGTAATAGGTAGCCTCCACCTGCTGCAGCGCCTTGTTATAGCCGTCGGCAAAGCCCCAGTTCTTCTCCAGCTGAATCAGTCGCACCTCAGGATAGTGCTCCTTGAGGAAGGGAACCGACTCATCCGTCGAGGCATTGTCGGCTACATACACCACAGCCTCACCACGGGAATGCTCCAGCAGTGTATCCATGTACTTCGACAGCATCTTCACGCCGTTCCAGTTCAGTATAACAATCGCAACCTTATCCACTTATCACTTATCACTTGTTACTTATCACTTATCAGCGCTTTCAGCGCCGTACGGTCGTGGTTGAAGTCACCCAGTGTAACTTGTACAATCTGGTTATCGAGCGCGTTATTTCCTTCTGCCGGTGGCAGCTCCACACGGATATAGTTCCTTGTGAAGCCGTGCATGGCCCTGCCCCGTGAAGCCTTCTCGAACAGCACCTCCGCCTCCTTACCAATATACGAGGCATAGAACGCCTCGGTCTTCTTATCCGACAGCTCCAGCAGTCGTTTGGAACGCAGTTTCTTATCCGCAGCACTCACCACATGGGGAATACGCAGGGCAGCAGTACCCGGACGCTCGGAATACGGAAACACATGCAGTTGCGTAACAGGCAGACGGTCCAAGAAGGCATAGCACTCCTCGAAATACTCGTCCAGCTCTCCCCTTGTTCCCACCATCACGTCCACGCCGATGAAGGCATCGGGCATCATCTCCTTGATCTTCTCTATCTTATGTGCGAACAAAGCCGTGTCGTAACGACGGTGCATCAGCTTCAGTACAGCATCCGATCCGCTCTGAAGCGGAATATGGAAATGCGGCATGAAGGCCCTACTCTGGGCGCAATAGGCTATCAGCTCATCGTCTATCAAATCGGGCTCCAAACTACTGATGCGGTAGCGTTCCACACCCTCCACCTGATCGAGTGCCTTGACGAGATCGATGAACCGCTCACCGGTTGAACGACCGAAATCGCCGATGTTCACACCGGTCAGCACGATCTCTTTACCGCCTTCGCGTACAGCCTGCTCAGCCTGCTGCACCAGCGAGGATATCGTGGGGTTCCTACTGAAGCCACGGGCGTAAGGTATGGTACAATAGGTACAGAAATAGCTACAACCATCCTGCACCTTCAGGAAAAAGCGTGTGCGGTTTCCACGGGAGCAGCTGGGAGCAAACGACTGTATATCCTTGGTCTTCTCCTTCCTGAACACCTTCGCCCTTTCCCCATTCTTTGAACGCGTGTCAGCGCTCTTGAACGCAGCTTGCTGCTCTTGAACAGCCGCATGGCCTTTGACCGTGTCCCTTTGACCTTGAACCCTTGAACGCGCGTCAGCGCTCTTGAACGCAGCTTGCTGCTCTTGAACAGCCGCATGGCCTTTAACCGAGTCCCTTTGACCTTCCTCACTCCACGCTTCCGAAAGGAACTGTACCAACTGAGCTTTCTCATCGCTGCCCAGCACCAGATCCACACCTGGTATCTTGCTCACTTCATCGGCCGACAGCTGCGCATAGCAACCAGTCACCACGATAAAGGCATTAGGATGGTTTCGCACCATGCGGTGTATAGCCTGACGGCACTTAGCGTCGGCCACATCCGTCACGGAACAGGTGTTGATGATGCAGATATCTGCCTGCTCATCCCTGCCCACGGTGGTCACACCCATCTCCTGAAGCATCCGTCCGAATGTGGATGTCTCAGAAAAGTTCAGCTTACAGCCTAATGTGAAATAGGCAGCCTTCTTACCTTGAAAAGCGGCACTGTCAATCATACACCTTATTATATATAATAGGGAGATAAAACAACCCTTGTTTGAGAAGCCAAAGGTACAAAAAAATAATGAAATACAATGCAAATTCCCCTCATTATTGATACGGCTTAAAACTTTAACAGTTATTAATAATTTGCATTATATTGATTTTCAATCACTTACAAAAAAGTTACAAAACGACCTAAAAAAAAACGCTAAAAAAAGTACAAGCTATCAAAAAAATGCTTACCTTTGCAGCGTTTTAATAAACAATGATTGTTTTACAGATTTAAAAAGCAAAGAAAATGAAGAAATTAGTTTTGATGTTCGTAGCTGTTGCAGCTATCTCATTCGCTTCTTGTGTTGAGAACAAGCCTGCTGCTCCCGCAGTAGAAGAGCCGGTTGACACTATGGTTGTTGATACAACTGCTGTTGACACTGCTGCTGCTCCCGTTGACACAGCTGCTGTTGCTGAGTAATTAGCACGAACGCAATTGAGAGAAATGCCGCTGGACCTCAGGTTCAGCGGTTTTTTTGTTTTGTAGCCAAATAAAAGTCATGCGGATTTGATAATTATCCGTTTAATCTGTTCAATCCGTGGTCGTTATTCTTTTAAAAGAAGCTTTTCTTGTCATTTTCTTTCTTTTCAAAGAAACTTTTTTAAGTATTTCTTTCTTTGAAAAGAAACTTTTTATATCTTTGCACCGAGAATTTATAATGTAATCGATATGGAAGCATTATTCTTGGCATATAGCCGCCGGTTGGAAGAGATTGATTGTAAATACCAGCGTTATCTATACTCTCAGATAGAATGGAATGAACGCCTAATTGGTATCAAAGGAGCAAGAGGTGTTGGTAAAACCACGATGCTCCTTCAGCATATCAAGCTCACCTTTCCAGACTGGTCAAAGGCTTTCTATGTTTCGCTTGACCACATCTGGTTCAGTACACACACCCTTTTGGAACTCACGGAATATCTATACACCCATGGCGTTACTCATATCTTCCTTGATGAAGTACACCGTTATACTAACTGGATAAAAGAAATCAAAAACATCTACGATAGTTATCCTTCACTTCATATAGTATTCACAGGTTCTTCCCTGCTTGAGCTTAATGGAGCAGAGGCTGACTTATCCCGTCGTCTCCGCACCTATCACCTCGAAGGACTTTCTTTCAGAGAATACCTTGCCATTAATGGTATAGCCACATTTGAACCACTATCACTCAATGACATTCTTACCCGTCACCAGCAGATAGCGACAGAAATTGCAGGAAAGCTGAAAGTTCTGCCTCATTTTGAGCGATATATTCAGCAGGGGTACTATCCATTCTTTCTTGAGACATCATCCACTGTCAGCTATTATGAGAGGATACAGAGCATTGTCACAACAATCATAGAGAATGATATCCCCGCTGTTGAAAGCATAGAGTTTGAGACCCTTCAGAAAGCGAAGCGTCTTTTGGTCCTTTTGGCTCAGATGAAGCCTTTTACGCCGAACATCTCATCACTTTGCTCAGCTTTGGACACCACTCGTAATCAGCTCATTCGACTGCTGGCGCTACTCCATCGTGCAGCCCTTTTAAGACTGCTGTATGCAGACAGGAAAGATTTAAAATCATTAGGGAAACCCGAGAAGATTCTTTTCAACAATCCAAACATCATGCAGGCATTGGTCCAGCCTGCTGACACGGGCACTGTTCGCGAATCTCTTTTTGCCGCTATGCTTGCACATAGTCATAGCATCCAATACCCCAAGCAGGGCGACCTGTCGGTTGAAGGCAAGTATTTGTTTGAGGTGGGAGGCAAGGGTAAAGGATTCTCCCAGATCAAGGATATCCCTGACAGTTATGTCATAGCTGATGAAATAGAAATCGGATATGGCAACAAGATCCCCCTATGGATGTTCGGACTGCTATACTAACATATATTATTTAACTGACCACGGATCACACGGATTGCGGATTTGATAATCATCCGTTTAATCTGTTCAATCCGTGGTCGAATAAATGCACAAAAAGGCCAACATTTCCCGTAAACCTCTTGAAACACCGATGTATAAAGGGTTTGAGGGACGGGAGATGTTGCTCTAACATCTCCCGTAGATTTCCCGTAGATTTCCCGTACATCTCCCCCTACGCAGCTTTTAGGGGAATCAACTTGTAATAGGAAAGATGTTCTCGAACCACATGGTCGTAACCCAGTTCCCTCATGGTTAGTCCTAAGTGAACTCTGGTGCTCCTATCGCTCTTTACTGAAGGATACTCCTGCTGAATGACCTTGAGGATATCCCCGCAGTTCATGTACTTCGGCCTCTCTCCTTCCTTCGGCAGACGGAAGCTAGCTTTTACGATCTCGGCAATGTCCTTCTGTTCCATGTAGTTCAGGTTGAGTTCCTGGATTCGCTTCACCTCCGCAGGAGTGAACCAATAGGGCGCCTTCAGCTCTATCAGCTCATGGAGCACCTGGGCATACAGCTGCCCGTAGTCGATCTCCCCTGTGTTGTCAATCAACTGGTCTTTGGGCACCGTCAGACAGATGTATCGTCTGCTGCCCGTGGCATCGGTCAAGGGGTGCGGATTGTTCGTCGTGGCCACGAACGAGGCATAGCGGGACCTGTCCTCCTGACTGCAGCCGAAGATGGGTCTTCCGTTCACCTTGCTCTTCGACAGCGTCTGCTTCAGGGCAGGATGCTGACTCGGTCTTATGGCATCCAGCTCATCCAGGTTCACCAGCAGGTTGTTCGTCAGCGCCATCTCCTTGTCGAACTTGTTCGACAGGTTCAGGTGGTCGAGGTAGTACTGCCTGAG
>JAGCDO010000002.1 GCA_017651265.1 Prevotella sp. | reverse complement strand
GGCTCAGACAGCTCGTATCAGGGTTGATGAGGAAGGCTCAGAAGCAGCCGCAGTCACCCATTGGGAGGCTACCAGCTCTGGTAAAGAGCAAGAGGTGAAGAACGCAGTCTTCCATGCCAACCGTCCGTTTATCTATCTCATATGCGAGAAGGATCACGGCATCATCCTCTTTATTGGTCATTACGAAGGAGAGTAGCTAAAGACTACATATTAGGGAACCAGTCTCAAACGCAACTCTTACAAATCAGTAATAATCATGGGCCCATTTTTGATAGAATTCTGAGAATTACAATCAGACATATCTATTCTATTTTTTCAACTACGTTTTTCGGCTATACGCAGAAGAGAAATAAACATTACATTATCAGCATTATTATATGGCAGTTTCACAGGAAAAGATTCTTTCTGATATCGAGAATAGTAGAAATACGCTCCAAACTGACAAACTTGACATGTCATTTGGAGAGATTATGAATATGTACGAGAGGGATGAGATTATCATTAACCCAGACTTCCAACGTCTATACCGATGGACAGACTATCAGAAAACTAGATTTATTGAATCTGTTATTATTGGAATACCGATTCCTCCAATCTTTGTAGCAGAGGATAGTCAAGGTAGATGGGAAGTCGTGGATGGACTACAGCGCCTATCTACAATCTTTTCTTTCTTCGGGATACTGAAAAATATGCCTGAAAAAAACAATTGGATTCTTGGCGCTGGAGATATGATTCAAACCCTTGATGGCTTTACTTGTGATACACTTCCTTTGAAAATTCAACTTAACATCAAACGATCATCATTTCGTATAGAGATTATTAAGTGGAACAGTCAATATGACTTGCGCTTTGAACTATTCAATCGTCTTAACACTGGAGGCACTCCTTTAACAAATCAAGAGATTCGAAATTCTCTCTACCGTTCTATCTCTTCTAAATTTAACGACTATCTAAAAGAATTATCTGCATATCAAAATTTTGTTGATGTAGTTGATATTCCCAAAGAAAAAATAGATCAGCTCTATTTAGAAGAGCTTGTCTTAAGGTTTATGTCACTTTATCGTAACCGCCAACATGTTAGTAAAAGTATTGCACTGCACATGACTGATTTTATGAAACAATGTGTGGAGGATGATAACTTCAAATATGATCAATATAGCCAAATTTTCAAAAAAACCTTTGATATTTTACGTGGAGTCGGCACGGGTATTTTCAATAGCGCAAACAGAGAGTTTTCTACAGCAATTTATGATACAACAACAATCGGTATAGCTGAGAACATCCACCTTTACAGCGTGAGAAAGCCAATAGTTATTAAAGATAAAATTAACGAAGTGAAAAGCGATGAAGTTTATCAGAAAATGGTTCGCTCTGGTGGCAATAATTCTGTACAGCGTGTGAAAAAGCGCCTTGAATTTGCAAATTCGATTTTTGGTAAGATTTGATATTATGACTATTTTGGAGGAAATAAAGTCTGACATAGACTGGCGCATGGGGGAGTTAGTATCTCTGAAGACAATACCTCACCGCTATAAGATGGTGACACACCACAAATCGCTATTAAAGACTTATCTTGTACCTGCCATTTATGCAATATGGGAAGGCTTTGTAAGTAATACCATGATGGCCTATATTATGGAAATTAACAAAGAAAGAATCGCTGCAAAATCTATAAGAATGGATGTTCTTTTGTATATTACAGAAATGGATGAGAAGCTAAATCTATCTGTACCACGTACTAATAGAAACCAACAGGAGAAATTCATTAGAAATATCTACACTACTTTCACTAACCCTATCATTATCACACCCAAAATTCAGACAAAATCAAACGTCAATCTAGGGGTAATAAATCATCTTCTTACTTCGTTTGGACTTGATGCACTACCCAACAGTTATGAGGGGAGTCTGAACAAACTATTGAATTTCAGAAACAAAATAGCACATGGTGAAAAAGCTATCACAGTTAAGGATAATCATATCACTGAATTCACTCAACTCATCAATGACTTGATGGTGGAGATTGCTATTCGGATTGAAGATGGACTTATTAACAAAACCTATTTGATTCCAGGATATTAAGGGAATTATTAATCGTGTATATTTATTTGGTGAGTATGATTAAAAAGAAATGAAGTGTATGATTTCGAGATTTAGCCAATTATCATTAGCATTTACAACAGTGACGCCGTTGTTTCTTTCGATTGCAATGGTGATTATCTTTCCAATCTTTCCAGCTTATATGGGTGAGTGGAAAAACTTGTTCTTTCATGGCATAATTCCTAGTAGCCTTTCTTGGTGGACATCTACAATATTCATACTACTTTTCGTGTATTCTTGGGTATGGACATGGTGGTTCCTTGGTAGACTAAAGAAACAAAAAAGCGGAACACGAACAATAACCTTGTCATCATTACAATACCAGCCAATATGTGATTTATTGCCTATGGTGTCCTTGCTACCACCATGGCTATCATTGCTATCAAGAAATGAGGTGATGATAGTGATTATAGTAATAATAACAATTGTGGCACTTATCATCACATATTGTATGTCAAGACAGGGTTATTCAAGTTTAGTATTCCTCTTATGTGGCTATTTGAGATATGAAGGGCAGGACAGGAATGGAATGAAAATCCAACTGCTGTCAAGAAGAACGTGGAGAAATTATAGAGATATTAGAACCATTTACTTGCTATCGGATAGTTTTGCACTTGTTATTTAAATACTTAACTATTATGAGTCAACTATATTCACTTTTGAAGAACGGAGAATTGAGGTATGTAGACCTTGCTTTTGGAATCATTGATGAAACAAGAGGACTGTTTGTTAATGCCGCAAACGATCTGATGAATGATGAAACAGAACGGATAGAGTTTGAAGGGCAGTACATTATCAGAGACAGTGATAATGAAATATCTTATATTGAAATGGAATTGCCAGAGGTATTCAATGATATACCTAACAATCAACAGGGAATAACAACGTTAGATATGGATAATGATAGTATTAAGAGCATCTTTTGGTATGAAGAGGGTACTTTCTTGTTCCAAGTTTTTTCTAGTGGCAATCTTCTTGAGAACAAGTATGTTGTGAGATTTTTCCAAGAACAACATAATTATACAAAGATGACGGATAAGGCCTTTATCATCAACAATAAGATACAGGCCATATACAAGGAGGGAAGGTTATTCTTTAAGTCGTTTCCAAGTGTCAGCAAGATATTTGACCTAACTGGAAAAATGCTTGAGGCGACGAATGAAGAAGTATCTGAATTCGGTAACAAGGATAATATCATAATAGATACTACTTGGCTTTTGGCAAATGCAAACACCAAGACGAGACGACTAATCAAGATGGTGAAGGAATCGGGAACTCTGGATACATTTATGTCAATGGATTCACGGAAAAGAAAGAAAATTGCCAATTCTGTGAATATTGAGATTAATATAGTAGATGGAAATCTGGTGCTTCCAAGTAATGTCGTCAAGGTGAATAAAGTGCTAGAGTTTCTGAATGAAGATGTGTATAAAGGTCTGATTACATCACATGTTTTTAAAACGAATTCGAAAAGACTGGGGTGATTGTGACTTAAATATAGGATGTAAAAAGAATTGGAGGAATGAAATACTATAGACCCATACATTTTGTTATGAACGATTGCAGATTGCTTAATGATGATGGCAGAGCTTTATCACAAGACGAGTTGATGAAGTTATGGGGGCTATATAATATGATGGCGGGTTCTACTTTATCAACATTCATTTTGCGGGGGGAATCTGATGATAATCTGAGGAGCCAGTACGGTACAAACACCCAGAATCCAACAATGCTGGCCAAATGCTTGTTTATGATAGGTGAGAAGGGTAGATTGTGCTGGAATAATAAGGAGTTCTTGAATCCAGATGATATTACCCCAGAGAATTTCAGAAAGATATGCAAAGCCCTAAAACGGTATATCAATGAGGGCTGTAGAGGCAATACTGGCAGGTCTTTCATAATGAGGGACTTCTATGATAGAAACATTGATTTTTGTGGTGCTTTAGAGAATACTGTTGACATTGAGGAAAAGTATGCAAAGTTGAAATCAGAAGAACGCCGTGCCGTTAACCTGTATTATTTAGCTATAGCTCACACTATCAATAGTTATGGCTATAAAAAGGCTTCAAGTTTCGTGTCAGCTACCACAAATGCAGATGTCGCCCAAGTATTTACTGATGATGTGTGTATATATGGATGGGTACCTAAAGAACCAGCGGGCGTAAATCGTCAGGAATATAGAACTATTGACTATGTGGTCGCCGAAAATGAGTCGGTTGTGAAGCAGTTAGGTATGCCATATTGTGATACTTCTGTTTATCCAGAACAGAAGGAGGTAACCTTAAGGTGTGGCTTCCTGCCGCACTTTATAATTGGCTTCAAGGTAAAGAATTGTTTCTACGTGAACCCTGCTGTGTTTTCAAGTATGGATAAACTTCAGGATAAGAGAACTTTTAAGGAATTGTGCCAATATAAGAGCCGTCTTTTACGCTATGGGTTGGAGGTAGATCAGACAAACTTTGAGGAGTTTCTCAGACTTACAAACTTTAGGCGTTATTATACATTTGACGGTGTAAAGTATGAGGTGCACTGTTTGTGTTGATATTCTTAGGTTGAAAGGACATGACACAGGATGAACGGTGGATGATACGGTATAAGGAGGTGGTAGGGTTTATGGTGAAGGAGCACCGTAAGCCATCTAAATACTATCTGGAAGAGAAACTAATGTTTCATTTCATACACCACAACAAGAAACTGTATAATGCTGGCAGTTTGAAGCCTGAACATAAAAGACTTTGAGAATGTTAGTTATATTGATTCTATTGGTAAGCACTCGATAAAATACATATAATTGAACCTATATAATGTAACAACAGCAACTATGACTTCATTTGTGCTATAGCTGCTATTGTTTTGTTGTACCTTTCTGTACCACCTATATCATGCAGCTTTAGTCATGACAGATTCCGGATGTACTTGTGTGATAGCATTAAGGGTTTCTCGAGGGTTAGATGTCATTCCCGACAAAACTACAAATTGCAGCGTTTTATGTAAAATATCGCGTTCTGAAACGCCATTTCTTGTAAAATATCGTATTCTACTGCTATGTTTTTATGTAAAATATCGCGTTTTACATATTTTCTTCGTATCTTTGTATCCCAAATATCATCATTATGGTTGACAAAACTGACCTCAACTGAAAAAGGTTGTCACTTTTTCAGTTGAGGTCAGTTTGATGGTGGCGGAAAAGGGTGGCAAGAGAGATTATGTTAAAAAAATGCATAAAATTGGAGAAAAATGGAAAAATTTCACTATCTTTGGGCCTTGTAAGGTACGATGTTGAAGTCATAAAGCGACTGAAGACCAGAGTGATATGATGACGACAAAAGATATGAATGATAGCTTGGGACGCGACACAACGATGTGTGGTGACCCCAAGACGTGGTTTCCGATGAGGGTGACGTATCATCGGGAGATGAAGGTGAAGGTGGAACTGGACCGGCTGGGAATCGAGAACTTTGTGCCGATGAGGTATAAGGTGGTGGAATCGCAGAATGGCGGGGATACGGAACTGCGGAGGGTGCTGGTGCCAGCTATCAGTAACCTGATTTTCGTGCGTTCGACGCAGGAGCGGATGAGCGAGTTGAAGAGAAGGAACGAGGTGCTGGAGCCGCTGAGGTATATGATGGACTATACGGCCTCCCAGGAACGCGCCATTATGACGGTGGCGGACGGGGAGATGGAGAACTTTATGCGGGTGGCTTCGCGGACTGACGACAGCGTGATATTTCTGGACAACGAGACGGTTGTGGGGAAGGAAGGCAAGTGCGTGGAGATTATGGGCGGCGCGTTTGAAGGCGTGACGGGCGTGATCAGGCGCGTGAAGAGATGTAAGAGGGTGGTAGTTGAGATAGAAGGTGTGGCGAGCGTGGCGATTGCGTATGTGCCGGCGGAGGTGCTGAGGGTTATTGGTTAAGGGTTAATGGTTAGAGGTACTGGAAATGGCTAAAATGAATGAAATATTTGTTGGTGTAAAAGAAGTAGGTTATATTGAGACACAAATATCGAAATTGTGCGAAAAGTATAACAGTCGGAATGGTGTTGATTATATCCAGCAAAGAGCTTTGTTCAGAAATTATTGTCATGATACAATCAACGTTTTCGAAGATTGCTTTGAAACGTCAATGTTGGGCATGCAACGTTGTGTGAATAAGGTAAAAGCATATCAAACCAAAGATGATTTGGATATAAGAATTGCAACGCTTGATATCGTGGATATGCTTTGTGAGCTAAAGGATATCGCAAGAACAATGGTACCTATCAAAGATTTGCCATCATGTAAGAAACTGACAGAATTGTCGGCTGAAAACATCGTATCTAAAGCCAAAGACTTAGTGAAGAACGATTTTGTTAAGGCTGCTGTTGGAGTGTATCTTCTTGGTTCTAAGGTAAATGATGTAGTTACGATTGGAGATGTGAAAGGCTACTATAGTGAACGTTTGGCTCAATTGAATAGTGAGATACGAACAAAGAGCAAGTTGATAAGTCCTATCGAACAATTCTTACTGGATAAATTCAATGCGGAGATTGGTTATTGCAATATTGTCTTGCTTAAAGCGGGAATAGGTGCTGCAGAAGAATTGAAAGGGTTGGTCGAGATAGGGAAAAAGCATATTGAAAAGTTTGAGAATGAATATCGGAGTACAGCTTGCTCTGAGCGGGTGTGCTTATAGATAATATGGGGTATGTTTAGAGTTTGTGCTGAGGTGGGGACGAAGCCGCTGAGCGGAGGAGCAGAATAATGGATTTATGGAGATGAAGGGATAGGAGATTGTTGAAGGGGTATGTTTTTTTGCGCATACCTCTTTATGCCTCAATGGGGACGCTCGAAGAGCGGAAACACGAAATAACGGAGAACTTAAATTGATGTAATACATGGAATCGTTATACAATACAGTACTGAAAAAGAAGCAGGAGGTTAGCCAAATAACATGTAACCCTACGCTTGGGGCAATGGATCTGGATTATTGCAAGATACTGGACAGCCTTGTGCCAACAGATGGTTTCGTTGCCAGTAGAGTGAAGTCATGCTTAAAGGAGTTGGAACTTGCGAGTAGCTTCGAATTTAATGGTCACTATCTGTCAGCGTTTGATGCGTATAACGAGGCAGTTACATACTACGATTTACTGCAGCGTGGATTTATCGTCCGTGGTATTCCAGAGGCATCATCATCAACCCCTGACTTTGAAGTTGAATTTACGTATACGGAAGGGGATGGGGCTCAGAAGACGGGAAAAGTGTATCTTGAGGTGAAGTCTTTGGCGTATGCAAACGGTAATGAAGAATATAAAAAGGCACAGGATGCGGCTTTTGAGAGCAATGTGCGAATAGAGAAACAACGTATCAGAGGTCGCAGATTTTGCTCTTCGGAATATTGCGTCTCGCCATTGGGAGATAAAGACACAGGACCTACTGCAGAGATAGAAGAGTTTAATAAGAAAATCTGCAACAACATCAAGCCGAGCCAGTTTAATTATGGGAACGGGGAGGATACGATATTGTTTGTTGATATGAGCCAATATATGTTTCCTTTCAAAGTTGAGGAATGTCTGCCAGTTTACCCTAATGTGCTAAGACACTACTCTGCAAGCGGAAGGTTGTGGATGATTGCATTTGGTATAGAAGGTGAGCGGATTTTCTCTTGGCCAGAATTTGAGGGAAAAGGTAATTTTGACAAGCTATTGGAAAGGCCAGGAATTCTGAATTGCAATGAATTCAGTTACATAAAAGGTATTATATTCTGCTCTGGTTCTGAAAAAGGAAAGAGAAAATTGTATGGTTTCTACCGATACGAGGATGAGGAACTGAAAACAACCAACTTCATCCACCATGCGTGCGATTTCGTGAATGATGATAAAAATACATATGGCTTTAAATTCTTTAAAAATCTGGAAGAGGATTTGATGAAGCGGTATGGAGGAAAGTTTGAAGAGGGGAAATACAGATATGGAGTAAAGAAATTACGGAAGAAGGGCAACAGATGGCGTTGCATGTTAGATGTGTTATTGTTGTACATAAATAGACTACGAAAATGTTGAGGAGGATAGTTAAACACTTGGCAGTTTGTATAGACTGGGTAATAGATTGCTTGAAAGAGAAAGCGAAAAAGCATCCCCTTAAAGCAATGATTGTAGCGTATGTCTTTATCGTGGTGGTGTTTGCAACTGTCAACTGGCTAATATTCTTCAATAACTCTACGGCATATTTGATTTCTGACCAGTTGAACAAATATGTTGAGAGATATGAGTTTTTGCAAACTGATATAGACCTAGCGGCATATCATAGAAATGCCAAGGACAGCATGCCCATAACTATCAGCGAATTCAGCAACATGATAATGCCGGACTTGGAGAAACTGCAATCTACAAATGACTCCCTGATATTGAAAAAGGATGCAATTAAGAAATTAAAAGTACAGTGGGATTCATTGAGCCGCATTGCTTCGAAAATGATGACTGATTCTGTTAATAAGGTCAGGGTAGAGCTGCTATCAGGTTATCAAGAACGGATAGATAGCCTGGAACGTTATTTGGAAGGCAAGGACACTACCAAAATGATTATAGAAGGTAAGTATGTGGAATTGGCGCAGTTGCAGTACGAGTATGCAAAGAGGAAAGCTAAAGTTGAGGCAATGTTCGGTCAGTATATAGGAAACTTTATACCAGACAGTCTCTCACATCAGATAAGGAGGTGCAATGATGGTTACATACAGTTGACGTGGGACATTCAGGAAGTGGAAAGCGAGCGCAGGAATGTAACGTCGAGAATCAGACAATCGGCTGTTGATTTCCATGCTAACAGAAGGAATTCTGTGAGTTGGATGGACTTTCTATACTATAGCATCTGTGTTAGTACGACCGTGAGTTTCGGGGATATAGCTCCGAATAACGGGGCTACGAGGTTTGCGGCAATACTAGAATTGCTGATATGCCTGTTTGTTGTTGGGTTTATTGTGGATGGGATTATTAAGAAGAAGGAATAAAGGAATGATAGGATCACTGGATAAATCATATAATCGCCCCATTTTAGTGGACGAAGACCATTTACGGTATCTGGCGGGTATCGTGGAGGAGAGGTTTTGTGCTGTGGAATATGAAATAAAAACGATCGATGGTGCTAAATATAAATTGCCAACTATCGATGATTTGATAACATATAATAATCCAGATTCGAGGAAAATAGTAAGTATTTCGATTAGTGGATACAAAAATAAAGATGGTAATGGCTACTATCCAGAATTCTCGATTTCACTTTTCGATATGTCGGAATATGATGCATCTTGTATCCTGACATTAAAGAAACTGGAGGAAGCTGAAATTACACACATAACCCAAAGAGTAGATGAATTTGTGAAGAGCACTAAGACTGCTTATTGGTGGCTTCACAGGCCTTCATTTTATGTTGCGCTGGGATTCATATTTTACTGTGTAGTGGTTGCATATTATTATTTGAGCCTAGGCATGGAGCAATGGTCAATGAAAGAAAACAAGACCTCATTATTGACAGGATGGTCGTTCATTTGTATGTTGACCTCAGTATATGGTATCAGGAAGATTGTGGATTACCTCTTTCTTGAAGGGGGCTTTGTTATAGGAGAGCAGAAAAAGTTTATGAAGAAAAAGGATAAGACAAGGAACTTTATCTTTATAACGATTATATGCACGATTATCTTGGGAGTAATGTCGGGACTGATTGTAAACTTTATTTCTTCGTGAATATACTAACGAGAGGAGTAAAGGAAAGATGATGCAAGAGGTGAGGTGACGAAGCGGAGCTGGAAATATGAATATTAGGAATTGTGGATGAAAGATAAAAAGTATGAAGAGGTATGGGCAAAAGGGTGGTCATGCCTCTTTATGGTTTGAAAAAGGAATGATGGAAACGACTACATTAACGCTTATGGGTATATTTGCTAATTTTGCTATTTCATATGCCGCAAATAATGTTCCTACATTGCGGGATTTGATTAACCGTAAAAAGGGGCTCGGTGACAGAATCGATGAGTGTTTTAAAAAAGCACTCAAGAGATGGTCAGTTAATAGAGGCGTTAGAGATATAGAAAAAAGTCGGATGAATACTCATTTTCAAGATCTGCAAAAAGTCTTAGAAGGAAATGAGATACCAGAATCATACCAAGAACTTATCAAATACTGGATAGAGGAATTGAAAAGCGATTCCGTATGTTATGATTTCGTTATTGAGAATAAGATAGAGATTCAAAATGTAAAGCTAACCCAACACCTTGAATTCATATCTGACCAAATACAAGCTGGCTTCGAATCAAATCAACAACAATTATCGGAGGCTTTATCTCGCATAGAAGAAATAAAGAATATACTGAGTCAAAAGGAATCCCCAGGGGAAAACAAGGCTGCAATAGAGGCATTGATTGTAGCTTTCCTGAATGTCTCTATAACCAACCTTGTTAACAGATTGCTTCTTGATAGTGCAAAACAGTTGCTAAAAGAACTTGAATCTTCTTTAGTACATTATATAGAAGAAAATCCAATTATCGCAGCAAAAGTTGCTCTACTGAAAGGTATGGCGGAACTTTTCTCTTCACCACAAAAAGCCCTTAAGCTATTTCATGAGGCCTATAAATTGTACCCCAAAGATGAACTTATAATAGAAAAAGAATGTTATACGTTGTTGTATGAAGGAAAAACTGGCGAAGCGTTAAAACTGTCAGAGGAACTTCCTTCTGACAATGTTATTAGAAATGTGGCAAGTGTTTTGGCTTCAAAGGATATAGTGGCATCTTATCAGAAATTGCCTAATGAATTGAAGTCAAATAACAATCTTAGGTATGAGATATTATCAATAAGGGGTAATAAAAATCAGGATTCGGAATTTCTTTTTGATGGGACTGGAGATGAGCCTTATGAGAGTTTAACATACCTAAATGTTTTTGGATGGCTTTATGGAATTACATGTCATAATGTTAATTTGGGTGGTATGTTATTCTTGGCGGTTCCTCCAAATTTGGATTTCAGTAAGTATAAAAGTGCCTTTGAATATACAAAAGCATTCTATTCCTATCTTTGTAAGACAGAGATAGAGCGACATCTGAAAATGGTTCATGTAAACTACTGCTATTGGGGATATGTACTTGACCAGCATCCATCGTGGGTAGATGAAATATTGAAGATGGAGCCTCGGGATTTGGATAGACGCCAAGAAGACTTGGTGCTTACACAAACGTCGATGCTTATGATGAGCAAACGATATAGTGAAGCTTTCACCAATCTTGCATCTATCAAGGATAAAATAAATGTTGCGATAGCAAACTATGTCGTTTTAATGGGCTATCACTCGAATAATACAGAATACCTGAGGTGGATTTTTGATGTTAGAAAACATAACGAATTCCTTTTTAATTCGGATTCATCTAGGTATATTGCATTCTGTATAAACAAAGCAAGTGCGCAGGAAATTGAGGGCATCATAGAAAAAGAAGCTTTTGAGGATAAGAATAACTATATTGTGTTGTCCCAGCTATGCAAGCATTATACTGGAAAGAATGTAGATGTAGATTTGTTGAAGAATAGTCTGGAGGGGCTGTCGGATGACATGATAGCTTATGCAGCTATGGTTTTGTCGGAACATGGTGAGGAGAAGTTGGCATTTAAGTTATTATCACCAAAAGTAGATGAAAAGACGAGTAATGTAAGACAGCGAATCTTCTTGGATATTCTTAATAAATTGCCAGAGGAGAAACCGCATCTTTACAGGTTGCTGAAAGAGAATAGAAAAAGTGGAGAAATGTATGATACTCCGCTTTTGGAGATGGAGTATCAGTTATCCATGAGGGTTGCTGATTATGAGAATGCCTATGAAGTTGTTTCGATTCTATATAATCAATATCCTCAGGAGGAGAATGCGTTTACGAACTATCTTAAACTGACAGGCAGACTTTATCCACAGAAACTATCAGAATACGAGAGCAAGGCAATCAGTTTTAAGTATGATTCTTTCCAAAATGTTATTCAGCTTTATCGGTTATTTGGAGAAAACAACTATTATGATACAGCTGCAGAAATATTATATAGGAATGTAAAAGACTCTTCTGATTGGGGCATAAAGACCTTTTATATGCATGAAAGTTCTATGGGTCATCTTGCAAATCTAACTCGAAAGAAGTTTGATGAAGCTAAAAATGGTCTTTATGTGCTCTGCTTGTTGCCAGACGGCCAAAGGATATTATATGAAGCAGGTGTCGGATATGAGATTGGCGAACAGTTGTTAGGATGTAAAGACGGAGATAAACTGTCGATAACAATAGAAGGCAAACCTGTAAATGTTACCGTTGTTTCTGTTATGAACATATATGGAAAGCTCGAGTTTGATCTTATGCAAGAGAATCTTACTGGCGCAAATCCATTTATGAAACCTTTCAAGATTGACGAGAGCAGACCTCTTGAGAGTCTTGAAGAGGTGTTGAAGCAGATAGATCCAAATTCTATCAATTACCATCAAAGGATGCTCCAACAACAAGAAGCGTATGAGAATGGGGAGATTGGTATCGCACAATTAGTAAATAGCAATGAGATTATAGAGGGGTATTATGACAGGTTATTTACATCGTCAAAAGTGTTTGTTGCACCATGTCAGATGTTTGATGAGGTTGTGAGGCCTCAAATGGTTCGTCACAAAATATCCTATGTGTTGGATTTGACAGCTATAATCATGCTGTTTGAATATCAACAATCATCTGGCTGTCAATACAATGACAAATTTCTTATTTCAGCGACGACCTATGAGTATATCGTATCAACGATGAAAAATAGCAGGCTGTTATCGATGATAGAATTCAGTTATGCACTGTCATCGGGTATTCTTAAACGATATAATAAGCGGTTGTGGGCTGACGTTGAAATAAGAATGAGTAAACTAGTAAGGTGGATGGATGAGAATTGTGATAAGGTATTCCCTGAAAAAGCTCTCTCGTTGGATGTTATACCTGAAAAGAGTGAATTACAGGTTCTACTTGCCAATACTGTCAGTCTGCTACTGAATGAACCGACACGTTGCCTGGTTACAGATGATCATGCCATAGAGATGAAGTTGAGAGGTTTAGGCTTTATCATTTCAACGGAGGCATATATGAAGTATAGGGATGGAGGAAGAGACTATAAATCATATTGCGATTTCTTAATACGATGTAACTATATAGGTGTCAACCTGACAAAGGAATTTATAGTAACAGAGTATAAGAAGATGGAATTGGCACAGCCAAACAAGATTAACTACATCATGCAGAATGCCAGCCATAATGCAGCTATTTGTGCCAATATCCTCAATGCAGGTTTTCAGATTGTGACGGAGACAAAGGACATCAGCTTGGCCAGAATTACCATAACTAATATGTTTGTGGCCATGATAAAGTCATTAAGAAATGACTTGAAAAGCGAACTTATTACTAATACCCTTTCGAGGATTCCTTATCAATACCGGAACACAAGGATAGTAAAAATGTGTCTTACTGATGCAGCCAGAATATGTAATGTTATCATTCTGCCGGGGTATAATACGTATACAGAGGAGTAGATCTGTACGAATTTGAATTCTCGACACATAGGCATAATAATCCATTGTTATTGCTAAGACTGAAATTGATGTATTATAGATTAAGGAATCGCTTCTTCGGATCAAGAATAAGAAAGATTGAGATTTCCGAATGTGCAACAGAGTATCGTTTAGACTGTGAATTTCGACATTTATGGATGATTTTAAAAAGAAACAATTACAAGAGTTTTTTACTCTTTTAGAAGATGATAGTGTTTCTTGTCAAATAGATGAAGACGAGGAATGTGTTCTTGTGGACTTTCCAGATGAAATGGATGCGTCATCTTACGATGTTGACGACTTCTTGGATTACATGTCCGATATTAAAACTTTAAAAAGGGTTAATAACAGCACTGTGTCAACAAAACATGTAAGACAGATAATTATTGATACAAATCGGCATGGCTCGCCATATATTCTCTCGAAATTAGAAGAATTATCATACACAGGTCCCAATTATGCAATTCAAGTTGTAAGTGAGCCTTTCCTTGTGGGATTACAGAATAGTAGAGACAACTATTATGATGATAATTATGGCCTATTCCCATGCTCAACATATTGGGCGCTAGAATTAAGATATTCTGACAACAACAGGCTAAACAAACAGGATGAGATAAAATTGGTGGAACGAGTCTTGTTTGATTTGACACGTAGAGTAGGTATTGCCGTGTATGTGTCTGAGGTAATAGATGTGGATGAGTTTATTGGATATGCCGATGAAGACGATGCTGTAATATATGCTGATACAGAAGAGGTGAGCACAGACATGGAGATAGATATTGATGCTATACCAAAACATACAGAGTTGTTGAACATGTACAGGGAGGCAAAAGAGGCTATGAATCCATCCATTGCTTTTCTACATTACTATAAGATGATTGAGTATGTCTCTCCGGCAGTAGCAAAGAAGAATGCTTTTGATCAGTTTCATGAGCATTTAAGTTTGCCTGACACAACACTTCGTGACTATCACTATATGGATACCCTTCTTGACATCGCGAAAGGGTATAGGGATAATCAGAAAGACGATTTTCTGGCCATTTCTGTTATTCAGACATGTATAGATGTTGTTCCCGATTTCTATCATCTGCCCCAAACCCTTCAAAAAACGGTGAAACATCAACTCGGGATTGAAGAAAAAGTGAAAATAGAAACAATAGCACTTTCTAACGAACAGCAGATGAGTCTGAAAAAGCAAGTAGCTAATATTCTGTATTCAACAAGAAATAGCATCGTTCATGCAAAATCAAACTATGAGCCTAATGGATTGGAGTGCCCACCAGACTCACTTGAAGAAGTTAATCAGATGATGTCTTCGATAGGAAGGGCTTTAATTCAATGGAATGAAAATCTAGCTGATTATATCAGGGTGTAGATCCTAAGGAAATCTTAGTAATATCCTCAGACGAACCAATGAAGTTCCCAAACAAAGGTTAAATACGTTAATATTGCCTCCTTAGTTCTGACATTGTCCAACCCTCAATCCACCTCTCTGTCGTTTAATGCGTAAGTTGTCGATTATCAATACTTAATATATTCTCTGATTGTTTCGGCCGGAGCCTTGGACGATGGAGATCCACAACGCCATGACAGGAAAATGATGACCACGCGGAATTCAACCAGTCGCACGTTAACCGTCTCCACCGCGGGATGGCCAAAGGATATGTATATGGTTAATGTGACTGTCGGGAAAGAGGTTATGACGAGAAAGGTGGTGGTGAACTCCATGAACGGCGGTGGCAGTTAACCCACCACGTAATCTTGTTCCCGTCGTATTCCTGACAATCGGTAATGACCGCATCGACAGGAATGATCGGAGCAGGGGTGCCGTCATCAACTTGAAGGGGAGATGTTTCTACACGGATCTCATCCCAAAGATCTTGGTCGATAAAGGATTGAAGGGTTTTGGCACCGCCTTCCACGATGAGTGATTGTATCTGCTGGTCGTAAAGATGCTGCAAGTCGAGCGGATGCTCATGGTCGAGTACCATTCGTAAAGGATTAGGGCCCACCCATTCGCGGACATTGAGCTGGGGATGCTCCCGCTCATCAGTAATTCTTCCTACAAGGATGGCATCCTCTTCTGCCCTCAGCTTATGCACCAGCATCTTGGTGAAGGGCGTGGAAATGGCGAGAGGTTTTCCATGATCATCGATGAAACCGTTTTCCGTCTGCGCCCATTTCAAGATGATATACGGACGGTGCAGACGGTGATAAGTAAAGAAGCGGCGGTTCAAGAGCTGACACTTCTTTTCCAATACGCCCACCGTTACCTCAATTCCCGCATCGCGCAGTTTCTGTATCCCCCTTCCCTGCACCTTGGCAAACTCATCGATACAGCCCACCACCACTCGGCGCACACCTTTATGAATAATCAGGTCGGCACAGGGCGGTGTCTTCCCATAGTGCGAGCAGGGCTCCAACGACACATAGATGGTGGCCTCCTTCAGCAGCGGCTCATCCTCCTTCCTCACGGATGCAAAGGCGTTCACCTCCGCATGACCTTCCCCGCAGCGCACATGATAGCCCTCGCCGATAATTCGCCCGTCGGCAGATACAATCACCGCCCCCACCATCGGGTTCGGCTTAGCGTTCTGCCTACCATTGGCTGCCAGTTGCAAGCAACGCCGCATGTACTTCTCGTCAGTTTCTTTCATCTATTGATGGAACGGTTACTTGGTTGTCATATATCCTAACACCACTATTACGAGTGCAAAAATACAAATTTTTCTTTATATAAGATTAGGTTGGGGAAAAGAAAACTAGTTTTATTTTGTACTTCTCTCACTTATGCGTACCTTTGCATCATGAAGTACGAAGAAGTGTGGAAGAGGTTGACAACCGTCTATGACGAACGTGAGGCGAAGGCGGTTGCCCGTTACCTATTGGAAATTCGCTATGGGTTGACCATGACCGACATCCTTTGCGGTAAGGTGGAAACCTTGGCCGAAGAGGAGCTGAACGCATTGCTCAACCGACTGCTACAGGGTGAGCCCGTGCAATATGTAACGGGCGTGACCGAATTTGGCGGCAGACACTTCCATGTGGAACCAGGCGTACTCATCCCCCGACCTGAAACCGCCGAATTATGTCAGTGGATCATTGACGAGAGAGGAGAGATGAAAGATGAGAGAGGGGGAAGCATATTAGACATAGGAACGGGCAGTGGCTGTATTGCCTGCACCTTGGCCGCAGAACTCCCTGAATCAAAAGTAACCGCCTGGGACATCTCTGATGAAGCGTTGAGAATAGCACAAGAAAATGCCCAAAACAACCATGTCCACATCAACTTCGAGAAAGTGGATATCTTAAGCATATCTCCTTCCTCGGCTTTGCCGCTTCGCAAAGCGAATAACTGTCAACTGTCAACTATCCGCTCGGCTCTGCCGCTTCGCTATGCGAAGAACTATCAACTATCATGGGATACCATCGTAAGCAACCCTCCCTATATATGTAACAAGGAACGCGAAGGGATGGAACAGAACGTGCTCGACCATGAGCCGTCGTTAGCATTGTTCGTTCCCGATGAAGACCCCCTGCTGTTCTACCGCGCCATCACCCGTTTTGCCACGACAGCCCTACAGGATGGCGGTAACCTCTATTTCGAGATCAACCCGCTCTATGCTGCACCGCTGGAGCAGCTGATGCAGGAAGAAGGGTTCAGCGATATCCGCTTCCGCCACGACTCCTTCGGGAAGCAACGATTTGCACGTGGTACATTTTACAAGCATCCATCATGATGAAAAAGACCATCACACCAGAAGAAGCATACATCAAGCTCTCTGCCCTCTGCGCCTCTGCCGAGCATTGCTCAGGCGAGATGATAGAGAAGATGCAGCGTTGGGAGATTCCTGCCAAGGATCAGGCACGCATCGTTGAGAAGTTGATTGAGAAACAGTTCATCGACGATGAGCGTTACTGCCGTGCCTTCGTGAAAGACAAGATCATCTATAATAAATGGGGACGTAGGAAAATCGAGCAGGCGCTCTACATGAAGCATATCGACAAGGGTATTCAGCAACGGGTGTTGGATGAGATCGACCCATCGGAGTATGTGGAAATCCTCCGTCAGCTGCTGCAACAGAAAGCGAAAAGCATCAAGGCAGCTAACGACTATGAGCGCACCCAGAAACTCATGCGCTTTGCCATGCAGCGGGGTTTCACCATGGACATTATCCACCAGTGCATCAACGATGATTAGTTTCTTCAGAAGGTTCGCCGACTTGATCTCCCCACGTGCCTGTCCTGTTTGCGGCATGCGAATGACGGTAACGGAAGAGGTGCTATGTGCTTCGTGCAACCGTCATCTACCCCGCACCTTCTTCTGGGAGCACCCGCTCGACAACGAGATGGCCAAGACGTTCTGGATACAGATACCTGTGGAGAAGGCTGCCGCCCTGTTCTACTATGAGGCACAGTCGGAAGCCAGTCGGTTGATATACCAACTGAAATACAAGGGGCATCCGGAGATTGGGGAACAATTAGGAAAGATGACCGCCGTGGAGATAAAGGAAAGCGGATTCTTCGAGGGTATCGACATTCTTGTTCCCGTTCCCCTTACCCCAGAGCGAGAGAAGGAACGCGGTTACAACCAAAGTTGGGAGATAGCCATGGGCATTCGTAGCGCCACGGGTATTCCTGTAATACCCAACAGTCTTTGTAGAAAAGCCTTCGCGGGCAGTCAGACCCTCAAAGACCGCCGGTCGAGACGGGAGAATGTAGAAAATGCTTTCCAGTTGCTCCGTCCTGCAGACCTAACTGGAAAGCACGTGCTGTTGATTGACGATGTAGTAACCACTGGCGCCACCCTTGTGGCCTGCGGTCAGGAGGTAATGAAAGCGAAGCCTCGTGCCATCAGTATTCTCTCACTGGGTTACACACGAGACTGACCGCCTTTTACCATTTATAGTTGGTTCTCCACAGGTTCGGCAGGAAGCGGAAATAGAGGAGATGCCGCCATGTCACGAGATCGTGCGCTCCACCGCCACCTACATAGAACTCATGCTTTACGCCTAACTTATCGAGTTGTTCGTGCAACCGCTCATGACGAGCCATGAAGCCCGTTTCGTAGGTACCGCCGCCGATGAAGAGATAGTCGATGCGGTTGTTCACATCGGGCTCGTTGACAACAGGCGTTTCCGTCAATTCGATGGCTGCAGAGAGGATTCCCATGGAGCCGAACACATCGAGGTTGCGCAGTCCTACATACTGCGTCATACGTCCACCCATGGAGAGTCCGCTGAGCGCACGGGCATGTTTGTCCTTGATGACACTATAGTGAGATTCCACATAAGGAATCACACACTCTATCAACTCGCGCTCCACTAAGGGGAAGGCCAGTTCGGTGTGTTTGGGATGCGAGCGTGTCACCATCTGGTCGTTGGGGAAGCACACAATCATCTCACGTGCCTTTCCCTCAGCAATGATATTGTCGAGGATGAAGTTCGCCCGTCCGTGCATCACCCACGTTTCGGTAAGGTCGCCCGATCCACCCATCAGGTAGAGCACCGGGTACTTCTTCTTCGGGTCGTAGTTTGCAGGTGTATAAACCATCATGTCACGGAGTCCGTTGGTCACCTTGGAATAGTAATAATGCGTGGTGACGCTACCGTGGGGCACCTCAGGTTTCGGGTCGTACCATGCCGGTTTGTCATCATGCACAAACAGCATACTGAACGAAGGCATGGCCGCATGACCAGTGAACTCGTTGTTCGCATCGATGTTCTGCACACCGTCGATGATGATATAATAAAGGTAGATCTCTGGGCGCAGCGGACCTAACGTCAGGGTCCACACGCCGTCGTCGCCTTTGGTGAAGTCAGCCCTCTTACGCGCCTCCGGTCCTACAAACATCGAGCCCGTGAGCTGCACGCTCTTGGCTTCGGGTGCTTTTACGCGGAAGATGACGGTATGGTCGTCGCGCACCTCAGGTGAGAGCACTTGCGTACTAAAGGGCAGGATGCCCTCGGTGTTACGCTGTGGGTCGTACTGGATATTGACACGTGTCTGTTGTGCCAACACGGGCACTGCTGCAAGAAGGTACAGTGCCAGGAACAATAGTTTTTTCATCTTACTTTCTATGTTATTAGTGTTTCGTCTGCAAAGATACGAACAAGTGGAAACAATACAAAATAAATGACATGGAAATCCAAAGAAAAACATGCTTTTCTTTGGAATTTCTCTCGCTTCTTCGTACCTTTGTCGCCAATAATTAATTAGTTATGGATACATTGAAGAAAGCATTTGCCAGGAAACTCCTGGAAGTGAAAGCTGTAAAGCTCCAGCCCAACGAGCCCTTTACATGGGCCAGTGGATGGAAGTCACCTATTTATACCGATAACCGCAAGACCCTCTCGTACCCTGAGCTGCGCACGATGGTGAAGCTTGCCCTCACCCACATGATTCTAGAGCAGTTCCCTGAGGCAGAGGCTGTGGCTGGTGTGGCTACGGGTGCCATTGCACAGGGTGCCTTGGTGGCCGATGAGCTGAACCTGCCGTATGTATATGTACGCCCCAAACCGAAAGATCATGGTATGGGGAACCAGATAGAAGGTGAACTGCCCGAAGGTGCCAAGGTGATTGTGGTGGAAGACCTGATCTCCACGGGCGGCTCTTCGCTGAAGGCGGTCGATGCCCTGCGCAAGGCAGGCTTCGAGGTAGTGGGCATGGTGGCCAGCTATACCTACGGTTTCCCCGTGGCCGAAGAGGCATTCCGTGCCGCAGGCGTTAAGCTCCTCACCATCTCCGACTACGAGCATGTGGTGGCCGAGGCCGTGGCAACAGGCTATATCGCCGCCAGCGACGAGGAACTGCTGAAGCAGTGGCGCAAGGATCCTGCGGGATGGAAAAGATAAGGTAAGGCCAGTTGACAGTTGACAATTGACAGTTGACAGTTTCTCGGGGGTACGGGGGGACGAAGGTACGAGAACGGGTTAATATTAGTCAAATTCGTCTAATTCGTAGAGTAATCATAAAGTTCAAAGATCAAAGTTCAAAGTTCAAAGAAATAGGATGAGCACATTCGAAAGTAGTGTAAAAATCGTGGAGTACCCTCAGGAGAAGGTATATGCCACGTTGAGCGACTTATCCAATCTGGGTAAGCTGGAAGGAAAGTTCCCGGAGGATAAGTTCAAGGACTTCGAGTTCAGTGCCGACAGTGTGAGCATCAATGTGCAGCCTGTGGGTAAGGTAGCCATGAATATCGTGGAACGCGAAGAGCCGAAGTGCATCAAGTATGAAGCAACACAATCGCTCATACCTTTTAATCTATGGGTGCAGCTGCTCCCTGTAACTGAGACGACGTGTAAGATGAAACTCACCATCAAGGCCGACATCAACCCCTTCATCAAGGGCATGGTATCCGGTCCGCTGAACGAAGGACTGGAGAAACTGGCCGAGACGCTGGCTAGTATTCAGTACGAGTAGTGAACAGTGAATAGTGAACAGTGAATAATTTGCTGCCGCTGTGGTAATCATAAAGTTCAAAGATCAAAGTTCAAAGTTCAAAATAAATGAAACTCTGGGAGAAGAATTATCAGGTGAACGAGGAGATTGAACGGTTCACCGTAGGACATGACCGTGAGATGGACCTGTATCTGGCCAAGTACGACGTACTGGGTTCCATGGCGCATATCACCATGCTGGAGAGTATCGGACTCTTAGGAAAGGACGAGCTGCCCCAATTGTTGAACGAGCTGCGCAATATCTATCATCTGTGCGAGAACGGTGAGTTCGTCATCGAGGATGGTATCGAGGATGTACACTCACAGGTGGAGCTGATGCTTACCCGTAAGCTGGGCGACATGGGAAAGAAGATACACAGCGGACGGTCGCGTAACGATCAGGTACTGGTGGATCTGAAGCTCTTCACCCGTCATGAACTGAAGGAAATAGCCGAACAGGTGAAGATCCTGTTCGATGAACTGATTGCCAAGAGCAACCAGTATAAGGATGTGCTGATGCCCGGCTACACCCATCTGCAGATCGCCATGCCCTCGTCGTTCGGACTATGGTTCGGGGCGTATGCAGAGAGTCTGACGGACGATATGCTGTTCTTGCAGGCAGCCTACCGCATGACGAACCGTAACCCGTTGGGCTCGGCTGCCGGCTATGGCTCGTCGTTCCCCCTGAACCGACAGATGACAACCGATTTGTTAGGCTTCGACTCAATGGACTATAACGTGGTGTATGCGCAGATGGGGCGTGGTAAGATGGAACGCAACGTGGCCTTCGCCCTGGCTTCCATTGCCGGCACCATTGCCAAGATGGCCTTCGATGCCTGTCTGTTCAACTCGCAGAACTTCTCGTTCGTGAAACTGCCCAAGGAATGCACCACGGGTAGCAGTATCATGCCGCATAAGAAGAACCCCGATGTCTTCGAGCTGATTCGCGCCAAGAGTAATAAGCTGCAAGGACTGCCCCAGCAGATCATGCTCATCATGAACAACCTGCCTGTGGGCTACTTCCGCGACCTGCAGATCATCAAGGAGGTGTTCCTGCCTGCCTTCGACGAACTGAAGGACTGTCTGCAGATGGCGGCCTATATCATCAACAAGATGGAGGTGAACGAGCATATCCTCGACAACGAACTCTACGACCCGATCTTCTCGGTGGAGGAAGTGAATCGTCTGGCTGCCAACGGTATGCCGTTCCGCGATGCGTATAAGAAGGTAGGACTGGACATCGAGGCAGGTACGTTCCATGCTGACAAGCAGATACACCACACCCACGAGGGAAGCATCGGAAACCTCTGCAACGATAAGATCGAGGCGCTGATGAACCAAATCCTCGGAGAGTTCCATTTCGAACGAACAGAAATCGCCGTTAAGCGATTAATTGACAATTGACAGTTTCTCGGTAGTGGTAATCATAAAGTTCAAAGTTCAATATTCAAAGTTCAATATTCAAAGTTCAAAGTAGGTGAGACGTTGGGTTATTGGGCTATTAGCCCTGTTTGTTCTTGGGGGTTGTGGTGAGAGTGAGTTCGAGTACTCATCACACCGTGTGCGGTTGGTCTACGACAACAGTCTGCACCTCGATGCAACCCTTTCGGTGTCCATGAACGCCATGGCGCCCGGCACGTTCTGTCGTGTATCCGTCTCAGGCAACTACTTCACCTTCACCAACAGTCACGGACAAAGCAGCAAGCAGCCCATGACATCCGTGGAACAGCAACGGCTCCCCATCCTTGGCGTAAACAACGAGAGCGGAGTGATCGTAGGCTTCGGTCTGCTCAGCGATCCGCCTGTGTTCTATGCCTACGATGCCCAGTGCCCTAACTGCTACGAGAACGACAGTAGGCCCCGCTACCTCCTTTCCATGACCTCCGATGGCAAGGCCAAATGCAGCAGGTGCGGACGGACCTACGACATGAACAACAGCGGAATCATTATCGACGGCGGTCCTGGCGAGAAACTCTATCGCTACCACGCCTCCACAACAGGTCCTAATGGTATCCTTTCTGTAAATAATTAAGCGCATATATTAAAAGGTGCAAAAAATTTTGGCTTTTAGAAGAATTCCGACTATCTTTGCACCGTTTTCCATAAACCCATGCCGCAATGGTGGAATTGGTAGACACGAGGGACTTAAAATCCCTTGGCCAGTGATGGCTGTGCGGGTTCGAGTCCCGCTCGCGGCACCTTCAAATCTTTGTTTATTATGCGCAAAAATCTGATTTTATTCGTTTCTGCTGTCGGCATGATCGCTATGACCTCATGCTCCTCGAAGCTGGGTGCTCTCTCTGCCGACAATTTCAACGTTGTTCCTAACCCCATGGAAACTGAAGCCGGAAAAGTACCTGTTACCATCAACGGGATGTTCCCCGAGAAATACCTGAAGAAGAAGGCTGTTGTTTCTGTTATTCCTGAGCTCCGTTGCAGCAACGGTGATGTGGTACAGGGACAGAGTGCTACCTTCCAGGGTGAAAAGGTTCAGGGCAACGACCAGACCATTTCGTATAAGCTGGGTGGTAACTACACCATGAAGAATATCTTCACCTATATTCCTGCCATGCAGAAGAGTGATCTCTATCTTACCTTCGATGCCAAGGTGGGTAAGAAAAAGGTGAGTGTTCCTGCCGTGAAGGTGGCCGAAGGTGTTATCGCTACTTCCGAGCTGTATCGCAACCTGCTCACATCAACAGGTGCCTGCATCGCTCCCGACACCTTCCAGCGCATCAACGCCCACAAGCAGGAGGCACAGATCAAGTTCCTCGTCAACCAGGCTAACCTGCGTAAGAGCGAGCTGAAGAACAACTCCATCACCGAGTTCGTGGAGATGCTCAAGCGCATCAACCGCGAGCGCGAGACACTGGCCATCAAGGACATCGACGTGTTGGGCTTCGCTTCTCCCGAGGGTGCTTACGACTTCAACGACAAGCTGGCTAACAAGCGTCAGAACACGGCCGAGCAGTATGTGAAGGATCAGCTCAAGAAGACCAAGGTTGACACGGATATCAATGCCAAGTACACCGCAGAGGACTGGGATGGATTCCAGCAGCTCGTACAGGCCAGCAACATCCAGGACAAGGATGTTATCCTCCGCGTGCTCTCTATGTATAAGGATCCGCAGGAACGCGAGCAGCAAATCCGCAACATGTCTGCCGGCTATCGTGAGCTGGCCGACGGTATCCTGCCCGAGCTCCGTCGTTCACGCATGATCATCAACTACGAGACCATCGGTCGCAGCGACGAGCAGATCCAGCAGCAGTATGTGGCCGACCCGGCTCAGCTCAGCGTTGACGAGCTGCTCTATTCGGCTACCCTTACCGACGATGTAAACAAGCAGGAGGAGATCTATAAGAAGACCGCCCAGCTGTATCCCAACGACTACCGTGCACTGAACAACATCGCAGCCCTCGAGTTCAATAAGGGTAACAACGATGCAGCCAAGGAGTATATCAACAAGGTGTTCAACGTACTGAGCAACGCTCCTGAGGCTAACGCCAACCTCGGTATGATTGCCCTGCAGAACGGTGATATTGCCAATGCCGAGAACTACATCGGTAAGGCCACCAACGCCAACGGTCTGAACAACGTGCTCGGTGCCCTGAACATTGCCAAGGGTAACTACGCAGAGGCCGCCAGGAACCTCGCCAACAGCGAGAGCAACCTCGCCGGTCTGGCCGAGTTGCTGAACAAGAACTACGCTACCGCTGAGGTGATCCTCAACAGCGTAAAGAACAAGGATGGCATGACCAAGTACCTGCAGGCACTCGTAGCCGCCCGCCAGGGACGTTCAAGCATCGCCTCAGGTTTCCTGAAGGAAGCCCTGAACCTCGATCCCAGTCTGGCAGCCTACGCCAACAACGACCTGGAGTTACTGAACGTCAGCAAATAATCATCGCCTTTCATGAAGCGATATAGCTATATACTACTCGCCCTGATTCTGGTTTCATGTGGAGCACCTAGCGGTCAGTTCAAGATCGAAGGACGTTTCCTCAACCTGAATCAGGGTGAGTTCTATGTATATAGCACCGACGGACTCATCGACGGTGTTGACACCATCCACACCAACGGTGGTCGCTTCAGCTATCAGATACCCTGCGAGGACAAGGGCACCATCATGCTGGTGTTCCCCAACTTCTCCGAACAGCCCATCTTTGCCGAATCAGGCAAGACCGCTCATGTCAAGGGCGATGCCACCCACCTCAAGGAGATGATGGTCGAAGGCTCCGATGCCAACGAGCTCATGAGTCGTTTCCGTCAGGCCGTGGCCAACGCATCCCCACCCGAGGCCATCAAAACAGCCGCATTGTTCATCAAGGACAATCCCCAATCACCCGTCAGCATCTACCTGCTCAAGCAATACTTCATCCTGTCGGTTACACCCGACTATCTTCAGGCGTCCGAACTGGCCGCTATCCTCGCCAAGGCACAGCCCAAGAACGAGGAGATCACCCGTCTGAAACAAGACATCGACATCCTGAAGGTTTCCCGTCTCAACGCCCCCATGCCCTCCTTCTCGGCTGTTGACATCTACGGCCGAAGAGTCACCGATGCCAACCTGCGTGGAAAGGTATCAGTAGTATATGTTTGGTCCACATGGAACTACGAGAGTCAGGATATTGCCCGACGCCTGCGCACAATGTCCAACGACAACCGCAATCAATTAGGCGTTGTAGGCATCTGTGTGGATGCCAGTAAGCGCGACTGCCGTAACTACCTGAAGCACGATTCGGTAACATGGTCAACTATCTGCGACGAGAAGATGTTCGACTGCGATCTCATGGCCAAGCTCGGCCTGGCCTCCATCCCCGACAATATCATCTACGACACCAGCGGCAGGGTTATAGCCCGAGGACTGAATGCCAATGATCTCCGCAACAAACTGGAGGAGTTGTTGAAGAAGAAAACACCCTAACCTCCCCTCTTCTTCAGTCTCTCCGAAATCTATTCATTAATCATAAATCTAATATGTTAGTTAAAACTTTCTGTGCAGCCGTAAACGGCTTGGATGTTACCACCGTAACCATCGAAGTGAGCATGACGAGAGGAGTGCTGTATCACCTGACAGGACTGCCTGATAGTGCAGTCAAAGAGAGTCGCGACCGTATTGCAGCTGCCTGTCAGAACATCGGATACAAATTCCCTGTAGCTGATATCACTGTGAATATGGCACCTGCCGACCTACGGAAGGAGGGCAGTGCCTACGATCTTCCCTTAGCCATCGCTATTCTTGCTGCCAACAACAAGGTGGAACGCGGTCATCTCCATGAATACATGGTGGTCGGAGAGTTGGGACTCGACGGTAAACTACAGCCCATTAGGGGTGCCCTGCCCGTTGCGATTCGAGCTCGTGCTGAACATTTCAAGGGATTAATCGTGCCTATGCAGAATATCCGTGAAGCCGCAGTGGTGAACAACATCTCCGTGTATGGCATGGAGAGTTTGATGGACGTCATCCAATTCTTCAATGGCTCAAAGTATTATGAACCTACGGTTATCGACACACGGAAGGAGTTCTTTCAGCAGCAGTGTCACTTTGATCTGGATTTTGCCGATGTTCGCGGACAGGAGAATGTGAAACGTGCCATGGAGGTAGCGGCTGCTGGCGGACATAACCTGATCATGGTGGGGCCTCCTGGTAGTGGAAAATCCATGATGGCCAAGCGACTGCCAAGTATTCTTCCTCCGCTATCATTGGCAGAGAGTCTTGAGACAACACAGATCCATAGCGTAGCAGGAAAGTTAGGACATGGCATGAGTCTCATCTCCCAACGTCCGTTTCGCTCCCCGCATCACACCATCTCGCAAGCGGCACTCTGTGGAGGCGGTAATAATCCCCAACCCGGTGAAATCTCCTTGGCCCACAATGGGGTGCTCTTCCTAGATGAGATTCCTGAGCTGAGTAGAGCCGTGCTTGAAGTTCTTCGCCAGCCTTTGGAAGACCGAAAGATTACCATTTGTCGTGCCAAATACAATGTGGAGTATCCTTGTTCCTTCATGCTCGTCGCATCGATGAATCCATGCCCTTGTGGATACTACGGAGACGTCACTCACAATTGTGTCTGCACCCCAGGACAGATACAACGTTACATGAATAAGATATCAGGACCTTTACTCGATCGTATAGATATCCAGTGTGAAATCCAGGCAGTTCCCTTTGCTGAGCTCTCTCAGATGGAACCAGGAGAGCCCAGTGAGAAGATTCGCGAACGGGTGATCAAGGCCCGACAGATACAAGAGGCCCGCTTCAGTGCACTTCCCGCCGGGAAAGGCGAAGGGCGCATCCACTGCAATGCTCAGATGACCGAACGCATGCTCCACGAATATGCGGAACCCGACGCGGAAAGCCTAAACATGCTCCGCATGGCCATGGAACGACTTAAACTCAGTGCACGTGCCTACAGTCGCATTCTGAAGGTGGCCCGTACCATTGCTGACCTTGACGGCTCGGAGAAGGTACAGAGTATTCATATCGGCGAAGCAATCGGGTATCGCAGTCTGGATAGGGGTGATTGGGCAGAACGTGGCATCTTAGCGTAAGACAAGCTTTTCTCTCGTTTTTTACTACCTTTGGCTCCGCCGAAGGTATAATGCACTCGGAAATATAAAGAAAAGTGAACTTTCCTTCTCTCTTACTCAGAATTTTCGTACCTTTGCACCCAAATTAGGTAAAAATGGAACAGAACAAGAGATTCAAGAGAACGACGGTGACGTCGGCACTGCCTTATGCCAATGGTGGTGTTCATATCGGTCACCTGGCCGGTGTATATGTACCTGCAGACATCTATGTGCGCTACTTACGACTGAAGAAGCGCGAGGTGCTGTTTATCGGTGGTTCGGATGAACATGGTGTGCCCATTACCATCCGTGCCCGTAAGGAGGGGATCACCCCGCAGGATGTGGTGGATCGCTACCATGAGATGATCAAGAAGAGCTTCGAGGAGTTCGGCATCTCGTTCGATATATACAGCAGGACAACATCGGAGACACATCATAAGTTTGCCGCCGAATGGTTCCGTAAACTCTATGATGAGGGGAAACTGACGGAGGAGACTACTACCCAGCTCTACGACGAGGAGGCAAAGCAGTTCCTGGCCGACCGCTACGTGACGGGCGAGTGCCCGCACTGTCATAAAGAGGGCGCCTATGGCGACCAGTGCGAGAAATGCGGTCGTGACCTCTCTCCTACCGAGCTCATCAATCCGAAATCGACCATCTCGGGCTCTACCCCCGTGCTGAAGGAGACAAAGAACTGGTATCTGCCCCTGAACGAGTATCAGGAGTGGCTGAAGCAGTGGATTCTCGAGGAGCATAAGGAGTGGCGACCGAATGTGTATGGTCAGTGCAAGAGCTGGCTCGACATGGATCTGCAGCCCCGTGCCATGACACGCGACCTTGACTGGGGAATCCCTGTTCCTGTGGAGGGTGCCGACGGTAAGGTGCTCTATGTGTGGTTCGATGCGCCTATCGGCTATGTGTCGAACACCAAGGAGCTGTGCGACCGTGAGCCCGAGAAATGGGGCAGCTGGGAGAAATGGTGGCAGGATGAGGACACAAGACTGGTGCACTTCATCGGTAAGGACAATATCGTGTTCCACTGCATCATCTTCCCTGTGATGATGCGTGCTCATGGTAAGTATATCATGCCTGATAATGTGCCGGCCAACGAGTTCCTGAACCTTGAGAATGACAAGATCTCTACCTCAAGGAACTGGGCTGTGTGGCTGCATGAGTATCTGGTGGACATGCCGGGCAAGCAGGATGTGCTGCGCTATGTGCTGACCGCCAATGCACCGGAGACCAAGGACAATAACTTTACTTGGAAGGATTTCCAGGACCGCAATAACAACGAACTGGTGGCTGTGTATGGTAACTTCGTGAACCGTGCGCTGCAGCTGACCAAGAAATACTGGAATGGTGTGGTGCCTGCCTGCGGTGAACTGCTCGATGTGGACAAGCAGGCATTGGAGGAGTTCAAGGATGTGAAGGAGAAGGTGGAGGCGCTGCTGGAGCAGTTCAAGTTCCGCGATGCGCAGTTCGAGGCCATGAACCTGGCACGTATCGGTAACCGTTATATCACCGAGTGCGAGCCGTGGAAGGTATGGAAGACTGATCCGAAGCGTTGCGAGACCATCCTGAATATCTGCTTGCAGCTGACTGCCAACCTGGCCATTGCCTTTGAGCCATTCCTGCCGTTCAGCAGTAAGAAGCTGCGCAAGATGTTGAATATCGATTCATTTGAATGGGAACAGTTGGGAAGCACTGATCTGCTGAAGGATGGTCATCAGTTAGGCGAGCCCTCTCTGCTCTTCGAGAAGATTGAGGACGAGACGATCCAGAAGCAGCTGGATAAGTTAGAGGCTACCAAGAAGGCTAATGAGGCTGCTGCCTACAAGGCTGCTCCTATCAAGGAGAATGTGGACTTCGAAACGTTCGAGAAGCTCGACATCCGTGTGGGCTTGGTGAAGGACTGTCAGAAGGTGAAGAAGTCGAAGAAGCTGTTGCAGTTCACCATCGACGATGGCTCTGGTACCGACCGCACCATCTGCTCAGGTATTGCTGCCTTCTATGAGAATCCCGAGGAGCTGATCGGCAAGCGCATCCTCTTCGTGGCTAACTTTGAGCCGCGCAAGATGATGGGCATCGAGAGTCAGGGTATGATTCTCTCTGCCGTGGATGCCGACGAGAGCCTCAGCGTGGTTACCACGACCAAGGATGTGAAACCAGGTAGTCAAGTAGGATAATCCTATTTAGCAATAACCTTTCTTCCACTCATAATGTAAACACCCTTCTTCAGGTGGGGTGTTCCATTTACTGTTGTACCCACCTTGCGGCCCTGTAGGTCGTAGATGATGGTGTTGGGCTTCGCCTTGTCAATGGGGAAGGCTGCCTCTGTTGTTATGCCGGTGCTTACAGGCTGGCGCTTGTAGAGTTGGACAGGGTTCTGACTCGATGAGTAACCAGCGAATCGTTCTTGACCCTTGTTACTATTATACTGGATCGTGTAACCGGTACTGTAAGAGCTTGTGATAACTGCGTTATTGCCGTTGAAAGAAATTGTCCATAAGGCTCCATTAGCCGAAGGTTTATCTGCAGCGTTAATATTGTTCTTCGATGTTTGGGAGAGATAAACCTCATCCGTAGCATCATAGAGGGTATATTTACCATTGTATGTGCCTAATGTCAGCTCATAAGGTTTGCCGCTTTTGTTCACCTCTGTTGTCACAGCACCATTTGTGGTGGTGAGACTGACATGAGTGCGGAAGCTGTTAGTGCTATTCTGTTCGGCCATGGCCATATTCTTCGACTCACACACGATGATATAGCCCGCACCAACTTCCAAATCTTCAATCGAATTTACACGCTTATATACATTCCCATCGCCTAAAGGGCCGGGAGGATCATCAGGACCTGGACCATCGCCTGGTATATACACCGTATAGTTCTCGGGCACCTTGTAGTTATCGTAGCTGAAAGGTTCATCCTTCATGCTACCCCAGATATATTGCTCCAGTCCTTGATAGTCGATAAACGGATTACGGTTTTTCTGAATATCATACACCGCAATGTTACGGTTGTATTCCTTATCGCTTACCTGATCGTTTGCAGCCCAAGTCATCAACATATTCAACTGCCATGTTTGAAAACCAGGATAAGTGTTGCCATCAAGAGTTGGTTTTGATTCAGAATAGTTAGCGTACCAATCGGGCAGTTTTTCCTCATAACACGTTACCATATAAAAATAGGTACGCGCAAAGTCGCCTTTGTAGATATCATTAGGTTCAAAAACCTTTCCCGTATAACCAGGGTAAGTACAAGAACCTAACTTGCTAAAACCGTTAGCGGATTTGTATGATTCTCCTTTCGTCTCTCCAAAAGGATAATTACTGCGCATGCCGTTTACATAACCGTCAGTGGGATAAAGGTGAAACAAATCTGTGTACATAGGAGGCTTCACGGTTTGACTTGCCCCAAACCAACTCTTAGGAAACGAGTGTTCACGATTATATAAGCCTCCATTTTCTTCTCCTTCGCCTGAATAATTACCGGCCTGATGGGTTCCAAAGATATAGTTTGAAATACCTGAATACATATCCCACACTTTCCCATCATCGCGCTTGTCTGTTTTTCTAAAATCAGTCCATAGTTGATCATACGATCTTTCCGTTCTGTTATAGATGATACCACACAGCGCGGTCTTCAGTGCCGCCCCTTTCTTTCCATCGGCAGCCTGATAATAATCGCGTGAATTATACGGACCCTGTGCCCACGTCACAGCAGCCATGATCAAGAGGCACGGAAGTAAAAGTATTCGTTTCATGTGCAAAAGGTTTGTAATTTGCCTACAAAATTAGTGGTTTTTCGTGAAAGCAGCAAACGATTCAATGGAATTGTTGAAGTTGGGACTTGATTTCCTGAAAACAAATCAGGCTGCACATGGATGTGCAGCCTGTAGCTTTTCCCTAAACTTGAGTTTGATGTTCAACCTGCAAAACTTTAACGACTTTGTCATTCATTCAGATCACCTGAAGATGACGAATATATATTGTAACGTAGTTATGTGTTTCGTGTGCAAAGGTATGGACTTTTTTGTAATAGGGGGGTAGTTAAATGTTTTCTTTTAGTAGATAAAATGTTAAGTCGTGAATTTTTTCTCAATTGTTATCGAAAACAGTTTTTTTTTCTTCTTTCAGTGGCATCTTTTCCTAATTTTCGTACCTTTGACTTCGTCGAAGGTAGGCTGCACTCGGAAAAACAAAGAAAAACAAGCTTTTTCTTGGTTTTTCGCTCGGTTTGCACTACCTTTGCACTATCTTTTTGGTCTAATAGTTCAATGGATAGAACAAGTCTCTCCTAAAGATTAGATCCGGGTTCGATTCCCGGTTGGACCACAAACTACTAAATACCTATTATTATGTTAGGAGCAATCATCGGAGATATCGTTGGGTCGCGTTTTGAATTCTCTGAGCCTCCCAAGCCCGGATTCAAGCTATTTACACCTGAATGCAGTTATACAGACGATACCATTTGTACAATTGCCATTGCGGATGCCATTATGAACGGAAAGAGCTACCGCGACGCCCTCTTGGAGTGGTGCCGCCGCTATCCTCATCCCATGGGCAGCTATGGGGGGAAGTTCTATCAATGGATTAACAGCGATGACCCGCAGCCCTACAATTCGTTCGGTAACGGATCGGCTATGCGCGTCAGTCCGGTGGCCTGGCTCTATGATGATTACGAAGATGTGAAGGAACAGGCTCGTCTTACAGCCATGCCTTCGCATAACCACCCCGAAGGTATCAAGGGAGCGGAGTGTATTGCCACCCTTTGCTACTGGCTGCGTACGTGCAGGATTACCAAGGACGAGGTGGAGCGCAAGGTGGAGAAAAAATGGGGATACGAGATTCTTCCGTTGCGCGACATCTATAAGATAGGTAGTGAGAATCACTTTGATGTTACCTGCATGGAAACGGTTCCGATGGCGATACGCTGTTTCCTAGAGAGTCAGAACTTTGAGGATGCCATACGCATTGCCGTGCTGGCCGATGGTGACACCGACACGAAGGCGAACATCACGGGTGCCTTGGCCGAGGCTTTCTACGAGGTGCCCGAAGTACTGATTGAGAAGGCCTTTGAATATCTGCCCAGCGAGATGTTAGACATCATCACGCAGTTCTACGATCGCATCGGGGAGAGAATATAATAAAGGAGGCAAGAAGCAAGAGGCAAGAGGCAAGAGAATAGCACTATGATTTAGAAGAAAGAACGGATGGAACGCAGATAAGGCGTGATTTCCCGTCGTATGACCTTTCCCCATGGCGACACAGACTGGCGCGAATAGGTAACGATGAGTCGTTTCTTGGCCCTCGAGATGGCCACATAGAACTTGCGCGCCTCCTCTCCCTGAATGGCGGTTTCATCGGCATAATAGCTGGGGAACTTCCCTTTTACCGCATCATAGACAATCACATTATCGAACTCCAAGCCCTTCGCTTTATGGACGGTGGAGACGAATACCCGTTCACGCATACTCTTACTGCCGCAGAGATCAGCTTCCTTCATGGTGTTGATTTCCTGTAGATGTGTTGAGAGCTGTTCGTATAACGACTCCTCCCCTTGCAGCATATCGTCAGAGAAATAATCCAGGATATAGGGCAGCTTGGGAATATCTCCTATCCTTCTGATTTCACGCAACTGCTCATAGACATACTGCATTTCGGTTACCAGATGGGATTCAGCGCTGCGTTGGTACAACAGCTGACGGGTATGCGAGTAGAGGTTTCCATAGAGATGACGAAAACGGGCAGCCAACGAGGCATAGTGCTGAAGGAAGGAATGCTGCTCCTCAATCAGCTGCTTTCCCCGTTGATAGCACGAATTCACCACATTGAACGTAGCCAGGATATCGTCGTTAGCCATGTGTGAGTTCTCTCCTTCCAACTGAAGAGTTACCAGCAGGTCCTTGAGCTTGTAGCTCCTCAGTTGCGGAGCCACAAGGTGCATCAGCTTGAGGGAATCGTAGTAATGCGGCCATAGCTGTGCCATTCTGCAGCCCTGACAATAGCGCTGCATATTGTGATCCATAATCTGGTAGTCGTAGTTCACGTTATGACCTAAGAGTATGCTTCCTGCCGCAAATTCGGCAAAGCGGGCCATGGCCTCGCGGTGCGTGAGGTGCGCATGATTGGCATAGGCTGTTACCAAAGGATTCACGGTGTCGCCCAGCATGGCGGGAATAGCACGGTCGGTCTCGATAAACATGTTGAGCTCATCCACCACCCTACCGTCCTTAACCTTGATGGCAGCTATCTGCACCACATCGTCTTCAAAGACGTTCAGTCCGGTGGTCTCCGTATCAAAGATCACGAACTCCCGTTGCGCATAGTCTTTCAGGAACTCATTCAGATAGGAAGAGTCAGCATACTCCAGAAAATCCGTGGGGGACAGCGCATGGTTCATCACCTCATGCGTGAACTGGCGCGCGGCCGAATGACTCCCGAAAAGTTTCAGTCCGGTGAAGATCCTTGCCCAGGCAATGAAGTTGTTCTCCTGCATCACCACATTGAAATGGGAAAGCAGCAGACGGACATCGGGTGTGCTGAAGACATCGATACCGGAGATTTTGAAATGGGGCACACGGAGCATCTTACTCACCTCGTCGGCATCTGCATTAAAGGCCACTACCACCGCAATGGTCTCATCGGGGTTGGCCTCATAGAAATGCTTTACCCTTTGAGCCACCTCATGACATGATTCCACAAGGGTGTCGTTGCCTACTAACTCCACCTGACCGGTAGGTTCGGTCTTTTCCTCACCCTTTTCATACGATCTGGGCAGCAGGTCCTTGGCAATGCCCAACTGCTGTTCACCATAGGTGTTGTAGATATCCAACAGGTACTTAGGAGAACGGTAGTTGACATAGAAATTATGCAGACCGGTGGTTCCGCAACGCTGCCGCAGCATGTTCAGGGTGTCGAGTTTCGCTCCCATGAAAGAGAAGATGGCCTGCTGAGCATCGCCCAGATAGACCACCGTGGCATTCTCGGCAGTGAACAGGTCGATGATGGCTAACTGTAATGGATTCAGGTCCTGCACCTCGTCCACCTGTATCCAGTGGAACTTCTTCAGCGGCTTTTCCTCATCAGCGCCCTGAGGTTTTGCAGTCACCTCATCGTAGGTGGTCAGCAACAGGTCTTCGAAGTCGAGCAGGTTATGCTCCCGTTTATACTTTTCATAGCACCATGCACCATATAAAGCCCTGATAAGCGACTGCGCCTCAGCGCTCAGGAATATCGGCAGACTGGCGTAATACTCAATGTGTTCATAGAGCTCGATGACCGAGTCTTGCGAGTACGACAGACTGAAATCGGTGCACAGCTCACGCAAGACCATCGGTGAGAGTACTTCGCGGTGAATCATCAGGTCGCCGGGATAATGCTTGCGACACTGGTACATCAGATGCTGGAGGTTCATCACCTGCGCATATTGCTGTCGTTTCTTGTTGTCGCCTAAGATATGCAGTTCATCCTCTCCCATGTAGTCGGCAATGATGCTGACCGACATATCATTGTCGATGATGGTGGTTCCTTCGGCCACCAATTGGTTGGCAAACAGGAACTGCGAACAGAAACGATGGACATTCCCCACAAACAGCTCACTGGTATCCAAAGGACCTACCGATGCCTCTATACGCTCTTTCATGCCACGCGAAGCCCGGTTGGTGAAGGTGAGACAAGCCATATCGGCAAAAGGGACGCCGCGCTGATGGGCACGCAGGATACGCTCTGCCAAGACTGCGGTCTTACCGCATCCCGGAGGAGCCAGCACCAGGTGGTAACCGCCCATGACTTCGATCACCGCCAACTGTTCTTCGTTAAACTGCTTGGAGTCTTCCATACGATTTCAGATGATCTTCAACGATGAACCACCCCTCTCATCCAGTTCCCACGGAGCATGCGCCACAGGAAAATGATTCCTCGGAAGGTTAACTCAATGGCCATAGCCGTCCACACACCCCGCAAACCATAGTCCTTGGCCAGCCAAGCAGCCAGGGTGAGTCGTACCAGCCACATGGAGCAAAGGTTCATCGCTGCCGGGCGCAAGGTATCGCCAGCACCCACAAAGACACTGTAGCATACGATAGAGGCTGCGAACATCGGTTCGGCAAAGGCCTCGATGCGCAATACGGATGCACCCAGATCCACGATTTCCTGCACAGGCGTCATCAGCATCATCAGCTCCGGGGCGAAGAGGAACATCACAGCGCCCATCACGGCCATGACCATCATGCCTAAGGAAACGGTCATCCATGCAAAGCTGCGGCACAGCTCCTTTCGTCCTGCCCCCATACTCTGTCCCACCAACGTGGTGGCAGCCTCACCTAATCCATAGCCTGGCATGTAGCACAGACTCTCGGCGGTGATGGCAAAGGTGTTGGCGGCAATGGCGATATTCCCCAACGGAGCCACAATCATCGTACTCACAATCTGGGCACCACTCATGAGAATACCTTGAGCTGCCATCGGCAGACTGATGTGCAAGGCATTGCGGATATAGTCCCAGTTGACGTATTTAACCAAAATCCTTTCTTTTATTAAGGCCAGCTTGTCGCTCTTGACAACGGCATAGTAGGTCTGCACACTTCCCACGATAATGATGGAAAGGGCTGTTCCCATGGCCACACCGAGTACGCCGAGATGGAAGATGAAAATAAGGATGAAGTTGAACGTCACATCCAGCACGCACATGATGATGCTCAACATACTCGGGATGCGCATGTTACCCGAACATTTCAGCATACCGCCCGACAGTCCGAACAGTTGGAAGAAAGGGATGGCCAGCATGAACACCGAGATATAGGTGGTGGCATCGGCGGCGATATCAGCACCACCCCCCAGCCAATAAGGAAGACGAGGCGCTATCAGAAGTCCGGCCACCATGATACACAAGCTGAAAATGAGCGTACATAATAGTCCGTGGCGGAATACATCGCGCGCCTTGCCGAAATCGTTTGCTCCGATGAAATGTGCCACCTGAACGGAGAAGCCCATGGAGGCAGCACTCGTCATACTACCGCAGAGCCAAGTGCTCGACTCCACCAGTCCGCAGGCGGCTGCCGCCTCCACACTGATTCGTCCCACCATGGCCTGATCGATGAAGAACATCATGACGCTGGTAATCTGCGCCAAGATGGAAGGAATACTCAACTGGACGATCAGATTGAGTTTCTGACCGCCTGTCATGGGCTGTCCACCACGGATCATGCCCAACAGCACTTCACTCTTCCTATTCGACATCTTTTTGCAAAGGTACGATTAAGTGAGCGGAAAACCAAAAGTATTTTGAGTTTTTCCGAACGTGAGTACCTTCAACGGAGTTAAAGGTACGATTAAGTGAGCGAAAAACCAAAAAGTATTTTGAGTTTTTCCGAGCGGGAGTACTTTCGGCGAAGCCAAAGGTAATACATATTTCCGAACTAACTAAGTCTCAAAGGGATAAATGTGTTTGACTTAAATCAAGAAAAGTGCATTTTTAAGATAAAAATGACGAAAATCCATTGCTGTGTGCGTAAACAGTCGTATCTTTGCACTCGAAATCAAGAGGTATTAGAATTACTAAGGTAAAGATTGTATAAAGGTTCGATAGTTTTTTCATAGGTTTTCATAGGTTTTTAGTTTTAGGTTTAAAAGAGTATCAAATAGGTTTAGTTAAGGTAAGAAAAGGTTGGATAAAGGATAACACGATGCCCGTGAGGGCGGGACTATACATAGAAGTTGAACATATTAAATTTCAGGAAAGGGTAACAACATGAGTATTTCAACATTGTGCGCCCTGTTTGCAGTCTTCGCAATTACAGGCATGTGGTTAGACCATGATATGCAGAACCGCTAAAACGGTCATACCACATAAAAAAAGAAAGATTTAGAACAAGTTTATAAATGAGAAGTGACCAAATAGCCACTTCTCATTTCTTTTTATCGGTACTTAAGGTTTATAACAACCTGCCAGTCGCAAATCAAAGATCAGTGTGGAATAAGCAGGTATGCTACCGGAGGTACTGCCATATCCCTGCTGATAGGGGATATACACTTTCCAATGGTCGCCTACATGCATCTGCTGGAGTGCTGTTGCGAAACCGTCAACGAAGCTGTAAACCCTTCCGGAATACGGCTTTGACACCGCAGCTTGGTAGGAACCTGCCCAACTCTTGTCGAACTCATACCCTTCCGGATAGGAAGCTGATGGTATCAGTCGGCCAGAGTAATGGACAGACACCGAGTCGGTATAGAGCGGACAATCGCTGCCCGAGCCCGACTCAAGGACCTGGACAACGATATAGTCTTCTGCCTTTGTGGCAACCTCGGTATTGAGACTCCACTTGGGGAAGACTCTCCATTCACCTGAATTGATGCCCTTGGCACGGCTGTACACCTCATTGAAATAGGTGTCGTTCCGTTCCTGCCAGTTGTCGAACTCCGTTACCTCTTCGTCACTCTCACTGCAGGAAGTGAACAATGCCATGGGCAGTACCATCAGCACTGCCCATGCAAGCACCAGTAATCTTTGATAGGTGGTTTTCTTCATACTCGTTGATGATTATTGAAGCTTCTTCAACAGACTGGCGATGCTCACCTTGTCCTCGATGATGCCCAACAGCTGATCGATGTTGACACGCTCCTGCTCCATCGTATCACGGAAACGAAGGGTTACGGTATTGTCTTTCAGTGTGTCGTAGTCGACTGTCACACAATACGGTGTGCCCACTGCATCCTGACGACGGTAGCGCTTACCGATGGTGTCCTTCTCATCGTAGCTGCAGTTGAAGTGGAACTTCAGGTTGTCGATGATCTCGCGAGCCTTCTCTGGCAGACCGTCTTTTCTTACCAACGGCAGTACGGCGAGCTTGGTAGGTGCAAGGGCTGCAGGCAGCTTCAAGACCACACGGGTCTCACCGTTCTCCAGTTGCTCCTCCTGATAGGAGTGGCACATGATGGAAAGGAACATACGATCCACACCGATGGATGTCTCGATGACGAACGGTGTGTAGCTCTCGTTGCTCTGGGGATCGAAGTACTTGATGCTCTTACCGCTGTATTTCTCATGCTGAGAGAGGTCGAAGTTGGTGCGGGAATGGATTCCCTCCACCTCCTTGAAACCGAACGGCATGTGGAACTCGATATCGGTAGCGGCATTGGCATAGTGAGCCAGCTTCTCATGATCGTGGAAACGATAGTTCTCAGCGCCGAAGCCCAGTGCCTGGTGCCAAGCCATACGAGTCTGCTTCCACTTGGGGAACCACTCGAGCTCTGTACCCGGCTTTACAAAGAACTGCATCTCCATCTGCTCGAACTCACGCATACGGAAGATGAACTGACGGGCCACGATCTCGTTACGGAATGCCTTACCGATCTGTGCGATACCGAAAGGAATCTTCATACGACCGGTCTTCTGCACATTCAGGTAGTTCACGAAGATACCCTGAGCCGTTTCAGGACGCAGGTAGATCTTCATGGAGTTGTCGGCAGAGGCACCCATCTCGGTGGAGAACATCAGGTTGAACTGACGCACATCGGTCCAGTTACGGGTACCGCTGATGGGACAAACAATCTCCTCGTCGAGGATGATCTGCTTGAGCTCATCAAGATCCATGGCGTTCATGGCCTTGGCATAACGCTCGTGCAGGGCGTCACGTTTCTGCTGGTTCTCCAGCACACGACCGTTTGTCTCGCGGAACTTCTGCTCGTCGAAGCTGTCGCCGAAACGCTTGGCTGCCTTGTCAATCTCCTTCTGGATCTTCTCCTCGTACTTGGCAATCTGATCCTCGATAAGGACATCTGCACGATAGCGCTTCTTGGAGTCGCGGTTATCGATGAGCGGATCATTGAAGGCATCCACGTGTCCGCTGGCCTTCCATATTGTGGGGTGCATGAAGATGGCCGAGTCGATACCCACGATGTTATCGTGCAGCAGTACCATGCTCTTCCACCAGTATTCCTTGATGTTGTTCTTCAGTTCAACACCGTTCTGACCATAGTCATAAACAGCGCCTAATCCATCGTAGATCTCACTGCTGGGAAATACGAAACCATATTCCTTGCAATGTGATACGATCTTCTTAAAAACGTCTTCCTGTGCCATAATAAATTACTAAAATTTCGAAATTTGGCGCAAAGTTACTGCTTTTTTCAAAATTTCTTTGTATTTTTGCGTTAAATTTGAGTAAAATGGACGACGAAATCAAGAATATAGAATCTGACGACACACTGAGTGAAGACAGTCACTCCGACTACAAACCTGTAAACCGCTTCGATGCGGCTGCCGTACACCACCTGAGTGGTATGTACCAGAACTGGTTCCTGGACTACGCTTCTTACGTTATTTTGGAACGTGCCGTCCCTCATATCGAGGACGGTCTGAAGCCTGTGCAACGCCGCATCCTGCACTCCATGAAACGCATGGACGACGGTCGTTACAACAAGGTGGCGAACATAGTAGGACATACCATGCAGTTCCATCCGCACGGCGATGCTTCCATCGGTGATGCACTGGTGCAGTTAGGACAGAAAGACCTGTTGGTTGACTGCCAGGGAAACTGGGGAAACATCCTGACGGGCGACCGTGCTGCGGCACCCCGATATATTGAGGCACGACTCTCGAAGTTCGCACTCGACGTGGTTTTCAATCCCAAGACCACCGAGTGGCAGCTAAGCTACGACGGAAGGAACAAGGAACCGATTACCCTGCCCGCCAAATACCCGTTGTTGCTGGCTCAAGGTGCTGAGGGTATTGCCGTGGGTTTGAGCTCGAAGATCCTGCCGCACAACTATAATGAGATCTGCGAGGCGGCCATCGCCTACCTGAAAGGAGAGCCATTCACCTTGTATCCCGACTTCCCCACTGGCGGCAGCATTGATGTGGGCAAATACAACGACGGGCAGCGGGGCGGTCTGCTGAAGGTGCGTGCCAAGATCGAGAAGCTCGACAACAAGACACTGGTGATTCGTGAACTGCCTTATTCCAAGACGGTGAACACCTTGTGTGAGAGTATCACAAAGGCCATTGAGAAAGGGAAGATCAAGGCGAAGCACGTTACCGACCTTACCTCTGCCGAGGTGGAGATACAGGTTCATCTGTCACCAGGTGTTTCTTCCGACAAGACCATTGATGCGCTTTATGCGTTTACCGACTGTGAGATCAACATCTCGCCCAACTGTTGTGTCATCGAGGACAATAAACCGCAGTTCCTGACGGTGAGTGATGTGCTGCGCCATTCGGTTGACAGTACGATGGGTCTGCTGCGGAAGGAACTGGAAATACGCAAGCACGAGCTGCTGGAACAGTTGCATTTCTGCTCGTTGGAGAAGATCTTCATCGAGGAGCGCATCTATAAGGACAAGAAATTCGAGCAGGCTCCAACCATGGATGCTGCCTGTGAACATATCGACGACCGGTTGACACCGTACTATCCGCAAATGATCCGTGAGGTGAGCAAGGACGATATCCTCAAGCTCATGGACATCAAGATGGCACGCATCCTGAAGTTCAACAGTGACAAGGCCGACGAACTGATTCTCCGCTTGAAAGACGAGATTGCCGATATCGATGATAAGCTGGCACACATGGTACGTGTCACCATCAAGTGGTTCCAGTATCTGAAGGATAAATACGGAGCCGACCATCCTCGTCTTACGGAAATACGTAACTTCGACACCATTGAGGCAACAAAGGTGGCCGAGGCCAACGAGAAACTGTATATCAACCGACAGGACGGATTCATCGGTACAGGACTGAAGAAGGATGAGTTCGTGTGCAACTGTTCCGACATCGACGATATCATTATCTTCTACCGCGACGGTAAATATAAGATTATCCGTGTGGCAGACAAGATCTTCGTGGGTAAGAACATCATCTACCTGGCGGTATTCAAGAAGAACGACAGTCGTACCATCTATAACGTGGTGTATCGCGACGGGCGCAAGGGCTTCTATTTCATCAAGAGGTTCAATGTGACCAGTGTGACACGCGACCGTGAGTATGACCTGACCCAAGGAAAGGAAGGAAGCAGGGTTCTCTATTTTACGGCGAACCCGAACGGAGAGGCGGAGGTTATCAAGATTACCTTCGAACCCAGTGTGCATAAGAAGAAACTGTTTATCGACAAGGACTTCAGTGAGCTGCTCATCAAGGGAAAGAATGCGAAAGGTTATCTGCTGACGAAATATCCCGTGCACCGCATCTCACTGAAGAGTCATGGGCACTCTACACTGGGTGGCAGAAAGATATGGTTCGATCCCGATATCAACCGATTGAACTACGATGAACACGGACAATTCCTCGGGGAGTTCCATGATGACGACCAGATATTGGTGATTCTGAAGAACGGTGAGTTCTACCTCACGAATTTCGATGTGTCGAACCACTACGAGAACAATATCCTGCGCATTGAGAAATACCAGCCCGACAAGGTGTGGACGGTAGTTCTCTATGATGCCGACCAGCAGGGCTACCCTTATCTCAAGCGGTTTGTGGTGGAAGCCTCGAAGCGCAAGCAGAACTTCTTGGGCGAGAATGCCAACTCGCAACTGATTATCCTTACTGATACGGTCTATCCGCTCATCAAGGTTGTCTTTGGTGGAAACGATGCCTACCGCGAACCGATGGAGATTGATGCGGAGCAATTCATCGCCGTGAAGGGTTTCAAGGCGAAGGGGAAGCGTATCAGTACATGGTCTATCGGCAGTATCGAGGAACTGGAGCCTCAGCGATTCCCTGAACCAGAGGAAACGGAGGATACAGAAGATACGGAAGATGCGGAAATAACAGATGAAGGGGATGAATCGGAAACTTCGGATTCACCGGAAACCTCTTCTACCCCATCAGACATCTACCAAGAAGAAGATGGTCAACTAAGTTTGTTCCCCGATGAGTTATAAAAAGTTGTTCATAGGGACGCTATGCACGTTTTGCACACTGGTTGCTACGGCGCAGGAGGTTAACTACAAGGTTGACATGGTGGGAATCGGCTCCACCAATATCCTTGATACCTATATCAGTCCTGAAAAGTATTCAGGTACTGAACTGCGCATCCTCACCCAATCGCATCGCCAATGGCTCAAACGCCCCAAATGGAACAGTCAGACGACATTCTCAATAGCGTTTCAACATGCTGCGCAGCGGGCCGATAACAGTAATGAACTGGGTGGACTCTTCTCTGTCGGATATGCCATCCGACATGGTTGGCAACTGAACGACAGCTGGCGGATAGAGGCAGGCGGACAAGCAGAAGGGGGCGTTGGCTTCCTGTATAACACCCGTAATTCCAACAACCCGGCACAAGCCCGTGCCTATCTGCAAATCGGTCCTGATGTACTGTCTGTCTGGCGTTTCCCGCTTTTCCGCAAGCAATCGTTCCTTCGCTATGAGCTGTCTGCTCCGCTGTTGGGACTGATGTTCAGTCCGAATTACGGACAGAGCTATTATGAGATCTTCTCGCGTGGTAACTACGACCATAATATCGTTCCCACCACATCTTTCTGTGCTCCTTCTTTAAGACAGCAGCTGACACTCGATGTAACGGTGAAGCGACTCACTTTCCGCATTGGCTATCTGGGCGACTACCAGCAGGCGGAGGTAAATAAGCTGAAATACCATACCTACTCACATATGTTACTCATCGGACTGGTCCGACCTTTATTCCGTTAATCATGATACGTTACCGATATTTCTTCCTTCTCATACCCCTGTGCTCCCTGCTCCTCTCTTCCTGCATCGACGAAGAGGAGTTCCCCGATAGTCCTGACGGAAACTTCGAGGCTTTGTGGAAGATCATGGACGAACACTACTGTTTCTTCGATGAGAAAGGGGTGAACTGGGATGAGGTTCATACGAAGTACCAAAAGCAGCTGAATGCCGGCATGAGTGATGCTCATCTCTTTGAGGTATGCGCCAACATGCTGTCGGAACTGAAGGACGGTCATGTGAACATCTTCTCTTCTTTCGACATGGCCCGCAACTGGTCGTGGCACGAGGACTACCCCGAGAACTACGACGAGCTGCTCATCAATAATTATCTGGGAACCGACTATAAGATTGCTTCTTCCCTGCGGTACAAGATCCTCGATGATAACGTAGGTTACCTGCAGTACTCATCGTTCCAGAGCGACTTCGGGGCAGGGAACATTGATCAGGTTTTGTTAGAGTTCGCACCCTGTCAGGCCCTCATCATTGATATCCGCAATAACAGCGGCGGTCTGCTGTCTGTGGCTGAGAAACTGGCCGCGCGTTTCACCAATGAGGAGATTCTTGTTGGTTACATGCGCCACAAGACCGGAAAGGGGCATAACGACTTCTCGGCAATGGAAGAGCAGCGCCTCAAGCCGAGCAATGGGGTGCGCTGGCATAAACCTGTGTTTGTGCTTACCAACCGACAGGTTTATAGTGCTGCGAACGAGTTCGTGAAATACATGAAATGCTGTGGAGCCATCATCGTTGGCGACCATACCGGCGGTGGTGCGGGAATGCCTTTCAGTAGTGAACTGCCTAACGGCTGGGGCGTGCGCTTCTCAGCTTGTCCGATGTACGACATCAACAAACAGAGTACTGAAGGAGGTATCGCACCCGACTATTCCGTGGCGCTGAAGTCAGAAGATGCAGTACGCGGACTTGACTCCATCATCGAGTTCGCCCGAAACGCTGTAGCATCCCACTAACTTTCAATTCACAATTCTCAATTTTCAATTTTCAATTCTCAATTTATAATGATTTCCCTCAACTCCCTCTCCATCGGCTACCAGCAAAAGAACAACCAGAAGGTTGTCGCTGAGCATATTTCCTCGGTTATCCGTCCTGGCGAGCTCACCTGTCTTATCGGTCCTAACGGTGTGGGAAAGTCAACCCTGCTCCGCACCCTCAGTGCCTTCCAACCACCGCTGAGTGGAGAGATCTTTGTTGACGAAAAGAATCTCGCACAGCTCACCGACCGTGAGATTGCCAAACTGATAGGAGTGGTACTGACCACCAAGCCGGATGTGCAGAACATGACGGTTAGCGAACTGGTGGCGTTGGGTCGTGCACCTTATACGGGCTTTTGGGGAAGATTGAACAAGGATGACCAGGAAGTGGTGCGGCAAAGCATCCAAATGGTGGGAATTGAGGAACTGAGTGAACGGATGGTGCAGACGCTATCGGATGGTGAACGACAGAAGATGATGATTGCCAAAGCCTTGGCGCAGCAAACGCCCGTGATCTATCTTGATGAGCCCACAGCCTTCCTTGATTATCCGAGTAAGGTGGAAATCCTGCACTTACTGAAAAAGCTCAGTAGGGAGACTCAGAAAACCATCTTCCTCTCCACTCACGATCTGGAGCTGGCCTTACAGATGGCCGACACGCTCTGGCTCATGCAGCCGAAACAGCCTATCGCTATCGGTTCGCCAAAGGAGCTAGCCTCCAATGGCAGTCTGGGACAATTCCTCAACCGACCAGGTCTGCACTTTGACGCGCAACATATGAGCATTCAAGTACAGCTGTGATTCATTCACTCTCCACTCCATCCGCTTCCTCCTTATACTCCCAAAGGTCGAAGTATAGAGCATTCTCTTTCGACAAGATCTGATTGGAGTCGGTTATTTCTGTTTCCGATACCTGCAAAACCTTTTCAGCTGACTGTAATTGCAGCGCTGTTTCTGACTCTCCTTTCACTTTACAGATCCAAGGTTGAACGTATGTTTTCATGTATGTCCTTTCGTGTTATTTCCGTTTAATCAAGTATTTCCTCCCGTTCTTGAATAACAGTCCCTCCCATCGCAACGCTATTCTCTCATCTTTCATCTCTAATCTCTCATCTTCTCCCGTTGCCACTCCTTGTTGTTCATGCATACGCATCGTAAGACATCTCGCCTGGGATGCTTGTTGATGGTTGATCTGCAGATAGACCTTTCCCGCAGGTATCACGACATCTTGGCCCACCAGATAGAAAGCCACAACACCTCCGATATTCGCAAGAGAGTAGATGGTCTGCCGATTACCCTTTACTGTTCCATCGCTCACCTTGAGCAGATTACCTTCCACGATACTCGCATTCTGCGCATAACTCAGGTAGTAGGTGCCAGGAGCGCCATGTAAAATGACCGCCGTATTCTTCGGTATGGCACTGAGCATCGTCAGCAGAACCTCTTCGGCAGAAGCCTGACTCACCACATAAGCCTTCAAGTTCTGAGGTACGGTGACATGAGTTTGGGCGGGAGCCACAAAGGATACATACCCTACCTCGCCCACTACCACTTGCTTCGCCTTCGTGGCAACCTTTTTATATAAGCAGGTCTTGACATGATCGTTTTTCTGGGTATATACGCCGAACTTTGAGTAATACGGAGAAATGAAATAGTTATTCCTGTTGGTACAATCCACACATACCCCTTTCGCCGTGGTGTTGAAGGACCACTGACAGTTCTTTTCGCTCGTCGACATTCCTTGTTTGCTTCGCAGATAGTTGCTACTGCCATCATAGTAAAGGAACGCACCGCTGACAGCATACTGGATACAATAGACATTACCTGCTACATACACCAATCGGAACTCATCGGGAACCACACCTTTATCAGGATCGATGATGAGAAAGTCGCCTTTCAGATTGTCTTTTCGAATCTCCATTAAACCCAAGAAGTTCCCGTTCGTCTTGCGGACGGCATAGGAACTGTTCTCATCACAGATGATATACGTGTCGGTTTCATTGAGTTCATCCACAGATCTCACCTTCTGAAACACCTCGTCTGCACACATCGTACTGCAGCAAAACGACATCACACACAACCATAAAAGCCTGAAGAAATTCATGTCTTTCATTCTTTAGTTTAACATTAACAATCATCGCGCCGCATGATAGAGACACTTCCTCCGAACACTTGCACGCGTTTATCAATGCAAAAGTAAAAAGAAATGATGAAAGAGGAATAAGCAGCAATAGGATTTTTATATTATTTAACAGGTCAAATGACTTGTCACCACGGATTCCCAACATGGGAACGAAATATTCCCAACGTGGGAACAAATTATTCCCAACGTGGGAAAGTTTTATTCCCAGCGTGGGAAAAACTATAGGTTCCCTCGCTTATTGAATAAAAACTGCACGGCAGACAAACAATTTCATTTGTTTTCTTCTCACTTAATCAGATTTTTTGTACCTTTGCAGCGCATTTTGCATGAATGCGCCTGTGGCGGAATTGGCAGACGCGCCAGACTTAGGATCTGGTGTCTTACGACGTGCAGGTTCGAGTCCTGTTAGGCGCACCATGGAAAAGTCGGCATAGCTCAGCTGGTTAGAGTATCACCTTGACATGGTGGGGGTCGTTGGTCCGAATCCAACTGTCGACACAAAAAAGAAATATCGCGTTTGTAACCTAAGTACAAACGCGATATTGTTGTATATAACTGTTTTAAAAATGCTTATGCAAAGCATGGCAGGTCTCTCTCTTGCAACAGGTATTCACCAATCTGTACGGCATTGAGGGCTGCACCCTTGCGAATCTGATCGCCTGAAAGCCAGAAGGTAAGTCCGTTCTCATCGGAAAGATCCTTACGTACACGTCCTACATAGACATCATCCAAACCAGCTGTATCTAACGGCATCGGATAGACCAGGTTGGAAGGATCGTCTTTCAACGTAACGCCAGGAGCGGCAGCCAGGGCCTTCTGTGCCTCTTCTACGCTGATAGGACGCTCGGTTTCAATCCATACACTCTCGCTATGACTACGCAAAGAGCTCACACGAACACACATGGCCGAGCACTTAGCATCGGTATGCATGATCTTCTGAGTTTCGTTGAACATCTTCATCTCTTCCTTGGTATAGCCATTGGGCTGGAATACATCGATCTGAGGAATCACGTTATAGGCCAGCTGGTGCGGGAATTTCTTCACGGTAACAGACTTGCCCTCAACGATCTCGCTATACTGCTGTTCCAACTCTGCCATGGCGGCAGCACCGGCACCGCTGGCACTCTGATAGCTTGCCACGTGAATGCGCTTGATATGTGAAAGATTCTCCAGTGGCTGCAGACAAACCACCATCATAATCGTTGTACAATTGGGATTGGCAATAATACCACGAGGACGGTTCAGAGCATCTGCAGCATTGCACTCAGGTACAACCAGAGGCACATCATCATCCATGCGGAAAGCACTGGAGTTGTCGATCATCACAGCGCCATACTTGGTGATGGTCTCTGCAAATTCCTTGGATGTGCCAGCTCCTGCTGAGGTAAAGGCGATATCAATGTCCTTGAAATCGTCATTATGCTGTAACAACTTCACCTCGATTTCCTTACCACGGAAGGTGTATTTCCTACCGGCAGAACGCTCGCTACCAAACAACACCAGCTCGTCCATCGGGAAGTTACGCTGATCAAGAATACGTAGGAACTCTTGTCCTACTGCGCCACTGGCACCAACAATTGCTACTTTCATTATGTACTTGTTTATGATTTTAGGCTGCAAAGTTACGAAAAAACGAGTGCAATGCAAAAGAAAAGCTTGTTTTTCTTTTCATTGCCGAGTGTATTGTAACTTCGGCGAAGCCAGAGTTACGAAAAAACGAGTGCAGAACAAAAAGAATTCATTCTTTTTTTATGCCGAGTGCATTGTAAGTTCGATGGTTTGCCATCAAAGTAACAACTTTTCGGACTATTATACGCAGAATTGAAGGAAAAATTCGTAATTTTGCACTCAGAATGATTGACTTTTCTTCATACTTCCCCATTACCGACAGTACATGGATCTTCTTCATCGTACTGCTCATCATCTTGTTCGCACCGATGATTATGAGCAAGTTGCGTATTCCGCACATCATCGGTATGGTACTGGCTGGTGTCATCGTGGGACAATATGGCTTGAATATTCTCCAACGCGACGGTTCTTTTGAGTTGTTCGGACAGGTAGGACTTTACTATATCATGTTCCTGGCAGGATTGGAGATGGATCTGGAAGGTATCAAGAAGCACATGAAGAGAATGATTATCTTCGGTCTGCTTACTTTCCTGATGCCTTTCATTCTGGTGTATTTCGCAGGAATCTATTTGATGAACTACTCGAAGGAAACCACGTTGCTACTATGCTGCATCATGGCTTCGAACACCTTGATTGCCTACCCTATCGTCTGCAAATATGGTCTACAACGCCATAAAGCCGTAAGTCTGAGCGTAGGAGCAAGTATGATAGCCTTGCTGTTGGCTCTGTTATCGCTGTCGTTGTTTGTGGGTGTAGTTGAACAGTATCAACAGGGTAAAGGACTGGGTAGTGTGGCGGTACTGGTGGTTTGGATATTGGTCAAGCTGTTTCTCTACTGTGCTGCGGGCACCTTTGTCATCCCCAGAATCACTCGCTGGTTCCTTCGAAGGAATGCGGATGCGGTGACTCAGTTCATCTTCGTACTGGCTATTTTGTTCCTTAATGCGGCCATGACATCATTCATCGGACTGGAAGGGGTTTTCGGGGCATTCTTTGCAGGATTGCTTCTGAACCGCTATATACCTCGTGTTTCACCACTAATGGGAAGGATTGAGTTCATCGGCAATGCCATCTTCATTCCGTATTTCTTGATTGGTGTGGGCATGCTCATCAATATCAGAGCACTGTTTGAGAGCTGGCATACTGCATACATCGTGGGCTGCATAGTGGTAATAGGTACGGTAGGTAAGATGATTGCGGGTTATCTGGCAAGCATCGGTTTCCGACTGCCTTTGTCGCACGGACACATGATGTTCGGTCTGACTTCTGCGCATGCCGCTGGTTCCATCGCCATCGTCATGGTGGGTATGAAGCTGATGGTGGGAGGACAAGCCATGGTGGATGCGGAAATGCTGAATGGTGTGGTGATGATGATTCTGTTTACCTGTGTCATCTCATCGATTGTCACGGAGAAGGCTTCGCAACAGATTGTTTTGGAAGACACACCTGTAAATGAAGAAAAGACGGGTGATGACGAGAAGATCTTATTGGCATTGAAGAACCACGAAAACATGGATACGCTGGTAAATCTGGCTATCCTGATGAGAAACGAGCGATTGAACCGCGGGATGATTGGCCTAAACGTTGTATTAGACGATAAGAATACTTCCAAGAACCAGAAACTGGGAAAGGAGCTGCTAGAACATGCCACAAAGGCTGCGGCTGCTGCGGATGTACGGATGCAGACTCAGAGTCGTATAGCCACGAATATTGCTAATGGTATCATACACGCCTTCAAGGAGTTTGATGCAAGTGAGGTCATTCTTGGAATGCATGAGCAGACCAACGAATCAGATAGTTTCTGGGGCATGTTTACCGAGGATCTGTTCACGGAACTGAACAGACAGATCATCATCGTTAAACTTGCACAGCCTCTGAATACGATACGGAGAATACAAGTGGCCGTGCCGAGCAGAGCAGAGTTCGAACCTGGGTTCCATCGTTGGATCGATCGTCTTGCTCGTGTGGCTGAGAATCTGGAGTGTCGCATTCAGTTCCATAGCAAACAGTCCACCCTATCGCTCATCAGTCAGTATATTCAGAATATCTATCCTGACATCAGGGCCGACTATCAACAGATGGGGCACTGGAACGAGTTCCCTCAACTGGTGCAACAGGTAAACGATGACCACCTGCTGGTGGTCCTGACAGCACGAAAGGGAACGGTGTCGTATAAATCGGTATTCGAGAAGATGCCACAGGAACTGAAACAACACTATCATCAGCAGAACCTGATGATTATCTTCCCTGATCAATACGGAGAGGCTTTGGATAGCATGTCGTTTGCTGCTCCACAGAAACGTGAACAACTCAGTGCTTACACGCAGATACGCGACTGGTTCGCTAATAAGAAAAGAATGAAGAGTAATTAGCCATATTCGCCTAATTCGTAGAGGAAAAGAAAATACGTATAATTCGTAGAGAAAAATGATTGATATTAAAGATGTAAGAAAGAGTTTCGGAAATCTGAATGTGCTCAAAGGCATTACCCTCCATATCGACAAAGGAGAGGTGGTGAGCATCGTTGGTCCCAGCGGTGCAGGAAAAACAACACTGTTGCAGATTATCGGTACTCTGGATAAGGCCGATAGCGGTGAGATCTGTATAGACGGCAAGGAAATCAGTAGGATGAGTAAAAAACAGTTGTCAGATTTCCGCAATACTCATATTGGCTTCGTTTTCCAGTTCCACCAGCTTCTTCCTGAGTTCACGGCACTGGAGAATATCATGATTCCTGCCTATATCGCAGGGAAGAGTCGTAGTGAAGCAAAGAAACGGGCTATGGAACTGCTGGACTTCATGGGACTGACGGATCGCGCCTCACACAAGCCCAATGAGTTATCTGGTGGTGAAAAGCAGCGTGTGGCAGTGGCCAGAGCTTTAGTAAACAATCCTGCTGTTATCCTTGCAGACGAACCGAGCGGTAGTTTGGATTCGAAAAACAAGTCAGAACTCCATCAACTCTTCTTTGATCTGCGAGATAAGTTCGGGCAAACCTTCGTAATCGTTACGCACGATGAAGAACTCGCAAGCATCACTGACAGGACCATTCACCTGCGTGATGGCGTTATCATAGACTCCACAGAATAAGAACCAGTAACACTAGTTTACTAATAACACTAGTTATATCCTATAAAGAAAGAAGGAGCATCACAATAGCGATGCCCCTTCTTTTTGGATAATTTATTTATTAGTCCTCTGATTACTCGGGATTAGCAATACAGATAGATACACGGTTCAGATCATTCTCAGCGAACGGCTGAACAGTGTCACCATAGCTGTCGTAAGTGATACGATCAGCAGAGATACCGTACTTCTCAATCAGGTCACGAACAACAACGTCAGCACGACCAGCGGCCAGACGAGCGTTGATCTGAGCGTTACCTGTACCCTTGTCAGCATAACCGCTAACGGTTACCTTAGCCTTCGGATACTTGTTCATGTAGTCAGCGATATCCTTAATCTTAGCCTGCTCGATGTCAGCAACAACGATAGAGTTGATGGTGAAGAAGATGTCACGACGAATCGGCTCAATCTTCTTGGGCTCCTCGATGAACTTCCATACTGTGTCATTGTGAACAACATCACGATAAACATCAGTAACGATAGTCTTGCGACTCTTGCCAAGGTTGATGCGGAGACCAGCCAAAGCATTGAAGTACCAGTCGGGGTTGTCGGCGTGCTTGCTGTTGTAGTGGTCGTTGATGATATTGGCATTACCCTCTAACATCAGGCTCACTGCATCGCTCAGACGGAAGTTGAACTCCAGACCACCACGGCCAACAATACTTGTAGAGTTGGCACTGTAGATGTGCTGCATCTTATAACCAGCCTTAGCCAAATCCTCAGCATCCTCATTGTCAGTAACAATGTTTGCACCAGCACCCAAGAAAGCAGTAACATTAAATACGCGATCGGGGTTCCAGCCACAGAACAAGTTGCTCAGGTTGAACATGAAGTCAATACCAGGAGCAATGTACTTGAAGTCGTAAGTTACATTCTCTTTTCTGTTACCATCGAGAACATAAGACTTCCAACCACCTTTACTTGTCAGTCCATTAGCTGCAATGCGAGCACCGAATACCGGAGTGAACTGATAACCCAAACCAATCTGGAAGTTAGGAGCGATCAGGTCCTTAAACTTAGCTTCACCGAGAGTATACTGTGCGCCACCCTGAAGATCCAGGAATGCATGGCTCTTGAACTGATAGGATACATCCTGACGATCAAGAACCTTCTCTACACGCTGGTCAACACGATCAACCACTTTGCGTGTCTGTGCCATTGCAGTTGTGCTGGCTGCCAGCAATGCAACTGCCAAAAGTGTTCTGAATAATTTCATAGACTTTGATTATTAATTTTTAATTAATGTGCCGTGAGTTCCTGTTTTATCCGACTGTGAATCGGCCATGGTCAGATACCAACGGCCATCCACGCGGACTGGTTTGAGAAAGAATTGTGCCGTATTAGGACGAGGATCATTCTTCTCTTTCTCGAAGAGTGTAACCACATAGCAAGCTATATTGTCTAACTCCTGAGAATAGACGATGCGATCCAGTTCATACTTGATTCCGCGGAAACGCTTAATCATAGCCAACTGAGGCTTCTTCAACTCGTCCGGCATCGGGATGATTTTCGGACCATTCATATAGTAGAGCATATCAACAGCATCCTCGAACTGATTGTCGCGTAAAAGCTGCAGGTAATTGTCTACTAAAGCCCTAACCTCTGTAGAGTCAGACTGCGTAAGAGAAATGGCTGGCTTCGTAAGATACTCCTCACGATACTCGTCCAGTGTTTTCTTCTTCTTGCCGCATGAACATACCATACAAAGAGTCAGAACCATCAGAATGGTGAAAAACAGATTCTTTTTCATTTTAAATGTTTTTTGTTAAAAAGGGGTGCCAACGATTGACACCCCTTTGAATGTATCTAATAGATGGTTATCTATCGATGATTAGTTCTTCTTAGCCTCCTGGCTATCTGTACCTGTGGTCTTCTTCACATTGATGGTAGCCCATACCTTGAAGGTGTTACCAGCCTTGTGACCCCATCCGTAGTAAACTGAGATAGGAACGAAGAGGTGGAAGTCCTGAACGTTACCACCATTGTTGGTGTACTCGAGAACAGTCTGAGGAGCCTTAGTACCGATGAGCTTACCAGCACTATTGTAGGTCTTCAAGCTATTATCAACTGCCTTAACCTTCAAGTACGGATCCTTCAAAGCAGGAATCTCACTTACTCTGTTCAGAGTGAAGTTCTTGATGATTGAAGGAATAGTCTCCTTGTTTGCAAGAGCAGCCTCGATATCCTTACGATCCTGCAGTTCCTTAGCATGATCAGTGAAGATCTCGTCGTACTTCACGCTAACCTCATAGATGTTATAGTAATCCCAACCAATCTCACCTTCCTTGAAGGTATAAGCGGTGTTGTTACCATCATTCCAGTCAACATCAAGCTTGATGTCATAGTCACGCCAATCCTTAGCTACCAACAGCTCAGTCGGGTTCAGAACCTGAACAGCATTGAATGCGTCGTTCCAGTTGTAAGACTTACCCCAAACATTGATCGGACGGAGGAACTTAGCGTTGAAGTAACGGTTGTCGAGCAGGAGCTCATAGCACTCATCGTTAGTCTTGATCAACAGGTAAGCAGTGAAGCTCTCCTTGTTAGTACCATTCTCAAGATAGAACGGTGTGCTAGAACCTTCCTTAGCCTTATCGTTACCGAAGTCATCGTAGCGACCAGAGTGGTTCAGAATGTCGTTAGCGCAGTCATTGTCAACCATGCGGATGTAGGGCTGACCGTCCTTGTCAACGATCTCAGCAATTACATCGCCTGCACCGTGCTGGTCAAGAATCTGCTTCTTGTCTGCACTCAGGTGGAGAGTGTACTTAGCGCCAGAGTATCCATAAACTTCCCATGTACCGTTAACGTGTGAGAATTCAGCATTTACACCTTCAACAGGAAGTGTGAACTCGAAGCTGATGTTCTTGTTGTTAGTATAATCGTACTTGCTGAAGTTCTTCTCCTTACCGTTCATGTTAACTGAAACGATACCATTCAAGAAGTTCTCGTAGAGAGGACGCTCAAACTCGATAGAGTTCGGACAACCAACACCGAGGTTCTTCTGACCGTTCTCAGCAGGTGTAGGAACGTTCTCGAGGATGTCGATAGCTGTTCCTTCCTTCTCAGAACCGTTCTTGTAGCTATTCAGACGATACCAGTGAGAGAGGTCTTTCTTCTCAACTGTACCATAAGCGAAGTGTACCTGAGGAGCAGGGATATTGATTGTTACATAGATAGCAGACATATCCTTATACTTCTCGTCGATGCCCTTCTTAACGAAGCGAACAGTTGTAGTAAGCTTGTGAGGATCAGTACCATCACCCTTGCTTGCCAACAAAGCAGCACGTGCAGCATCAGCAGTACCTGTACCAGTGATAGCCTTTGCAATCTCAGCATAGTTGTCACCGATAGCCCACAGAATCACGTTAGTCTGCTTATCCTTCGGGTCGTTGATAGTAATCTTAGTGTACTCAACATCACCCAGAGGACTCGGATCAACCTTCCACTGTCCACCAACATTGATGAAGCGCTGTGCATACTGAGCATCCTTCAGATCGATCTCATATTCATCCTCGAACTGCTTCTTGGTGTATCCGTTCTCACCGAGCTGAGAGAGTACAGACTCCTCAATCTGTGACCACTTCAAACCACCCTTATCAGTACAGTTCATCCAATAGTCATCGTCAACTGTAAGCTCAACCGGCTCAACCATGTAGTTGTCGGTGATCAACAGCTTGATGTAACCAACCTCGAGAACATTATTGTTAGGATCAACGATCTCAACCTTAATCAGCGGCTCACGGTCGATAGCCTCGCGAGTAGCAACCTTATCCAGGATTGTAGAATAGCTCTTACCATCCTTGTCATACTTCACTGAACGCGGAGTCAGGATAACCTCATCATAACCGAAGTCAGCACCAGCATTCTCCTTAGCATCGATAGTGATGTGACGAGACTCACCAGTAGCGTGGTTACCATCCTCGTAGTCAACAACTGAGAAGACATACTTCAGACCCAGTTTCTTGAAGGTCTCAGCATCCATTCTCTGATCGTAGCTTGCCCATGCAGACTTAATTCCAATGTAAGTAAAGTGAGTCTCTACGAACGGGAGAATATCCAAAGTCTTGTTGTAAGGAATAGAGTGTGTGAAGTCCTTATCAATAGCCTGAGCAGCATACTTGAACATATGACCTGCATCTTCAGTCTGCTTGGTGTACCACAGACCCTCATAAGTCTTCTCCATCTGGCAGTCGAGAACAGGATTCTCAGGACCATTATCAGCGATAGCGTTGATGTGGATCAGAGCGGGAACAACTGCAGCATAGTCAGAAGTGATAGTAGCAGTGTCACCCTTAGTCATCTGAAGAGCGATGAAGTTCACAGAGTCGCGAACGATACCAGCCTTAGACTTTGTCTTCTGGTTGATTGCAACACCGTCGAAGTAGTAAACCAGATCCTCTACATAGTTCTCCCAGTTGTTAATCTTGAAGGGAACCTCAAGAATACCACCAGAAACAGCATAGTCAGCACCATTCTCCTTAACAGGAGCAGCAAAGTTGTTAGCCATGCTATTCAGATAACCTGAATTACGAGACTCGATCTCGTCGGTAACAACAGCAGTGTTTGTCCAGAAGCTCAGCTTATAATCATCAAGCTTAACAGTTGTCGGGTTCACGTGATACTTAGCAATAGCAGCGGGAACCAACTGAGCGGTCTTCAAAGCCTTATACTTCTCAACAACAGAACGGAAGATGGGCAGCATAGTGCCTTCACCATCAGGACCAACAGGGTTGTAACCCTCACCTCTATAGTCGTAACCGCTAAACTCATTGCTATAGCCGAAGCCCTCATCCCATGTAGGAACAGTTGCAGAAGGAGCATTTGCGCCATCGTCGAAACGCCAGTCAAGGCCATCCAACTTCTTGCCATTCTTGTCGATATAGTAGTAAGCCTCATCCTTACCTTCACCCTTAGCATAGATTACCGGCTGATAGTACAGGGCGGGAACCTCGATAGTAGCAAGACCAGCAACATAGTCGCTCGGCATCAGCACGAGAGAAGCCAAAGTCTTGTCGATCAGGTACTGAATGATGTTGATATCAGGACCAGCCTGCTGGTTAATCAACTCGTCTGCCTTTGCAATCAGATCCTTCAAGGTCTTAACCTCATCAGCTGTCAAGTTGTCTGCAGGAGACTTCTCAACGTCAGTCTTAATATCCTTGATCTTATTCAGCAGCTCAACCAGCTTGTCAGGATCAATGTTCTCCTTCTTAAGAGCTTCGCCGTAAAGATTCAAAGCATCGATCTGAGCCCTCAGGTTCTCAGCAGCTGCTGCTGCCTTGTCAATGCTGTCAACTTTGAGGAGCTTCAGAAGAGCCTCGTCGATAGCAGCAACCTTTACACCCAGTTCAGCAAGACCATCAGCAGTGATACCCTTCTCCTGAAGAGCCTTGATGTAATCAAGAGCGTCCTGGATCTCAGAAGCCTTTACATAGTTTGCAAGCTCTGCCTGAAGAGCTGCCAATGTAGCATAACCTTCCAAAGAAGGAATGTCAGACAGCTTTGCGTAGCCTTCCAAGCTCTGGTGTTCTGTCAAGAACTTAGAGTGCTCGGCTTGGCATTTAGCCTGGCAATCTGCCAACTGCTTTTGAAGTTCGGCTCTCAAGGCTGAAATGTCGGCGGCATTCTTGTTAATGTCGTCGTCATAGTCCTTACAAGAAACGAACATGCTCGTAGAAGCCAGTGCAAAGGCCACTAAGAGCAAAGTACTAAAAATTTTCTTTTTCATTAGACTAAAAAATTAAATTAAACTAAATATATACTTTATGCTTAAATTCTCTCAATAATTCACACCTCTCCAGCGGAGAGATGCCAATAATTTTGTGCAAATATACGCTTATTTATTATGTTGCGCAAACAATTCTCCATCTTTTTTCATAAAAGGAACAAAATTTAACATTTAATATACCTTCAGCCCCTAATATGAGCGCATTTCCTGCAAAACATCAGCATTTACGCGCATTTTGGAAGGTGCACACAATTATTGCCCCGAGTCTTTATCCTCGTTTCCACTCATTTTAATCATTCCTCCTTTTTTCTCCATAGGCTTAATTTTTTAAATGTTACGCGCGTGCGCGCATTATTATAATAAGGTGTGCAGGCTATTTCACCAACACTTTCTTTCCATTAATCAGGTAAATACCCTTCTGTGTAGGCTTTCCGACACGCTGACCAGTAAGGTTATAGATAGCACCATTTGCCTTGCTGATCTTCACGTTCTGGATACCAGTAGCCTTATTCAAAGCAACCAGATAGTTCTGCTTGGAAGCGAACTCCGGGGTATTACCATTGTAGTTGATGATCTTACCACAAACGATTACCTCATCGCCTACAGCAATCTGATTGTCGCCTTCCTGCCACTTCTTGTTGTCGAGGTAATAGCTGCTATATACCGTGAACTCTGTTCCTTCGGAACCATCCTCGGAAATGTTATAGGTAGCAGTACCATACTCAGCACTATACTCATACTTAATGCTGCAGATCTTACCCTTTACATAGAAATCACCAGTAGAGGCTTTGGTTCCAACAACCTCGGCAGCGGCAATAGCATCAGCAACTGTCAGAGGAGCATCAGCTGTACCATGATTCAAAGCAGCCTCTGGGTCTTCGCTTGTTCCTGATGATGTCTTACCATTCAGAGAAATCAGATAGTTCTGCTTGGAAGCGAACTCAGGAGTATTACCATTGTAGTTGATGATCTTACCGCAAACGATTACCTCATCACCCACTCTAATCTGTGTGTCACCATCCTGCCAGCTCTTATTGTCGAAGTAATAGCTGCTGTATACCGTGAATTCTGTTCCTTCGGAACCATCCTCGGAAATGTTATAGGTAGCAGTACCGTACTCAGCACTATACTCATACTTAATGCTGCAAATCTTACCCTTTACATAGAAATCACCAGTAGAGGCTTTGGTTCCAACAACCTCGGCAGCAGCAATAGCATCAGCTACAGTCAGAGGAGCATCAGCTGTACCATGATTCAAAGCAGCCTCTGGGTCTTCACTGGTTCCTGATGATGTCTTACCATTCAGAGAGATCAGATAGCTCTTCTTGTCGGCAAACTCAGGAGTATTACCATTATAATTAATAATCCTACCGCAAACTATCACCTCATCGCCCACTCTAATCTGTGTGTCACCTTCCTGCCAACTCTTGCTGTCAAAATAGTAGCTACCGTAAACTGTAAATTCTGTTTCTGTTGAGCCATCGTCAGAGATGTTATAGGTTGCGGTACCATACTGCGCACTATACTCGTACTTAATGCTGCAGATCTTACCCTTTACATAGAAGTCCTTTGCTGAAGCCTCTGTACCAATAGCTTTAGCATTGGCAATGGCATCAGCCACACTTATAGGATTGGTTGCAGTACCATGATTCATTTTATTTTCAGGATTCTCCTGTGTGCCAGGGGTAGTTGAACCTGAAGAAGAAATCTTGCCAATAGTCAAGGTGGAAGATGTTCCAGAAGCCACTTTCAAATAAGCTGTATTAGCAGGAATGTAGGCATCACCCTCGTTTACGAATGCAATCTCCCCATCCTTCACGGTCAACAACCGCATGGTCTTTTTGGCAAATGCTGTACGCACTGTATGCTTGTCGCCTGCATCATGATTGAAATAAACACCTTTCAAATTATTAGCAGTGAAAGAAGGATTCACTGCGGTAGCCAGTGGCTGCAACTTATTGTCAGATGCTGAAGAAGAGCTGCTTTCGAGGATTACTGGTGTTTCTGCCGGCACATAAGGACTGATATCCTCAAGGTTCACCTTGCCGCCATCGATTTCAGAAACCACGTAAGCCTTCATTCCTTCCGACAGTTGGTATGGGAAATCTGTATAAAGCGTAGTGTAATACTTACCATTGGCATTCAAGTCCATCTTAACGCCGAAATAGTTACTGCCATCGTTCGCAACAGGTATAATAGACCATATGCCATTCCCCTTACGAGCACTTGTTTCACTATCAGCATAACCTACTGCCAAATCAGAACCAGGATCAGTAAGATAAGCATTTGCATAGCCTGTCATTCCACCTGCTGATCCTTTATAAGTTACATATACTAAATAAGAATCATCAGTAACCGGCTTAATAATCACGTTTGCTTTATTCTTATTAATTATTTTACTAACCGAAGTACCTTGCGCAGAGAAGTCATAATAATCAGCGCCTTTATCGGTAAGTCCAATAATCGTTGCCGGATCACTTACCACATTGTTGAACCCAGAAACCATCTCAACAGCCTTCACGTCTGCCGTCTTCGAAGAAACGTTTACAGACCCTACGTTATCCCTCACGGAAACATAACGCTTGGTAGAAGTATTCTGTACACGATAATATTTGTATTTTTCCGGAGCCAACTGTCCCAATGCACTACTAGCCACAAATGCCAATAGCACAGTTATCCACATCTTTGATTTGTTTATCATCTTCATGAGTAATATACTTTCTCTATTATGCTGCATAATAAAACAGTGCAAAGATATGAAAAGATACCGAATTACAAAACTTTTTTCATAAAAAACGCACCAAAATACTATAATTTAAGCAAAAAAGCCCCTCAAAAGAGGAGCTTTTAAATAAAAATAGCCTATTTCCTTAGAATTCCGCATTCTTGGGAGTTCTTGGGAATGGTATTACGTCACGGATGTTCTGCATACCTGTAACGAACAAGATGAGGCGCTCGAAACCAAGTCCGAAGCCAGCATGCGGGCATGATCCGTACTTACGGGTATCAAGATACCACCACAGCTTATCGGTCTCCATTCCGCGACTGGCAATCTCACCCATCAACTTATCGTAGTTCTCTTCACGAACAGAGCCACCGATGATCTCACCGATCTGCGGGAAGAGCACATCTGTGCCCTGCATGGTCGGTCCAGGAGCCACACAACCTTTATACCCTACCGACCCCTCACCCTGTTTCTCGTTCTGTTTCATATAGAACGCTTTGATACATGCTGGGTAGTCGGTCATGATAACCGGTTTCTTGAAATGCTCCTCTACCAAGTAGCGCTCATGCTCAGAAGCAAGGTCATCACCCCAATTGCATGGGAACTCAAACTTCTTACCATTCTTGATAGCCTCCTGCAAGATTTCGATACCCTTTGTATAGGGCAGACGAACGAACTCTTCCTTGAGCACTCCCTCCAAGCGAGGAATCAGATCATGCTGCGGAGTGATGAACTTATTGTTGTTGATAAACTCCAAGTCGTCCTTGCATTTCTCCAAGGCCCATCGTACACAATACTTAATGAAATCCTCTTCTAGGTCCATCAGTTCTTCCTGATCCAGGAAAGCCACCTCAGGTTCCACCATCCAGAACTCAGCCAGATGTCGGGGTGTATTGGAATTCTCAGCACGGAACGTTGGTCCGAAGGTATAGATGGCTCCTAATGCCGTAGCACCCAACTCACCTTCCAACTGCCCGGATACAGTCAGGGAAGTCTGCTGACCGAAGAAATCATCGTCATAGATAATCTTCCCTTCTTCATCCTTCTGCAAGTCATAAAGGTTCTTGGTCGTCACCTGGAACATGTTTCCAGCGCCCTCACAGTCGCTAGCTGTAATCAGCGGGGTATGGAAATAGTAGAACCCATGCTCATGGAAATAAGTATGGATGGCCATAGCCATGTTATGACGGATACGCATGACAGCTCCGAAGACGTTGGTGCGAAGGCGCAGATGAGCATACTGACGCATATATTCGAAAGTCTGCCCTTTCTTCTGCATCGGGTAATCGCTACCGCAAAGGCCATATACAGTAATCTCCGTACACTGAATCTCAGAAGCCTGTCCTTGTGCTGGACTCTCCACGAGCGTACCTGTTACACCAATGCAAGCTCCTGTAGTGATACTCTTCAGTGTTGCCTCATCCACATTACCAGCATCTACTACGATCTGGATGTTCTTGATGGTTGATCCATCGTTCAAGGCGATAAAGTCAACAGCTTTACTACTGCGGTGCGTGCGCACCCAGCCCATCACGGTAATTGTCTTTCCATAATCGGTGCTTTGGAGCGCATCGATGATCTTTGTTCTTTTCATTGTCAATTGTCAATTATCAATTACTCAAAAGCACCCATACGCAGCATCTCCACTTCCTTTTCAGTCAGGAATCGCCAATCGCCACGACGGAGGTTCTTTTTGGTAAGACCAGCAAACTGCACACGATCCAGTTTAACTACACGATAGCCGAGACTTTCGAAGATACGACGGACAATTCGGTTCTTTCCGCTGTGGATCTCCACGCCCACCTGACTCTTGTCGTTCTCGTTGCAATACTCGATAGCATCTGCATGTACTTCACCATCTTCCAGGTCGATACCCTCCTTGATGCGTTCCATATCCTGAGGATCCACGTTCTTGTCGAGGAATACATGGTAAACCTTCTTCTTCAGGAACTTCGGATGCGTAAGTTTAGATGCCAGATCGCCATCGTTGGTAAGCAACAGCACACCTGTTGTATTCCTGTCAAGACGACCTACCGGGTAGATGCGCTCAGGACAAACATTCTTCACGAGATCCATCACGGTCTTGCGCTGCTGAGGATCATCGCTGGTTGTTACATAGTCTTTGGGTTTATTGAGCAATACATATACCTTCTTCTCCAGAGAAACAGGAGCACCATGGAATACCACTTCATCCGTACGAAGCACCTTTGTACCCAGTTCCGTTACCACCTGTCCGTTTACTGTTACAGCACCTGAGAGGATGAACTCATCAGCCTCACGACGACTGCAGATACCGGCATTGGCCAAGAACTTGTTCAGACGGATCGGTTCGTTGGGATCCACGTTCACTTCCTTGTACTCAATACGTTTCTTCAAACTATACTTTGCATTCGGATCATAGCCTCCGCGCTGCTGACCGTAGCCACCACGCTGCTGGCCATAACCACCACGCTGCTGGCCATAACCTCCACGCTGCTGACCGTAACCGCCACGCTGCTGACCATAACCACCACGCTGCTGACCGTAGCCGCCACGCTGCTGACCATAACCGCCACGCTGCTGACCATAGCCACCTTGCTGACGAGGCTGGTAGCCGCCTTCTCCCTCATTGAAGTTCGGACGGGGACGATAGCCCTGCTGAGGACGCTGGCCGTAGCCACTCTGACGGGGCTGATAACCACCTTCACCCTCATTGCTATTGTAGTTGGGACGAGGACGATAGCCTCCTTGCTGGGCATGCTGGTTATAGCCACCCTGACGAGACTGATACCCTCCCTGATTACCATAGTTGTTACGAGGACGGAAAGAACGTTGTGCCGGGCTTTCCTGTTGTAAGCCGGCTCCGAATCCTTCCGGACGGAATCCTCCTTCCTCTTCTTTGTTACCCCTGTTAGCGCCATAAGGACGAGCAGTGTGAATACGCGGACGCGGACTACGTCCCGGTGTTCGATAGTTGGAATAGCCAGTTGTAGGACGGTAGCCCTCACGGCTTCCCTCTTGCTGGGTCTGTTCAGCAGACATTCCTTCAGTTTTGTTTTCTAATTCTTCTGACATGGTAATAATGATAATAAAAATAAAACAATAATACTATAAATATAGAAATAAGAGATGCCTAATCGCTTAGGCAAAGTTAAACTCCTGTATAATTATCTGGTGTGATAGCCATCAGTTCGGCCTTCACCTTGTCATCTACATCCAACGTCTGGATAAATGCATGAATCGCTTCCTCTGTCATATGTTTATTGGTACGTGTAAGTGCTTTCAGTGCCTCATACGGATGCGGGTAAGCCTCACGACGCAAGATGGTCTGGATAGCCTCAGCCACCACCGCCCATGTATCGTCCAGATCTTTCTTTAGTTTCTCTTCGTTCAAGATCAACTTGCGCAATCCTTTCAACGTACTCTGTATGGCAATCATGCCATGGCCCAAAGGTACGCCAATGTTACGCAATACGGTAGAGTCTGTCAGATCGCGTTGCAGACGACTTACTGGTAGTTTCTGAGAAAGGAACAGAAGCACGGCATTAGCCATTCCCATATTCCCCTCAGAATTCTCGAAGTCGATAGGATTCACCTTATGCGGCATAGCACTACTACCCACTTCCCCCTCCTTGATTTTCTGCTTGAAATACTCCATGGAGATATACATCCAGAAATCACGATCGAGATCAATAATAATGGTATTGATTCTACGAAGCGCGTCGAATACGGCAGCCAACTGATCATAGTTACTGATCTGGGTGGTATATTGCTCACGCTTCAGCCCCAGCTTCTCACTGACGAAACGGTTACCAAACGACTGCCAGTCGTATTGCGGATATGCCACATGATGGGCATTGAAGTTTCCTGTCGCGCCGCCGAACTTGGCAGTGAAAGGAATGTTACGCAGCGACTCCAGCTGTTCCTCCAGACGATATACGAACACCTGGATTTCCTTGCCAAGTCGAGTTGGTGAGGCAGGCTGCCCATGCGTCCTTGCCAGCATAGCCACATCCTTCCACTGCTCTGCATACGCTTTTAACTGCTCTACAAGCTCACTAAGCATCGGGATATAGGCTTCTTGCAAAGCCTCTTTCACGGAAAGTGGAACACTGGTATTGTTAATGTCCTGGGAGGTCAGACCGAAATGAATGAATTCCTTGTATTTGTCGAGCGAAGGACATGCTGCATCTTTTGAGAACTCATCGAATCTCTCCTTGATGAAATACTCAACAGCCTTGACATCGTGATTGGTAATCTTCTCAATATCTTTCACCCGCTGAGCATCAGCCACGGAGAAGTCACGATAGATAGAGCGCAGACGACCAAAGAGTGTCTGGTCGAAATCTGCCAACTGAGGAAGAGGTAATTCACATAAGGTAATGAAATACTCAATCTCTACCCGTACTCGGTAACGAATGAGCGCATACTCTGAGAAATATCCTGCCAACGTCTCTGTCTTACTTCTATATCTACCATCAATCGGTGAGATGGCTGTCAAAACATCAAGATTCATCACTGTCTTTATAATACGTATTTATTCTATGGATTGCAAAGGTAGCAATAATATTCGATAATCCTGCTAACACATCCTCTTTTTTTCTATGCTAATCAAAAAAAACTTCCAGCCATGAGACTGGAAGCCGTTTTGGTGGGCGTTGACGGATTCGAACCGCCGACCCTCTGCTTGTAAGGCAGATGCTCTAAACCAGCTGAGCTAAACGCCCTTGTTTTGAAAAGCGCTGCAAAGGTACGATGTTTTTTTTATTCCACCAAATTTTTGCGAAGTTTTTTTCATTTTCTGTAGAAACTATGGCAGTTTTGAGGGTAAAGTATGGCAGTTTCCTATAGAAAGTACGTCACTCTCTCAGAAATTCTCCAGAGAATTCTTAAGAGAGTGGCGCACTTAATCCCTCTGTTTGACGTTGGCTTACAAGCGATATAAGTCGCTGGCAGCAATCAGATCTACTTTTTTCTCTTCGAGGATACGATCACAGCTGTCAAGATCGGTAGGACGGATAACGATATTGGCTACGTCACCATTAGCGAAGCTGTACATATACTCGATGAAAACACCATTGTCCGAAAGGTACTTCAGAACCAAAGCCAGCGATCCACTGGTATTCGGACAGGTAAAGCCAATCACGTCAGTAATCTTTACGGCAAAGCCGGCTTCCTTCAGCACCTTATACGCTGCATCAGGATCAGAAACGATACAGCGCAGAATGCCAAAGTCGCTATTGTCTGCAATACTCATGGCCGACAGGTTAATGCCTGCACTTCCCAACACATCGGTTACTTCAGTCAGACGACCGCCTTTATTCTCCAGGAAAACGGATAATTGTTTTGCTTTCATATTCTTCTCTATATTTGATTATCAGGTAAATTGTTATTTAAATACACGGTTATCGAATACACGCTTGGCCTTTCCTGTACTTCGTTCGATGCTCTTAGGCTCAACGAGGCGCACCTTGAAGCCAATGCCGATGACGCTGCGGAGCTCAGATTCCAGTTTCTTCTGCAGACCAACCAACTGTGCCATCTCATCGGTGAAATACTCCTCTTTCACCTCCACCTTCAGTTCAGAGGTATCGGTATTGTTCACACGATCGACAGTCAGAATGAAATGAGGTTCAAACTCCGGCAGACTAAGGATGACGGCTTCGATTTGTGATGGGAATACATTCACGCCTCGGATGATAAGCATATCGTCGCAACGGCCCAGGATACGATCCATTCTCACCAATGTACGACCACACTCACAACGATCGTAATGCAGAGCTGTCAAGTCGTGCGTACGGTAACGCAGCAACGGCATTCCCTCTTTAGTCAGATGGGTGAATGCCAACTCACCAAAGGTTCCTTCTGGAAGCGATTCACCCGTGTTAGGATCCAGGATCTCAGGATAGAAATAATCCTCACTGAGATGCGTACCATTCTGGCACTCGCACTCATAACCCACACCAGGACCCGCAATCTCACTCAGTCCGTAAATATCGTATGCCTTAATGCCTAAGGTACTCTCAAGCTTTCCGCGCATCTCTTCCGTCCACGGTTCAGCACCAAAGGCACCGATCTTTATCTTGAATTCTTCGCGGGGCCATTCACTTTCCTGCAGGGCCTCACCAAGGAACATCGCATATGAAGGTGTACAACAAAGCACGGTTGCTCCAAAATCATGCATCAGCGTAATCTGCTTCTGTGTGTTTCCTGACGACATGGGAATAACACTTGCCCCGATATTGGTCGCTCCATCATGAGCGCCCAGTCCGCCAGTAAACAATCCATAGCCGTAGGAAATCTGGAAAATATCATCTTTGGCGGCGCCATAAGCCGTAAAGGCACGTGATATACTCTCTGTCCACATGGCAAGGTCCTTACGAGTATAAAGAACCACAACCGGCTTACCAGTTGTTCCCGAGGAGGCATGAATTCTTACGATCTGACTCATCGGCACTGCTGCCAATCCAAAAGGATAGTTATCCCTCAGGTCAAGTTTATTCGTAAAAGGAAGCTTCACGATATCATCAATGCTCTTGATATCGCCAGGCTCCAAACCCATCTCTTGAAATTTCTTACGGTAAAAAGGGGTATTATGATATACATAATCCGCCATCTTTCTCAATCGGATGCTCTGGATCTCTCGCATTTGTTCGCGATCCATGCATTCCATACTTTCATTCCAAATCATCACTTAAAATCATTAATAGTTAGATTTGGGTACAAATATACAAAAAAATCTGCATTCCAATGACGGAATGCAGATTTTTTATCAAAATTGTTGTCAAATTAATCTTCTGTGATCTGAACAGTAGCACGACGGTTGAAGTCGATCGGAGTCAGGATCTCCACACCACCGAAGTGAGCGGTTGTAATCTTCTCCGGCTTCACACCCATGTTGATGAGCTCGTTCTTTACACGCTCAGCACGCTTGTCAGAAAGCCACATGTTGTGCTCAGGAGTACCAGTAGCGCTGTCAGCATAACCAGTAACGAGGATGCTACGGTCGTTCTCGATAGCGAACTTAGCAAGAGCCTTCACGTTTACGAGGTCCTTCAGCACAGCAATCTCTGTCTTGTTCAGGTTGAAGAATACAGAAATCGGAGTAGTGATAAAGTCCTTTACGCTCTGAGTAACGATGGTCTCCACGGGCTCCGGAGCGGGCTGGTTGCGCAGACGCTCGATTTCAGCGTTAGCGTCAGCAAGCTGTGCGTTCAGAGCGTCGAGCTGTGCCTGACTGAGCTGCTTGATAGCATCTACATCGGGAACTGGATCCCAGTTGGTCTTACCCAGATTGTAGGTCAGACCCACCTCAGCGGTGAACCAGTGGTCGTGGTTCTTCTGGTTGTGACCACCCCATACATTACCTTCACCCTCGAAGTCATCACCACAGATGTTGTAGCTCAGGTCGAGGTTGAGTTTGAACTTGTCGCTCAGTCTCCAAGAGTTCTGGATACCAGCGCTAATTCCAAGTTCCCATGTGTTGTAAGAGCAGTTACGAACAATACCAAGACCAGCATACGGAGTTACGTTCCAAACACGTGCCTCATTGTAACCACAGAACAGGTTACTCAGGTTCACCATGAACTGTTCCTGCAGGTTGAAATACTTGATACCATTGCAGTACTCATCACCTGGAGTTTGCATAACATCAAGACGCGCGTCACCATAACCACTAACACCGTGATTACTATACTTACCGATAACACTCTTTCCCCAGAATCCAGAGAGCTTTGTACGAAGACCCAGAACCGGAGTGAAACGCTTACCGATAGCGAATGACAAGCCATAGCTGCGACGGAAGTGCTCTAACGGACTCTTGGCATAACCGAGAGACTTCTCCTCATTGGAATAGAATGCGGTGTAAGAAGCATTTGCTTCTACGAACCAGTTACTCCAGAAAGAATTCATCACGAATCCATCCTTCAACACAGGAGTCTCCTCCTGAGCCATTGCTGCTGTTGAGAAACTAACAACAGCAAGAAGCATTAAAATCCTTTTCATAAACCTGATATTTTAACTTCAATAATAATAAAATTCTTAAGAATCCAGTCTATTTTGCGTACAAAGGTAACGTTTTTTTTTAATATCACGATACTTTTTTTAAGAAAAAGTGCAATTAAACTTAAAAAATCGCACATTTTTCCTCATTTCCGACTGTTTTATCAATGCATATCAAAATAAACGCTCAATATCTTCCTGTTTGAGGATGCTTAGTATCGGTTTTCCATCAGGGGTATAGTTCACCTCGTTACAAGCAAACAACTGATTCACGATTTCCTCCATTTCCTCGTTTGAAAGGACTTGTCCTCTTGGTATCGCCGCGCAACGCGCAAGACAAATGGCGAGAGCATGATGGATTTCTTCACTCATGTTCTTTCCCTGCTCCAATGCTGTGGCCACCATTGATTGTACTAAGTTCACCATATTTACCCCGTCGAGTCCGGTAGGAACAGCATTGATGGCATAGCTACAGTTACCCAAGTTTGTCAGTTCAAACCCCAGATGTTCCATCTCAGGAATCACCTTCTCGAGTACGACAGACTCTGAAGGAGGGAACTGCACGACTTCCGGGAATAGTATTTTCTGTGACGTAGAGGAATGATTCTTAAATAACTGCATGTACTGATTATATAGAATACGTACATGCGCGCGATGCTGATCGATAATCATCAATCCTGATTTCACCGCTGTCATGATATAGCACCCCTTGTATTGGTAGTGATTCTGCGACTTTTCCGTAGCCACTTCCTGATCCTGATCTTGCGAGGATGTCTGAAACAGGTTCGTCTGCTCAGGTTCTTGCCGTTGCATTCCTTCATAGAGCTGCTCCCAATCCTTCACTGGAGCACCTTTCCACACAGGAGTCGGCTGCTTGAACGGGTTATACTGAGGATCTACACGAAGATGAGGCTTCTCTACTGCTTCTGACGACGGGTTGAACACTGGAATATCCGGTTTGCCCACTGTGTCGAAATCTATCGAGGGTACGTCATTGAACTTCCCCACGGCCTCTCTTACCGCAGCCATCAGAATCTGCCAGATTGTCTGCTCGTTCTCAAACTTAATCTCTGTTTTTGTAGGATGGATATTCACATCTATATCCTCTGCAGGGACATCGAAATAAATAAAGTACGGTACTTGCTCGCCTGTAGGAACCAATCTTTCGAAAGCATTCTGCACAGCCTTGTGGAAATAAGGGTGCCTCATGTAGCGACCGTTGACGAAGAAGAACTGATAAGCCCCTTTCTTCTTCGCTGATTCGGGTTTCCCTACAAATCCACGGATCTTGCAAACTGTCGTTTCCACCTCCAAAGGCAATAGATCCTGGTTGAGTTTCTTACCGAAAACGTCAATGATTCGCTGTCGTAAAGCACATGGACGCAGATTGAACAATTCCGTTCGATTACTATGAAACGTGAACCCTATCTGAGGATTTACCAGTACTATACGTTCAAAAGCCGTCAGGATATTGTTCAGTTCCGTGGCATTCGACTTCAGGAACTTCCTTCTTGCAGGTACATTAAAAAACAGATTCTCCACTAAGAAGTTACTGCCTACGGGACAAGCTACGGGTTGCTGTCCCATAACCTTACTTCCCGATAGCGAAAGGACTGTTCCTAACTCATCCTCTGCCCTTCTGGTCTTCAGCTCCACCTGAGCCACAGCTGCAATACTTGCCAAGGCTTCACCACGGAAACCCATGGTGTGCAAGGCAAAGAGATCGTCTGCCGAACGAATCTTCGAGGTGGCGTGTCGTTCAAAAGAAAGACGCGCATCGGTCTCAGACATACCCTTACCATTGTCAATCACCTGGATTGATGTTCTTCCAGCATCCACAACAATCACCTGGATATGTTGTGCTCCTGCATCCACCGCGTTTTCCACCAGTTCCTTAATCACTGAAGCCGGTCGTTGAATCACTTCTCCGGCTGCAATCTGGTTGGCTACGCTGTCTGGTAAGACTTGTATGATATCCGACATGCTCAATAGATTAAGACTATACCTACTACTATCAATATGATCATCAGCAACACCAAGAGTCCTGCCTCCGACTGCCATGATCCTTCATTACGTTTCGATATATGCTGAGTTGTATGACTAGCAGCACGCAGGAAAGACCCTTTAACGGTGGCACCTGTCGGCGGCTCCTGATCCTGCATTCCCAACTCCTTTTTGGCCCGCATCTCTATTTCCTTGATACGTTCTTTCCGTTCATCCACGTATTGGTAAGGGTGAGAGAAGCGACGAGGCTTTGGCTGCTTGAAGAATCCCATCATCACTCATCCTCCTTTTGTGCTTCTTCCATTGTCTGAAGAGTGTCAGGGGGAGGAGACGCATCTTTCTTGTTCTCAGAAAAATCAGATAGTTTCTGTAAGGGTGCAGCATGCCGTTCGAGGATTCTCATTTCCGATCCTTGGGCCTTGCCGCGCCAGTTGAAGATATCGTCAGGACTCACAGGGCGCACATAATCAAACCATGCAAAGTTTCGCAGTTTTGTCTTTCCTGGCGGAATCTGTGTAATGGGATAGAGCGTACATTCCGCTGTCGGCATCCAAATCTTCTGCAGCTTACGGTCCTGTAAGTACATCCGCATGGTATCCGTCTCCGCATAGTTCAGTCCGATAAACGAACTGTCCTTGTCATCTATAGGATAATAGATAGACTGCACGTTAGAGATGGCATCACTGCGATAAACGGCTTTATCACGGAAATAGGCATACATCTCTTTGGAGGATATCTGATTGAAATGATCCTTGTTGTCGATCTGCTCCACAGACAAGGCCTGACCGATGATATGAGCTTTATCAATGGTTGAATCTTTCATGAACACCTCGATTACCTCACCCAGCAGCTGACGGTTCTCATTCCATGTAATCGGATCCTTATACATCACCATACAAGAGTCCTTGGTATCATACACCAACGAATCGCACACTGCCTGCACATCCACCCGATACGCCCTTACCTTGTCAAAGCAATGGAACTTCCGCCAAACCGAGTCTGTATCGATGTTATACGTATACATCTTGATGGAGTCGCCATGCACGTACAAGGTGTCCTTCTGCGAATAGTCCACAAGCTTTGCCCGCTTGGTGGCATAGGCATAACCAGTCTTGTCATTATACCAGAAGTAGTCGCAGAACATCATGTTCTTATTCACCCTGTCGGTATAGATCACATTACCGAATCCCTCGCTGATACCTTTCCTGTCGTCGTGATACAGACTGTCGCCTGTAATCTCCTTCTCCTTGTTCACAATAGTTGTCCTACTGAACAACTGAGCATTCTCCTTATTGGTATCGTAATACCCCGAAGTAGATTTGATCACGCTCTCGCCAGAAGTGATGGTGGAAGGTCCTACGATATGTGCAATAGATGTTCTCGTATCATAATGCAGCGTATCTGTTGTAAGCAAGAACTTAGGGTTCTTGAGATTCACGTTGTAGTTGAAGATTGCCTCCCTCGAGTCGGTATGATATTCACCCCAGTCACTGGTCAGCACATTCTTCTTATCAACCATTTTTCCTCCCTCGAAGAAATAGCCGAAACTGTACAAACGGTCATAATCCAGACTATCTGTATAGAGTTTTGTTGCACGATGGGTAAGCACGACATTTCGACGAGCCTTAGCAAACTGGTCATTCCCGTCGTAATAAGCATAGTCGCTATTCAACGTCAGCGTATCCCCCTGTCGCATCTTTACATGTCCGAAAGCCTCAAAAGAGTTAGAAGCTTCAAAGAAATAAGCGCTGTCACACGACAAGGTAGCACCTTTATGCCTAAACTGCACCTTTCCTTTCAGGAACTGTGCATCGGGTTTGGGTCCGAAACGATTATAGCTCAGTTCGTTGGCATGAACCAAGTAAATACGTTCATCCGTTTTTGCCCTAGGGCGACGTTTCTTTACTGGAGCCTGATGAGATTCAGCCAGACACAGACCGAACAGGCACAGCACCACAACAATCATGGTCCTGTGCCCGCTCAGCAACTGTTCCAACCATCCTTTCATCTTCATTTGATCCAGCCCTCGTATTCAAACTGACAATCCTTGTAACGGTCGTTCATCCTTACATAGATACTCTTCAACTTATCCTTGACCCATTCTTTCAGGTAGTCATCCCTACGCTGAGCAAGAACCACGTTCTTCATGGTCTGGAAGTCTTCAGTAATCGTAGCACGATGTCCTTCCACCCTACTCTTCAGTTTGACAATAGCGCACACTGTCTTACCTTTCGAATTAATCATCTGGAAGGCCTGAGACACCTCACCCACCTTCATTGTATCCACCACGCGTGCTACATCAGTGGAGAACGCTGATAGGTCCTGCATGCGGAATTTTGAGGTAGTACGACCATCTTCGGTAAGGTTAGCCATCAAGCCCTTACTACTTCTCGTATCCTTGTCATCCGACAAAGCCGAAGCAGCATCCTCAAAGGAGAACTTCCCCTCGCGGATGTCTGCAGCAATAGAGTCAAGGCGTTGCTTACCTTGCTCAATAGCTTCTGGCGACACCTGCGGTTTCAACAGGATATGGCGACACTTGATCTTGTCTCCACGCTTGTCGATCAGCTGAATGATATGGAAGCCGAACTCTGTTTCCACAATCTTGGAAATCTTGTTAGGATCGGTCAGGTTAAAAGCTACATTGGCAAAGGTAGGATCGAGCATACCTCGTCCCATATAATCCATCTCGCCACCTTGTCGGGCAGAGCCTGGATCCTCCGAATAAAGTCGTGCCAGAGTGGCAAACGATGTCTCTCCTTTTGTCACACGATCCGTATAACTGCGCAGTTCATTCTTTACGCGGTTAATCTCCTCCTGCTCAATACGTGGTGTCTTTGTCAGGATCTCCACCTCCACCTCCGTAGGAACGAAAGGAATACTATCTTCAGGCAGATCGTTGAAGTACCTTCTCACATCCGCAGGCGACACATTGATATCCTCCACCAACTGCCTCTTCATCTTATCAATCATCAGTCGGTCGCGGAAGGTCTCACGCATCTCCTGTCGCATCTCCGTGATGCTCTGCTTACGGTATTCCTCCAGTTTCTCCCTACTACCGATGCCCTGTATCCAGTGATTGATGATACGGTCAACCTCTTGCATGACCTCCGATTCCGTCACCTCCACACTGTCTATGGCAGCTTGATGCAGATAGAGTTTCTGTAAGGCGAGTTGCTCTGGAATGGCACAATCAGGATCACCCGTCCATCGAATACCCTCCTCTTCAGCCTGCAGACGCATAGCCTCCACCTCCGACTTCAGGATCGGCTCATCGCCCACAACCCATATCACCTCATCGATAATGCTCGACTCAGGTATGGATACCACCTTGACAGGTCTCTGATTCGCGGTTGAGTCACTGTCTGATGCCCATGAGCGAGCAGCACCAGGCAGGGTTGCATGGAGACTCATTCCCACCAAGGCGACAGTTGCCACCGACACAGCTATCTTCATTGATACGTTCATATTCTTACTTTACCACTAATGGTCTAATGTTTATTGACCGTTTGCAACACATCTTTATTAACGACTACAGAGTAGCGCTTCCTAAGATCCTCCACCCAGGCCTTCTCCAGTTCCTCCTGGTAGTCGGCCACCACAAGTGCACGCACATCCTGATACTCCTCAGGTCCTTTCTTCAGCAACTTTCCATACACCGCATCGATAGGATAGTCCTTCAGTGTCGTTACGGTAGTATCCTTCTTGAACACCATCTTGTCGATCACAGCGTTATCACCCTTCTTGAAGATACCTTTTTCCACACGGATACGGATGATGGAATCGTTGTTGAATGTACTGCGCAACTTATCGGCCCACTGAGAGAACGGAAGTCCTTTGACACTCTTCTTCACAGCCTTCACATCCGCCTTGTCCTTCACATGATAGGCGATACCCTTATAGCGAGGCTCATCCCAGCCATACTTCTTCTTGTTCTTCTGGAAATAGTTCGCCAGTCCTAACTCATCCTTGGCAGCCTTGTCCCAAACGGTCTGGTTACTGATCTCATAAAGAAGAAGACCATCGTGGTACTCCTGGATGAGGTATTTCAAATCCATATCCGTTGCCGACATCTCCGCAGCTCGTTTCTCCAACAGCTGGGCTGTGCTGATGCCTTGTTCCTGTGCCATTTCCTTGATAGCCTGATCGGCAACATGCTCACGACCGCCCCTCCGCTCCAGGAAGGCAAAGATATCATTCTTCAGTGAGTCGAACGGCTCTAACTGCTTGCGATCCTTCATCAGAATGATATGATAGCCGTAAGGCGACTGGAACGGCTGACTCATCTCACCTTTTTGTAAGGCGTAGGCCTGATCCTCGAACTCCTTAACCGTCTGACCCGGTCCTATCCAAGGCAACGCACCACCATTGACAGCCGAACCGGGATCCTGAGAGAGTCGTTTGGCCAGATCGGCAAAGTCAGCCCCGTTCTTCAACGCAGTATAGATCGAGTCGATACGCACCTTAGCCTTCTGCATTTCCTCAGCGGGAGCCTGCTGTTCCACATGCATCAAGATATGAGCCGGCATGATAAGACCCCTTGGACCGATAGACTCCTTTGTATCATTATACACCTTCTGGGCCTCACGAAGCATTCCCTCATCAGTCACGAACGAAGGTTTGATCTGCTGGTCGCGATACATGGCGAACTCATCCTTGAACGACGTCAGCGTATCCAGTCGTGCATCCTTTGCCGCCTGCACCTTGAGTTTATAGTTCACGAACAGATCCACATATTCATCCACCGACTTCTTGTCGATCACACCTTCAGAGTTGTTCTTGTTATATGAGTACTCAAACTCTGAACGTGGCACAGGCTGTCCATTGACCGTCATGATTGTCGGGTCGTTGTTCTGTGCATTAGCCGCCGCTGCCATGAGGAGCATGGAGGCCATTATTAGTCTTGTTTTCATATTTTGTATGCTTACTTTCCTTCGTTTATTCATGGCGCGAATAGTTCGGCGCCTCACTGGTGATAGTGATATCGTGCGGATGACTCTCGTTCACGCCTGCATTGGTGATACGAGTGAACTTCGCATGATGAAGATCCTCGATAGTGGCAGCGCCGCAATAGCCCATACCGGAACGCAATCCGCCAGTCATCTGATAGATCACCTCCTGCACTGTTCCCTTGTAAGGAACGCGTCCGGCAATACCCTCGGGTACCAGCTTCTTCACATCCTTCGTCTCGCCCTGGAAATAGCGGTCCTTTGAACCATGTTTCTGCTCCATGGCTTCCAGGGAACCCATACCGCGGTAGCTCTTGAACTTTCGTCCGTTGTAGATGATGGTATCGCCAGGACTCTCCTCTGTACCTGCCACCAACGAACCAACCATCACACAGGAGCCGCCTGCAGCCAGTGCCTTGACGATGTCGCCAGAGTAACGCAGACCGCCGTCGGCAATCAGAGGAATACCTGTTCCCTTCAGGGCGCTGTATACATCATATACGGCACTCAGCTGGGGAACGCCTACACCAGCTACGACACGCGTTGTACAGATACTACCCGGTCCGATACCCACCTTCACGGAGTCGGCACCATTCTCTACCAACATCTTGGCAGCCTCGCCTGTAGCCACATTACCTACGACAATGTCGATATTACCAAACGACAGCTTAGCTTCGCGGAGCTTCTCGATCACTCCTTTTGAATGACCGTGTGCTGTATCTATCACAATAGCGTCGGCACCAGCATCCACCAGCGCCTGCATGCGCTCCAAGGTGTCAGCAGTCACACCCACTCCAGCAGCCACACGAAGACGGCCCTTTTCGTCTTTGCAGGCCATGGGCTTGTCTTTTGCTTTAGTGATATCCTTGTAGGTGATCAGACCCACCAATCGGTTGTCCTTATCCACCACGGGCAACTTCTCGATCTTGTTCTCCTGCAGAATCTGGGCAGCTGCCGTAAGGTCGGTCTGCTGATGTGTCGTCACCAGATGTTCTGAAGTCATCACATCGTCGATCTTATTGTCCAGTCTGCGCTCAAAACGCAGGTCACGATTCGTTACGATACCCACCAGATGGTTGTCATCATCCACCACGGGAATACCACCGATATGATACTCTGCCATCATAGCCAAGGCATCGGCCACCGTACTACCTCTGCGAATGGTTACGGGATCATAGATCATACCGTTCTCGGCACGTTTCACGATAGCCACTTCACGGGCTTGTGCCTCAATAGACATGTTCTTATGAATCACACCGATTCCACCCTCACGGGCAATGGCAATAGCCATACTGCTCTCGGTCACCGTATCCATCGCGGCCGTTACGAACGGCACGTTCAGTGCGATGTTCCTCGAGAACTTGGTTTTCAACTCTACCGACTTGGGCAGTACTTCCGAATAAGCGGGAATCAAGAGGACGTCATCGAATGTCAGACCGTCCATCACAATTTTATCTGCAACAAATGATGCCATATACTACTTGAAAATTTATTGCGTGCAAAATTAGCAATAAAATCCCACATACGAAACGCTTTTTACGAAAAACATACCTTGTTAATACGATTTAACGCGATTACTGACATTTCTCGTCCGGATATAAGCTTCAGCAGATCGTTGTAGTAGCAAGAAATGGTTAAGTCAGGAGGCCCTGTTTCTTCATCTCCAAATAGCGGTTGACGACCTGAACGGTCAGTTGATCGGGGGTGGTTAGCAAGGATAGGATACCGTACTGACGGAGCATGTTCACAATGAGTCGTTTCTCATAGACAAACTTCTCGGCAATGACATGCTGGAAGACAGACTCAGTATCCTCTTCTGGGGTGCTGATATAGTCGTGCAACTCCATGTCATCGAAGAAGACCACCAGCAGACGGTGTCGGCGGTTGAGCTGCTGAAGGAAGGGAAGCTGGCGCTTCAGACTCACCACTCCCATGAAATTGGTGTATATAACCATCAGACTGCGTTTGCTGACATACTTGTTGACATGGGCACAGAGCGCAGAGAAATCGGTCTCGCCAAAGACAGTCTGCTGTGCATAAAGCGCCTCCTGCATCGTCTGCATATGTCCTGATTGTCGTGATGCGGGCACGAAAGAATCAAAGGTGTCTGCAAAGGTAATCAGTCCGGCCTTATCCTCTTTCCTTATCGCCACATACGAGAGCACCAAGGAAGCATTGATGGCATAGTCGAGCAGTGTCATTCCCTTGAAAGCCTGCTGCATGACACGTCCTTTGTCGATGACACTATACACCTGTTGCGACCGTTCATCCTGATAGACATTCACCATGAGCTGATGACGGCGGGCAGTGGCTCTCCAGTTAATAGTTCGGTAGTCATCCCCCTGCACATAATCCTTGATCTGCTCGAATTCCGTATGGTTCCCCACCCTACGGATGCGTTTGATACCTGTTTCCTGCAGGTTGTTGCTGATAGCCATCAGTTCATACTGCCGTAGCATCAGATACGATGGATATACCTTTACCTCAACAGGTTCGCCACAAGTAAAGCGACGTTGCACCAAACCTAAGACAGTAGTGGCAAACACCCTGATTCTACCGAAGGAATAGATGCCCCTACTAACAGGTCGGAGGGAATAGCTAATCGATTGTTCCTCGTTCGAGGGAATCCTTTCTCTGAAATACACATCCCTTCGCTGGAACACTGCGGGAGCCTCATCAATCACCTCCACATGTACAGGAAAGGCATAGTGGTTCACAACCTGCAGTGTTACCTTGTTCTCATCACCATTCGAGAACCTGTCAGCACATAGACGTGAAGCCTCAATGCCATGACGATGATACAACACCACTGCCTCGGCAATTGTCACGCACACGAACACCAGTAGCAACCACCGTCCGATATGGAACAGCGGTGCTGCCAGATACCCTGCAGCTATCAGCAGGATCAGCAGGATCAATACGATATAGAACCTACGACTTAGAAACATCTCTCACTTCTCACCTCTCACTTCTATTTGGGCACTTCCACCTTGTTAATCAGTCGCTGCGCCACTTTCAAGGCGGTATATCCCTCCATCTCAGCCTCAGCGGTAAGGATGATGCGGTGTTGCAGGACAGAAGGAGTTACGAACTGAATATCCTCAGGCGTCACGAAGTCGCGCCCTTGAATCATCGCCATAGCCTTGGCCGTCTGCAAAATGGCTACCGAAGCACGTGGCGAAGCCCCTAAGAACACTGCCTTACTGCTACGCGTCTGCTGAACAATCAGGGCGATATAGCGCAAGAGCGAGGGATCCACCACCACCTGCTCCATCTGTTGACGCATCGTTAGCAGTTCCTGCTTGGTAATCACCGGTTCAATCTGTTCCAGTCGTGTCAGTGCACTGTTACGGTGATGACGTTCCAGAATCTCCACCTCTTCATCCAGGGAAGGATAGCCCATGGTGATCTTCATCATGAAACGGTCGGTCTGGGCCTCAGGCAACTTATACGTACCTTCCTGTTCCACAGGGTTCTGTGTGGCAAGAATCGTATAGACATCCCCCATACGATGACTCTTCCCGTCGATAGTCACCTGCCGTTCCTCCATCACTTCGAAGAGGGCCGCCTGTGTCTTAGCTGGAGCACGGTTCACCTCATCCACCAGTACGATGTCGGCAAAGACCGGTCCTGGGTGGAAGTCGAACTCGCCACTCTTCATATTGAATACCGTTGTTCCCAGCACATCGCTCGGCATCAGGTCGGGTGTGAACTGCACACGACTGAACTCGGCATCCACCAGCTTGGCCATCAGACGAGCCAGCAGTGTTTTGGCAACGCCAGGCACACCTTCTATGAGCACATGACCATTGGCAAGGACTGCCGTAAGCAGCAGGTCAACCGTCTGCTCCTGTCCTACCACCACCTTGGCGATACTCTCTTTCAGCATCCTCACCTTCTCTGCGAACTGGGTGAGGTCGGTTCTTGATTGGTTCTCTTCCATATAGTAGATATTTGATTGATTAGCGATTCCATGGTGGCACGACTCACATCCAACTCCTCCTCTTCAAGCTTTCGCATCGTGTTCACCAGTTTCGATACCTCCTGCTCCTCCATATCGGTCTGAGATGCAATGACCTCAAAGGTGCGCTGGTCCTCACTTCTATCAGTGAGATCCACATGCAGCACCCTTCTCATCTCCTCCGTAAAATAAGCATATTTCTTCAGCACCAGATCACGGTAATCGTTCTTCTGGTAATACAGCGTACCAATCAGTTTCACAAACTCCAGGTTCCTGTTCTTTGGCTTCTCCACCTCGGGGATGATGCGTTGCCGCCGCTTGGCAGTAAAGACCATAAATACCAAGACCGTGATGAAAGCTAACGTTACAGCCCATCGGAGTGGCGGCTGCGAAAGGAAATAGCGCAAAGGCGACTGCTCCTTACTATCCATGAATGGCATATAGGCTTCGGTTCGCACTACGGGGAGGTCGGCTATATGCGACAGGATACGGAAGACATACTCATGGTTCGGTTTGTCGAGTATTCCGTAGTTGGTAAATGCCAAGGGCGTGGTGACCACGATAACACAACCTTTGCCTATAGGCACTTCCAAAGCCGTATGCGCTGTGTCCGGTCGTACAAGGAGTCCCGATTCATCCCTTCTGGGATAGACGGTGGCGAGTGCTCTTGAAGGGAGGGAGTCACTACGCTTTCTTATTCTCGATTCCATGATAGGCGGGTAGAAAGCGTAGGCTTGACGGTTGAATAACGAATCAGCTTCCCATACCAAGGTGTCACGACTCTTTTTCTGCATGACAAACTGACGGATAGTCATGTTCGTATAGGTATGGAGCGTGTAAATATCGAATGTATCTTCGAGTAACGGGACAGTTCCGCTACTCACCAGCAAGATCTTGTTCCCTTTCTCCGCCAGCGAGATCATCGTCCCGATCTCGGTCTTACCCCACGTGCTCATGTTATCCACCACAATCAAGATACCCCTTCTGCACGTATCATCCTTCATCTGGTACAATGACTTGCGGTTCACCTCATAGCCGTGAGGCAGAGAGGTTGACAAAATACTGTCGAAGATATAGCAGCCATAGGGCTGCTTGTCAGCATGACTGAAGGTAGGAGTCCACACGAACTTCCTCGGCATGCGGTATTGGGCCACGAAGACGAGGGCGAGGAAGATGACAACAAACAAGATGAACCAACGGTTGAACTTCATGCCTCACCTCCTTCCTCTTGAGTTACCGGCACTACCATCTTCTGCTTCAAAGTCGCCTGCAGTCTGCACATCTCATCCAGCAAGGAGGTATCAGCCTCAAAATGACCGTACCGGACGCGCAGAAAATGGTTCGTAAGCTCGCGGAACGACTCCTCACGGCATTCGTACTCATACTGGGTAGGTGTTTTATACAACTGCCAGTCAATCTGGTGTGTATCACTCAGATAGCGCAAAGTCTGCAGATACACCCATCTCACCGCGCCACGATAGTCGCCCTGCTGGGTAGCCAATTGTATCTCTTTATCAAAGTCAATTCCATAGATGGTATCCCCCTCCTCATCTTCAAGCATACGACGTTTGGCGTTCCTTAGGAACAGTTCAGGTCGTTTCTTATAGAGGAACCACAGAACAAGACCTATCAACGCCAGTCCTACCATGACAATCAGCGGAGTGGTAATATGGTTTCCTGTTATCTCTCCAAAGACGTCATTCAGGAATTCCATGATCTTTTGCCAGATCCAGTCCATCAGACTCACCTCCTGTGTCTCCAACTCATGACTGTAGTCATAAGCAGGGTTACTCCGCATCAAGGAGAGCAGGGTGGTATCGCAGGAGAGAGTGTCCATGTAAGTTGACAGTTGATAGTTGACAGTTGATAGTACTAAAGTGTTTCGAAGTGCTCGATGTCGTTCTCTACGGTGAAACGGTCGATTTTCTCACTTGCATGACCATATTGATAGGCGATGCCGACGAAGAGAATAGCATATACCAGATAGGCTCCATAGCATTGGATTACACCAAGGATATAGGTCATGAAGCTGTAACCCACCGAAGAGGTAAAGGCATTGTCGGCTGAATCCAAGCCCAGACCGGTCTTGAAGATCATGGCGATTTCCCACGGCAAAGTGGTAATCATCTGCAGGATACCCACAATCAGACTCAGTACGATGACTACAGCCAGCACACCTCCGAAGGTCTTGAAGCCCAAGCGAATCGCCTTAAAATAAGCTTCCAGCACATTCACGTGTTCAAAAAGATAGATGGGTACAGCCAGAGACAGCGGGAAAATGATGAGCAGTCCTACTATATATGCCACGACGAACATATAAGGTGAGGCCATAACCATCAAGAATACCCATGCGAAGAAAAGCAGTGCGATCACCAAGCCTACAAGTGTCAGGATGACGCCACGCTTGATGTTACGTGTCAACAGACTGCGGATCTCGCTGAAGGTGATATCACTGAGGCGTCCTTCCCGGTGTTCGTAGAGATACATCAACGCATAAACAAGACTGACCAGTATGAGGGAGCCAACGGTATAGAACAGCATCGTTAGGATAAAGTTGCCCAACATCCCTTGCATACCATCGGAGAAGAACATATTGTCATTGTCCAAATTTCCTCCAGCTAAATTACCTATCGTTGAGAAATAATTCGACATCAGTCCGTTGAATGCCAAGGCCTGAAACAGACACAAGGGCAGCAACAGATAAGTAATGTACTTGAACAGCGGTCGGATGTTCTCGCCTATGAACGCAAACGTATCACTAATCTTTTCTCCAAATTTACGCACCTTGTACAAAGGTATCAGGGGTCGTTGGATATGCTGACGACCTTCAGCATCTACTGTTATCTCCATATCATTGTTAGTATTTAGATCGAGTTCATTTTCCTTGGGTACCAAAGATAATAAAACAGCACAAACGCCAGCGAACCAAGGATAACCGTTAGTCGTAAGGCATCAGGCCATTCAGTATGTCGTGTGAAGAAACCCTCGATGAAACCGGCGATAATGAATATCGGTACGGTACCGATAATGATCTTCAGTCCTCGCTTCGCCCCACGTCGGAACGACACCAGTCGTGAATAGGTTCCAGGGAACAGCCAGCCGTTTCCCATGGCGATACCTGCCGCACCAGCCACGATGATGGCAGAGATCTCCAAAGTACCATGCAGCCAAATGGCCAGCATCGACTCATACCCCAATCCCTGCTGGAAGAAGAAGGTCTGGAACGCCCCCAACATCACCCCGTTCTGGAACAGATAATAGCCAGACATCACACTGGTAAGCACGCCCATGACGAAGATGACAAACGACACGAACACATTGTTGATAGTAATATGCAGGAACATCGAGGTTTCATTACCGCCGTTATACACGGCCATCGGCTCTCCGTTCTCAATGTTTTGCAAGGTCATATCCACATACTCGTGCCCTAAGATCAGGCGCGAGAAATCCACATCATGGTATTGCGACACACTGCCAATCAACACGCTCACCGCGAATATCAGGAACGAATAAAGTAACTCCTTACGGGCTTCGTACATGGTTTGTGGCACCTCTCGTGTCCAGTAGGTAATCATGCGCGACCATTTCTCACGTTTGTTCCTGTAGATCTCGTTATGCAGGGCTGAGGCGAGGTTGTTTAGATAGACAGTAATACGCGAATGGGGATAATGCGTCTGGGCGAAGGCCAGATCACTGGTGATATCGGTATAGGCATCGGCCAGCACGTCAGGTGAGGTAACGGAAGCGTTTTCCACCACCGTCTCCATCTCACGCCATTTGTCAATGTGCTGTCTGATGAATGATACTTCCTTCATATGAACCGATTAAGGCAATATTATCCCAATTCGCTTGCAAAAATAGGAGTTTTTTTTTACTTTTGCAACAAAATACAAAAGAATTGTTGAGAAATGGCACAATCGGACATCATCACAGGACAGTATGTGCAAATACAGCAGACGCCTGCCAGCGTGGGCGAGCGCATTGGTGCACAAATTATTGACTGGCTCATCCAAGGCGCTGTCGGCTTCACGTTCTTCTACTTGATGACCAAGTTAGACGACGCTCTTTCATCGGGTGTTCCCTTCCCTTTCTGGCTCATTTTCCTGCTCATCGTCATCTATTGTCCGTTGTGCGAGATCTTTAACCACGGTCAGACCATCGGTAAGCATCTGCTGAAGATGCGTGTGGTGAAGAAAGACGGTTCCACACCGAGTTTAGGTGCCTATATCATGCGCTGGCTATTATTCATTGTCGATGGTCCGACCATGAGCGGACTGGGTGTGCTGGTGATGCTGCTGAATCAGGATAACCAACGCATTGGCGACATCGCTGCAGGAACGATGGTCATCAAGCTCAACAGCTACGACAAGATCCAGGTGAGCTTGGATGAGTTCAACCAGTTCAGTCGGAACTACCAACCTGTTTATCCGCAGGTAACCGATCTCTCCTTAGAGCAGATCGACTTGATTACCCGCACTTTGGAACTGCCCGACAACGACCCGCGCATCCATGCCTTGGCAGAAAAGGTGAAGCAGTTGCTTCACATCAATACACCATTGGAGCGCGCTGACGACACTTTCCTCTGGCGCATCGTGAAGGATTATCAGTACTATGCCTTGGAAGAAATATAGGGAGCCTCACCGCTTAATACCGATTTCTCGCACTTGTCGTTCAAAATCCTCGCGGTTACCCAAGGCCGCGTTCTTCACCCTTGCCCGATAGTTATAGATGGTGTTCACTGAATAATGCAGGAACTCCGCAATCTTTCCACTGTCCTCTACCCCTAAACGAATCAGGGCGAAGATACGCAAAATGGTATTCATCCGCTCGTTCTTCTGTAAGGTGACACGTTCCTCAGGCACCAGCAGGGCATTGAACTGCTCCACAAAGGTGGGGAAAAGATGCAGGAAAGCTGCATCGAAACTCTCGTAGAGTTCCTCCAGCTCCTTGTCCTTGAACTCCTGACCGCGTGTTGCCTGGTACAGATCCTCGTAGGCTCTGTTCTTGACCATCTTGTTGATACGCTTGCGGAAATTGTCCATTTTATCGATGTATAGAGAACACAGTCGCAGGAATCGTCCTACATATTCCTCCTTTACCTTGTTCGATTCATACAGCTGGGCGTTGAGCATCGACAGCTGACGGTTGGCGGCGGTGAGACGTTTGCGCTGACGGTTCACATAGAACACCGAGGCCACCAGACTCAGGGCGAGGATACTGATAATGAACAGCATCTGACGGAGCTTACTCATCGCCTGCTCCTTAGCGGTCTTGTAGTCGCTGGCGATGCTCGACAACAAGGGGGCAATCTGCCAGTTACGCTGTCGTGAGCCATAGGTATTGGCGCACTTACTGGTGAAGTTGATATAGCGGTACGAGCGGTCGAGATCGCCCTGCAGCATCAGCTGATTAGCCATCTCCCACAACGAGCCCTGGTCCATCACCCCATTGCGCACATCCGACAAAGCCGATTCCGACAGCCAGTACATCATCTGTACCGAATCCTCCTTCGCCTTATACTCCAGATAGCGATAGAGAGCCACCAGGGCATAGCGGTGCGACCCGCGTTCTGTCATGGCCAGCCACTCATCATTCACTTTCATCGACTCCTCCAGCTGATTACTGTTCAGCAGCCGCATCTCGCGCGCCAGCATCACGGCATCATCCGTAGGAGGAAGCGTCTGCAGCATCAAGTCCTCGTAATACCTCGCCTGCTCACGGTATTTTTCTTGCAGGTCTTCCATGTGGGTATAGTAAGCCAACTCGTTATACACATGCGCACATGCCCTGTAATACGTTCCCGAATGGTCCTTCACCTCCGACAGGATGTTCAGGGCCTCATCATACATACCCGTATTCGAGCACCGCAGTGCCATCAGCGACGAGCACAGATCCACCTTCTCCGGTTGGTTCATACGTTTGGCCAGAGCGATGCATTCGCGCAGGTAAAACACCGCCGAGTCATTCTTGAAGGGATAGTATTTCTCATACAGCTGGAAGTTCAGGTCGTACCTACTATCATCATCCGCGGCCCTATTCAACCGCGCCTGCAGGTCGGCCACTTCCTGGTCGTGCTGCGCCACATACTGCGGGAACTTCACGATCTCCCTATCAAGACAGCGGTACAGCGAATCGAGGTTCTGGGCGGGCAATATCATGCATCGGCACAACAGCCAGCATAAACAGATGATTCGTAAATAGCTTATCCTCATGGTTATATTGTTGATTCTTTTGCAAAGATACAAAATATTATACAACTAACCAAATATCATCCCCACAGTATGCAAAAAACTTAGGATCATCCGTTGTTCTTACACAAATCTAAAGCCATTAGGTTCAGTTCCATACATTGTTGCGCGGTAATTGTTCTCTTCTCATTATGATGCTTCCAAGGCGAGAGCATGAGCAAGTGTCCTTTGGCACATGCATAGAACTGTTCACCATGAGGCTTCGACAGTGGTGTAAATCCGTTTTCCAACAATACGATTGTAGGCAGACCGGCATTGAAGGCTGCTCTCATCACACACTTCTCACCAGGGGAGATAGCTGGGGAAATGAGCACCGCTCCTTGTCTTGCTACTTCAAGGTATCGCTTTGTTTCCATTTCTATATCGCTTTTGCTAAGTCTGCGCGACAAGCGGACGGCTATGCGCCTGGGGGCAGACAGCAGCCGACGGTTCCCGATGCCGTTATATGTATGAGAGCCGATATGTAAATCGAAGAAAGGGCGCAGATTATCTGGGTTAGCTCGTTTCATCATCAACCGTCGCGGATTGTCACGTAGGTAGTTCTTCCATGCAGGTAGTTCGTCATAGGAACGAAGAATCAAATCGTTGTAGCCCTTGGCAAAAAGCTGGATATATGCCCCATTATCTTGCAACGGCAAAGCCGCCACTTGCAGAGAATCGCCTTTCCTCGTAGGCTGCGGTTCTGCCGCAGCTAACGCTCTCTGCCTCTTCCTGCATCCAGCCTTAAACCCCGAGATTACCTGGCCAAGATGCACGGGCAGTGGAGCTTTGACGAAGAGGATGCCATGCATGTGGTCGGGCATCATCTGAACAGCCACCACTTCTATCTGTGGGTAATAGCCGTGTATGCCCATCCATTCGCTTTGCACGGCACAGCCAAGTTCCGAAAGTTCTATGCGCGGTTCGTACTCACTTCCTACAGGAGCAAAAGCATCACCAACAAGATGACCGAATAGCGGGCGCCGCCCTTCCAACTCTAAAGTGATCATGTACATACGTCGTTCCGTGTAGTCGTGGTGTTCATCACGCCGTTTCATCGACGCTTTCTTTTCACCAGCGTATTGTTTCTTTCTCGCCAGTCGTACCATCTCTTCCACACATATCATAGGTATTGGGGCCTGAAAGCATAGGTTTTGGAGTCTAAAACCATAGATATTGGAGCCTGAAAACATAGGTATTGCGATGCAAAACCTAACAATCCTATAATTTGAATTCACAATACCGGCGCAACATACACGAAATTCACTGGAAATGCCTTTATATACGAGGAAAATGGTTGTTTTCAACATACACGCAACATACACTAACATACACTATAAGGGCTTTAACATACACGCAACATACACTGCTAAGTAGGCTATTTTGCGCATAGAAACTAGGGCACTTTCTCATAGTAACTAGGCTGATTACCACCTCAAACTAGACCACTTACTTATAGCAACTAGGCTTCTTACTCGATATTCCCACGTTGGGAACAATTTATTCCCACGTTGGGAACAATAATTCGTTTGTGAACCTCGCGTGTATGTTGCGTGTATGTTAAAGCCCTTATAGTGTATGTTAGTGTACCCTTTGTGTATGTTAAAACTGATAGATTTCCCTTTATTTATAAGGATTTCCGCGATTATTTGTGTACCTTTGAGTAAATTGTAGGAGAAAAAAAATGAAAAACTATGGCACTTTAGAGCACAAACTATGCTACTTTCTTGCACAAACTATTGCCGCGCAGGTCGGTGGTAATAGTTTGTGCAAGAAAGTTAGAAAGCATTTTTGAACAATAGGATGACTTTCCTTAGTTTGCGAGCTTAAAGCTCACGATTGTGGAGATATGATCTGATGCATTACCGATCAAGGCTTTGAACTCACCTGGCTCAGCCACCCACTCGCCTACTCTGTCATCGTAGAAGCTCAGGGCTGACTTATCAATGGTCAGGGTTACATCCTTGCTCTCGCCTGGCTGCAGATAGACCTTCTGGAACGTCTTGAGTTCTTTGACAGGACGGGGCAGTGACGACTTGACATCGTTGATATAGAGCTGCACCACCTCAGCACCTGCCCTGCTGCCTGTGTTCTTTACCTTTACAGTGAACGATATCTTCTCATCAGCAGTCATCGTCTTCTTATCAGCCACAGCCTTCCCGATCTCAAAGGTAGTATAGCTGAGTCCGTGACCAAAGGCGAAGGTAGGACGCACCTTCTGCTTGTCGGTCCAGCGATATCCCACGAAGATATCTTCCTTATACTCCTCGTCGATGATCTGATGACCATCGCGCCACGTACCCGGATAACTACCTGTGGCATGGGCTCCGCATTGGTTCAGGTTAGCATACCAGGTGAAGGGAAGCTTACCCGAAGGATTAGCTTCGCCGAAGAGTACAGAGGCAATGGCTTTTCCTGCCTCGGAACCTAAGAACCAACCCTGAACAACGGCAGGCACCTTATTGATCCACGGCATGGCCACAGCATTACCGCTGATGTTTACATAGACAAGACGTGGGTTCACTGCCACAAGTGCCTCGATGAGTTCGTTCTGACCGTATGGCAGCTCGTACTGGTTACGGTCGTGCCCTTCGCTATCCTGATAGTTGCTTTTGTTCAGACCGCCGATGAAGATCACCACATCAGCCTGCTTGGCTTTTTCAAGAGCCTCCGTCTTCAGTTCTGCCGCAGAGCGTGTCTCGTAAAGCGAACGTCCTACGGTAACACCATCGAAACTCTGGATGGTGTCGCCGATATAACCACGAGCGTAGTCAGTTGATAGTTGATAGTTGATAGTTGACAGTTTAGAGACAATGCCATCCAATGGCAAGATCTCGTGTTGCACTTTTAGCGAGGAGGATCCGCCACCCACCGTCATCATCTTGATGGCATTCTCACCAACTACCAAGATACGCTTCATTTTGGAAACATCAAGGGGTAACAAAGGAGCCTTCTCTCCCCTCCCTATGGAGGGGTAGGGGGTGGCTTCGTTTTTAAGCAGAACGATACCTTCTTCTGCAATCTTTCTGGCTGCCTCATAATGACTCTCGCTACAGAGGAAGCCGAAGGGTTTGTTACGCTGCATGGTGGTACGGAAGAACAGGCGCAATACTCGGCGCACCTTCTCGTCGAGCTCCTTGGTGGTGTACTTACCCTCCTTGATGAGTTTCTTGTAGGCATCAGCCAGATAATAGTTGTCGTAGGCATTGGTTGCACCCATCGTCAGACCGTCGGTCCAGGTGCCGAACTCAAGGTCGAGTCCGTTCTTTACCGCCTCGTCCGTATCATGACAGCCACCCCAGTCGGAGATGACTACCCCATCGAAACCCCAGTCGTGCTTCAGGATATTGTTGAGCAGGATCTCGTTGTGACAGTTATGTTGGTTCTTATAGAGGTTATAGGCTCCCATGATAGCCCAAGCACCACCCTCCTGCACCGCAGCCTTGAAGGCAGGCAGATAGATCTCATGCAAGGCACGGTCGGACACGATGACATTCACCTGATGACGGTATTCCTCGTCGTTGTTCAGTGCGTAGTGCTTCACGCAGGAAGCCACGCCTAACGACTGCAGACCGCGTACATAGGGTACCACCATCTGGGAGGCCAGATAAGGATCCTCGCCCATATACTCGAAGTTTCGTCCACCAAAGGGGGTGCGGTTGATGTTCACGCCAGGACCAAGAATCACGTTCTTCTTCCTATATAACGCCTCTTCTCCCAACGAGATGCCATAGATACTGGCCATATCGGGATTCCAGGTGGCTGCCAGACAGGTAAGCGCGGGGAAGGCCACACAGGAGTCGTTGGTCTGACCAGCCTGCACCCACTCGTCCCACAGCACATCAGGACGAACGCCATGAGGACCGTCGTCGGTCCAGAGGTCGGGGAAACCCAGACGTTTCACACCAGGACTGGAGAACTTACTCTGTGCGTGGATCACGGCTATCTTCTCGTCGAGCGTCATCCTGCTCAGCGCATCTTCGATACGTTGTTCTACGGGTTTGCTCTCATCGAGATAAACGGGTAATGACTGTGCCTGTGCAGGACTCACGGAAACAAGTGCGCACAAACAGGCTACAAACCTGGCTAAGGTGGTAATGAACTGTTTCATTTCTGGATGATTTTTTGATGATTCTGGATATAGATTCCCTTCCGTGGCGGGGTGGCGATACGACGACCTTGGAGGTCGTACATGTCTCCATCACCTCTCTTCTCCATACGGGTGTTGCGAACACCTGTGGTGAGTCGCTCAGCAAAGGCCTGCTGAAGATAGGGAATATGGATGGCAATAAAACTCTTCAAATCGGATATATAACTGTCGTAATTGTTGTAATAATTATGCTTCTCCCAGTCGTACACCTGCTGGTCGATGCGCCATTTCCTGAAGTTCTGCCCCTGCGTCTGGTAGATTGCATCACGCAGACTGTCGATATGATGGAGCAGATACTGCTGGAGTCCGTTATCCACCAGTTCATGCAGACGGTCGTTACAAGCCTTGGCGAACCACGGATCCTGCCACATGCGCTGGAGAATCTTCTCGAACGGACGGTTCCACAGACCCAGATAGGCTTCCATATTGGTTAGCAGACTGCGTTCCGAGCTGTTGTCGTAGCCGAGGTCGAGATCCCACAGCGGACCGAAGTGCATTTTCTTTTCATCGGCTTCCTTGTACATGTAGATGCTATACAGGGCATCAATATTCCCTGTAATCTCTGCGCCCACATACCAGTTGATGAAATCTTCCTCATCGATATAGGCACGATAACCTATGTTGGGGTCCATAAAGTCGGCGCTACTGACGGCTGTCTCGAAAGCACTTATCCACTGACCGATGGCAATGCGCTTATCCACAGTGAGCATCTCATCGTCGGGGTTCTTGATGTTGTAGATGATGCCATAGCGAGAAGAGGTGATATAGGGATCCTCCCTGGAGTTCTCGTTGGCTACTTCCAGCAGCCAGCCATTGTCCTCGTTCACCTCCACACGTTTCTTATGTACCTGCACCTGATCGGAGATCTGATAGGTGCCGCGATAACTGTCGTTGAGATAGAGATCCACAAACTTGGCGGCAGGACAGAACTTCATCCCCATGAACTTACCAAGATCGTAGGTCAGGGCATTACGGATCATGGTCTTGTCGCCATGGTTCGCCAGCAGTGTCCAACTCTTGGCATTTGCAAAGTCATTGCCCAGCAAACGCTGTTTCTTGGCGAACTTCACACGGTACGATTTTTTCTCGCTGTTCCACCACGTGGAGTTACCACGACCGCGGATCTGCGTACTATCAAATACCGTTATCTCACCTTTATCGACATACGCCAAGATGCATAGGATATAGTCCTCCTTACTGGTGATGTCTTTCCGGTTCTCTGTCTCGATATAGATCGTAGGCACATCAGTAAGCTGTTGGTATTGCTGCGACCGCACCGGGGCAGTCGCAGCAGTAAGCAAACAAATAATAATACTAATGATGCGCATCATTTCTTCTGAAACACGCGGACGTAATCCACTTCCATCGTGGCAGGTAAAGCATTCTCGTCAACGCCCTGGGCACCACCCCAGTCGCCACCCCATGCGAGGTTGAAGATAATATAGAACGGATCGTCATAAGGCCAGTCGTCACGTCCCAGACCACGGTTGTCGTAGCTCAGCTGTACCTTCCCATCCACATAGGTGGTGATATTCTTGGCCGTCCAGAGAATGGCGTAGGTATGGAACTCACCTTCGGCACCGGCACAATACATCTCATGGGTTACTTGCGTACCATTGCTATGGACATGAGCGTTGGCGTGCAGACTGGATGACACATAGTTGGGATGGTAGCCCACCTCTTCCATGATATCAATCTCACCATCTGCCGGCCATGAACGGAAATTCACAGGCATCATCCAGAAGGCGGGCCATGTGCCCTTGCCCTTCGGCAGTTTGATTGATGCCTCGATATAGCCGTACTTCCAGCCTTCCTTCACCTTGGCATATACACGACCGGAATAGATCTTGTTTCCTTCCTTGTAGCAGTGTATCTTCAACGTACCGCCACTCACTGAGGTCACTTCATTGCCATTGGGGGTGAGGTGGTTCACATAGTTCTGTAACTCGTGGTTCACCCAACCGCTGCCTTGTACCTCATGGGTCCAGTCGGCCTTGTTCAGCTCAGTACCTTCGTTGAACTCATCGTGCCATACCAACTGATAGCCTTCAGGTGCATTGTATGCAGCCTTTTCGGCACCAGCCTGGGTGACAGTGATGGTTTTACGGGCAGTACCCGACATGACCGTCACGTTACCGGTACGAGACTCAGTTAAGGGATTCACAGGAATCGTAATGGTAATGGTGCCCGAAGAGGAGGCCGTGTTCTGCGCTTTCAGCGTGAAGAAAGCAGTAGATTCAGTCCCTGCTCCCCACTCCGTCCCCGTGGTGGTTACATTAACAATATAGGTACCACCATCGGCTGGAGCCTGGATATTCTCGGGCGACACCGTGATGCTTGCTATTCGCTCAGGTTCGTCGTTACTTCCCCCACCGCAGCCCCATAGGGCTACGGCGAGAGATATCAAGAGGCTATTCAGCATGAATCGTTTCATTATTGAACTTCCTTAAGGACAATCTTGCTGATCTTTACTTTTGTACCGGCAGGAGAACCACCGAAGTCGAAGAACAGACGGATGGCTGATGCGTCAGCACCTTCCTTCAGAGTAGCATTCTTCAGGGTATATACATAGGGTACGCCAGCCTGGATATCGTGACGACCTTCGCAGAAGAAGTTGGTGTCGCCAGCATCGGTGAGCTTAATGGTAACGCCCGGACAATCGTTGTCGGCTTCCATGACCAGCTGGAAGTGATACTGCTTGGCAGCAGATGCTGTAAGCTGGGTGTCGATGTGGAACTGACCTTGCCACTGACTGCCGCCTATGCCGTCAGGAAGAGTGATTTCGTAGGCATCACCCTCATGAGATGCTACAGGCTGGTTGGGCAGTTCAGCCCATCCGTTGTCGGCAAACCAATAGCCGAAAGCACTGCTTACTGAGCCGTTGTCAACAGCCTTCCACAGGTTGTCGGCATCATCGTAGTTGATGCTTACAGCCTCTTCGAAGTAGATCTTGCTGATCTTGACATGAGTACCTGCAGGTGAACCACCGAAGTCGAAGAACAAACGGATGGCTGATGCATCCAGACCTTCCTTCAGAGTTACGCCCTCGCGTTTGAAGACAAATCCGCCAGCGGGCACGTCAACACGTTCCTCAATGAAGAAGTTCGAATCACCTGCATCGGTAAGCTTCACGGTCACACCCGGACAATCATTGTCGGCTTCCATCACAAAGAAGAAGTTGTAGGTCTGGGAAGCACTTGCCGTGAGCTTGGTGTCGATGTGGAACTGACCCTGCCACTGACTGCCGCCCATGCCGTCAGGAAGAGTGATTTCGTAGGTGTCACCCTCATGGGATGCCACAGGCTGATTGGGCAGTTCAGCCCAGCCATTATCAGCAAACCAATAACCAAAGGCATCAAAGGCAGAACCATCGTCAACAGCCTTCCACAGGTTACCACCTGCTGCATAGTCCCAATCCATCACAGGAGCATTACCACCAGGTCCTTCACCAGGAAGAACAGTACCATCATCATTGGAATGGTCTTTCAGTACGATATTCTTGATGTTGACATGTGTCTCGCCAGTAGCATGACCGAAGTCGAACACCAGTTTCACCTGAGAGAGATCCTTGCCTTCCAGGTCGCTCTTCCAATAAACATAGTCCTCACCAGCCTTCAGGTTGACATTGTGTTCATCGATGATAGCCTCAGAGTCGTCCTCGTTGGTCAGCTTGATGACTACACCATCAATATCACGATCAGTGCTCAGGATGGTTGAGAAGTCGTAGTGGCTGGCTGCGGAAGTACTCAGGTTCGTATGGAAATGTACCTGTGCCTGCCATTCAGCGAAGCACTCCTGCGGAATGTTGACATTATAGTTGTTGGCACCTCCCTCGAAGAGCGAAGCGAAGAGCGCTGTCTGCTCATTGCCCCATCCTGGATCAGGATTGTAGTAGAACGTCATCTCGGGTGTGATGTCACGCCACATGTTGAACTCGCTCTTGGCCTTGAAGCCCATGAACGGAGCATTGCCGTCTTCATTGCTGGTCAGCATGAAGCGCCAGGTGATGCCATTGCCTTCGTAGAGGAGCACCATCTCAGCGTTTGTCAGCTTAATGACGGTGAAGACCGGATTGTTGTACTGGTCGTCGCTCGACAGATAGGGGAACAATGTCTTCGGGGCAAGCTTCAGCACGATATTGTCGCCTTCTACATCGAAGCTATAGGTAGAGTTCTGAACATCTACAGGAGCTGTAAAGTCGATAGGACTGCCATCGTCGCCTTTCAAGTTGTTGTACTCAGGGAAAAGACTGGCACCATTGTTTACATACACGGTTCCGCCATCACCCGGGTCGTAAGTCATTGTACCATCTTCGGTGAAAGTCAGACGGTCGTCATAAACACCCCAGTCGGCCTTGTCGTTAGGAGCGGCGCTCCACCAGTTGCTACCGTCTGTTCCCGGTTCGCCACAACCCATGTGCCCCTGTTCGGCATAGTTGATGCGCCAAGTGCGGGAGATACGAGAGAAGTAGGGCGAAAGGTCAATCTGCGAATTATCGAAGGTAAACGTCTTGCTGATGCTTCCCTGACTGAAACCGTTACGGTTACCCAGACGCAGCTCTACATCATAGGTTCCTGCCTTGTTGTTTGCCCAGCTCATGGGGTTCAAGGTGGAGTACATATTCCCGTTCACATTCCAGATAGCATAGGTGCCCTTAGGCATGTTTGCCACGTTGAAGGTGGCCTGATTCACTGTTTGATCCACATTCATGTTGATATCCACACCTGAGATGGAAGGAATACCATTCTGATCCGGACCGTCGAATGTTTCAGGCGAGCAGGCAGTCATCAGCAGAGCGGCTACTGAAAGGCACAATGCATCATGCACAATGCATAACGGACTGCGCTTCCATTCTATATTTGATAATAACTTTCTCATTGTATGATGAATTATGAATGATTAATGATGCATTGCTTAATAACTTCCGTTCTGCTTAAGTGTACCCTGAGCAGCATCGATATTGTCTTGAGGGATAGGCAGATAGCGTACAGCTTCGCTCCAGCCCTTGGTACGGTAACCACCGCTGTCGTTGGAAGGAGTAAGCACAGAAGCTGCCTTACCAGTGCGGACAAGGTCGAAGTAACGCTTACCCTCGCCCATGAACTCATGACGGCGCTCATTGAGGATATCATCCTCGCTGACGCTTGAGAGGGCGCCAAGACCAGCACGTGCACGCACTTCATTGACATACTGGGCGGCTGAAGCACCACTGCCACCAGTCTTCAGCAACAGCTCGGCTGCATTCAGAAGAACCTCAGGATAGCGGTAAACGCGGAGGTTATTGTTGAAACCGAGGTCGGCATCAGCCTTCTGATCCTTATTGTTGCTCTTGCGGCACATATACTTGTAGAGACAGTAACCCGTGCTCATCCATCCTGGATCATCGGATGTTCCGTGGGCATTGAGATCGAAAGCAGAGAACTCCTTGCGGAGGTCGCCTTCTTCGAAGCTGGCCACAGAGTGTAAAGGAATGGCACTGAAGCCCCATCCTGCGTCAACATCTTCGAAGGGATCACCTGCATTGGCTTTCCATGAGCGCGGTCCGTGCAGACGGGGGAACACACAACCGCCAGCACCTAACTGGTTACCCCAGCCACGTACGGAGTTGTCGTCAAAGTAGTTGATCTCCCAGATTGACTCTGCATTCCACTCACTACTCTCCTCCCAGATATCCTGGAAGTTGGGGGTCAGACTGTATCTGCCACTGGTGATGAGCTCCTGCATAAATCCGAGCGCCTTGTTGTAACGAGTGTTGTCGTTCTGAATCATCACCATCTCAGCATAGATCATATAGGCCAATGGCTTTGTTACATGACCTTTCTCCTCGGCGGGATAGTCGTTCTGCAACGGACAGCTGCTGATAATATCCTCCAGCTCAGCTATCACCTTAGCATACACCGCATCGGCTGTAAGCTGCTCCTCGATATAGGGAGAAGCCAGGTTCTCGAAGTAGCAAGGGATATTGCCATAGAACTTCCACAACTGGAGATAGTAGAACACGCGAAGCAGACGGGCCTGTGCCACATAGTCGGCTTTCTCGTTGGCTGAGATATTGCCAGCCTGTTCCACCCAGTCGGCATACTTGATTACGTCGTTGGAGCGCTTCACACCTGAATAGCTGTCACTCCACACACCTGTCAAGCAGACAATCGGTGTACAGCTGTAGTTGAACATCAGCTGGAGCATCGGCTGGTCGGTATTGCTACTGCCGTTGGGATACATATCATCGCTCATGAACTCAGAGATGAAGTTCAGGGCATTATACTGGTAAGTTGACCCATAGTCATACCAGTGCAAGGGTGCATAGGCAGCCACCAGCGCCTCGTCGAGCGAAGTCTTGGTGGTATAGTATTCCTCGATAAAGGTGTCGGTAGGACTGGTAACCTCGAGGAAGTCATCGCTGCAGCTACTGAGTGTCAGGGCAGCGAATAATCCGAATAATATCTTATTTGCTTTCATAATTATCAATTTTGTATTTAGAATGTGAGATTTACACCAACTCGAAGGATACGAGGCTGCGGATATACACCGAAGTCAACACCACATGAGGTGGCTGCAGAAGAGATTTCAGGATCGAAGCCCCAGTACTTGGTGAAGGTCAGCAGGTTCTCTGCGGCCACATAGAGGCGCAGACGACTGACAAACACTTTCTGTGTGAGATAGGCTGGAAGGGTGTAGCCCAACTCGATATTCTTCAGGCGCAGATAGCTGCCGTCGTGGATATAGAGATCGGAAGCCTGCCAGTTGGTGGCATCACCCTGAATATAGATAGGATACTTGTCGGAAGTGCCCTCACCAGTCCAACGACCGAGGAACCAACTCGGCAGGTTAATGCTCGGGAGGTCGAGACGACGGGTTGCATCGAAGATGTCGTTACCTGCCGTACCCTGCCAGAACATCATGAAGTCGAAGCCTTTCCAGGCAGCATTGAACGTAAGACCGAAGGTCCAGTCGGGTGTGCCCTTACCGATCTTCGTGCGGTCGGCATCATCAATCACGCCATCGCCATTCTGATCAACGAAGCGTACATAGCCAGGACGTGCTTCAGGCTGAATCAAGCCATTCACTCCTGTATAGCTGTTCACCTCATCCCAGTTCTGGAAGACACCGTTTGTCTGATAACCCCAGAAATAGGGGAAAGGTTCGCCAGCCTCAGCACGAGAGATATTACCTAAGTTAGAAACGTTGTCGTAGGTATCGAAGCCAGCAGCGTTACCCAGCTTGATGAGCTTGTTCTTCAGGTAAGAAGCATTACCCTTTACCTGGAACTTGGCATCAGCAATATTGAACTTATAACCCAGCTCGAACTCAATACCGGTGTTCTCCATATCACCCACATTACCGATAGGCTTTGACTCACCCACGTAGGAAGGAATGTTCATGTCCTTCAACATACCGTTGGTCTTTTTCTTGAACCAGTCGACAGTGAGGGTGAGCTTATTGTTCCACAGACCGAAGTCAACACCGAAGTCGTACTGCTCCGACTCCTCCCATTTCAGATCGGGGTTAGCCAGACCACTGGCCTTCGAACTGGTTAGCTCTTTCTCACCACCTGCCATACCGAAGCCGTAGTTGTTACCGCCTTGTGTCAGCACGGTATAACGGAAATCACCAATCCTGTCATTACCGTTCTTACCCCAAGAGAAGCGAACCTTGAAGTTGTTCAGCCAATCGTTAGTGCTCTTGAGGAAACGCTCGTTCATCACGTTCCAACCCAAAGAAACTGAGGGGAACGTACCGTATTTGTTATTGGTACCAAAACGACTGGAGCCATCACGACGGACAGTTGCCTGGAGCATATAGCGCTCATCGTAGTTATAGCTCAGACGGGCAAAGAGTGACGACATGGTATGCTTGATACCAGGACCGCCCCATCCGTCACGGTCGCCATCGGCAGAAAGACCGGTGGCTGCATTGATCCAAGGCTTTTCGTAATCCTTCAGGTTATTACGAGAAGCACCTAATGTCCAACCGGAATTCTCGAAAGCCGACTGGCCCAGCACGACGTTGAAGGTGTGCTTGTCGATAGTCTTGTCGTATGAGAGCACATTCTCTAACTGCCATACTGTACCACGATCGCTCTCCATTGCTGCAGAAGAGTAGTTGCGGTGCTTACCGGCAGGTGAGAGCCAATAGGGAACAGCATGACTCTGGTTACCCCAGAACGACATGTCCGTGCTGTAGCTGACGCGGTATTTCAAACCGTCCCAGATACCTAATGTAGCTGAGAAGTTGCTGACGAACTTATGACTCCAGTATTGTGTGGCGGGCAACTGGAACGACATCAGCGGGTTGGCCATCTCATTGAAACCAGCACCGGGGATGTTCAGCAGCTGACCGTTCTTTCCATACATCGGAACATACTCATCAGGATAGGTTGAAGAATAGTAGTCTATCTGATCCTGAGCATCCTTTCCTGTTACATAAGGAGCAATCAGTGGAGGCAGAGCAAGGGCTGAACCGATCTCATTACCCCACTGGGAGTTTACATCCAGACCCGTATTCTTTACTCGTGCATAAGAAAGGTTCACGGCCACATCGAGCTTGTTGAGCCAGTTGCGCTCTTTCTCTACGTCGAACACATTGAAGTTGAAGTTTCCACGCAGGGTAAGACGCTGGTAGTTAGAGTGGTCGTAGTTACCACCTACGATACCCTCCTGATCGAAGTAACCTAACGAGAAGTAGTAGTTCACCTTCTCAGAAGCACCACTCAGTGTCAGCTCGTGGTTCTGCACAGGAGCATTGTCGTTGAAGAGCAGATCCTGCCAGTCGGTATTGGTGGTTACATTATACGGATCGGCGTAGCGAGGAGCTTGTCCTGCATTCACCAAACCTTCATTCTGCATCACCATGTACCCTGTAGCATCAAGCACGTCACGATGTTTCCAGGCAGTCTGCCAACCCTGAGAGAAGTTGTAGTTCACGGTTACTTTTCCCAGCTTACCTTTCTTTGTGGTAACAAGGATGACACCATTAGCAGCACGAGCACCATAGATAGCACCAGAGGCAGCGTCCTTCAGTACTTCAATACTCTCAATGTCGCTGGGGTTGATGTAGTCGAGACCACCCTCGATGGGCATACCGTCAACGATGTAGAGCGGGTCACTATTATTAACGGAACCCACGCCGCGTACGCGTATACGTGAGGCAGCACCGGGCTGACCAGATGAAGAGGTGACGTTAACACCAGCTGCAAGACCCTTCAATGCATTGTCCATACGTACAGGTGCCGTTCCGTCGAGGTCGTCAGAGCTCACCTTGGCAATGGAGGCTGTCACCACACTTTTCTTCTGCACGCCGTAACCGATAACGACTACGTCGTTCAGCAGCTGCGTATCGTCATTCAACACAACACGCATGTTGGGAGACGCCTTCAGCTCCTGGGTGGTGTAGCCCACAAACGAGATGACCAGCGTGGCACCAGGTTCTGCACTGATAGTAAATTGTCCGTCAAGATCAGTGATGGCACCATTTGACGTACCTTTCTGTACAACGGAAGCACCAATAACTGGTTCTCCCATTGCATCAATCACAGTACCCGAGAAGTTCTGCTTCTGGGCAAAGGTTGCTACCGACATGAAGAATGCCAATAGCATCAGCAAATACCTTTTCTGTTTCATACTTTGGTTTTAATTATTAGTGAATACAATTATTTTCTTGATTGCGTTGCAAAGATAGAGAAAAAACAAGTCGGTATCAACGCAATATAACTAAAAAGTGGACTCACAAAGGTGGACGAATTTCTTATTTTATTGATTAACAACAAGTTGTATGAATGGGCAAAAACAAAAAGAGTGGATGGAATATGGGTGTGTAAAAAATACAACCAACGCAAAAAACGGACTTTTTTGAGGGGCTTTTTGACACTCTATTAGGGATTTCCCTTTACATTTTTAGGAGAAATCCCTTTGTTGTGTGAAAGATTTTTTGTTTCTTTGCAACGAGAAAAGAAAAAATGTTTAACTGTTAAAATATAACGATTATGAAAAGAATCATGATGATGATGGCACTGATGCTGACCATTGTAGCATCTGCCAAGGCCATAACCTACTCTGAGGCGCGTACAGAAGCGTTGTTCCTCACCGATAAGATGGCCTACGAGCTTCGCCTTAGTCCTGAGCAGGTGGAGGCTGTGTATGAGATCAATCTCGACTACATGCTTTCCGTAGCTGTTTACGACGATCTGTTCGGTACTGCCTGGTCACGTCGTAACGCCGATCTGCGCTATGTACTCTCGATGTATCAGTATGAGGTGTATCAGGACACGAACTATTTCTATCGTCCGTTGTACTGGACAAGGAATCGTATTGAGTTCCGTATCTACTCTATGTACACCGACCGCACCCGTTTCTACGTGTCTTATCGTCCTTCAGGCTATGACACCTTCCGTGGCGGACGGAATGTAGGTAGTGTGAGCTACTATGCCCACAGGAACTTTAACCAGCCCGTGAATATCCGTCCGGCAATGATGGGACGTCCGAAATCCACTTGGCGTGATGTACCTGGCAACAGCAGGAACGACAATATGCGTACCCCGCCGCCTCCAAAGCCCAGGAACAACGGTAACACCACCACGTCGCGTCAGATGTACAACGACAACAGTCTTTCGCGTACCCGCACGGTAACAACCACCAGAACTACCCGTACAGCCAGTCCTGCTCCAAGTAACAACAGCTCTTCGCATGGTACCACAACAGCACCAGGCCAGAGTCAGGAGAGTAAGACAAAAGGTACGTTTGGGGGGAAGAGATAAAAAACTTCCCGGTAGTTACGAGGAAGGACGAAGGACAAAGGAGGAAGGACGAAGGAGGAAGGACGAAGGAGGAAGGACGAAGGAGAAATGCATTCAAAATCAAGTGGTTTGATATATGAATACTTTATCTCAGTACTATTCTCCTTCCTCTTTCCTCCTTCGTCCTTCCTCCAATTAATTAATTCGCCATATCGCTCAGGAACTTGATGCGGACCAATCTTACCTCGTCTTCCGAGTAGTCGGCTCCAAGTTCCTCCATGGCTGTTTCCAGATCATCGGTTTCACTCTCGCGGAAGTAGTCGAAGATATCATCGATGTGCTCATCGTCCATCACCTCCTCCAGGAAGTAGTCGATATTCAGTTTCGTTCCGCTATAAACGATAGCCTCCACCTCATCGAGCAGTTCCTCGAATTCCAGTCCTTGTGCATTCGCAATATCATCGAGCGCCACCTGACGGTCGATATTCTGGATGATCTTCACCTTGAGCATGCTCTTCTTGGCCACTGTTCTCACACGAAGATCCTCGGGTCGTTCCACATCGTTCTCCTCGCAGTGTTTCTTGATCAGTTCCACGAATTCCTTACCGAACTTCTTCGCCTTACCAGCGCCTACACCTTGTATATTCTGCAGTTCCTCGAGTGTAACGGGATATACGGTAGCCATCTGTTCCAACGAACCATCCATGAAGATGACGTAAGGCGGCAGGTTCAGTCGTTTAGCCACCTTCCTGCGCAGGTCTTTGAGCATAGCATAAAGCGTAGGATCCAGCGCTGAGCCCTGTCCTTCACTCATATCATCGTCATCATCCTCACTGAACTCATTATCCTCCACAATGGGGAAGGAGCTTGGATTCTTCATGAACTTCCGTCCGCCAGAAGTGAGCTTCAGCAGACCGTAGTTCTCCACATCCTTTCTCAGATAACCAGCGATGATGGCCTGTCGGATAACGGGATTCCACAGTTTCGGATTCAGATCCTCTCCAGAGCCGAATTCCTCCAGCTGGTCATGCTTATGTGCCACGATATCATCCGTAGCCTTTCCGCATACGAAATCAATGACATAATCGGTACGGAAGTCCTCTTTGATCACCTGCACAGCCTTCAGCACAATCAGCAGCGCCTCCTCAGCCTCGATCTTCGTCTTGGGATGCAGACAGTTGTCGCAGTTCTCACAATTCTCCTTTGTATATTCCTCGCCGAAGTAATGGAGCAGCATCTTACGGCGGCACACAGACGATTCCGCATAAGCTGCCGTTTCCTGCAGCAGCTGTCTTCCGATATCCTGTTCAGCCACCGGTTTTCCTTCCATGAACTTCTCCAGTTTCTGCAGGTCTTTGTAGGAATAGAACGCGATACATTTCCCTTCACCGCCATCTCGGCCTGCACGACCTGTTTCCTGATAATAGCCCTCCAGACTCTTGGGAATATCATAATGAATCACGAAGCGCACATCAGGCTTGTCGATACCCATACCGAAGGCGATGGTAGCCACGATCACATCGATGCTCTCCATGAGGAAATCATCCTGTGTAGCCGAGCGTGTAGCACTATCCAGTCCGGCATGATAGGGAGCCGCCTTGATCTCGTTGGCGCAGAGCACTGCCGCCAGTTCCTCCACCTTCTTTCTGGAGAGACAATAGATAATACCGCTCTTGCCAGGATTCTGTCGGATGAACTTCACGATCTGCTTATCGATCTCCTTCGTCTTCGGTCGTACCTCATAATACAGGTTCGGTCGGTTGAACGAGCTTTTGAACTCCACTGCATCGAGAATACCCAGACTCTTCTTGATATCAGTCCGCACCTTATCTGTAGCCGTAGCCGTCAGGGCGATGATCGGTGCATCTCCTATTTCATTCACGATAGGACGGATTCGGCGGTATTCCGGTCGGAAGTCATGTCCCCACTCCGAGATACAGTGCGCCTCGTCGATGGCATAGAAGCTGATTTTGCAAGTCTTCAGGAAATCCACATACTCATCCTTTGTCAGCGACTCCGGCGCCACATACAGCAGTTTGGTCTTCCCTGCCATGATATCCGCCTTCACCTGATCGATGGCCGCCTTGTTCAGCGACGAGTTCAAGTAATGCGCCAGTCCATCCTCCTCGCTCATACCGTTGATCACATCCACCTGGTTCTTCATCAAGGCTATGAGCGGAGAGATCACGATGGCCGTACCCTCCATAATCAGGGAAGGCAGCTGATAGCACAGCGACTTCCCGCCACCGGTAGGCATCAGCACGAATGTGTTCTTACCTTCCAGTACGTTACGGATAATGGCTTCCTGATCGCCTTTGAACTTATCAAAGCCGAAATACTGTTTCAGCTTTTGAGTAAGATTCACTTCATTGCTCATAACGATGTAGTCTCCTTTCTTTGCTACAGGTTGATGTTTTCAGTTTTGCTAAGCACTCTCCAGTTTCTGCAGTCGGGCCTTTTCCAGCTGCTTCTTCGCATAGTCGAGTGTTACCTCGAAGGTCTTCACCTTCTTCGATGGGATCTCGAACATCGCCTCCATCATCACGCTTTCCACGATAGACCGGAGGCCACGCGCTCCCAACTTATACTCCACGGCTTGGTCAACCAACAAATCAAGCGTTTCCTGTGGGAACACCAGTTTGATGCCGTCCATTTCGAAGAGTTTCTCATATTGTTTCACGATGGAGTTCTTCGGCTCCACCAGGATTTTGCTTAATGCTTCACGATTCAGCGGGTTCAGATAGGTGAGAACGGGCAGACGACCGATGATTTCGGGAATCAGGCCGAACGACTTCAGGTCTTGCGGCACGATATACTGCATCATGTCCTCCTTGTCGATATTCCTCACGTTCTGCACACTGTTATAACCCACCACGTGCGTATTCAGTCGCTGAGCGATCTTCCTTTCTATCCCGTCGAAGGCACCACCGCAGATAAACAGGATATTCCTGGTGTCGAGATGTATATAGTCCTGATCAGGGTGCTTTCTACCTCCCTTGGGCGGTACATTCACTATTGTACCCTCAAGCAGCTTCAGTAATCCCTGCTGAACACCCTCTCCGCTCACGTCGCGTGTAATACTGGGGTTGTCGCTCTTTCGAGCAATCTTATCTATCTCGTCAATGAATACGATACCATGCTGTGCGGCCTCCACGTCATAGTCGGATACCTGCAACAGACGTGATAAGATGCTCTCCACATCCTCGCCCACATAACCAGCCTCTGTGAACACCGTAGCGTCAACAATGGTGAAGGGCACATCGAGCATCTTTGCGATGGTACGTGCCAGCAGTGTCTTACCCGTTCCGGTGCTTCCCACCATGATGATATTGCTCTTCTCGATCTCCACACCGTCATCGGTTGCCGGTTGCTGCAGTCGCTTATAATGGTTATACACGGCCACTGCGAGATAGCGCTTTGCATCGTCCTGTCCGATTACATACTGGTCGAGGTATTTCTTGATCTCCACCGGCTTGGGTACCTTCTTCAAGTCGTACGTCTTCTTGCCGCCTTTCTTTCCTTGCGGTTCGAGCAAACCTGTCGACTGTGCAATCTCGTATGCCTGGACTGCACAGTTCTCGCAGATATAACCGTTGATACCCGTAATCAGCAGTTTTACTTCCTTCTCACTTCTTCCGCAGAAGCTGCATACTTTCTTTGGCATTTCTTATTTCTTTCTGATAAGCACCTCGTCAATCATACCGTACTCCTTTGCCTCCTCGGCAGTCATCCAGTAGTTACGGTCACTATCTGCCCATACCTTCTCATAAGGAGTGTGTGAATGCTCGCTGATGATGGTATAGAGTTCTTTCTTCATTTTCTGGATCTCGCGGGCTTCAATCTCAATGTCAGAAGCCTGACCTTGCACGCCTCCCAGCGGCTGGTGAATCATTACACGACTGTGTGGCAACGCCTGTCGTTTTCCTTCCTTACCGCTTACCAGCAGCACGGCAGCCATCGAGGCAGCCATACCTGTACAGATAGTGGCTACGTCAGACGAGATGAACTGCATGGTGTCGTAGATACCTAATCCTGCGGTTACGCTTCCACCGGGAGAGTTGATATAGATAGATATATCCTTTCCAGGATCTGTGGAATCAAGATACAGCAGCTGAGCCTGCAGCGTATTGGCGGTATAGTCGTCAATCTGCGTTCCGAGGAAGATGATACGGTCCATCATCAAACGGGAGAACACATCCATCTGAGTGACGTTCAACTGACGCTCCTCGAGGATATACGGGTTCAGATACTGGTTCTGGGCGCTGATAACATCGTCGACTACTGTTCCACTGATGCCCAGATGCTTTGTGGCATATTTCCTAAAATCGTTCATATTCTTTTGTTTTTTATAGACAAAAAAAGAAGGTTACCGACCTTTTTTCATCCTTGTGAGATACAAAGATACGAAAAAAAGTCGATAACCTCCTATATTCGCGTCGTCTTTTTTTTCGAAAAAACTTTTTTTAACGCAATTATTTCTCCTCAAAGAGCTTGTTGAACTCGTCGAGTGTCACAGACTTCTCATTGAGCTTCACCACCTTCTTCAGGGCCTCTGTGAGCTTTCTGTCGATACTGCGGTCAACGAGATTGTCCACATACTCCTTCTTCTTCATCATATCGGCAGCATAGTTCTCCAGATACTCATCGGGTACGTTGTTCATACCATACTGGGCAAACTGGGCGCGTGCGGCCTCCTTGGCGGCTTCCTTCACGTCGTTCTCGTCGATCTTGATCTGGTTAGCGGCAACCAGCTGTTCCTTGATCAGGTGCCACTTCAGCTCCTTGATGCTCATCTCGAAGTTCTTCTCCACGAAGTCAGCACCCTTGTCCTTGTTGTTGTTCAGCATCACGCGCTTCAGTAACTCCTCGGGGAAGGTCAGGTCGCCCACCTTCTTCTCGCAGTAGGTACGCAGGTCCTGAACAAAGCGGAAGTCGCTATCGGTAACGAACTGGGCCTTCAGCTGCTCGGCAATCTTCTCACGGAAAGCCTTCTCGTCCTTCACGCCTCCTTCGGGGAACACCTGGTCGAAGAGCTCCTGGTTCACTTCTGCCTTCACGTAGCGAGAGATCTCGGTGATCTGGTAGCTGAAATCGGCTGTGATATTCTCGGCCTCCTCACGACTGATCTTCAAGAGTGAAGACACCTCACCAGTATTCTCGGGATAAGCTTTCTTGGGGTTGAAGGTGATGATGTCGCCCAACTTAGCGCCATCGAACAGTTTCTTCTGTTTGTCAACCTTGATATATGTAGGAAGCAGCATGGCGTCAGCCACGGTGATACCACCCTCTACGGTGTTACCCTTCTTATCGAGCTCGCGCAGATCGCCTTTCAGCATATCGTTCTCAGCATATTCCTCCACCTTCTCGTAGTGTCCGGCACGAGATGCATACATCTCCACCTGCTGGTCGATGATCTTATCGTCAACGGTGATATTGTAGAAGTCGATCTTGTCCTTGTTTGTCAGTTCGATCTTGAACTCAGGAGCCACGGCAATGTCGAATACAAAAGTATAGGGTGCTTCACCCTCTACGTCAACAGCTTGCTGCTTGTCGCTGGGCATGGGTTCGCCGAGCATCTGGATCTTGTTCTCGTTTACATACTTGTAGATCTCCTCACCCAGGAGCTTGTTGATCACGTCCACCTTCACGGCGGTACCATACTGGCGCTTGATCATGCCCATGGGCACCATTCCCTGACGGAAACCAGGCACCTGAGCCTTCTTGCGGTAGTCTTTCAGTGTCTTCTCGACATCCTTCTGATAATCAGCCTCCTCTACAGTCAGCGTCATCAATCCATTCACTTTGTCTGGATTCTCAAATGTTACTTTCATCTATACTTATTTCGTTAAATTGTTATTGCCTTTCGAAAATCGGGGTGCAAAGGTACGCATAATTTTCCTAATAATAATATATAATGTGGAAAAATGTGGAAAAATACGTTTTTTTTAACCTTCTTCGGCCTGTTGCTCCTCCTGTTCCCTACGACGTTTCTCTTCGTCAATCAATTGGAAGTCCTTTTTCTGAAGCACGAAGTTCGTACCCAGGTATTTCTCTTTCACGATGCGGTTGGCCGCCAGTTCCTCAGGACTTCCCTGGAACAAGATCCTTCCTTCGAAGAGCAGATAGGCACGGTCGGTAATATTCAGTGTTTCATGCACATTATGGTCGGTAATCAGAATACCGATATTGCGATATTTCAGTTGCCACACAATGTGCTGGATATCTTCCACGGCAATCGGGTCAACGCCTGCAAAGGGCTCATCGAGCATGATGAATTTCGGTTCAATGGCCAGACAGCGCGCAATCTCCGTTCTACGACGCTCACCACCCGACAGCTGGTCACCTTTGTTCTTGCGCACTTTTTCCAGTCGGAACTCCTTGATCAGCGCCTCCAGCTTTTCCGTGCGGTAGTCGCGGGGCTTACCGGTCATTTCCAGCACTGCCATGATATTGTCTTCCACGCTCAGCTTGCGGAACACGCTGGCCTCCTGCGGCAGATAGCCGATACCTGCACGTGCGCGCTTATAAACGGGGTAGTCAGTGATTTCCTGCTCGTCGATGAATATATGACCTGCATTGGGAACAATCAAGCCCGTGGTCATGTAGAACGAGGTGGTCTTACCAGCACCGTTAGGACCTAACAGTCCTACGATTTCTCCCTGTCGAACATTGATGTTCACATCGTTCACCACCGTTCGCTTCCCATAACGCTTCACCAGTCCTTCGGCACGCAGAATGCTTCCTGCCGGCTGCTCCTGACTCTCCGTCGGCACCTGTTTTTCCGTCTCTTCAACCTGAGGCTCACTCACGGTCGTCATTTCTTCCATTTCGTTCATGCTCATTTGTTTTGTGGGACAAAGGTACGATTAAGTGAGGGAAATACAAAATAAAATTGCTTTTATTTTTATTTCCGAGCGTGAGTACTTTCGGCGAAGCCAAAGGTACGATTAAGTGAGGGAAATACAAAATAAATAACAAATATTTATTATTTCTTCAGCTTGTGAAATGATTTCACAAGGCATTTTGGGGTCTAATCCTTGATTTCTTTATAAATTTGTGCATTGAATTTATTGGTAAAAGCTTGACGCGAATTGGAATAATGACTATCTTTGCAGAGATGATGACAAAAAAGACAGCATATTATCTTGTGTGCCTGTGTGCCCTGTGGTTGATTACAGGGTGCAGCAGTAATGGTGTTCAGATGCGTGAGCAACTGGAAACATTGGAACAACAGAACAACAATGGTGAGCAGTTGCTTAACGACACGCTGGCAGAATCGTTGGTAACCTATTTCGACAAACATGGCGACGCTAATGAACAGATGCGTGCCAGATTTATACTCGGAATCACCTACAGCAACCTCAACGAGATGCCCCGTGCCTTGGAGACCTACTATGAGGCTGCCGATTGTGCCGATACCACGAAGGCCGATTGTAATTATCAGGTACTGAGCCTCATCCATGGACAGCGTGCTTCTATTTTCCATACTCAGGTTCAGCCTCGCAGTGAGCTGAATGAGCTACGACTCTCAGAGTATTACGCATGGAAAGACAAGGATACACTACAAGCCATCAAACGCTACTCCCAGCAGAGTGGTGCCTACGATTTCCTGAAGATGCCCGATTCTGTCTTGTTCGTCAAGGAACGTGCTGCTCAACTGTTTCGAGAGGTTGGCAGAAACGACAGGGCCGCCCGAACTCTTGGTGGTAGTACGATTACCTCCCTGTTAAAGAAAGGAGAGGTTTCTAAAGCTTTGGAATACAGTCGCATCTATGAGCAGGAATCGGGTTTGTTTGATAGTACGATGAACATTGCCAAAGGGTTCGAGATCTATTATTATATAAAAGGAGAGTGCTATTTGGCAACTCATCAACCTGATTCTGCCGAGTATTGGTTCAGGAAAGAGCTTCGCGAAGGCAAGGATATCCGCAACCAGATAGCAGGTTGTAAGGGTCTGCAAGAAGTGTTTGAGCAGAAGAAAAACTCCGATTCCATCGCGAAATACGCTACACTTGCCTACGAGTTGAACGATTCTGCCTATTCCCTTTCTGAGATGGATAACATCCAGAAGTATCAGGCTTCGTATAATTACAATCATCAACGCTTCCTTACTGAAAAGAAAGAATCAGAGGCCAAGATTGCCTGGCTCACTGCCATCATCGTGGCTCTTGTATCGGGTATCCTGCTGTGGCGCTTCTTCAGTCGTTACCTTCTCTTCAAGAATGCTGCCTTGGATTACCGTCTGAAGAATGCCAAGATCACCAGAAAACTCAGGTCTATGGCCAGAAGTAATCCACCGCAGTACCCCAACCTCGATGACTGGAAGCAGCTCCGATCACTTGTTGAGGGCGAGATTCCTTCTTTCCGTGGACTTCTAAATCCTAACGAAGCACCCTTGACGGAAATGGAGTATGATGTCTGTCTAATGACTCGTGTTCACATTCTACCAAACGAAATGGCCAAGTTGAAACAATGTGTGCCATCCTACGTATCTAATATCCGCAAGAACCTCCTGAAGAAAGTTTTCAGGAAAGAAGGCAATGCTGATGAATTCGACGATGAAATTAGCAGAATTAGGTAATTAAACCGCATTGTTATGAGAAAGTATTTAATATTATTAGTCATATTCCTCAGTTGTTTGAAGGCGAATGCCCAGCAGGAGGATGATGAGTTGGTTTCACTTGCTAAAGTGAATTTTGAAGGGATGTCGGCTCCATTTCAATGGTTATATTTCTTTAATAATGAAGCGGGGACATCTATGGAGACTGTTGAAGACGGAATTGCTATTACCAACCCCCATGTACAGGATCAAGCCTGGACGCCCTCGGCTGTTGTTTTGCCAGAAGGTCTTTTCAATCTTGAGGAAAACCATGATTACATCATCCGTCTTACTATCAAAGTTCCATCAGATGGTACTTATCAAGTTATTTTGGGCAGTTGGAATACTAACTATTCATGTTATGTTAATGTCAAAGCCGGCAATGAGTTTCAGATCATTGACACAGAATACCCCGAATACGGCAGGAGTATAGATGATGCACATGTTTTGATCGGTTTCGGTTGGGTTGAAGGTACCACTATTATCAAGGAAGTTGAAGTATTGGAGAAAAGGGTTACTACTGGCATCCAAAGCGTTAATTCGGCAAAAGATGCGAAAGATGCGATATATAATCTTGCGGGACAGAAGGTCAGCACCTCCTATAAAGGCATTGTCATTAAGAACGGCAAAAGGGTCGTGATCAGATGAATTTGTTTCACATCTCTTTGTGAATAAATTTATCATTCATCTTTGCACAGAATATGATTCCTTCTTTTTATATTTGCATCAGATTTATCAAAACAACAACGATTATGAAGAAGATCTTATTATTTACAGTAGCACTCTTTGTTACAATGAGCCTGGGTGCACAGGAGAAGGTCTACTCAGTGGTTTCTCTTCTCAAGGTGAACTTCGAGGGAGTGGTTCCTAACTACACACCCGAAGAAGACAATCTGACGATTGTGGAATCAACGGCTGAAGGTCTGGCCATTACTAATCCCCGTCCGTTTGACAGTCGGATATGGCATTCCAAGATGATTCTTACAGATGAGAACCTTACGTTCCAGAAGAAACACAACTATCTTGTTCGCTTGACTGTCAAGGTTCCTCATATGAATAATAGTAATGATAGGGGCGCATATGTAGTAGAAATGGGTAGCAGGGAAAGACACATCGGTCCTGAAGTTGTTGTTTATGGTGGCGATGACTTTCAGATTATCGATGTTGAGGTTCCCAACCTTGCCTACAACATTGAGGGTGATGGCTACATCGCATTAAGGACGATGTGGGTTCCGGGCATCACCATCCTAAAAGAGATTGAACTCTTTGAGATCATTCAGGAAGGTACAGAACCGGATTCTCCTATTAAATTTGAGAAAGATTGGTCAGGACTCCCTGAAGACCAATGGGGACCATTATATGTTTGGACGTATACGTATCCTGAAGATTCACCTGCGGAGATTACAAATGAAGGATTAGTCATTACCAATCCAACTGTTCAAGCACAGGTTTGGCAGCCACAAACCATTGTTACTGATGAGGCATTTACACTTGAGCAGAATCACGATTACATCGTACGTCTGACACTAAAAGTTCCGTCTGAAGGCACATATCAAATGAATTTGGGTAGCTGGAGTACAAACTATTCGTGTCAAGTTCCCGTATATCCTAACGACAACTTCCAAACTATTGATTTTGAGTTTCCGGGTTTCGGTGATGATATAAAAGAAGGGTATCGTGTAGATGATTGTCATGCTTTATTGCAAGTTGGTTGGGTAGCAGGTGCTACCGTCGTCAAGCAGGTTGTGGTTTTTGAGAAAGACAAAGATGCCTTCATGGCTGCTAAGGAAACAGGCATTGAGGAGGTGAAGGCTATGAATACCAAGAAAGTCGATGGTTCCATCTATAACCTCGCTGGTCAGAAAGTAAGCCCATCTTACAAGGGTATCGTTATCCGGAATGGTAAAAAGGTCGTTCAAGGTCGTGATTAAGTGAGTAAACTGCAAAGGTACGCACACCTTCGTTTTTCTAGCTACAAAGGTACTAATAATTACTGAGACAACCAAATTTCGACCCCCTACAGCGCGTGAAAATCCTTTAATAGACAAGGTTCTAATGTTAAAAAACACTGAACGCCGTAGACGCTCCCAGCGTTTGACGTTCCCGCTATCAGAGAATGCCTTAAACGCTAATGGTGTTTAAGGCACTTTTAATTGGAAAGTGCCATAGTTTTTAGCGCAAAGTATGGCACTTTCCCTTTTTCGTCGTTAAGAGATTACGTAATCACGTGATATCGACATCACAACATCCAGCTATAACGACAATACGTCATTCTTTTCCGCAAAATCTTACAATCCAACTTTCCAACAATCTTACATTAAGCACCTTTTTAAAACGCATCACCGAAGGTACTCTCGCTCGGAAAAACTCAAATATATTTGGTTTTTCCCTCACTTATTGGATAAAATCTTCACACTCGAACAAACAAATTCATTTGTTTGCTTCTCGCTTAATCAGATTTTTCGTACCTTTGTCAGCGGAATGTGACAAAGGTATTCATGAAGCATACATTAGTATATAAGTGGCTCTTGGCCCTGGGTAAGTATATCCTGCTGATGGGCAGGACATTCTCGCGCCCCGAGCGGTTCCGCATGTTCTGGAAGAAGTACGTGACGGAGATGCAGGCATTGGGTGTCGATTCCATCGGTATCGTACTGCTTATCTCGTTCTTCATCGGAGCCGTGATCTGCATCCAGATGAAACTGAACATCCAGAGTCCGTGGATGCCCCGCTGGGTGAGCGGTTATACCACCCGCGAGATCATGCTGCTGGAGTTCTCATCGAGTATCATGTGTTTGATCTTAGCCGGAAAGGTGGGTTCGAATATCGCCTCCGAATTGGGAACAATGCGTGTAACACAGCAGATCGATGCGTTGGAGATCATGGGAGTGAACTCCGCTGAATACCTTATCCTGCCGAAGATCTCGGCCATGGTGACGATGATGCCCTTCCTCGTGATCTTCTCCTCAGCCATGGGTATTGTGGGTGCCTACGCCACCGCTTATATCGGTCATGTGCTTCCCCCTGACGACCTCACCCTCGGTCTTACGCACGACTTCGTGCCGTGGTTCCTTTGGATGAGTATCATCAAGAGTCTGGTGTTCGCCTTCATCATCAGCAGTGTCTCCTCCTATTGCGGCTACACCGTGGAAGGCGGTAGCGTGGAAGTGGGTAAAGCCTCCACCGAAGCGGTAGTCTCTTCCAGCGTATTGATTCTTTTCAGTGATGTCTTCTTAACGCAGCTGTTATCATGATCGAAATCAAACATCTCTATAAGTCGTTCGAAGACAAGGAAGTGCTGCACGACATCAATGCGATGTTCGAGAACGGAAAGACCAACCTGATTATCGGACAGAGCGGTTCGGGAAAGACCGTGCTGATGAAGAATATCGTGGGACTCCTCGACCCTACCAGCGGAGAGGTGCTGTACGATGGGCGCGACTTCGTGGCCATGTCGAAGAACGAGAAGGTGCTGCTGCGCCGCGAGATGGGTATGATCTTCCAGAGCGCTGCCCTGTTCGACTCCATCTCGGTATTGGAAAACGTGATGTTCCCCCTTGATATGTTCTCTTCGATGAACCTAAGGGAACGCACCAAACGCGCCATGGACTGTCTCGACCGCGTGAACCTCATGGGTGCCGAGAAGAAATTCCCCGGTGAGCTATCAGGCGGTATGCAGAAACGTGTGGCCATTGCCCGCGCCATCGCCCTGAACCCCAAGTACCTGTTCTGCGATGAGCCGAACTCGGGATTGGACCCCAAGACCTCCTTGGTCATCGACGAACTATTGCACGGTATTACGCAAGAGTTCCAAACCACCACCATCATCAATACCCACGACATGAATTCGGTGATGGGTATTGGCGAAAACATCATCTTTATCCACCAAGGTGAAGCCGCATGGACGGGGAACAAAGACCAGATCATGACCTCCACGAACCAGAAACTCAACGACTTCATCTTCGCCTCCGATTTGTTTAAGAAGGTGAAGGAGGAAGCTGCGCCCCACCCCTAACCGAGGATGGAGCCTTCTGGAGGAAGGACGAAGGAGGAGGGAGGAAGGAGAAATGCTTCAAGGCTAGTGAAGCAAGAAGCAGGAGGCAAGAAGCAAGAGATATGCTTTGAGCACAAGTGGTTTGATCATGAATACTGTATTTGATGCCTGTATCTCAGTAGTTTTCTCCTTCCTCCTTCGTCCTTCCTCCTTCCTCGAAAACCTTCCTCAAGAAAACTCCTCCTTCCTCGAACAATAGTCAATGTCCAATGTTAAAATGCAAACGTTTGCACACCAAAACAACCATTTAGCCACCACTTTGTGAAACAACGTTGCAAAGAAATGCGTAATTTCGCAACATAAAACTAACTAAATGGTCTATGAAACTGATATTTAACATAGAATACCTAACGGTATTCGGTGAAGAGATTATTCTCAACCTGATGACAAATGATGATAAGGGAGACCGCACGGTCTCCTCTTATCACATGAGTACAAATGATGGGAGTCACTGGAGCTATGAGTTGAACGGCAAGTTCAATGTGGGTAACACCATCGACTACTATTACAGCGTGGAGAGCAACGGCGAGGAGAGTCGCCATGAGTGGCTCGTTTGTCCGCACCGTCTGGAACTGGTGAGCGCGAAGGGGAAGAACTATACCCTTTACGATCACTGGATCGACATGCCCGAAGATGCTTATCTCTACAGTTCTGCATTCACCGACTGCATTGCTAAGCACACCCCCGTGAAGAGTCCTGTGAAACCGTTTGCCTACACCATCCGACTGAAGGTGAGGGCACCACAGCTGCGCGAACGGGAACGACTGGCATTGGTGGGCGACACCAGGGCATTGGGCAATTGGGAAATCAAGAATGCGCTGCCCATGACCGAACATAACTATAACGAGTGGATGGTGAACATCGATGCGGCACAGCTGGAACGCCCCGTGATGGAGTTTAAGTTCATTGTCATCGATGAGGAAAAAGACACCAACGTGTTATGGGAGGACGGTCAGAATCGCACCATCTGTCTGCCGCAGCTCCAAGAGGGCGATGTGGTGGTGTATGAGCTGCCGCAGACCTACTTCCCCATCTACAACCCCAAATGTGCCGGTACATTGGTTCCGGTGTTCTCGCTCAGGAGTCGGGAAAGCTTCGGCGTGGGCGACTTCGGTGATTTGAGGAAGATGATTGACTGGGTGGCAACCACCCGTCAGCGCATCCTGCAGATCCTACCCATTAACGACACCACCATCACGCATACCTGGACCGATTCCTATCCCTACAGCTGCATCAGCATCTTTGCCCTCCATCCCCAGTATATCAGTCTGAAGGACCTTCCCGCCCTCGCTGATGCCAAGGAGAAGGAGCGCTTCGAACAGCTGCGACAGGAACTGAATGCCCTGACACAGATTGACTATGAACACGTGAACGAAGCCAAGACGGCTTATCTGAAACTGCTCTTCGCCCAGGAGGGGAAGAAGATCATGGCCACGGCCAAATACAAGAAGTTCTTCGAGGAGAACAAGCAATGGCTGGTGCCATACGCCCAGTATTGCTACCTGCGCGACCTGAATGGAACGGCCGACTACTCCCAGTGGCCCGACCATAACACATGGAACGAGGATGATCGCACTGCCCTCTCCTCTCCGCGCACGGCTATATATAAGAAGGTGGCGTTCTTCTATTTCGTTCAGTACCTGCTGAACACTCAGATGAGCGAGGTACACGACTATGCCCGCAGCAGGGGTGTGATACTCAAGGGTGATATCCCCATCGGCGTGAACCGCTATGGCTGTGATGCTTGGCAGGAGCCGCGCTACTTCAACCTGAACGGACAGGCTGGTGCTCCCCCAGATGATTTCTCTGCCGACGGACAGAACTGGGGATTCCCCACCTACAACTGGGACGAGATGCTCAAAGACGACTGTCTGTGGTGGGTGCGCCGCTTCTCGAACATGGCGAAGTTCTTCGATGCCTATCGCATCGACCATGTGCTGGGCTTCTTCCGCATCTGGGAGATTCCTGTGCCCGAGACCTCAGGACTGATGGGACAGTTCTCTCCTGCCTTAGGCTTGAGCATGGAGGAGATTGCTTCCTATGGTGTGGCGTTCAACGAGGGATTGTTCCTGGTTGACCATAAGCGTAACGACCGCTGGCATCCGCGCATCGCCGTGCAGTATCAGGAGGCTTACTACCAGTTGAGCGACGACCAGAAGTATCACTTCAACCGTCTGTACAACGACTACTTCTATAACCGCAACAACCAGTTCTGGTATCGTGAGGCGATGAAGAAGCTGCCCAAGCTGGTGCAGGCCACCAGAATGCTGGTGTGTGCAGAAGACTTAGGTATGGTGCCCGACTGCGTGCCTTGGGTGATGAACGAACTGCGCATCCTCTCATTGGAACTGCAGTCGATGCCCAAGGACCCGAAGGTAAAATTCGGTCATCTGTCGCGCAACCCCTATCGCAGCGTATGTACCATCTCTTCACACGATATGCCCACACTGCGTCAGTGGTGGGATGAAGACCCAGGGCGCACGCAGGAGTATTACAACACCATGCTCTACCGTGGTGATGCTGCTCCGCATCCACTGCCCGGATGGCTGGCACGTGACATCATCTCACGCCATCTCACCTCACCCAGCATGCTCTGCATCCTGTCTATACAGGACTGGCTCGCTATCGATGAGAAACTGCGGTTACCTGATGCCAATGCCGAGCGCATCAATATCCCTGCTAATCCGAAGCACTACTGGCGCTACCGCATGCACCTCAACATCGAGGACCTGCTGGCTGCCGACAGCTTCAACAACGAGATCAGTACATTAATCATTCAAAGCGGAAGAAAATGAGAATCAAAAGCATTATTTACACTTTGTTGCTACTGCCACTCCTGGCAGTAGCTTCTTGCTCTTCGTCCAACAACTCTCCCAACCAGTTAAGTGGCAAGAGCGTGAAGTCGCCCAACGGCAATATCGAACTCACCTTCGCACTGACCGACAATGGGCGACCCACCTACGAGATGTCATACAAGGGCAAGGCTGTGGTGCTGCCCTCACATCTCGGACTGATCCTCGCTAAGGACAAGCATGCCTCACGGGGAGATGCAGAGACTGATCTGATGGAACATTTCACCATCAAGAGTCAGGAAACCTCTACGTTCGATGAGACATGGGAACCGGTATGGGGCGAAACAAAAACCATCCGTAACCACTACAACGAACTGGCTGTTACGCTTGAGCAGGATACAGCCCGCACCATCGTGATCCGCTTCCGCGTGTACGACGATGGCATCGGCTTCCGCTATGAGTTCCCGCAGCAGAAAGACCTGAACTACTTCCTCATTCAGGAGGAGATGACCGAGTTTGCCATGGCGGGTAATCACACGGCGTGGTGGCTGCCGGGCGACTATGACACACAGGAGCAGGAGACACAGCAGACCAAGCTGTCGGAGATTCGCGGCAGGATGAAGGAGGCCGTGAACTGGGGCAACTCCAGTGTAGCAGTGTTCTCTGAAACGGGTGTGCAGACATCCCTGCAGATGAAGAGTTCCGACGGTCTGTATATCAATATCCATGAGGCTGCCTGTGCCGATTATGCCACGATGCACCTCGAGTTGGTGGATGGAAAGACCAAGGCACTTACCACGCAGCTGGGTGGGGGCAGCAATGCCTATACACCTAACCCCAAGGGCTCTTCATACCCCCTGCCGAAACCCTATACGTTCGTCAGTCATCTAACCCCTGATGCCACCGGACTGAAGGGTGCCATGCAGACACCTTGCGCAACACCTTGGCGTACGGTCATGGTAAGCGATGATGCGCGGGATATGCTCTCGTCGAACCTCATCCTGAACCTCAACGAGCCGTGTGCACTTGATGACACCAGCTGGATTCATCCCACCAAGTACTGCGGTGTGTGGTGGGAGATGATTGTGGGGCGTGGCTCCTGGCACTACACGAACGACTTCCCCTCTATCCATCTCGATCAGATCGACTGGACAAAGGTGCAACCCAACACTACACACAAAGCCAATAACGAGAATGTGAAGCGTTATATCGACTTCGCCGCCAAGAACGGTCTTGACGAGGTGCTCGTGGAAGGCTGGAACGTGGGCTGGGAAGACTGGGCCAACATGTGGAAGCGCGATGTGTTCGACTTCGTGACGCCCTACCCCGACTTCGACATCAAGATGCTGAACGACTATGCGCATTCCAAGGGTGTGAAGCTGTTGATGCACCACGAGACCTCTTCGTCCACACAGAACTACGAACGCCACATGGAGAAGGCCTTCCAGCTGATGAACCAATATGGCTACGATGCCGTGAAGACCGGCTATGTGGGTGATATCATTCCCCGTGGCGACCACCATTACTCACAGTCGATGAACAACCACTACCTCTATGTGGTAAAGGAAGCCGCCAAGCATCATATCATGGTGAACGCCCATGAGGCCACCCGTCCTACTGGTCTTTGTCGCACCTATCCCAACTTGGTTGGTAACGAGTCGGCCCGCGGCACCGAATATGAGGCCTTCGGTGGCTCACGTCCCGATCATACCTGCATCCTGCCGTTTACCCGTTTGCAGGGCGGTCCGATGGACTACACCCCAGGTATCTTCGTCACCAAGCTCTCTGAATGGAGCCAAAACGACTCATGGGCTCGCATCACCATTGCCGGTTCATTGGCACTCTACTTAACCATGTACTCACCACTGCAGATGGCAGCCGACCTCCCCGAGAACTACGAGAAGTTCGACGATGCGTTCCAGTTCATCCGCGATGTGGCGTGCGACTGGGATGAGAGCATCTACCTCGAGGCAGAGCCGGCCGACTATATCACCGTGGCCCGCAAGGCTAAGGGCACCAACAACTGGTTCATTGGTGGTAAGTGCGACGAGAACGGTCATAAGAGTACTATCACGCTCGACTTCCTCGACAATGGTCGTCAGTACGAATGTACCATCTATGCAGATGCCAAGGATGCGCACTACGAGAAGAATCCGCAGGCTTACACCATCTCCAAGAAAATGGTGAAGAAAGGTGATGTGCTCAAACTCAAGGAGGCACCTGGTGGTGGCTTCGCTATTTCACTCATGGCGAAGTAATTTACACGATCTTTGGAACCGAATTTAAATACTAACAGGATATGAAGAAACTGATGATTGCAGGAATGGCTGTACTGATGATGGCTTGTAAGGGTGAAAACAAAGCATTTCACTTCGATGAGATGACCTACTCTCCGCGTGAGACCGTTTTCAAACTCTTTGCTCCAGCAGATGCTGCATGCTTCGTTGTTGTGGGCAACGACTCGGTAAAGATGACACTCGGCAAAGACAGCATCTGGACGGCCGCGGTGAAAGGCGACTGGAAAGGTCAGACGTACGAATTCATCGTGAACGGACAGGCTTCTCCGGGTGTGTTTGCCAAGGCGGTAAGCGTGAACGGTCAGAAAGGTGTGGTGGTAGATCTCAAGGATACCAATCCTGAGGGATGGGAAACCGACGGTCATGTATTCCGCCCCTATAACGACCTGATAGTATATGAGATGCATCACCGCGATTTCTCTATTGCCCGTGAAGATGCGAAATATCCGGGTAAGTTCATGGCGCTGACGGAGCCATGGGCTATCGACCATCTAAAGGAGCTAGGCGTGAACGCCATTCATATCCTACCTTCTTATGATTATGGCTCGGTGGATGAGACACGACTGAACGAGCCGCAGTATAACTGGGGCTACGATCCGGTGAACTACAATGTGCCTGAGGGTGGCTACAGCACTGATCCTTATGCACCAGAGGTGCGCATACGCGAGTTCAAGCAGATGGTGCAGGCGCTGCATAAGGCAGGCATTGCCGTGATTCTTGACGTGGTGTATAACCATACCTACGACATCGAGCACTCGAACTTTCAAAAGACGTATCCGGATTACTACTACAGGAAAATTCAACCACAAGATTCAACTGTCAACTCTCAACTGTCAACTGTCAACTCTCAACTGTACTCCAACGGCTCTGGCTGCGGTAACGAGACGGCCTCGGAGAAGCCGATGATGCGGACGTTCATGATAGAGAGTGTGAAGTACTGGGTGAACGAGTATCATATCGACGGCTTCCGCTTCGACCTGATGGGCTGTCACGACATCGAGACCATGAACGCCATCCGTAAGGCGGCAGACGAGATTGATCCTGCCATTTTTATCTATGGCGAGGGCTGGAGTGCCGGACAGTGTGCCTTACCTACCGAGGAGTTGGGTGTGAAGGCCAATATCACGAGGATGCCACGCATTGCTGCCTTCTCGGATGAGATTCGTGATGCGCTGAGAGGACCGTTCGACGATGATGCGAAAGCTGGCTGGTTAGGTTCGGGCATCAGGATCTTTGGTTCATCCGATCTTGCGGGCTTCAAGGAGAGTATGAAGTTCGGTATTGCGGGGGCTATTGCTCATCCGCAGGTGGATATGACCAAGGTGAACTACTCGAAGGCGCCTTGGGCCAATGAGCCTTCACAGATGATGAGCTACGTGAGCTGTCATGACGACATGTGTCTTTTCGACCGCTTGAAAGCGAGTCTGCCGGGTGTTTCCATAGACGAGCTGATTCGTCTTGATCTGCTGGCACAGACGGCTGTATTCACCTCTCAGGGCGTTCCCTTCATGCTGAGCGGTGAGGAGCTGCTACGCACCAAGCAAGGCGTACACAACAGCTTTGAATCGCCCGATAGCATCAACCACCTCGACTGGAGTAATAAGATGAAGTATCCGCAGGTGTTCACCTACTACAAGAACCTGATTACTATGCGCAAGAACCATCAGGCTTTCCACATGGGCAGTGCCGATCTGGTGCGCGAGAACCTGGAGTTCCTGGACATGCCTGAGAAGATTGTGGCTTACCGTGTGAATGGGACTGCCGTGAACGACTCGTGGCGAAACATCATCGTGATTCTGAATGCCAGTAGGGCCGACACGGAGATCACCATCCCCGAGGGTAACTACACCATTGTGTGCTGCGACGGGGTGATCAACGAAAATGGTCTCGGAACGGTTGAGGGTTCCAAGACCATTGTGGATGCGCAGTCGGCGCTGATCCTTGTTAATCATTGAACATTGAACTTTGAACTTTGAACTTTATGATTTGCTTCAAGTCTTGGCCTTAATGCTTGGCCTTGGTGCTTGTACCTGATTGTAATCATAAAGTTCAAAGCTCAAAGTTCAAAGTTCAAAGTCAAAAGATCTTCTGCGCAAACATCGTGAGATAGATGCGCCAGTTGCGCCAGATATGACCACCTTCGGTCTCTACGTATTCGTATTTGTATCCCTTCTCATCGAGGTAACGACGCAGGTCGGCATTCTGCTGGTAGAGGAAATCGGTCTTACCGATGGCTATCCAGTAGAGGGCGGGCTTCGCGCTGAACAGGCGTGACAGTTGTTGCTGTACCTCCTTGTTCTGTTGCAGCAACTCGTAGAACGATTTGTTTCTGTCGCCACCGATGTTCAATCCTGCAGAGAACAAACCCACATAGTTGAACGCATCGGGATAGCGCTTCGATGTGGCAAACGAATGACCGCCACCCATCGACAGTCCGCAGATGGCACGGTTCTTCTTACCCTTGGCCACTTTGTAATGACTCTCTATATACTTCACGATATCCATGAAGCTCTCGTCCATGGTGGCAACGGGGCGTTGGTTGACGCTGCCCATGAAGCTGGGCTGGTACATACCCCGTGACCATTCGCCGGGAGCCGCCTGACAGTCGGTATTTCCATTAGGCATCACCACAATCATCGGCTTGGCCTTACCCGTGGCAATGAGGTTGTCCATGATCTGAGCAGCACGACCCAGTTCGCTCCATGCGTTCTCATCACCACCAGCACCATGCAGCAGATACATCACGGGGTAGTTCTTCCCCTTGTCGTAGCCGGCAGGTGTATAGACGGTCATGCGGCGCTGCATCTTCAGCGTAGGACTGTTGTACCATACCTTACTCAGATTACCGTGGGGCACCTCGTTCACGCGGTAGAGATCGCCCTTGTCACCTTTCTCATCGCTAACAATGAAGATATTAGTGAACGAGATGATGTCACGGTTGACATACACATTGGCGGGGTCTTTTACACCCGTCATACCATCGATGTTAAAGGTATAGCTATACATCTCGGGCGCAAGCTTACCGGTGGTATAGCTCCACACTCCGTTAGGTCCCTCTGTCAGGGCAGCCACATTCGACTGCTCCGGGAGGAAGTCGCCTGTTACCTCTACCTTCACTGCCTTGGGGGCATAAAGGTTGAAGGTTACTGTTCCGTCGGCATTCACTACTGGTGATTGCACACTGGCACTGTTGAATAGTCTTTCCTGTGTCGTGGCTCCTATGCAAACAGCTGCAAGGGCCAAACTTAAAAATAGCCTTTTCATACTTTTATTGATTCAAGTTGTATTTTTTTCATGGAGGAAGTCTTCTGGAGGAAGGACGAAGGAGGAGGGAGGAAGGAGATATGATAACAAGAACATGAGCTTTGATATATGAATACTTTATCTCTGTACTATTCTCCTTCCTCCTTCGTCCTTCCTCCTTCCTCGTGAAACCTTCCTCGAGAACCCCTACTCCAGAAGGTTCCTCCTTACCTCTTTAATACATTAATTGTTTCCTGCGGTTTCAGCACATCGTTCACCTTGGTCTGCTGAGCTGCAGCCTTGGCGGTGAGGGTGGCCTTGATATCCTGCGAGGAGGCGGCGATGAGGAACTGGTATTCGCCTTCGGCTACCACCCATGCAGAAGCAGCTTCATCAAACGAAGCCAGATCAGCAGCCTTCACGCTGAGGGTAAGGGTCTCGCTCTCGCCGGGCTTCAACGACTTGGTCTTGGCAAAGGCCTTCAGCTCCTTCACGGGTTTATTAGCCTCTTTGCTGTTGGGAGCAGAGATATAGAGCTCTACCACCTCCTTACCAGCATGCTCACCTGTGTTCTTCACGGTTACAGTAACCTCGTATGCATCACCCTTTTGGGCAATTTTCGCATCACTGTATTCGAACGTAGTGTAGCTGAGTCCGAATCCGAAGGGGTAGCTGACGGGCACTTCGAAGGAATCGAAGTAACGATAGCCCACGTAGATATCCTCCTCGTAGTTGGTATAGTCAACATTCTTCTGGTTACCCTTCCTACCCTGTGACATCAGGTCGAGACGCAGACCGAAATCGATGGGGAAGTTCTTGGATGAGTAGGCATCGGCAAAGGCCAGGGGCCATGTCATGGTGAACTTACCAGAGGGTGACTGCTTGCCGCTGAGCACATCCACCACGCTGTTACCACCTTCCTGTCCTGCCTGCCAAGCGCAAAGGATGGCATCGGGCAGATCCTTCCAGGAAGCGGTCTCGATGACACCACCGATATTCAGCAGTACCACCACCTTCTTGCCAGCCTTGTGATACACATCGCATACCTGCTCGATGAGCATGTGCTCGGCAGCGCTGAGATTGAAATCAGACACCTTACGGTCGATGAACTCACCAGAGATACGACCGATAGTGATAATGGCCACATCAGCCTCGTTGGCCTGAGCAGTGAGCTCCTCTGTAGTGAAGAGCTTCTCGGTAGGCAGTTCCTTCGGCAGGAGGCGCATGAGTGAAGCAATACCTGGGTCTTTCTTGATCTTCTCTGCCTTTTCAGCCTCAGCCTTCTTACTGCAATCAGCCAGATAGCTACCGTAGGTCTTTTTCAGTTCCTCGGAAACGGTGTAACCACCATTCTTCAGTCCGTCGAGCAGTGAAACAACATAGGCATGATTCACATCACCTGAACCTGTACCACCTGCAATGAAATCATAAGAGGTGTTTCCGTAAAGTGCTACGTTTTTCTTGGCACTGTCTAACGGCAGAATTCCGTTGTTCTTCATCAGAACCATACCCTCGACAGCCGACTGCCTTGTTACTTCGGCATGGGCTTTCAGGTTGGGTTTGTTGGAATACTTATATCCCTGATAGCGCGGACTCCTTTCCACGAGGTTCAGGGTGCGCTGAACAGAGCGGTCGAGGTCGGCCTCATCGAGCTTACCACTCTTCACACCCGCCACGATAGAATCGAACTGCTCGGGCTTACCCGGCTGAAGCATATCGTTACCTGCCCACATCTGCTTGGCACCATCCGAACCGCTATACCAGTCGGTCATAACCGTTCCCTCGAATCCCCACTCATCGCGGAGGATAGTGGTGACGAGATCCTTGCTCTCGGAAGCATAGACACCATTGATATAGTTATAGGAGGTCATGACGGTCCAAGGCTTGGCTTCCTTGATAGCTATCTCGAAGCCTTTCAGGTAGATCTCGCGCAGGGCACGCTGCGAGATACGAGCGTTGTTGCTCATACGGTTGGTTTCCTGACTGTTGGCTGCGAAGTGCTTGATGCTTGTTCCCACATCGTTCTTCTGTACGCCCAGGATATAGGCAGCGGCGGTCTTACCAGCCACTACGGGATCTTCTGAATAGTACTCGAAGTTTCGTCCACAGAGTGAGTTACGCATGATGTTCAGTGCAGGAGCCAAGAGTACGTCAGCACCATATTCCTTGACCTCTTCGCCAATGGATTTTCCCACCTCTTCAACGAGCTGGGTGTTCCACGTAGAGGCCAGCAGTGTTCCGATGGGGAAATGGGTGCAATAGTATGTGGCGGAGTCGCCCTCACGAGTGGCGCTGATACGAAGTCCTGCAGGACCGTCTGCCAACACAATGGCAGGAATGCCGAGAGAGTCGAGCGGATAGGTGGTTCCTGCTGCTCCCGGCACGAGATTACGGGTGGCGCCAACGACGGCGCTGTTTCCACTTTCGCCTTCCATTCCCGTACCGATAACGAAATGCGCCTTTTCTTCGAGGGTGAGCTTACTCATCACCTCTTCTTGGTTGATTGTGTTCATTACTGCTTTGTCTGATCCTGTACATCCACTGAGTGCGATAAAGCCTACGCCCAACAGCATGTACCATGAGTGCTTAGTTGATAATTTCTTCATTGTTTTTATTTGTTATAAAGGGTTATGTTTGATTCTTCCGATACAAGGAGTAGTAATATGGCGTCAAAGGTACAAAAAAAATACGATTGTGCAATCGTTTTTGCAAGGAAATGTCAAAAAAGCTTTGCGAGGGGGTATCGGATTACAGATATTTGACTATCTTTGCAGAAACAAACTAACAACGATATGCGAAAACGAATTTTAATCATTGCCTTCTTGATGGTTGGCTTGCTGACCGCAGGTGCAGCGAAAAAAAACGTGATTGACAGGATAGAACCAACGAACTGGTTCGTGGGCTTGAAGAACCCTCAGCTACAGTTGATGGTTTATGGTAAGGATATCAGGAACGTAAAGAATGTTTCTATCGACTATCCCGGTGTACGCATTGACAGTGTGGTGCGTCTCGACTCACCTAACTACCTGCTGCTGTATCTGGACTTGCGGGGAGCGCAGGTTGGAAACATGGTGATTCACTTTGACAAGACTAAGATGGCGTACCAGCTGAAGGAGCGTGAGATGAGCGGTGAGAAGCGAATGGGCTTTACCAATGCTGATGTGCTCTACATGCTGATGCCCGATCGCTTTGCGCAGGGGGCCAATCACCCGAAACAGGTCAAAGGAATGCGTCAGTATGTAGAAGACCGCAGCGAACCGAGTCTTCGTCATGGTGGCGACCTCAATGGTATTCGTGAGCATCTGGACTATTTCAAGGAGTTAGGGGTTACAGCACTTTGGTTCACTCCCGTGCTGGAAAACGATTCGCCTGACAATGAGAACGGCTACTCCACCTATCATGGTTATGCAACAACGAACTACTACCGCGTAGATCCGCGCTTCGGCAGTAATGACGACTACCGTAAGCTCTGCGACGAAGCACATGCCAAAGGACTGAAAATTGTGATGGATATGATTTTCAACCATAGTGGCTTTGAACACCCATGGACGCTGGATATGCCTACCAAGGATTGGCTGAATCTGCCCGAGTGGTTGAAGGAGTCGAACGGCAGCAGTAATCCAACAGGTACGCATTTCCAACAAACCAGCTATAAACTCACGCCGGTAAAGGACCCGTATGCTTCGAAGGTTGACATGAAGGAAACAGTTGACGGATGGTTCGTACCTACCATGCCCGACCTGAACCACCGCAATGTACATGTGATGACCTATCTGATTCAGAACAGCATCTGGTGGATAGAAACCGTTGGTATCGACGGTATTCGCATGGATACTTATCCGTATGCTGATGCCAAGGGAATGGCTCGGTGGATGAAGACATTGGATGAGGAATACCCGAACTTCAATGTGGTGGGCGAGACTTGGGTAACAGAGCCTGCCTATACGGCATCATGGCAGAAGGACAGTAAGCTGAGCGATGAGAACAGCTATCTGAAGACCGTGATGGACTTTGCTTTCTTCGACCGACTGAGCTCGGCGAAGAATGAGGAAACAGATGACTGGTGGAATGGGATGAACCGCCTGTATAACTCGTTCTGCTATGATTATCTCTACCCCAACCCATCGAGCGTGATGGCTTTCATCGAGAACCACGACACAGACCGTTTCTTGGGGAATGGAAAAGATACATTGGCGCTGAAGCAGGCGTTGGCTCTGCTGCTTACCGTGAAACGTATCCCGCAGCTTTACTATGGTACGGAGATTCTGATGAACGGAACGAAAGAGGTGACGGATGGGAATGTGCGCAAGGACTTCCCGGGCGGATTCCCAGGCGACACACATAACGCGTTTACGAAAGAGGGAAGGACTCAGGAGGAGAATGCGATGTTTAATTGGCTCTCCCGCTTACTGCATTGGCGACAGGGGAATGAGACGATTATCAAAGGTAAGATGACGCAGTTTATTCCCTACAAAGGGGTATATGTTATTGCCAGACAACATCGCAACAACACGGTGCTGACCATCATCAATGGCAGAAAACAAGAAGGCACCCTTGAGGTAGCCCGTTATCAGGAAGTGATTGGAAACAAGAAGGAAGCCACTGACGTCATTACGGGTAAGAAGATCAACCTGTCGGAAAATGTGGTTCTGCAACCGAGGCAGACACTTATCGTGGAACTGAACTAAGAGGTTATTTCATCAGCCATTTCCCCTCATGCTTGACCATCGGTACAACCACCTCTTCAATGGTGCTGTCGCCGAAGCAAAGCATGAGGAAGGCATTGGCGGTGGGCTGAACACTGTCGTTCACGCAGTTCACAACCCGCACCTCACGGATGCCGCCATGTTCCTGGTTCTGTTCTCCCACGAACATCCGCACGTTGTCCACCAACTGCTGACGGTAACTGTCGGGAATCTGTTCTGGCATATTCATTCCATTCACAAACTCATCGTATTTCTCCTTGACCAACAGCTCATAGTAGCCTTTCGCCGCATGAGCTGCTGCAAAATCAACCTTCTTGTCGCGCGAACAGGAAATGACCGCTGCAAGAATGAAGCAGAAGGTGATGACAATGAGTTTGCGCATGGATTATTTCTGTCGAATGAAAATATTGATGGGTGAGCCTGTGAGGTCCCAGTTCTCACGAATCTTGTTCTCCAGGAAACGCTTGTAAGGCTCTTTAATATACTGTGGCAGATTCGCATAGAACACGAAAGAAGGTATCTGCGTGTCGGGAATCTGGGAACAATACTTGATCTTGATGTACTTGCCTTTGATGGAAGGTGGCGGTGTAGCCTCGATAAGAGGTAGCATCACCTCATTGAGCTTCGTCGTTCCAATCTTCACCTTCCGGTTAAGATACACTTGCTTGGCTGTTTCCAGCACCTTGAAGATACGCTGTTTGGTTACGGCAGAAGCGAAAACGACGGGGAAATCGGTGAAGGGTGCCATACGCTTACGGATAGCCTCTTCGAAGAACTTCACGGCTGTCTGACTCTTATCTTCCACCAGGTCCCACTTGTTGACCACAACCACCAATGATTTCTGGTTCTTCTGTATCAGCTGGAAGATATTCATGTCCTGTGTCTCAATACCACGGGTAGCATCAATCATCAGGATACAAACATCGCTGTTTTCAATGGCACGGATAGAACGCATCACACTGTAGAACTCCAGGTCTTCCGACACCTTGTTCTTCCTGCGGATACCTGCGGTATCTACCAGATAGAAATCGAAGCCGAACTTGTCGTAACGGGTATAGATACTGTCACGAGTGGTTCCTGCGATATCTGTCACGATATGACGGTCTTCTCCGATAAAGGCATTGATGATACTGCTCTTACCGGCGTTCGGGCGCCCTACTACGGCAAAGCGGGGAATACCATCCTCGATATCATCCTCGTCTTTTACACCCTGAAGCTTTTCCAAGACCAGGTCGAGCAAGTCACCGGTTCCGCTACCAGAAGCAGAACTGATGCACTGCGGATCACCGAGTCCTAACTTATAGAACTCGTAGGCATCGTAGTACTGGTTGTTGTTGTCAACCTTATTGACAACCAGGATGACAGGGAGCTTGGAACGACGCAAGATAGCAGCCACATCCTCATCCCAGTCGGTCAAACCGTTCTGAGCATCCACAAGGAAGAGCACCATATCTGCCTCTTCTGTGGCTACCATTACCTGCTTCCGGATCTCCTCCTCAAAGATATCATCAGAGTTCACAACCCATCCGCCAGTATCCACCACGGAAAACTCCTTACCATTCCACTCGCACTTGCCATACTGACGGTCGCGCGTGGTTCCTGCCTCCTCGCTAACAATAGCGCGGCGACTCTTGGTTAAGCGGTTAAAAAGCGTACTCTTACCCACATTCGGGCGTCCTACGATTGCTACTAATGCCATAATAATACTTTTTGAGTGTAAACAAAATGGTTATATCTCATCCCACCTCGAAAACGTTCATTCTGGATTATACCCGAAATGATTGAGTTCACGCTGCGATGAGCGCCAGTCTTTATCCACCTTTACAAAGGTTTCCAAATAGATGGGCTTGCCGAAGAATCTCTCCAGTGCCTTGCGCGATTCGGCACCAACCTTTTTCAGGGCAATGCCTTGATGACCGATGATGATGCCTTTCTGCGAGTCGCGTTCCACATAGATGATAGCGCTGATGTGGATGTTCTTCTCGGTTTCCTTGAAGCTCTCCACGCTTACCTCCACAGAATAAGGTATCTCCTTGTCGTAATAAAGCAGAATCTTCTCGCGGATGATCTCCGAAACAAAGAAACGGGCGGGTTTATCTGTGAGCTGATCCTTATCGAAATAGGCAGGACTCTCAGGCAGCAGTTCCTGAATGCGCTTCAGGAGCACATCCACGCCGAACTTGTTCTTGGCCGAAATAGGAAGGATTTCCGCGTTGGGCAATAGCGAGTGCCACTTCTCTACCAAACTATTCAATTGAGTTTGACTAGTATTACTAGCTTTTCTAGTATTACTAGCATCGCCAGTTTGGTTGCCCAGTTCATCAATCTTATTGATGAGCAGGATAACGGGAATCTTCATCTTCTGCACCTTCTCCAGGAACTCCATGTTCTTTTCGGGATTCTCCACCACATCAGTAACATAAAGTAGCACATCAGCATCAGCCAATGCACTTTCCGAAAAGGCAAGCATCGATTCCTGAAGCTTGTAATTGGGCTTCAGTACACCGGGCGTATCACTGAACACGATCTGCATATCATCGGTATTCACGATTCCCATGATACGATGACGAGTCGTTTGCGCCTTAAACGTCGCAATTGAAATACGCTCACCAACCAACTGGTTCATGAGCGTACTTTTACCTACGTTGGGATTGCCAACGATATTGACAAATCCTGCCTTATGCATTATTCTTTACTTTAACGCTTCACTTTTCACTACTGTCGTAAGCCCATTTCAGGTAGCTGGCACCATGAACGAAGCCAGCACCGAAGGCTGTTAAGACCAGATTGTCGCCTTTCTTTAGTAAACTTTCATTCTCCCAAAGAGCGAGTGGTATGGATGCAGCACTTGTGTTACCGAAATGCTCAATGTTCACCATCACCTTGTCCATCGTCAGTTCCAAGCGTTTTGCCACAGCTTCGATGATACGGATGTTAGCTTGATGGGGAACGACAAAACGGATATTGTCCTTATTCAGACCGTTGCGTTCAGCTATCAGCGCACAGTCGTCACTCATGCTTGTCACGGCATAGCGGAATACCGTCCTACCCTCTTGATAAAGATAGTGAAGACGATGATCCACGGTGAAATGACTGGGAGGACAAACGCTTCCACCTGCCTTCATGTGCAGGAAGGGAAGGCCCTTTCCATCTGCCCGAAGATAGCTGTCCATCACGCCGATGTTCTGTTCCGTCGTTGCTTCCAGCAATACTGCAGCTGCTCCGTCACCGAACAGCGGACAAGTCTGCCGGTCCATGTAGTCAACCATCGACGACATCTTATCTGCACCAATCACAATAATCTTCTTGTATCGGCCAGACTGAATCATCGAGGCTGCCACATCGAGGGCAAACAAGAAACCGCAGCAGGCTCCCCAGTAATCAAACGCAAAAGCATTCTTCAGTCCGAGCTTACCCAGCACGATGCTGGCGGTTGAGGGGAACTTGTAGTCTGCTGAGGAAGTGGCAACGATCAACGCATCTATCGTATCTGGATCCACACCCGTTTTCTGCAGCAACTGCTTGGCTGCCTTGCGGGCCATATAGCTGGTACCCAGACCTTCTTCGTTAAGAATTCGGCGTTCTTTGATGCCTACACGCGACATAATCCACTCGTCGTTGGTGTCAACCATCCGAGACAATTCCTCGTTGTTAAGGACATACTCGGGGACATATCCACCTACGCCAGTGATTATTGCGTTGATTTTCTCCATTATTCAGCTACTTCATCCATTACAATTGCAATCTTGCCACGATAGTAGCCACATGTCGGACATACGGTGTGATAGATATGATAAGCACCGCAGTTGGGACAAATAGCCAATGTGGGAGCTACTGCCTTGTCATGAGTTCTTCTTTTCGCTGTACGAGTCTTTGACTGTCTTCTTTTAGGATGTGCCATAATTCTATAATTTTTTAATTTTACATTTTTAGATTCTTCAATTTCTCCCAGCGGGGGTCGATCGACTGGTTGGACTCCTCATCACTGCTTCGGTCAGTTGAGTGCTCTTCCAGAGCATGCATCATGGCTGCATTGCACTTGCCAGGTGCATGTACATGCCTGATGGGGATAGCCAATACAATCAACTCATAGACAAGCCATGACAGGTTGAGTATTCCTTCGTCCTCGTCCACTGTCACGACATCGTCTTCCTCTGAGTTTTCTGCTCCAAACTTTACCACGAGACGGTGAGTCGTCTCGACAGACTGATCCATGTCATCTAAACAAAGATTACAAGGAACAGCAACTGTGCCACGAATATGAAGATGAAGCTCAAAAAAGCCAGTAGCCTTGCGTATAGACACTGACACTTGCACGGCCCCACCGTTCACTTCCGTACTGTCCATCGCCTTAAAGAAAGAGTCGTCAAGATGGTATTCCAAGACGGTCACGTCTTCTTTCAACCCCTTCAAATCTATCTTAAAAGACTCTAAACTGCACATTTTAAAGCATATTTGGGTTGCAAAGGTACAAAACTTTTTCGATTTAGAATAGAAAGATTGGCATTTTTTAAGCTTTTAGTTGTAAATCAGTTACAAAGAGGACACGATATTGCACACTCTTTCTCTCCTTGTGCAAGGAAAAGCAATAAAGATGAGAGATAAAAAATGAAAAATGAGAGATACTATTTCTTCAGTTCTATCCGGAAGGTGGTGCCCTTGCCCACTTCAGAACTCTTCACAAAGATCTTGCCCTTGTGGTATTCTTCAACAATGCGTTTGGCCAAAGAAAGACCTAATCCCCAACCGCGCTTCTTGGTGGTGAAACCGGGCTTGAAGACGTTGGCTATGTCCTTCTTCCGGATTCCCTTACCGGTATCCGACACTTCTATCACTACCTTGTCGGTTTCCTCTTGTACCGTTAAGGTGATCTGGCCTTCTCCTTCCATCGCATCTACTGCATTCTTGCAGAGATTCTCAATCACCCATTCAAACAGGGAAGCGTTGATGGTGACAATGACATCATGATCGGGGAATGAACGGATCATACGAACCTTTTGCGAAGTACGGCGATCCATATAGTCAATCACATGCATCATGACCTCGTTCAAACTGGAAGGAACGGGTTCTGGCAAAGAACCGATCTTGGAGAAACGCTCGGCAATCAGCTGCAGACGCTTAACATCCTTGTCCATCTCGGGCAGTAAAGCATCGTCGGGATAGGTTTCCTTCAGAATCTCTGTCCAAGCCATCAAGCTACTGATAGGTGTTCCCAACTGATGGGCAGTCTCCTTGGAAAGACCCACCCATACCTTGTTCTGCTCAGCTCTCTTGGAGGTAAGTAAGGCAAAGATGGCCACCACCACGAAGATCATCACAATGCCCAACTGCACATAAGGGTACAGGTTCAGGCGTTTGATCATCACCGATTCATCGTAACACACATCGATGTAATCATTGGTGTCATTGGTGTCGTCAAGGGCAATACGAATACTCCTGCCGGAATGCTTCATTCTTTGCGCCATGGCCAAAGCCTGTTGGATGCTATCCTCGGCATTCGTTCTTTTCAACTTGATATTACGGAAAGTCTGGACTTGCTCATCTGCACCAAGAACAACAACAGGAATGGTGTTGTTACCCTCTATCACTTTCAAGACAAGGTTCAAGTCCACATTTTCTTCGGGCTGACTCAATGTACGCATCGCCTCGGCCCACACCTCCATCTTGTTACGCTCTTCGATAGCTAAGTCACGTACCAGAAAATGAGACACAACCAAACTGGCCACCGCGATAATGACGGCAGCTATCACAAGCAGAATCTTCACCCTGCGAATCTGGTCGGTCCAATGCATGTTATATAAACGCATCTTCTGGCTGGTTATTGCCCAACTATACCTTATTCAATAAAAAACCGTATCAGATACAGTTCCTATTAATAGATCTAAACGATCCTAAGGAAACTGTTTCTGATGCGGTTATATGGAAGAAAACTTCTATTAGAAGTTCACACCGAAGTTTACGAACAATGCATTGCTGTGAGCAGTAACATCGTCTTTCTTGCAAACGTTGGTAACACCAATCTGATAGCCAACCTCCAAATATACCTTGTTATACTCGGCGCCACAACCAAGCTTGAAGCCCATGTTGGCACGCTTCAGACCTTCCCATTTCTTCTCATCGAAGGTTCCTACGGAAACGATCTTACCATTCATGTCCTCAACTTTAGTCTTACCACTGAAAGCATATGAGAAATACGGTCCGAGGAAAGGAAGGATTGCGATTTCATCAGTAGCTTTGATACCATATTTTACCAGAATAGGAACCTCAAGGTTATTATATCCTACCTTGAATTTTCCATCCTTACCACCACGCTCGGTGTAATAGAGTCCACTTTCGATGAATACCGGTGTACTATCAGATGCACGCAGACCTACAACACCAGCCAATGTCATACCTGTCTTCATACCGACATCAAGGTCACCTCCAATAGAAGCACCTGTCAAACCGAAACGAACACCCCAATACAGGTTCTCTTGATCGAGTGAGAAACCGCCACTGCTGTACTGTGCAAAACTGCTCACTGAGCAGAACAGTGCAACGATTGCAACTAATACTTTCTTCATATTTTTACTGAATTAATTAATGAATAATATCTTTTCCTCTTGCAAAGTAACACTATTTTTTCCAAACGACAAAGTATTTTACCTAAAATCTTTCATTTTAGCATGATTCTCGACGGTCATACACATAAAAAAAGGAGAGACTTCCCGTTTGGGAAACCTCTCCACAATGAAAGAAGGCGGCTACCTACTCTCCCGCATTGCATTGCAGTACCATCGGCGATGACGGGCTTAACTTCTCTGTTCGGAATGGGAAGAGGTGGG
>JAGCDO010000048.1 GCA_017651265.1 Prevotella sp. | reverse complement strand
GTAATGGGATTTAATGTTAATACTAAGTTTGATGGTGCAAAGATAGTCGTTTCTACTGAAAGCGCCAACCGTTTTGACTGATTTCTTGGAATTGAATAGAGAATTCCTGTACTCCTGAATAAAAGGAATTCCGCCTTATCTGCCAGATCTGCATAACTTTTAAAGTAATCCATATTTCTCCGCTAAATCAATGTAATTGCATGATTACCAGAAGATTCGTGGCGGAGGATTTTAGTGGGCTTATGTATCAGAAAAGGGTATGGCCACCAATAGTTTGGGAGCATGATAACACACCTTATCATATAATTGCTCCGCCATCAACTTGCTGACCATAAGTTGATTAGGTATAATAGCGGAGCATTCTTTCATTTTCATCCATAGCGATAACAAGGCTTATAACGCTCTTCAACTAGGCTAGTTACTCATAGAAACTAGGCTGATTTCTCATAGAAACTAGGCTGATTTCTCATAGAAACTAGGCTGGTTGGAGGCACTAACTAGCCTTGTTGTGGAGAAAACAGGGCAACATCTAACCCAAAATGCTTGAAACATCGATGTGCAAAGGGTTTGAGGTGGGTTAGATGATGCTCAAACATCTAACCAACATCTAACCATCATCTAACCCACATATCCCGTACATATCCCGTTCATTTCCCGTTCATTTCCCGTTCAACCAACTTCTCTCATAACCAAATTACTACGAACTGTATTTAGTGGTAATCTCTTGCCTCTTGCCTCTTGCTTCTTGCTTCTTGCCTCTTGCTTCTTGCTTCTTAAATTCCATCCCTTGTGGGTGGAAGAAAACTATGGCAGTTTGCGTTGGAAACTATGGCAGTTTCTGGTAAAAAGTGCCTCAAACGCTGACAGCGGGAACGTCAAACGCTGGGAGCGTTTGCCTTGATCACTGGGAGCGTCTACGGCGTTCAGTGTTTTTTAACAGAAAGATGGTGGTTCGTTAACAGATTTTTGCACCCTATGAGGGGTCGATTTTTGGTCTTCTCGGAAAATAGTTGTAACTTTACAGACGAAAAGTCAGGGTTAGATGTAGGTTAGATGTGGGTTAGATGTTTAGCCATCATCTAACCCACCTCAAACCCTTTGCAGCAGGGCGTTTCAAGCACATAGGGTTAGATGTTGGGGTAAAAATGAATTATTCGCTTATCCGTACCCTGGCTATGCGAAAATATAAAAAGTGTGAAAATATAGCTAAAGTTCTGAGTTTATTAATTAAGTTTTATAGAAAATGCCTATCTTTGTAAACCAAACTTAATAAAATCGCATAGTTCTTATTAAACATAATTTATATGAGTGTCAGTAAAGATGTTATCAAACAGTGCCTGATTAGTAAGCAACGCGAGGTGGATGAGGCGGTGATTGTGAACCGACCCATCGACTTTGAAGAGAATGGCAACTATGTGATAGTTGGCGTGAGACATGCGGGTAAGTCGTACCTGCTGTATCAACGTGTGCGACAACTACAGGCAGCAGGAAAAGGATGGGACGAGATTCTGTTTGTGGACTTTGAGGATGAGCGTCTGGCAGAGTTTCAGGCGGAGGACTTCAACAGTCTGCTGGAGGCTCATCTGGAACTGTATGGCAAGAAGCCGGTGGTGTTTCTAGACGAGGTGCAGAACATTCCGCACTGGGATAAGTTCGTGCGGAGGTTGACTGATGCGAAATACAGGGTGTATGTGACGGGCAGCAATGCGAAGATGCTGAGTAAGGAGGTGGCAACTACGCTGGGCGGACGGTTCTTTATCTATGATGCATACCCATATTCATTCAAGGAATATCTGGCAGCGCAGCAGGTGGAATTGAAGGAGCATTGGGAGTATGACACGATTCAGAGAAGTGAGGTGAAGCGACATCTGAACGAATACTTCTATTACGGTGGCCTGCCAGAGATCTTGTCGTTTAAGAACAAGCGGGCTATGCTGTCAAGTCTGTATCAGAAGATATATCTGGGTGACATCTGCGCACGAAACAACATTAAGAACGACAGGGTGCTGAACATCTTGATTAAGAAGATGGCAGAGAGCGTGAAGCAGCCGTTGTCTTACAACCGCTTAAGGAATGTGATTGTATCTACGGGTTCGCCCATCAGTGTGCCTACTACGATAGACTATGCGGGTTATGCCGCTGACAGTTGGCTGATACTGCCCATGGAGAATGAGGTTGGGAAGCTGACGGAGAAGGAGACGCAGAAGAAATACTATTTCGTTGATAATGGTCTGCTGAACCTCTTCCTGATGAACTCAGAGACATCACTACTGGAGAACATGGTGGCGGTGGAGTTATGCAGGAGGTTTGGCAAGAAGAATGTGTATTTTCTGAATGCGGAGAAGGAAATAGACTTCATTGTGCCTGATGAGAAGCTGGCCATACAAGTGTCGTACAGCATCAAGGATGAGACCACTTACAACAGGGAGGTATCACCATTGGTGAAGTATGCCAAGGCGCACGAAGACTGGAAGTGCCTGCTGATTACTTATGACGAGGAGGGCACGGAAGAGGGAATACCCGTGGTGCCGGTGTGGAAGTGGCTGACCAACATCTAATCCTATAAATAGGGAATTGTATTATTCTGCTGAAACACCGATGAAATCGATGTATCACCCCTTCCGTTAATATATAGTGGGTGACAGGAACTGTCCCTTGTCACCTTAATATATCGAGGGGCAAACTTACAAAGACAAACATGGTTATAATGTTTTTTATAGAGCAAGTAATATGAAAGATTATTTATCAAGACCTGATGTTTGGGGAATGCCCCAAAAAGCAATGAAACACTGGCAAATAAGAAATGCTGTTACATTCCAAGATGGTTTTAAGGGTGGTGTTACAGGCCATGTTGATGTCTTCTGTGATGGAATCTCAAGAGGAGCAGGTTATGCCTATCAACTTCGAAAAAGTATTACAACATATTATTGGTAATTATAATGATGAACAATAAATTAATATTATTGACTCCTTTTGTTTTTGTTCTTTGCATATTAATGGGATGTGGGAGCAAGATCCAGTCATCGAATGATAGTACTGTACATGTAAAAAAGGTGCATGAAGACTATGCAGACGAAATGCACGAGTTTTTCCTTTCATTAGGGAAAGACACGATGGCATTGTCATTCTTATTTCATACTAATCGAAAAGGGGAACTGCTACTTGAAGAACAATGTTGGGATGATGTGAAATATTATATGTTATATGAACCCACATCGAGGACTGATACAAATGCGATTGTTGCGTCTTCCAATCCTCACAAAGCCAAATACAGAAGGCCTTCTTATCATGAAGTATTGTCTTCATTAGGCTTATGCTTATCCAAAGCAAAAGGTGTTTACAATCTTAATAATCTGCATTTGATGAAATACCGACTTATGGATTTACCAGATATAAACATTGCAGTATGTAAACAAATACAACAGGATTATTCACATCAAGCGATTGACGTTGCCCTAAAAGAAACAGGTTTTAAAGATGACCTTTCTCGGGTCCTCCGACCATATGGCTTGAAGGTAGCCAATTATCATTCACAAGAAGAGATTTGTTTATTAGAATCCCAGGAATATATCCAGTGTTATGGATTGAATCCCGACAGTATTCAAAACAATCTGATTGACGTAGAGATTGTTGTTGAAATAATCAGAGACTTCTGATTGAATAATCACATTTGGACCACTGGGTAAGAGGTTTTTGATCCCGTCAGCAATAAACGTAATTGAAAATCGTTTTTTGAAATCACGTATCATGGCCGTGCAGACCTCCGGTTCCACCACTGAGACGCGCGAAACCAATATTATAGATAATGAAAAGAGTACATCCCTTACTTCCAGTCATGCTTATATTGCAGTTGACGATAAATGTATGCTCCTGTCAGAAGAACGCATGCTCTGACAAGACAATCCATGTACATGAAATACAAGGCAACTCGTATTATGAAAGCGATCAAATTGATTGTAAACGATATATTTCGACAATTGGATGCGATACGATGAATGTTATCTGTGAAGTCTCAAGGCTAATAAATCTTAATGAAGTCCATCTTCAGTTTATAATGGAAAGTTATAACAACAAAGAGTCTTTCTCAAGGCCCTCATATAGTCAATTAATCAATATCCTCAAAGCTATGCTGGACATGGTACATTCTACATATAATACTAGTCCACTAACGGTAATTGATATTCCCTTTGTTGGTTTAGGAGAGACAACTATAAGTATATCAAAGAAATGGTTGAGTTCACATAAAAATGATAGCCAATTGCTTGTTAACAATATTAAGAACACCCAATTCTTTTCTGACGTAAATAGCATCTTACAAGAGTATCAGCGATTCATTTCTGATATTAGAATAGATCATGTTAATTATGTATCCAAGGATTATTTTCTAAAATACAATAATCCTATAGATATAAACACAGAAATCCCCGATTCTGTTATTCAAACATATATCATTTTCAAGTGTACTAGTTTGGTTGACTGAGATTAGGAAGTATAGATGAAATCAGCATTCTTGTTTCAAGTAGCACAAATGGAAAGAAAAATCAGTAAGCTTTATATGAATACTAGGATTATATTTGTAATGTCCATCGTTTTTGTATCATCAGTCTATGGCTGCTGTGGCATCAATGAGAGTGGGGTTAAATGTGAAGGACAGTTATATGTTGGCGAGCCATATACGCACAAATCATTTCAAGACGTTACAGTTATAGATTTTAGATGGAGCTTAGATGACAGTATATCTGTATGTGAGGTTTCATCAAGTTTTACGGGAAAAGGAAGGGGCTACAGTTTGTCTATAGCCAGTGACCGTAAGGAAAAGGGAGGGAAATATTACAGGATGTCATACCCCGATCAACTGAAGCTGTTGAAGGAGGCTGTTTCATATATGAAAAAGGAGAAAGGGAAAGACCATCTGAAAAGGATATATATTCAAATGAGTGCGTTGGGAGACGCAGGTGTTCTTGTATCAAACAAGTATAAAGCCATTAAACCTGCAGAAAAAGCCTATGACCGATCATCATATCAAAGGGCTTTGGAGAAAAGCTTGTTAATCTCGGACATAAAAGACCTTGTACGCCCATTTCATCAAACAATCAGAAACATCAGTTTTGAGTTAGTGTACAATGTAAGCACTAAGGATCTTCTTGAGGATGTCATACTCAATCAATTGAATTACCCAGATACCGTAGAGCTTTGTGATGACTTATGTATAGAATTACTCTAGTGGTACGTATAGGCAATCGATGGAAAAGCGGCAGTTTGTTCCCTTTATCCTTATGGTTTCTCCCCTTTATCCTTATGGTTTCTCCCCTATAATCCTTGTGGTTTTCCAAAAATAGTTTGGAAGTTAAGAATATTGTTTGTAACTTTGCAATCGCATAAGGTTCGCGCAAGCGATGAAAAGGGAATGGGGTGTGAGTCCCCAACTGTCCCGCAGCTGTAAGTTCTTTTATTGGGCAACACAACAAAGCCACTGAGATTTTCGGGAAGGCGTATTGCTTGGGAACAAGTCAGAAGACCTGCCTTTTGTGTCGTCAGGACGTTAAAACGGACGTCCGGTGGACAAACCTTTTTCCGTTACTCTGGGGTTAGGACGGAAAGAAAGCGTATCACTATGGTTCATGCCAGCAGACTGCCCGTGGCGGTAGCATTGGCCTTTTATTCGTGTGCTTGTATGTTTGCCCAGCAAGGAAAGCTGGACAGTATGCAGCATGTGGCTGAAGTAGTGGTGACGCAACAGCTTACCTATCGTGAAGTAATCCCTCATCAGTTGCTGAAAGGTGATGCATTGCAACGCCTTTCATCCTTATCCGTAGCCGATGCCCTGCGCTATTTCTCTGGCGTGCAACTGAAAGACTATGGAGGCGTGGGCGGATTGAAAACAGTGAATGTGCGCTCCATGGGCAGTCACCATGTAGGTGTGTTCTACGATGGTGTGGAAGTGGGCAATGCCCAGAATGGGGTGGTGGATTTAGGACAGTTCTCCTTGGATAATGTGGAGGAGGTGTCGTTGTATAACGGACAGAAAAGTGCGATCTTCCAACCTGCCACAGAGTTCGGGAATGCCGGCTCGGTATATATCCGTACCCGCAGACCCAAATTCAGCGAAGGCGAACACCGTCATCTGCGCACTGCAGTGAAACTTGCCTCGAGTGACATGCTTCGCCTCTCTTCCTTGTGGGAGGAGCGCATCAGTGCTTCCCTCTGCTCATCCCTGAATGCCGAGGTGCTCTCGTCCAGCGGTAAGTATAAGTTCCGTTATCGCAGGAAGAATGCTGATGGCAGTGTGGCATACGATACTACTGCAGTAAGACAGAATGGAGATATCTGGGCGGTACGACTGGAAGGGAACCTTCACGGACTGTTCAACGGGGGCGGTTGGGCGTTGAAAGGCTATACCTATCATTCCCAGCGAGGCATTCCAGGAGCCATCGTCAGTAATGTATGGCGGCGAGGAGAGCGTCAGGGCGATCACAACAGTTTTATACAGCTGTCAGGACAGAAGGCCATTTCATCTTCCTTCTCCACACGATGGCTGGCCAAGTATGCGTATTACAACACCCATTATGTGAACCGCGATTCCACTACACGCCATGTCGACAACCGTTATCGTCAGCAGGAAGCCTATCTATCCTCATCGAACGTAGTGGAACTGCTTCCAGGATGGAGCGCTTCGCTGAGTTACGACTTCCGTTTCCATACGCTACGTGCCGACCTGCCTCTCTTTGCCTATCCCCATCGTTTCACCAATTTGATGAGTGTGGCTACAGCCTATAATCACCGTAGGTTCAGCATTCAGGCCTCGTTACTGGGGAACTCCATCAAGGATCATGCCCGCACCTTGGTCTCCCGAAAGAGTACCCAAACGCTCACACCCGCACTCTTCATGAATGTAGCACCATGGTCGGCCGTGCCCATGACCGTGAGGGCTTATGTCAAGAAGAGTTTCCGCATGCCTACCTTCAACGACCTTTTCTATACCGATATGGGTAATGCGGCACTGAACCCCGAAAGCGCCATACAATATAATATAGGTGTTAACTACTCCACCTTGTCACAACCTCGCAGCACTCGGGTATCACTGAGCATGGATGCCTATTATAATACGGTACACGATAAGATAGTGGCCTATCCCAAAGGTCAGCAGTTCCGCTGGACCATGCTGAACTTAGGACGTGTGCATATCAAGGGAATGGATGTGGAAGCGCAAGTGATCCAACAGTTGACGCCAATGTGGCGATTGGATGTGCGGGCTCAATATACCTATCAGGATGCCCGGGATGTGACCAACCCCACCGATACCTATTATCATCACCAGATTCCTTATGTGCCTTGGCATAGTGGCTCGTTGGTGGTGGGTGTGGCCAGTGATTGCTGGACACTCGACTACAGTTTTATCTATGTGGGTAAGCGTTATAACCAGCAAGAGAATATCCGGTACAACTATATGCAACCTTGGTACACCAATGATGTACATGGCAGCTATACCTTCAAGTGGGGGAAGAAGCGCTGCCGACTGACTGCCGAGGTGAACAACCTGTTGGACCAGGATTATGATGTCATCCTTAACTACCCCATGCCCAAGAGGAACTATGCGGTAGGACTCACTGTGGAGATGTGATATAGGGGATGCGAGATTTGAATCTTTAATATAGGACTTAGAGATATGGGAAAGAAAGGTGTTTTTATGGTTTGTGCGTTGATGTGGTTGCTCAGCGCCTGTAGAAGCGATGATGAGGTGATCGACAGCGAGAAGGAAAAGCTGCCCGATTCCACCGAGGTGAATGGAGACAACATTTTGGGACTCTATTTGCTTTGCGAAGGAAACATGGGTTCGAACAAGTGTACGCTCGATTATCTGGATCTCTCGCAAACGCCACCTGTCTATAACCGGAATATCTATTCAGAGCGCAACCCTGATGCCATCAAGGAATTGGGCGATGTGGGAAACGACATTGCCATCTATGGCAGTAGGCTGTGGATGGTCATCAATATGTCGAACAAAGTGGAGGTGGCCACGGCAGCCGACTGTAAGCGTATTGGTAAAGTGGACATCCCCAACTGTCGTTCGCTGGCCTTCCATGAGGGCTATGCCTATGTCAGTTCGTTCTACGGTCCACAGCTTGACCCCGAAGACCTTGAGGTGGGTACGATTTATAAGGTGGATACGCTGACGCTGCAGAAAGTGGATTCGGTGTATGTGGGCTGGCAGCCCGAGGAGATGGCCATAAAAGACGGGAAACTGTATGTGGCCAACAGTGGTGGTTATAGGATACCCGATTACGACCGCACCATCAGTGTCATCGACCTGAAGACGTTCCGCGAGGAGCGGAAGATTGATGTGGCCGTAAATCTACACCATTTACGTTTCGATCATCACGGTCAGCTTTGGGCAACCTCTCGGGGCGACTATTATGATGTGCCTTCACGCCTCTATTGCTTGAGGCCCGACAGTCATGGTGATATGCAGGTGGCGCAATGCTTCGATACACCTGTCAGTAATCTCTGCATCGTAGGCGACTCCCTCTATTTCTATGGGGCGCAATGGAGTGAGGCTACGCAGAAGAATACGGTGAGCTATGGCATCATCAACACCAAGACCATGCAGATGGAAACGCCCGACTTTGCCTCGAACCTGCCTTCCATTACCATTCCCTATGGTATCATCGTGCATCCCATTACCCGTGATGTCTATCTGATGGACGCCAAGAACTATGTGTCGAGTGGCGAGCTGTTTTGCTTGTCGCCGAAGGGTGAACTGCGTTGGAGTGTTCGAACGGGTGATATACCAGGGCACGCGTGTTGGAAAATTGAAAATTGAAAATTGATAATTGAGAATTAAAAAAAAAATAATTCGACTAATTCGTCAAATTCGTAGAGAAATGAAAAAGGGAGTGATAATAGTAGCATGCTTGATGCTAAATGTGGTTGCACAGGCGCAGACAGGAAACTATAGTGCGGAAATCCAGGCGGTGGATGAGTATTGTCCAGCCCCTGGTCAGTTTATCAACACCATGCCGCCCTACGAAGCAGGAGATAATGCTCAGACGATGGCGCAGAAGTGTACAACCTATCTTACTTCTGATAAATCCGAAGAGCGCGGATTGGTGTGCTTGGGTGCCTACGGCGGATACCTTACCTTTCATTTCGACCACCCCGTTGCCAATGTGAGTGGACAGCGCGACTTTACTGTCTATGGTAACAGTATCCGTTCAAGTATGTTTTCTGATCTTGTTGGCGGTTCTTCAGAGCCAGGTATCGTGATGGTAAGTCAGGATTTGAACCACAACGGAAAGCCCGACGACACATGGTACGAGCTGTCGGGAAGTGCTGATGTAGACAGTGTGGCAAGTAACAACGCTTCACTTGATTGGGACAGACGATTGATATACAACTATCGGATTACCTATACCCGGAACGGGAATCTAAAAGCTGTACCATGGATTGATAACCTCAAACACAGTGGACAGGTGGAACGAATGGACGCCTTTAACCATACACAGGAATACTGGCCGGAATGGGTTAGTGCCTCCACCTTAACTTTCTACGGAACCCGATTGCCGCGTAATGCTTGGTTTATGCAGCAAGGTAAGTACAAAAAGCAATGGGTGCTCTTCTTCCTACGATACGGTTATGTAGATAATCAGCTGAATGATGATTACGACTGTGGCTTTGACATCTCTTGGGCAGTGAATCCACAAACCAGGCAACCTGTAACTCTTGATTACATAGACTTTGTCAGGGTTTATACTGCCATGAACCAAAGTGTAGGTGACTTAGGTGAGACGAGTACTGAGGTGGCAGGTGCCAAGGATCTTCATTTGGCGGCATCTATCCAAGCGATGAACAATGGGATAGTCACCGAGGTCACTACTCCTGTTTCCAAATCGGAAACACTCCTCTACCAGATGGGAAACCTGCGTATTGTTCGTTGTCCTGATGGCAGTGTCCGTAAATATGCATTCAAGAGATAAAATTTAATCATTAACCCTATAAATAAAACGCTTATGAAACAAATTCAACTATTGATGTTGTTGTTGCTCACAGCTATGCTCGGCGTGCCTATAGAGGCTCAAGCCGACAGGGAGGTGACGCAACCGCAATTCGGTAAACAGGTGATCACCGTTGCAAGCGATGAAGTAATCACGTTCAAGGATCCGAAAGGCGACATCGACTATTCGGGTACAACAAGCGAGAACGCTCAGTCGCTTACGGTATTTCAACCTGCCGAGGAGGGCATGTCCATACAGATTACCTTCCAGTCGATGAACATGGGTGGTAGCGGTAACTACTATTCATTTGCCAACGTCTACAGTGGCAACCCCGATGCTGGCAACAGTTTTTCTTGGGCCACAACGACAAGCGAGGTGTCCACCTCTTATTCTGAGAGCAATCTGCCTTCGGGCGACATCCTTCGAACCTATCCCAATGAGCGTAACAAGACCTACACCGACGAGACTTACATCTCAGCGTCTGCCGATGGTATTCTCTCTGTAGGCTTTGCCTATCGCTATGCTTACTCTTGTACGGGATGGGTAGCCACGGTGAAGGCTGTGAAACTGGAGAACATGACCATTACGGGTGCCGGAAGCAACTACGAAGGCGTGGTGACCACACCATCCGCAAAGCAGAACGTTACTTTTGCCAATGCATATGTAACAGCAGAGGGCGTGATGAACCCCGACAACGTGACAGGCATCTATTTCACGCTGACCAAGAACGATGGTGCTGTAGATCCTACTGCCCTGAAGCTTTTTAAGGGCGCAACTCTGGTAAGTGCTGCCGTTGAGACCGATGGCAACAACTATAAATTCGTACTCAGCGAGGCTCCTGCCGAAGGAACCACCACCTTTACCGTCAAGGGCGATATTCTCGGAACTGCTGCAGTGGGTGCAAAAGTTCAGGTGGACATCACGAAGATTGCCACCGTGGGCCAGCCTAACGGCATCACTCCTTTCACCGCAGCAACGGCGGTAGAAGTAGAGAACCCCGCCTTGGTCATCATGACCTCCACGCCGCAGACCATCACCGTGGGTGAGACCCCGCTGCAGTTCTACGACGAGGGCGGTAAGGACGGCGGCATTGTGTCGAAGACCAACGGCCAGGTAACCTTCCTCTCTGGCGTTGAAGGCAAGAAGGTGATGGTTAACTTCACAAATAATAGTATTTGGCATGGTTCATACTACAACCAGGAACTGCGCATCTACAACGGCACAGAGGTCAATGCCGGTAATCTGATTAAAACATTGCAACAAGGCGAAGCAGAGCTTGTTCGTTCTACTGCCGAGGACGGCTCGTTGACAGTTGTTCTCTTCAGTAATGCCTCTAACGATGTTGCTGCCGATGGTTTCGAGGCAACCGTCAGTCTGTTCACTCCGCAGCCCATGGACTTCGACGGAATAACCTCTGCTGCAGCCTCTACGGGAACAGTTGCTGGTGGCGATGCTGATCAGGACATGCTGACCATCACGGTGGATGCATTGAATACCGAGCCCGCTATGAAGGTAACCAAGATGGTCTTCTCTGCAGGCGAGTGCGCTGAACTTGTTGATAAGGCAACCCTCTACTTCGGTACCACCAAGGTGGGCGAGACCGTAGTCGAAGGTTCTGCTTTCGAAATCAACCTGACAACCCCGCAGGCATTGGTTGAAGGAAGTAATGTGTTCACGCTGAAATATACTATCAGCGAAGAGGCTCTGAACGATCAGAAGGTTAGCGCCACACTCAACAGCGTAACTGCTTTGGTGAACAATGCCGAGAAGACTGAGACGCTGACGTCGCCTACTGCTGTAGAGCGCACGGTAAAGAATATCGTGCTTAACCATGCTGACCAGGGAACAGTAACCAAGGCAGTTAATGGTTCTATAGCATTTGAGACAAAGCCGACAAGCGAGAGTTCTGCGAAGTATGAAGCAGGTACTGATACCCGTACGAACATCTTTGTTCCGAAGAATGAAGGTATGGTTTGTCAGATAGACTTTAGTTCGTTCAATGTTTATTATTCAAACAGTTCGTGGGGGGCAAAGGCCAAGTTTGCCATCTATGCCGGACAAGGAACTACAGGTGACAAACTATGGGAACTGAACGATAATGCCCAGCAGAATGTAGGTCCTGGCAAGATTATTCGTTCAACAGCTGAAGACGGTGCGTTGACCATCGTGTTCTCGCCCAATGAATCCTCTAGTTACTATACACTCGATGGTTGGAAAGCCACTGTCTCAGAGTACGAGTCAAAGGACATGGCAGTTACTGCTGTTGAGGCTACTCAAGCCAGTACAGCCGATGCTTCTATCGGTGCTTCCGACCAGGAACTGCTGAATGTGAACGTAAAGACCGAGGGAAACCTCAATGCGATCTCCATGAGTGGTATCCATCTCAACCTGAAGGGCACAGAGGCCAATATCAGTAAGGTGAGCGTATGGCAGGGCGAAACAAAGCTCGGAGAGACTGCTGCCGCTGCAGAAGTAACCGTGACCTTCAGCGAAGCAGTCACACTTGCAGAAGGCGATAACACCTTTGTGGTGAAGGTCGATGTGAACAGCGACGCTGAGGAGAACAGCACCATCGATGCGAAGGTGATTTCCATTACAGTTGGTTCAACGATTGAGGCTACATCTGGCGATCCGGAAGGTGCACGCACATTGAAGAATCAGGTGCTGATGACTGAAGGTAACCATGGTACACTGAACCTCGGATTGGGTAAGGTCGTTGCTATCTACGACGATGGCGGTCCTGAGGGCGATGGCGCAAAGGTTAGCGAAGCCATCGTTACGCTGGCTCCTACAGGCGAGGCAGATTGTATCAAGTTGACAGGCGTGTCGTTTGATTTCAACTACGTAGCAAAGCTTTCTATATATAAAGGAAATGAAGTAAACGATGAGAAACTGATTACTACTTATTCTGGGACATCAATTAAGTTTACTCCGTATATCTCGGATGCTTCGGAAGATGGTGGTATAGTAACCATCAAATATCTCTACACGGGTTCAAGTGCTGTTAACTTCGCTATTCAGGCCGAAGGCTACAAGAAGAGCGATGTGGTAGTAACTGGTGTCACAACCGAAGACATCAGTGTCAACAAAGTGCTGAAGGGGCAGACCGACACGAAGATGCTGAAGATCATGGTGGAGGCTAAGGGTGAGTTGACGCCTGCCGAGATTACCGCCTTCAACATTACAGGTGTTAACGGAGAGGCTGTTGATGCTTATCATATCTACCAGACAGGAACGACAAACTCATTCTCTCCCGTTAATGAATACAACGGTTCTTACAGTATTACCGAAAGTGGCACTTACTACTTCTGGCTCACATACGATGTAAAGGCAGATGCAACGGTAGGTCAGATGGCTACGTCAACGCTTAACAGCATCACTGTTAACAACGAGACCATCACAGTTACCGAGCCTGCTACCGCTTCCTTCACCGTAGCCAGCGGTAAGCATGGCATCTATATCGTGGGCGGCGAGGGCGCTGACTACGCTACTATCCAAGGAGCCATCGACGACATCGGCTCATTAGGCATGGATGGATCCGTGACGCTGAAGATCAGAGCAGGTGAATACAACGAGAAGGTTCGCGTACCTAATATTATAGGTATGGGTGCTACGAACACGCTGACCATCGAGAGTGAAAGCGGTGAGCGCGATGTGAAGATCTATCACAACCAGTACACCTCTGGCGGCTACAGCGATGATCAGTATTCGAAGGTTTACGGAGTTGTAACACTTAACGAAGCTAATTATGTAACACTGAAGAATCTGGAAATTACCACAACCGATCAGAAATATGATGCCGTGGTGATGGTGAAGAATGAGAGCCGTCATATCACGATTGACAACTGCTATCTCCATACGTCTACTACAATCGACAATCAAGCCGACATCAACCTCATTGACCACTATGTACAGGATGTGGAGAATAAAAACAACGACTACCTCACTGTCAAGAACTGTCTGTTGGAAGGCGGTTTCATAGGTATCAAGATGGGTGGCACCAACTATGTGGCACTGCCCAAGGAGGTAGGTGGAATCATTGAGGGTAACACCTTCAAGAACCAAGGTTCCAAGGCCATTTACGTGATGGACGAGCTGGGAGCCAAGATTCGTAACAATACTGTTATCATCGAGGCAACAGCAGAGACAAAGATAAGCAATGGTATACTTGACATGCAACTGCGCGATGAGTTCAACGAACCGTTAGAGATAACGGGTAACACGTTTAATGTGGCTCCGAAGACCTACTGCGCCGTCATGTATCTGCGACAGCTGACTTCTACTGCAGATCATCCCATGATTATTGCCAACAACGTGATAAACATGACCACACTCAATGCTATCTATAACGGCATATATGTGGGCAATGCTAACACGACAAACCTGATGATTGCCAATAACACCATCCGCCTGACAGGTAGTAACAGTGGAGCGGCATTACGTTTCCAGTCTAACATCAGTGGAGATGAGCCAAACATTACGATTGTAAACAACATTATCCAGAATGAAGCCAATAATTTCGCAACATATCTGAATAGTGAGGCTAATGCTGCAAAACTCACATTCCAAAACAACCTGATGTACAGCAATGGTTCCAACTTCGCTTCCATAGGCGCCGCCAAGACGTTTGACGAATTTGTAACTGCTACAGGTGCTACTAACTGCATCAATAAGCAGGTTAGCTTCTTGAGCGAAAACGTTCTCGAGCCTGCCAACACCCTCGACGGTGATTTGCTCACGGCGGTTGCTCTCGACTATGTAACCACAGATATCAACGGAAAGGCTCGTCCTACTGAGAATATCACTATCGGTGCATACGAGTATGACACGAATGCTGATGCAGCTCCTGTGATGGCTGAAGCTTATCCCCAGGTGCTGACACACCTCGATGGCAAGGCTTCGTTCTCAGTGAAGACCGATCTTGCAGCTACAGTTTACTATCTGGTGAAGAAGTCTTCCGAGACTGCTCCTACAGCTGAAGAACTGAAGGCAAGCGAGACGATGAAGGATGTGACAGCTAATGCTGAGGCTATCATTGAGGTGGAGGAACTGGAAGACAATGCCGAGTACATCGCTTACTTCCTGCCCGTCAGTCTGCGTGGCGTTCAGGCAGAAAATATCAGTCAGACCGCTGCATTCACCATGGACGTAACACCACCGGTATATGACAAGCCTACAGCCGAGATCTATATCAATAACTCCGACACCGAGGAGCGTATTGAGGCTGGTGACGAGGTTTATCTCTTTGCGATGGCAACCGTTGATGAGCGTACTGCACCTTATACCCTGACATGGATGGATCAGAAGCACAACGTTCTGGAGACAGAAACTTATGAGAGTGCAGATGATATCGACGACTTCTTTATGACTACTGCCGAGCCGACTACTTCGACCGACTACTACTTCACAGTAACTGATGCTGCAGGACAGAGCTGTACGATGAGTGTGCGTGCCATTGTCGAAGGTGATCTGCAGGTGGCAACGTTCGAAGATCTGTACGTCGATCCAGAGGATGGCTTCTGGATGGGTGACTTCAGCAAGGGATTCGACAAAGGCGGCGAGGGTACGACTTTTGTCAGCGGTAGTTTCCGCTTCAGTAATTATGCTGATGACACATGGGCTGGTGAACCCACCACACCTTATTGGGGCAACTATGCCTATAGTCAGACAACCACGAACACATTCGAGACCTACATCACCGACCAGTTCAACAATGCTGTAGGAGGTGGTGCGGATAACTCTGAAACCTTCCTCGTAGCTTATCCGCAAGGAGGAACCATCGATGTGATTAATAACGAAGATGGTGCTGTTATTCCTGGTATGTACATTACCAACAATGCCTGGGTGGTTGATGCTATCCTTCATGGCGATGGTATGTCAACCATCGATGGAACGACAACAGGAGAATCTACAGGTGATGTGGGATTCCAGACAGGTGATTGGTTTAAGCTGACCATCACGGCCGACAATGGCAATAGCATTGAGTATTATCTGGCTGATTACCAATCATCCGATGAGACTGCTCATTACTATGTCAACGACTGGCAATGGATTGACTTGAGTTCTTTGGGAACCGTGAAGAGCTTATCGTTCTTCTTGACCAGTTCCCGCAGGAACAACTGGGGTATGACCACTCCAGCCTTCTTCTGTTTGGACAACATCGGTGCAGAGAATCCTAACGGCAACGGTATCTCTACCCGCATCAACCAGATTCCTGACAGCGAGAACGCCCAAGGCATCTATAGTATCGATGGAAAGGTACTTACCCGAGGCAGTAAGCAGAAGGGTGTGCAGATCGTCCGTATGAAGGATGGTTCCGTACGCAAAGTGGTGCGCTAAAACAAGCTTTGTCAAGTCGTTGATTTGACATATATCAAAAATAACAGGTGGTTTTGAAAAAAATCGCCTGTTATTTCTTGTATATATTCTAAAAATGTATTACCTTTGCACTCGCATTCGTGAGAATGCATTCCGTTAAAGTTTTCATAGGTTAGTAGTTTGATAGATTTAAGGTAAAGATTATGTTATTAGATTTTGAAACAACTATGATGCTGGCGGTAACATTTGTTATGACAATACTTAGTATTGTTACTTTAGTTAACACCAACATCCGTTAGAATTGTTTTCAGGAGGCCGACGTGAGTGATTCATATCGTCCTCTTTTTTTTTGCCCTTTTCTCTCCAAACTCTAAAGAATACTTAAAAAATGCTCATTTAATCAATATTTTGCATAATAAAGCACTTAAAAGGATTCCTATTTGCGGAATTCTCAGTAAATTTGCAGTCAAATTTCAAAAAGAAAAGATAATGAAAAGGATATTAATACCTTTCACGATATTGATTTCAACCATCGTGGTGTTCTCGTCATGTCTGAGTTCAGACGATAACGAGGTTACCTATTATGATGACTCTGCTATTTCATCGTTCACATTGGGAACGTTGAATAGAACGATGCACACCTTGTCGTCAAAGGGTGTTGACAGTACCTATCAGACAACCATTGCCGGTACCGACTATCAGTTCTACATCGATCAGGACAAGCGGGAGATCTATAATCCCGACTCCCTTCCTTATGGAACCGACGTAAGGCGTGTTGCTTGCACGGTTATTGCCAAGAACAACGGATTGATAGGCATCAAGAGTCTTGTCAGCGATTCCGTGTTCTCCTATTCCAGTACCGACTCCATTGATTTCACTGCTCCTCGTCAAATGGTGGCCATTGCCAACAGCGGAAAGGCTTCCCGTTACTATACGGTGCGTGTAAATGTGCATCAGGAGGAGGGCGATGTCTTCAACTGGTCAGACATGGGTAAGCAGGAGTATTTCTCTTCCATGAACGGTATGAAGGCAGTGGCTTGTGGCAACCAGCTCTTCACCTTCGGTCAGAAGGACGGAAAACTGGTGGGATTTGTTACCGACAATACCAATGGTAAGACCTGGACAGAGCTCTCTCTTCCCGAGAGTCTTTCACAGTCGGTCAACGCCTATCAGAATATCTTGGCTAAAGACGGTGTCCTCTATATCCTGCAGGACCAGCAGCTGTTACGTTCGGTTGACGGCTCCAACTGGGAGACTGTCGGCACCACCGTTCTGAGTCGTTTGGTGGCTGCTGGAACAAAGAAGCTCTATGGAATCAGCACTTCAGGAGCCCTGATGGCCTCTGCCGATCAAGGTTCTACCTGGACAGAAGAGAAGATGGACACCCCGTCGGAATGGTTACCCGACGGCGATATAAGCTATGCCGTTCTGCCTTTACGTACGAACAAGGATATTGAGCGGTTGGTGATAGCCGGTAACCGCAGCGCAGAAGCCTATCCGAACGATGGCTATGCAGTGGTGTGGGGTAAGGTAGAGGATTTGTCTGGCGATGCTGAAGACAACAGCTGGATGTTCTACACCCAGACCGCAGATAATATCTATGGTCTGCCGCGTCTCTCCAATGTCACCATCTGTAAGTATGGTGATGTCTTACTTGCCTTCGGTGGCAACGGCCTCGGAGCTTGTACAGAGAGTGCCTTCTCGAAGATATATGTAAGCCTTGACGGTGGTATTTCCTGGAAGGGCAGTAAGACCTATCCCGTACCTGAAGGAATGACCGGAAGCAATCAGGCGTTCACCTCAACGGTCGATGCGAACAACTGTCTGTGGATCATCTTCGGTGACGGACAGGTGTGGCGAGGCCGACTGAACCGTCTGGGTTGGGCCAACATACAGAAGTAATAACAACTCCTTGTGTCGAGGAAAACAAAGTATAGCCGATGATGACATTGCGCCGATCCCTTTGCACCCTGATCCTCATGATCACTGCTGTGGCAGCGTTTGCCCAGTGGGAAGACGAGTATCGCATGGAGATTGGTGGCGGTGTGGGCATGATGAGCTACGAAGGCGACTATAACGGGAGCATCACCAGTAATATGGAGCCCATGGGCTCTTTGCTGTTGAGAAGGGTTTTCAACCCGTATATGGCGTTGGCCGCAACGCTGTCGTATGGTAAGCTGAAAGGAAGCATCCGCGATGTTGCAACCTATTATCCAGAGCAGCAGAACCTACCCGTTTCCTTCAGTAACCAGGTGGCCGACTTAGGTGTTCGCTATGAGTATAACTTCTGGCCTTATGGCACAGGACTCGACTACCGCGGTGCCAAACGACTCACTCCTTTCGTTTTTGCTGGATTGGGTGTTTCGTATGCTGACACAAGCGATGGAAGCGTATTCGCTGGAAACCTGCCCATCGGTGCAGGAATCAAATATAAGATGGGAGCCCGTCTGAACTTGGGCGTGGAGTGGGCGATGCATTTCTCCACTTCTGACAAGCTTGACGGCGTGGTGGACCCCTACGGTATCAAAAGCACGGGTTTGTTCAAGAACCGCGACTGCTTCTCTGCATTACAGCTGACACTGACGTACAGCTTCATGGCGAAATGTAAAACATGTAACAATGACAAAGATGATTGATCAGTTGGATAGGAACCGTATTCCTGAGCACATTGCCATCATCATGGACGGTAATGGGCGTTGGGCTAACGAGCGAGGAAAAGAACGGAACTTCGGCCATCAGGCTGGTGTAGAAGCTGTTCGTCGCATCACCTCGGAGTGTACTCGCCTTGGCGTGAAATACCTCACGCTCTATACCTTCTCTACCGAGAACTGGAACCGACCTGCCGACGAGGTTTCCGCCTTAATGGGACTGGTGCTGACTTCACTTGAAGAGGAGATCTTCATGAAGAACAATGTGCGCTTCCGCGTCATTGGTGACATGACACGCATTCCCGACGATGTGCGTATGAAACTGCGCGAGACAGAGGAGCGTACGGCCAAGAACGATAAGATGACGATGGTGGTGGCACTGAGCTACTCCAGTCGCTGGGAGATTACCGAGGCGGTGAAGAAGATCGTGACCGAGGTGAACGATATGGAGCTGCCGCTTCCCCAGCACAAGCTGAAGAAACTGATGACGGGTGGAATCCGTGCAGAAGATATCACTGAGGAGTTTATCAGTCAGCACCTGCAGACCAACTTCATGCCCGATCCCGATCTGCTGATCCGTACGGGTGGCGAGCTGCGCATCTCCAACTACCTGTTGTGGCAGATAGCATATACAGAACTCTACTTCTGCGATACCTACTGGCCCGACTTCGACGAGGAGTGCCTGCAACAGGCCATCATCAGCTACCAGAAGCGCCAGCGCCGGTTCGGTAAAACAGAAGCTCAGATAGAACGTGAGGCCATGTCTCAGAACGATTAATACATACTTACGATAGATGATCATAAAGAATATATATAATAAGGTGTGGAAAAGATGGGTGATCGGTTTGTCATTCATCATCTCCCCTTTATCATTCAGCACTCTCTTTGCTCAGGAAAAGATTGTCAACCCCGATATCACCTACGCAGGAATGCCCAGGGAATGTACCATTGCGGGCATCGCAGTATCTGGTGTGGAAGGGTATGAGGATTATGTCCTTACAGGTGTTTCCGGCTTGTCTGTCGGACAGGCGATTTCCGTGCCCGGTAATGAGATTACCGAAGCGGTGAAGCGCTATTGGCGTAATGGTCTGTTCTCACAGGTAATCATCTCTGCCGACTCGCTCATCGGTGATAAGATCTATTTGCACATCCACCTGTCCGTCCGTCCGCGCGTTACCGATATTAACTATATCGGACTGAAGAAGAGCGAGCGTGAGGACATGGAGCAGAAACTGGGCTTGCTGAAAGGTAACCAGATTACGCCGAACATGATCGACCGTGCCAAGATCCTTGCCAAGAAGTATTTCGAAGACAAGGGTTATAAGAATGCCGAGATCACCATCATGCAACGCGACGATGTGGCCAACAAGAATCAGGTGTATCTCGATATCACTGTCGATAAGAAGATGAAGATGAAGGTGCATGAGATCACCATCGAGGGTAACGAGAAGATCACCGATCAAAAGATCAAGGGTGGCCTGTTCAAGAAAGGTGCCTTCGCGTCTATCCATGAGGCTGGTAAGTTGTCAACTTTCCTAAAGAAGAAGAAATTCACGCCCGAGCGTTGGAAGGAGGATAAGCAGAAGCTGATTGCCAAGTACAACGAGAATGGTTACCGTGATGCTACCATCTTCGAGGATAGTGTGTGGAACTACGACGACAAGCATGTCAATGTCTATGTCAAAGTGGATGAAGGTCAGAAATACTACATCCGCGACATCAAGTGGGTGGGTAACACCGTATATACTACCGACAGATTGAACGAGCTGCTCACCATGAAGGGTGGCGACGTATATAACCAGACATTGCTGGAGAAGCGTTTGCGTACCGACGACGATGCTGTGGGTAACCTGTATTGGAACAACGGTTATGTGTTCTCCAGCATCGATCCTACCGAGGTGAATATCGTGGGCGACTCCATCGACATCGAGATGCGCGTACAAGAGGGTCCGCTGGCACGACTCAGTCATGTGCGTATCAATGGTAACGACCGTCTCTACGAGAACGTCATCCGTCGTGAGCTGCGCACCAAGCCTGGTGATCTCTTCTCCAGGGAAGCACTGATGCGTACCGCCCGTGAGCTTGCCTCCATCGGTCATTTCGACCCTGAGCAGGTGAGTCCCGATGTGCAGCCGAACGGTGAGGATGGTACCGTTGACATCAACTGGAACCTGGTGCAGAAATCAAACGACCAGGTGGAGCTCTCTTTAGGTTGGGGTCAGACGGGTGTCATTGCTCGTGTAGGACTGAAACTGAATAACTTCTCCATGGCCAACCTGTTCAACAAGAACAAGGAACACCGTGGTATCATGCCCATCGGCGATGGTGAGGTGCTCTCCATCGGTGCCCAGACCAACGCCCGCTACTACCAGTCGTACAACGCCTCTTACTCTACGGGATGGTTCGGTGGCAAACGCCCCAATCAGTTCACCGTGGGTGCTTTCTACTCGAAGCAGAGCGACGTGTCGAGCAACTACTACAACACGGCCTATCAGTATAACATGTACAACTACATGTATGGCTATGGTAACTATGGCTATGGCGGCTACGGAAACTACGGCTACAACATGGAGAACTTCATGGACCCCGATACCTACGTGAAACTGTTTGGTGCCAGCGTGGCATGGGGTAAGCGTCTGCGTTGGCCGGATGACTATTTCCATCTGAGTATGGAGCTGGCCTATACCCGCTATATGCTGAAGAACTGGCGATACTTCCTGATTCAGAACGGTAACTGTAACAACCTGAACTTCGGTATCACCATCTCACGTTCTTCTACCGATAACCCGTTGTTCCCACGTTCTGGTTCAGAGTTCATGGCATCGGTAACCTTCACTCCACCATGGTCGTCTTTCGACAAGAAGGATTATGAGCACCTGGCCACCGACTATCAGGCAGCCGACTATACCCAGCAGATGCAGGATAAGTACCGCTGGATTGAATACCATAAGTGGAAGTTTAGAAGCAAGACCTATACCGCCCTCACCAATGCTACCAAGTGTTTCGTGTTGGTTACTCGCGTGGAGTTCGGTATCCTTGGCTCTTACAACAAATATAAGAAATCTCCGTTCGAGACCTTCTACGTGGGTGGTGACGGTATGAGCGGCTATTCCAGCAGCTATGCTGAAGAAACCATCGGTCTGCGTGGTTACGAAAACGGATCACTCTCCTATACAGCAGCACGCGAGGCTGGTAGCAGCGGTTCCAATGCGTATGCTTACGACCGCCTGGCTCTCGAGATTCGCTATCCGTTCCTGCTGGGTAACACCACTATCTATGGTGTGGCCTTCGCTGAGGCTGGTAATGCGTGGTACAACCCGAAGCACTTCAACCCGTTCAACATGAAGCGTTCTGCCGGTGTGGGCGTTCGCCTCTACCTGCCGATGGTTGGTCTGATGGGTATCGACTGGGCTTACGGTTTCGACAAGGTATATGAGAATGGTGCCTACCGCAGAGGTGGCAGTCAGTTCCACTTCGTGTTAGGACAGGAGTTCTAGTTTAATTGAAAATTGAGAATTGAAAATTGAGAACTCAGTTGATAGTTGATAGTTGATAAGTAAGTTGTTAGAAAATAGCAGAAAAGAGTTAAATATTAAGGCGGCGTATTAACTTTTTGTTTTTATGATCGTCTATATAAACGTTGAACTAATAGTTTTAATGCCTATGAAGAAGATAATGATGGCCGCCCTCCTCGCTATAGTAGCGATGACGGCAAATGCGCAGAAATTCGCGCTGATCGACATGGAATACATTCTGAAGAATGTTCCTGCCTACGAACGTGCTAACGAACAGCTCAATCAGGTGTCGAAGAAATGGCAGGCTGAGGTGGAAGCACTCAATACAGAGGCACAAACCATGTATAAGAACTACCAGAACGAGGTGGTGTTCCTCTCACAAGAGCAGAAGAAGGCTAAGCAGGAGGAGATCATGCTGAAAGAGAAGGATGCCAGCGAACTGAAGAAGAAGTATTTCGGTCCTGAGGGCGAGCTCTTCAAGAAACGTGAGGCTCTGATGACTCCTATCCAGGACGAGATATATAATGCCGTAAAGGATATCAGCGAACTCCATGGCTATAGCATGGTACTCGACCGCTCTACCGATTCCGGCATCATCTACGGCAGTCCGAAGATTGATATCAGTAACGAGGTGCTCAAGAAACTCGGCTACGCCCGATAACTTTGAACTATGCACTTTGCATTTTGAACTATAAATTATATTTAACCAATAAGAAAAGATGAAAAAGATTATTGTAATGCTGATGCTGCTCGCTCCTATGGCAGTATTCGCACAGAAGTTTGGACATGTTGATACACAGGCAATCATCCAGTCACTCCCCGAGGTGAGCAAGGTGAACGGCGAGCTCGAAGCCCTTGGTAAGCAGTATCAGAACGAGCTGCAGACCATGCAGGACGAGATCAACCGCAAGGCTGATGAGTATGAGAAGACCAAGAGTACCATGAATGCTACCAAGCAGCAGGAGACTGAGACCAACATCAACCAGATGATCCAGAAGTACCAGCAGGCTATGCAGGACAACCAGCAGGCTTTCCAGAAGGCTCAGGCCGAGAAGATGCAGCCCATTCAGGAGAAGATCATGAAGGCCATCGAGAACGTGGCTAAGGCTGGCAGTTATGTCTATATCATGGAGAAAGGTGTGGGTCAGCCCATCTATATCAGCGATACACTCAGCAAGGATGTTACTGCTGACGTGAAGGCAGAACTGAACAAATTGAAGTAATCCATTCACTCGTATATGAAGAAACTCATCCTTTCCCTTCTTCTCGTCGTTGCACCCTTATTAGCAAGTGCACAGGCAAAGTATGGCTATTTCAGCTATGGTGAGGTGTTCCGCGCCATGCCCGAGTATGCCATTGCCGAAAGGAATCTTGCCCAGCTGCAAAATCAGTTTGAGGCGGAGATGAAACGGGCTGAGGAAGAGTTCAACAAGAAATACGAGGAGTTCCTTGAAGGAATGCAGACCTTTGCCGCCCCTATTCGTCAGAAAAGGCAGGCAGAACTGCAGGAGATCATGGAAAAGAACCTCTCATTCAAGCAGGAGGCACAGCGGCTGCTCGAAGCGGCACGCCGCGATGCCTACCTGCCCTTGAAAGAGAAACTCACAACGGCAGTGAAGACGTTGGGAGCAGAGCGTGGCTATGCCTTGATACTGAACACCGACAACGATGCGTGCCCGTATCTCGATCCTGCCACCAGCGAGGATGTTACCCCCCTCTTGAAGGAAATCTTAAAGTGACTCCTATTGGCATTTTCGATAGCGGTTATGGCGGCCTTACCATTCTTCATCAGGTGCGCCAGCTATTGCCCCAGTACGATTACCTGTACTTAGGCGACAATGCCCGTGCACCCTATGGCTCCAGGTCGTTCGATGTGGTGTATGAGTTCACCCGTCAGGCAGTGATGAAACTCTTCGAGCAAGGCTGCCAACTGGTTATCTTAGGCTGTAACACCGCTTCTGCCAAGGCCCTACGCACCATTCAGCAGAAAGACCTGCCGTTGGTAGGCTCCGACCGTCGTGTACTGGGTATTATCCGTCCCACGGCCGAGGTCATTGGCAATCTCACGCGTTCCCGTCATGTGGGCATCCTTGCCACCGAGGGAACCATCCGCAGCGAGAGCTATAATCTCGAAATCCAAAAGCTTTTTCCCGATATCCAAGTATCAGGCGTGGCCTGTCCGCTTTGGGCAGCTATTGTCGAGGCCAACGAGGCAGATAGTCCCGGGGCCGATTATTTCGTGAAGAAGCGCATCGATCAGCTGATGCGTCTTGATCCGCAGATCGATGCCATCATCTTGGGCTGCACCCATTATCCGTTGCTCATGCCCAAGATCATCAAATACACCGATCCAGGCATCCGAATCATCCCGCAGGGAGAGTATGTGGCCAACAGCTTGAAGAACTATCTGCTGCGCCATCCTGAACTCGAATCACGTTGTTCGCAGAACGCCACCTGCCGCTATCTTACCACCGAGAACCCCGATGCCTTCCGCAAACACGCCCAGCTCTTCCTCCATGAGGATGTGGAAGAGGTGGAGAATATCACGCTGGAATAGTATTGTTGTTTAAACTTGGTCTAATTCTGTACACTTCAGGCACAAACTGCCATAGTTTTCGCCAACAATGTGACAAGGTTTCTTAGGGGTTTAACGCATTGAAACAAGGCCAATCCCTCAATGATTTATAGGTATAAAAAAGTTATTACTTTGGGAAATAATGGTTATCTTTGTGGGGTGTAGCAAAGAGTAGAAAGAATGATTGATCAAAGTATGACGAAGAAAGTATTGGTGATACCTGATGTGCATGGCCGCCTGTTCTGGAAGGAGCCGGTGGCTAAGTATATGGACGAGGTGGATAGGGTGGTGTTCCTGGGCGATTACCTTGATCCCTATAGTGGTGAAACGGGGTTGGCTGACGATATCTATGAAAACTTGATGGAGATTATTGAGCTGAAGCGGAACAACAGGGAGAAGGTGGTTCTGCTGAAGGGGAATCATGACCAGCATTATGCTTCGAAAATCTTTGACCAATTGGCAGGGGGAAGCAGACAGGATCTCGGGAATTGGAACACATACCACAGGGTTTTCAATGAAAACAGGGATTTGTTCAAGATTGCTCATCGGGAGGAGGTAAACGGGAAGACGTATGTGTTCACACATGCTGGCTTGACGCTTTATTGGCTGAAAAAGGTAAACGACCGGATGTGGAAGCTGCCAGATCATCAGGTTTCTATTGCTGATCCGGACATCATTGAAAGGATTAACCAGCTGGATGATGATGGCATAGGACAGGAGATGCTGGGAACCGTGGGAAGACGTAGGTCGTGGTTTGGTGAGAAGGCGGGTAGTGTGCTGTGGGCGGATATCCAGGAGCATGACATAGATGAAGCGCCCAAGGCGTATGGACTGAACAAGGTGTTCCAGGTGTTCGGACATACCCGACTGAATGAGGGTTATGACAAGATTGAATTTGATCATCTTGCCATGATTGACTCGCGGCAGGGGTTTGTGGTTGAGGGGAAGGAGCCTCACGCCGTAGTCCCCTCACCGAGGTGATGGGGACGTTCGAGGAAGGAGGAAGGACGAAGGAGGAAGGAGATGTGATTTGTGGAATGTGGAGTGAGGAGTGTGGAATGAGATTTGCTTTCAAGAAAAGGTGATTGGTGCAAAAGGTCCCACAGAAATGTTTATTCTCACGCAGAGACGCAGAGAGCGCAGAGTTCACACAGAGGAATATTTTTCACACAGAAATCACGGAAATCACAGAACCGACGAACGAGTGAGAACAGAGTTATACTTGTATAAACTTTGTCGAGCGAGGAGGAGTAAGGCGAAGCCAAATCTGATTCTCAAAGTGATTAGCGCAAAGAATATTTATAACGGAATAAACGGAAATAAACGGAAAAGAAACGGAAATGGATCGCCAATCACCTGGCGTGAGCCGACAAAAGAGCAAGCCGCCCCTTTGATGGGGCGAGCTTACCTTAATGAACGAGCGACGAGGAGGAGCGGTTAAGCCTTCCCATATAGGGGAAGGTTTGGTTAGGGTGGATGTTTCTTTTGCCTCTTTTCTTTGCGCCAAAGAAAAAGAGGAAAGAATTTGTTTCTTTGACCAAAGAAAAAGATTGGCCGAAAGTGCTATTACTCAGAAAATTGCAAATAAATTTTTGTTTTTGTTCCCACTTAATCGTAACTTTGGCTTCGCCGAACTTACTCACGTTCGGAAAAACTCAAATTAATTTGGTTTTTCGCTCACTTAATCGTAACTTTGCACCGTAATAATAAGTATTAGCATTGAAGACATTTGAAGAGTTAGGCGTGAGCAGTGAGATACTGCAGGCCATTACGGAGATGGGCTTTGTTTCGCCAATGCCCGTCCAGGAAGAAGTAATCCCATATCTGTTAGGGGAAGGAAACGATGTGATTGCCCTTGCCCAGACGGGTACGGGAAAGACAGCGGCGTTTGGTATTCCGCTGTTGCAGAAGATTGATGTGGAGAACGAGGAAACACAAGCATTGATTTTGAGTCCGACACGAGAACTGTGTCTGCAGATTGCCGACGATCTGCGGGATTTCTCCAAATACATGAAAGGAGTGCACGTGGTGCCTGTTTATGGTGGCGCGAGCATTGAACAGCAGATTCGTGCTCTGAAGCATGGGGCACAGATTATTGTGGCCACACCCGGTAGATTGATCGATCTGATGCACCGCGGTAAGGCCCAGATAGAGCATATCAAGAGCGTGGTGTTGGATGAGGCTGACGAGATGCTGAACATGGGCTTCTCTGACAGCATCAACGAGATATTTGAGCATGTGCCGGCAGAGCGTAATACCTTGCTCTTCTCGGCTACCATGAGCAAGGAGATAGAGAAGATCGCGCTGAACTACCTGCACGACCATAAGGAGATTGTGGTGGGCAGCAGGAACGAAGGTGCTGAGAATGTGAACCATGTGTATTACATGGTGCACGCCAGGGATAAATATCTGGCCTTGAAGCGCATTGTTGACTTCTATCCGCGCATCTTCGCCATTATCTTTTGCAGAACGAAAATTGAGACTCAAGAGATTGCCGACAAGCTGATCAAGGACGGCTATAATGCCGAGAGTCTGCACGGTGACCTCAGTCAGGCGCAGCGCGACCTCACCATGCAGAAATTCCGTCAGCACCTTACCCAGTTGCTGGTGGCTACCGATGTGGCAGCCCGTGGCTTGGATGTGGATGATTTGACACATGTTATCAACTACGGCTTGCCCGACGATATAGAGAACTACACCCACCGAAGCGGTCGTACGGGTCGTGCTGGTAAGAAGGGTACTTCCATCTCCATCGTCCACAGCCGTGAGAAGCACAAGATACGCAGTATCGAAAAGGTCATCGGTAAGGAGTTCGTAGAGGGAGAGATGCCCTCGGCACAGGAGATCTGTAAGAAGCAGCTCTATAAGGTGATGGACCAGATTGTGAAGACCGATGTGCTGGAGGAGCAGATTGATCCGTTCATGGGTGACATCAGTCGTTTCTTCGAGTTTATCGACAAGGAGGATATCATCAAGAAGATTGTGAGCATTGAGTTCGGTAAGTTCCTTTCTTACTATGCCAATGCTCCGGAGATTGAGAAGCCGGCGACACGGTCGAAGGGAGACGGTCAAAGGTCAAAGGGAGAAGGAGGCAGGTCGAAGGAGAGGTCGAGAGGCAGAGGACCGCGAAAGGCTGAGGCTGGCTTCCGCCGATTGTTCATTAACTTAGGTAAGAAAGACGGTTTCTTCCCCGGTGAGCTGATGCAGTTCCTGAACAAGAACGTGAAGGGTCATGTGGAGGTTGGTCATATCGACTTGCAGAACACCATCTCTTTCTTTGATGTGGCTGAGGAGGATGCCGATCGTGTGACAAAGTACCTGACTGGCGCTAAATATAAGGGGCGTGAGGTGCGTTGTAATGACGGGGAGGCCACCCCTAACCCCTCCATGAAGAGGGGAACGAAGGAGGAAGGAGGACAAAGGGAGAAGGTTAAAGTTCATAGTTCAAAGTTCTTTGCAGAGCAAAGCGGCAGAGCCGAGCACAAAGTACAAAGTTCTAAGGAGGCCAGCTTTGATCGTTTCGAGAAAAAGAAGAAGGTGGAGAGCAAGCGTGGTAAACGTGGTGCTGCCCGCATGGAAAGCGGTCGCAAGGACGATTGGCGACAGTTCTTCCAAGGCGGACCGATAGAACTTGTAGGCGAGGAACCCGATTTCTCGGAAGAGGGATGGGCACGGAGAAACCCCAAAAAGAAAGGCAAGAAATAATCTTGCCTTTTTTTATATCAATATGGTGAGATATTGTTCAGCTCACCGATCTTCCCTTCCTTGACAGGTGTGGTAAACAGTTGCTGGAGATCTCCGTAGTTGATTTGCGTTTTGGGGGCGAAATCGGGAGATTGCATATACTGCAGGATGCTCTTATATAGCTGACGCGCCTCAGGGTACTGCTGCAGCTGGTCGAGGGGCGACATACATACCAACAGCTTACCCTTGTTGACTGCAAACTCGAAGATCAGACCGAGCTTATGGTTCCGTTCCACATTGTCGATAACCTGTACGATGGGTCGGTAAGCCGCTGCGGTATTGTCGAGCATAAACGGTCGTGAGGCCTTGATGATAGGGAACCAATGCCAGTTGGTATGCATCTCCGTGGGGAAGCTGTTGAAGATGGGATGCTCAGGATTCGTAAGAATACCCAAGGTGCCTGGTGAAACCGACTTCTTATTATTCTCGCAGATGGTTTTGAACATGCGGTAGTTCCAGTAGTCGGTCTGGAAGAGTCCGCCCACGGTAAGGTCCTTCATCTCCGTACTGTCGGGCATCAGCAAGACTGTTCCGCCGTTACTCAGTATTCTGGCTGTTTCTACATCATACTGATGCGCCACAAGGATATCCTTAGGTACCGACAGTGGATTCTTCATGCTTGGGAACACCCAGATGTTATAGTAGTTCTCAAAGCATTTCCCACTCTCCTTATTATAATACGACTTCAGGACAAGTGTATACTTTTGCGGTTGAAGGTCGCTGACATCGATGCTGATATCCCCTAAGTCGGTCAGACCATGACTATTCTCAGGGATGTTTACTATTCCTCGTTTAAGCGTCATTCCTTCCCGATCCATCAGCTGCCAGGACATCACACCCTGATTCCACTTATACTCGTCCACAGGTTCGCTGTAGTTAGCCAACTGTATCTTCCCTTTGACGGTTTCATCGGTGGTCCAGCAGAACTTCTCTGTAAGGAATAGCGGAACGATGGGAGAGCACCACTGTCGCCATTCTTGGGGAGTGGTGATGCCTTTGGGTTCCATGAACGCATCGAGGATACCCACATACGCAGAGCCTTGTCCGGGGTAGTCTTGCAGATCGAGCAGCTGGAATCCACCCATACCAGGTGTTCGCAGCGCCATTTCAATCTCCTGCTTATAGAGTTCCACACTCCACAGACCCGATGCCTTGTGGAAATCGGCTGCCTGATCGAGCATACCTGCCTTCTCTAACCTGCTGCGGAACACCTCCATGTTATACGGATAGAGCACTCCGGAGTATTTGCTGATTTCGTTGTAGTCGGGATAGGTTTGGAACTGCGCCGTTTCGTGACCGATAATGGGAACCTGACAATCTTTGATGCCCTCGGCGAAATTCATGGTAGAATTCGGATAGATGCTGTTGATCATTCCGCCACCGGCAGCATCGGCAAACGAGAACGAGCCGCGGGTATGGGTATTGAACTTCCCCCATTCCTCACCGCCGTTACGACAGGTGACGAAGAAATCCATCCCCTCTTTCCACCCCTGATAGCCTAAGTAATAGTTGGAGCCGAACGTGAAGAGCTTGGTAGGATCCATCTTTTTGAATGCCTTCGTGAAAAGCTGCATGGTAGGGATATCGCCCCACAGTTCGTTTCCTAAGGCCATCATCACAAACGAGGGGTGGTGACCATAGGTGGTTATGATTCGTGTCCCTTCCTTCATGAGGAAGTCCATTAACCTACGGTCGTCTTTGTTGAAGTCACCCCAGAACGGCAGTTCGGGCTGCAGGTATATACCTTCTATATCGGCTGCCAGGAAACAAGCCTCTGGCGGGCACCACGAGTGGAAGCGCACATGGTTGATGCCATAGCCCTTGCAGATCTGGAAGTAACGTCGCCATTCCTCCATGGTCATGGGCACATGACCCGTCAGGGGGAACACGCAGGCATCATGCTTTCCTCTGAGGAAGGTGGTGTTACCGTTAATGGCGAACTGAGTGCCCTGTGTGGTGAAGCTCCTTACACCGAAGGTCTTCTCCATCTCGTCGTATCCATCGAGTGTGACGTGGATGCGGTAGAGGGAAGGATGATGCTCACTCCACAGCTTCAGACTGTCATCGCGGTAGATAACCCGGGCGTGGGTGAATGGATTCTTGGTCTTGGGAACCAGCTTCTCGCCAATGACATAACCATAGTCGCTTCCCCACGGGATGAGGATGAACTTCATCTTCGTATCATCCTTGAGCTGACCGTCGATATTTACCATTACCTGCACCTCTTTCCTTTCACTATTGGTAGTGATGATCAAGTTGTCGATGTGCGTGGGCGCCCGCTTTTCCAAGTAGATTCTGCCGATGATTCCATTCCAGTTGGTCTGGGTATCCTCGGTGTAGGCATGCGAATTACTGATGATCTGTGGCGGAACGGTGTTCTCACTGTTGTCCACCATCACGGTGATGTAATGGACTCCCGGCTTGAGCTGTTTCGATAAGATATATTCCTGCGGAGCAGAGATATCGTTGTTGCTTCCCGCCGGCTTCCCGTCAACATACACCGTGGTGGGCTTGGTGCGCTCCATATAGAGAACAATCTGCTGACCTTTCCACGATTTGGGAATCCGCACGGGAACCTGATACCACGCCTTACCCACATAGCTGTATTTGCGTGTCAGGTAGGTGGTCTCATCTTTCTTCACAGCAGCATTCCCCTTTTTATTTGTATCGGTGGTACCGGGAAGATAGATTACATCGTTGAACTTACTGGTTGGTTTCAGGGTGGAGTCGGGGTCTAACTGGAACAGCCACTTCCCGCTCAAGTCGATCGTCTCACGATAGCCCGACTGAACGTATGATCCGCTTTGCTGTGCAAACATCGTAAGATGCGCCAGCAAGACCCCAACTAACACGAATCCCTTAACCTTCATCTCTTAATTATCAATTGATTACTTCGCATTAATCTCCTTCAGCAGACGGTCAGCATGTCCCCATCTGTCCATCATGAACAGTACGAAGCGGATGTCCACACCAATGCAGCGAGCCAGTACCTTGTCGAAGTTGATGTCGCTGGCCAAAGAGTCCCAGTTGCCATCGAAAGCCAGTCCGATGAGCTCGCCCTTACCATTGAACATGGGTGAACCACTATTACCGCCAGTAATATCGTTATTGGTGAGGAAGCACAGCTGCATCTTACCAGTGGTCTTGTCGGTATAGGGGTCGAAGTTCTTTGATGAGAGCAGCTCATGCATCTCCGGCTCAGCGAAATACTCCTCAATCTGATCAGCCCTCTTCATCTTCTCTACAATACTCTCTGCGGTGGTGTAGTAGCCAGAGGGTTTGCCATCAAGCAGGTATTCACCCACCTGACCGTAGCTGAGGCGCATGGTGAAGTTTGCATCTGAGTAGTGGGGCATATCGGCCTCCATGCGCAGCTTGGCGGCACAGAGGTATTTCTCCTGCTGCATGATGTCATCGTTCGTGTCACTGATTCCTTCACGGAGGACACCTAATGATTCAACCAGGTCAAGACCCATCTTCACACCCAGGTCTTTCAGGTAATTCTTCTTACCGGGATAGATCTTCTTACCCTTCATCAGAACCGATTTCTTATAGAGATCGTTCACATACTTGGTATAGTCGTTATGGTACTTACTCTCGATGGTCTGGTAGAAGGCGGGAAGGTATTTGGCATCCACCTGCTCCTTGTAGTTCTTCAGCAAGGCGGCAAACACTTCCTTGTCGAGTGCCTCGTCCCATTCGTCACTGTTGTCCTTGATCTCGAAGTACTGCTTCTTACTTTTATCTTCCGGACCCTGAAGCTTGTAACCACCAGCATTGGCACGCATGGCACGGATGGCGAGCTCGTTGGTGCGATTGAAGGTCTCTACCCAATACATAAAGGCGCGAATCGATTCATAGCGCTGACCGTAGGCCTTACTCATCAGGTCGAAATCCAGCTTGTCCTTCAAATAACCTGTCTCTTCCTGGAAGGCACGGATGCGAGCCTCGAGTTCCTGCTTCTGACGGATAATGCCGATGGAATCGATACATTTGTTCATACCAATGGAGTTCTTCCAATAGTTAGAGCTTTGCGCATACTTACTGTCGTACTTGATACGAACGGCCTCTGAGGCATCCATGTGGCGCTTCATAATCTCCTGCTTGATACCGCGGACCTGTACACGGGCGGTGTTCTCTGCATCGCGCATCTCCTTGATACCATACGAAGAGAGGTAACGACTGGTGCTGCCGGGGTAGCCGATGGTCATGGAGAAATCACCATCCTTATAGCCCTGCATGCTGACAGGAGCCCAAGAGGCAGGGTGGTAGGGTACATTCTTCTCGGAATAGGCAGCCGGACCGTTTGTCTCGGGGTCGGCATAGATTCTGAATACAGAGAAGTCGCAGGTCTGACGAGGCCACATCCAGTTATCGGTCTCACCGCCGAACTTACCCATCGACTTGGGAATGGCGAACACCAGGCGGAGGTCGCGGAAGGTTTGGTAGGTAGTGGCATAGTAGGCATTACCTTCGTAGAACGGCTGAATCTCAACTTCCAGTGTCTTGTCAATCTTCTTGATACTGTCGTTCATGGCATGCTCCAACGAGTCAATCAGTATTGTCCAGTCGTCTGCATACTCGGGATTACTCTTTGCCAATGCTTCCAGCTGGTCGGTGATGTCCTTCTGCTCGCGCATGAAGCTCACGAACATATCCTCGTTCGGCAACTCCTCTTCATAGCTCTTGGCGATGAAGCCGTTGAGCATGTAGTCGTGCTCCACGGTGGAATGACTGCGAATAGACTCGAAGCCGCAGTGGTGGTTCGTGAAAACCAGTCCGTTGGGTGACACCACCACACCTGAGCAGTAGCCCGAGAAGTTCACTACGCAGTTCTTGATGGCGTTAGGACTCTCGTACAAGTCGGCATACGGCATGGTAAACCCTTCTGCCTTCATCTGCTCATACACAGCCTGAGGCAAGTTGTAAAGCGTCCACATACCCTCATCGGCACTGACCGTGAGTGAGCAGAGACACATCAATGATAATAACAGTTTTTTCATCGTTTTGAATTATTTATTATGTTTCTTAAAATAGTTTCCAATAACGGGGATATTTGCCAGTGGCAGGTCGTGCTTGATGATATACGCCACGAAGACGATGATCCAAGCGGTATTGATGATCAGGGTAAGCCACCAGACAAGGCGATCCTTGAAGAACAGGATCATGAACGAGATGAAAGCAGCCAGCAATACGTAGCATCCTATCTCTTTCATCGGGTAGGGGATGGGGTTCTTCTTCTGACCAACGAAATAGCTCAGCAGCATGGATGTTCCATAGCCGGCCACACCGCCCCAAGCACAAGCCCAATAGCTGTATTTGGGAATCAACAGGATGTTCACTGCTAACAGAACGAGACAGCCCGCCAACGAGAACCAAGCTCCGTAGATGGTCTTGTCGATGAGCTTATACCAGAACGACAGGTTGAAATAGATGCCCATCATGATCTCTGCAGCCATGACAATCGGTACCACACCTAATCCTTCGCGGTAACCGGAACCGATGATATATTTCAGCACCGGCATCCAACCTATCACGCAGATAAAGGCCAGCAGGGTGAAAATCAGGAAGTATTTCATCGCCGAGGCATAGTATTCACCCTTGTCTGCATCCTTGCTCTTGGCAAAGACGATGGGTTCATAGGCATAGCGGAAGGCCTGGGTAATCATCGCCATGATCATAGCAATCTTCACGCAGGAACCATAGATGCCCAACTCGATATCAGCGGCAGCTCTGTCGGGATAGATCAGCGGGAAGATAATCTTATCGGCCACCTGGTTCAGGATACCTGCAACACCGAGCACCAGGATGGGCCATGAGTAGCTGAACATCCTGCGCAGCAGCTTCCCGTCGAAATGCCACTGAATGTGGAGGAGGTCGGGAATGAAGAAGAAGGTGATAAATCCTGTACACAGGAGGTTGAGGAAGAAGACGTAGAATACGGATGTCTTACCCAACCATACAAAGAATATCAGGTTCAGGGCGATGTTCATGAATATGAACAGCAGCTTCAGCGAAGCAAAGCGGATGGGGCGTTTCTGAAAACGCAGGTAGCTGAAAGGTAAGGCTTGAATGGCATCCAAGGCCACCACCACGCCCATCATCAGCAGATAGTCGGGATGCTTCTGGTAGCCAAGAGCATTACTGATGGGTGTGATGAAGCTGAAGAGCAGGATCACGAAGATGGCGGTGAGTGTCCCTACCACGGCAAACGAGGTGGTGAATACGGTATCGGGCCATCTCTTTCCCTGCTGAGCATCGGAAGGAGCCTCGTCGTTCGCAAAACGGAACAGCGTGGTTTCCATGCCGAAGGTGAGCAATACCAGGATCAGGGCAGTGTAGGCATACATGTTCGTACTGATGCCGTAGTCGCCTGAATCCTTAGGCATATAATGGGTATAGAGCGGTACGAGCAGGTAGTTCAGAAACCTACCCACAATACTCGACAGTCCGTAGATGGCCGTATCCTTGGCCAGGGATTTCATGTTTGCCATATGACTTCCTGATTATCCGAAGAACATGTAACAGATGGCGATGGCTGAGATGATTCCGGCGAGGTCGGCCAGCAGACCGCAGGTTACTGCATGGCGCATATGGCGGATGCCTACGCTACCGAAATAAACGGCCAGGATGTAGAAGGTGGTATCGGTGCTGCCTTGGAAGACACAGCTCAAGCGACCGATGAAGGAGTCGGCTCCATATTGTGTCATGGCGTCAACCATCATTCCTCGTGCTCCACTACCGCTCAACGGTTTCATCAAGGCAGTGGGTAAGGCGCCGACGAAGTCGCTGTTGAGACCGCAGGCACTTACCGTCCAGGAGATGCCGTCGATGAGCATATCCATGGCTCCTGAAGCACGGAAAACACCGATGGCAACGAGAATAGCCACCAGATAGGGGATGATTCTCACGGCTGTGGAGAATCCGTCCTTGGCTCCTTCAATAAAAGCATCATATACGTTTACCTTCTTCCGCATACCTGCCGCAATGAATCCCACGATGATGGTCATCAGTAATATATTGGCAATACTCGTGCTCACCACGTTCATCTGCTCCTTGTCCATCTGAGCGAATCCCCAGATAATGGCGGCCACAATGGCGCACATTCCTCCTAAGGTAAGGAGCATGGTGCGGTTCAGCAGGTTGATGCGCTGATACAGACTGGTAATGATGACACCGGCCAAGGTGGAGAAGAAGGTAGCCAGCAGAATGGGGATGAAGATATCGGTGGGCTGTGCGGCTCCTAACTGAGCACGATACACCAGAATACTCACGGGAATGAGTGTCAGACCAGAGGTGTTCAGCACCAGGAACATAATCATCGAGTTACTGGCTGATACGTTTCTTTTCTTCCGCTTTTCTTCATCGGCCTCCACTTCCTCGTTTCTGGCCACGTTCAGTTCCTGCAACTGCTCCATGGCTTTCAGTCCGAGGGGTGTTGCTGCATTATCCAGACCGAGCATATTGGCGGCGATGTTCATGAAGATACTACCTGTTACGGGATGACCTTTGGGTATCTCGGGGAACAGCTTGGTGAATATCGGACTCAAGATGCGGGCGAAGACATTGATCACGCCGCCCTTCTCGCCAATTTTCATGATTCCTAACCACAAGGCCAACACACCTGTCAGACCTAACGAGATCTCAAAGGCGGTCTTCGATGAGGAGAACGTGGAATCCATCATGGCGGGAAACACCGTGGCGTCTCCGAAAAAAACTAACTTCACCAGCGCTACAACGAACGCGATGAGGAAAAATGCAATCCAAATATAATTCAATACCATAGTGCTTGCAAAGGTACAAATAAGCGAGAGAAAAGCCAAAGAAAAGCTTGTTTTTCTTTGCTTTTCCGAGCGAGAGTACTTTCGGCGAAGCCAAAGTACGATTAAGTGAGCAAAAAGCTTGTTTTTCTTTGCTTTATATTTGGTTCGTTTTTCGTTTATTCGTATCTTTGCGCCGACATGAAACGCAAGATAGAAGTAGTAGCAGCGGTCATACGCAAAGACGGTAAGATCTTCGCCACGCAACGAGGCTACGGCGAATGGAAAGACTGGTGGGAGTTCCCCGGAGGAAAGATGGAACCCGGGGAAACCCCTGAGGAGGCGCTGAAGCGTGAGATCCTCGAGGAACTCTCCACCGAGATCAGCGTGGACGAGTTCCTTTGCACGGTGGAATACGATTATCCTAAGTTCCATCTAACCATGCATTGCTACCTTTGCTCACTTTTATCCGAAGCCCTTCACCTGAATGAACACGAAGCTGCCAGGTGGTTATCAATGGACGAACTAAACAGCGTCAAATGGCTGCCCGCCGATGTGCTGGTAGTTAATGCAATCAAGAACAAATAAAACAAAGTAACTAAAAACTACCTGTATCAGAGTCCTTGTTCTGGAGCTTACGATTAATCTTTAAATTCTTTCCTGTAGAGAAGTCGTAACTGAAGCCGAGGATAAACATCGACTTATTGTCATCGATCCATGTCTTATAAGTACTTTGCAGAATACTTGTTGGCATACTGTAGCCTGAATAGCGGGAGCGAGTGAATAGCCAATAGTCAGCGGCAAAGATGCGCCAGTTCTTCTTTTGCCAATAGACCTGCAGGTGTGAACTGTTTTCCTCTGCATCCAGTGTGGATCCGTTTAGGCGTTTTGACACGATGTTCCCCACATAGGAGGCTCCCCAGTTACCCTTACGGAACTGCAGGGCAAAATAGAGAGGTGCCCACGTGTGATGGTAATGCCCGATAATAGGACTGCTGACGTTCTGACGAGCCACATATCCTTGCAAAATCAATGTCAGGATTTGGCTCTTAAAGGGACTAACGACCAGTAGGTATGATCCTCCCAACTCACTGCTATAGTTGGCATTTTCGTTCGTGCCCACGATATATTGCTGGCGTGGCAAGAACCGTCCTTCCCCGTTAATCTCTTGCTGTGTATAATAGCGGTTAATAGGAGAATCGGTATATGTATAATACAGTCCGAGTTGGGTCTGTAGCCAGCCGAGGTTCCACTTGTGGATAAGTTCCGACTGGTAAGTGTTATAACTCTTAAGATAGGGGTTGCCAATGCTAAGCACTCCAGGTATGACGAGACTGGCATTGTTGCTGAGTTGTGAGATAGGTGGTGTATTTGATTGTGACGAGGTGACCCATTGCAGACTCATCTTCTTCGAAAGGTTTGTACTCAGAATGAGCTTTGGCGTGAAGAGCCAATGAGAGTCGTGGGCATCGGTATTATCCTGAGTCACCTGTGTAACTCCGGCACCGATACGGTACATCAGTTTGTCAATGTTTCCGCTGTACTCGGCATACATATAATGCTGATAGCTAGCTGATGAATAATCATAGTCCTTATAGTTGGAGAGTACATTGCTGATGGTGGCGTTAGAGCGTCCGAACATGCCGCGATAGCCTAAGCTTAGACTGTTCTTTTCCCACTTTTTCGTATAAGCCAGTTCGCCGATGAAGGAGTATTTGTTGTTCTGCTGTTCCTGGTTATCTGACAGCCATGTCTCACCGTTACTCACGGATCTCTCCTCATCCCAGTTCTTACTGCTGTTGTGATAATAAGTACCTACGAGGTCTATCGACAGTTCCTGATTCTTGGGCAACGTTTTCTGGACATACACGTTCAAGTTAGGTCCAAAAGTGCTCATACGACTACCATCCTCCCCTTCCCCTATTTCGGAAGTATGAAGGGTGGAGATCTTTTGGATATCCTTTTTCCCATCACTATGCCTATTGTTGAAGTGGGGGGTTGCCACTATCTGCACGGCTATGTTGTCTGGCTTGTTATAGGTGTACTTGATGACAGGATCATTCCAAGTATAGCCGAATTTGTCGTGCGTCTTTTCCTGATAGTTGTAATGGACAGGGGAAGATGATGTTTCGCCGGGAAGATAGCTTTGCAATGTATAATCGTAGGTCAGTTCGCCAAAGCGCTTTGTATAGTCGCGTAGGCTGAACGAATAGGAGAGTGAAAGCTGATGGTTGCCAGAAGTCAGGTTCAGGTAAGCCTCGTCATCCGTGAAGCCCGTTGTAATGGCAGTCCTTGCCTCGATGCCAGCATTGATGCCCGTGTCCATCCGCTTGGTAATCACGTTGATGAGTGTGCCTGCATCAGCATAGCGGGCAGGAGGGATATTATAGTATTCCACCCTCACGATTTTATTGGCGGGAATGCCCTTCAGGTCAATGTCTGAGGATGCTATGCCATTGATCAGTATCTTCACGCTGCCGCCATCCATGCGCTTGATTTTATTGGTCACGGGGTCAATTTTCAGGTCTTTTACGTGTTCTAACAGGTCGCGGATATTGCGGGCCTGACTAATCTGCTCAACGGAGAAGGTGTGGATGGATTTATCAACGTAGTTCATGATACGTGTGCCTTCCACAGTAACACCGTTTATCGTGTATTCAGCAGGTTTCATCTGAATGGTACCTATATGGCCTACTTCGCAACTGCGGTAGTAGGTGCGATAGCCGACAAAACTGCACTTTAAGATAACACGATGGGCCTCCGTTGGAACCACAAAATAACCGCTCTCATTCGAAACTCCACTGCCAAGAAGCGTTGAGTCGACAGGATTGAGAATGGCCACGTTAGCGTATGCTACAGGCTGGCCTTGTTCGTCGATGATGGTGCCTGTCAGGCGGCGGTCGGTCTTGTGGGTACACTCCACGAAAATCTTCATATCCTCAGGGTCGCTTGTATCAACAGTCATGCGGATAGGATAGAAACCAATCATCTGCTGGATGGCATCGGGCAGCGTTTTTCGTCTAATGGTAGTGGTGATGCGGAAGTCCTCCAGTTCGTTGTAGAGGAACATAATAGCATAGTCGGTCTGCTGCTCTGCGAGCCCATTGAGGGCATCAGAGATAGACACATTATTATATTCACGTGAAATGTGCTTCTGTGCCCGTGTGCTGACTGTCAGCAGCAGGGCAAGCAAGATGAGTACAATATTTCTGTTCATGGCGTCTGACTATTCTACAGTGATTTGGTTATCCTTTCGTGTGACGGTCAGACGCTCGAACTGATTGAGGTCGCTGACGACCTGATCGATGCCCTGCTGCGGATTCCATACAAAGCGGAAACGTAGCTGTCGGGCTTCATCATTAGTAAATATGACCTTGACATCGTAGTGCGCGGCTATCTGGGGTAGCATCTTCTCCAGTGGGATGTTGTCGTAGGTGATAGGCTGCACGGTGATGGTATCTTTGGTAAGCGTATCGGCAGGGAGTGTTGTGACGGGATCTGTTATGTTTTCGGTAATCTCAGATTGTGGAGCCTCCGCTTTCTGATACTGCCGCACAAAGTGGAAGGCAGCAAAGGCAATGCCGGAAACAAGTAGCACACCAATGAAAGATGCAGCTACCTTCATCCAACCAAAGCCTTGTTGCTTAGGCTGAAGTTTCTGGTTAAAGCGTTGCCATGCGGCATCCAAATCGACAGGCTCTTGGTTCTGACGATGGCGGCTGCTACGCTTGGCTTCTACCATAAGGCGGTAGGCTTTGCGAGTATCTTCATCACGGTTGATGATGTCTTGGATTTCCTGCTCGGTGTATGCATTGGGGTTGTCGAGCATTTCCAACAGTTGACGGATGTTTTCGCTGGTCGTTTGACTTTGTCGAACTCCTTCTCGCTCGGCAGAACTCAAGCCAGCTTGGTTCTGCTCTCTCTCTTTCGTCGTTTGACTTTGTCGAACTCCTTCTCGCTCGGCAGAACTCAAGCCAGCTTGGTTCTGCTCTCTCTCT
>JAGCDO010000047.1 GCA_017651265.1 Prevotella sp. | reverse complement strand
TCTCCTTCCTCTTTCCTCCTTCCTACTTCCTCGAAAGAATCTTCGCTCTCCTCCCGCCAACGTTATCACATCGATTTCTCCAACTTCCATTCCAACCTGTTAAACGGGGAGTTTCAGAAGATAGTGCTGTCACGTTGCGTTCAGGAGCCGAGGAAAGAGGAGCAGCTGCCGATGGCCTTGTTCCAGAAGGCATGCGAGCTTTATCCACGAATGTTCATTTCGCTGGTCTATACCCCACAAAGCGGGATGTGGCTGATGGCAACACCGGAGATTCTTTTGGAAGGAGGGGGGAACGACTGGCATACCATCGCGCTTGCAGGAACAATGAAGCTGGAGGGAGAGTCGCTGTCGTTTGATTCACCACCTGTAAAGGGGGAAGCACGTTTGTCTGACATCGCTTGGACAACGAAGAATATTCAGGAACAACGGTATGTGGCCACCTATCTGATGGAGTGCCTGGAGCATTTCTCCAGTCAGATTTCCGAGGAAGGACCGTACACTGCGCGGGCTGCGAACCTGGTACATCTGCGGAGCGACTTTAACTTCGTATTGGAGGATACACGCAGGATCGGTGAACTGATCAGGGCGCTGCATCCCACACCGGCGGTCTGCGGACTGCCGAAGCAGCAGACATTCGATTTCATCCGAAGGAATGAGTCGCAATCACGACGGTATTACAGCGGCTTCTCTGGTCCTTTTAACCCTGAAGTGGATACACACCTTTTTGTGTCTCTGCGTTGTATGCAGATCCTGGACGACTGTTATTGTCTTTATGCGGGCGGTGGCTTGTTGAGGGACAGCGAGGAAGATCAGGAATGGGAAGAGACCGAGGCGAAGCTGGAAACGATGCGCTCGCTGTTGGAGGGATCTTTCAACGATGGAGCGTTGAATAGTAGTCTTGGATGACTTGTGCATCGGTTTGCGCTTCTGTAAAGACCTCAAGAAGTACGGGGCGATTGCTCTTTATACTTAATAAGGTATCGATGCCCTGCTGCATCTCATCCATGTTCTTAGCTTGAAGATAAGCCACGTCGTTCTGCTGACAGATGCCCTCGGCTGTGGTATGATGCTCGGCGGCTACAAATCTGCTGCGAGCAGGACTCCCTTCCAAGCCTTTCAACGTATTGAAGATACCGCCACAGCCGTTGTTCAGCAACAGGATGCGGAGATTTCCCTTCAGGTTCTGGTTCCACAGCGCATTCTGGTCGTAGAAGAAACTCAGGTCGCCAATGACACAAAACACGTTCTCATCGGTTACACATGAGAAACCTGCTGCGGTTGAGAGGGAACCCTCAATGCCATTCACACCACGATTGCAATAGAAAGAATGCCGGGCAAAGATATTCGCCAGACGGATGGGGGTGCTGTTGGCATAGTGGACATGGAACGATTGACCTTGTTGTGCTACAGACAGTTGTTTTTCAAGAGCCTTGACCGCTGCCATCTGAGAATAACAGGGCTCATAGTATTCGGTATGCTGTCGTACACGTTCCAACAACTCGTTCCACAACTGCACGAAAGGATGGGGCTGCTGTTCGAGCATGCAACGGATCTGATCGATGACCACAGTCTCATCCCCTTGTATTACTTGCGTAAGATTCATGAAGGTATCGTTTACCTCACCCGTTCCATTCACTGCCCACAACGTTTTAGCTTTCCTCAGGAAACGCTTTACACGCTTACTGACGATGGACCCACTGGCATATAATACGAAATCAGGCAGATAACGTTCGTCATCTTCTACTAAGGATACGGCTTCGTCGAGATTGGGATTCATCGGCTGACCAGCGATGAGCATCGGTTTCTTGGCCTGCATGAAGGCGTTCAATACATGACTGAGAGTTTTATCGGGAATGTCGGCCTGCAACAGTTCAATCTTTCTTTCAGAAGGTAAGACAGGGGTGGAGAAGTTGAACAAGGGCTCACTGATGGGCACGTTGATGTGTACGGGTCCATCCCCTTGATGACGGGTTTCTATCAGTGCCTCGTTCACCAACCTGTTGCAATACCAGTGTTCTTCTGCATCATGCGGTTCTGGTAGCGTAACCGCTTTTTTCACGAAGCGTCCCAAGGCATCTGGTTGCGGAAGCGTCTGACCATCCAACTGGTCAATCCACTGCGGAGGGCGGTCGGCTGAGATAACAACGAGAGGTACATGCTGATAATAGGCTTCTGCCACGGCAGGAGCGAGGTTGAGTAATGCCGTACCCGACGTGACGCATACTGCCACAGACTTATTCAACGCCTGTGCCATGCCCAAAGCATAGAAACCGGCAGAGCGCTCATCGGTAACAGGGTAGCACTGAATATCCGGGCACTCATGAAGGTTATGCACGATAGGCGCATTCCTACTACCTGGACAAACCACTACATGATCTACACCATGTGCTACCAGTAACGCCGTCAGTATATTGACATTCTCTTTATTGCAATACATCTCTGTTCTCTACTGTCTTTGACCTTTTATATGTTCTTATGTCTTTCCTGTTATGATGTCATCATCTTGGGTACTTAAAGCTTGATCCACCCACAAACTCTCTCATAATACTGGTGGGTGGAATCTCCTTATCGCTGATGGGAATGAAATAGCGCAGGAATTTCAGCAGACGGTGTGCCTCGGCATACTCATCACAGTTCTTGGGTACGGAGGCCAGGATAATCTCGGCATGGGTGCGCAGTACCGCAAACTCGATGTTCAGGGCAGAGTTGAACATGGCATCGGCCGTTTCCTGGAAGGGAAAGATCCACTGATCCTCAGCCTCACACACATTCTTCCATTGAGCAATGGTTTGCTGAGCCGTATAAGCCCCTTTGTTGTAGTCGCGTATGATGCGGCGCAGTAAGCGGTTGTCGCGTACAGGAATCCAGTTATGGTCATCGAGCGAGATACTGGTAAGCGCCGATATGTAGATCTTGTATTTCAGTGAGTCGGGAATCTTCTTCGTCAGCAACGGGTTCAGGGCATGGATACCTTCAATAATCAGTACGGTATCGCCGGCCAGCTTCAGCTTCTTTCCGTTCCATTCCCGTTTACCCGTCACGAAGTTATACTCAGGAATCTCCACCCGTTCCCCTTTCATGAGTCGTAGCAGATGGTCTTCGAGCAGGTTATACTCCACGGTCTCGATATTGTCGAAATCGTAGTCGCCATTAGGCAGTTTCGGCGTATCCAGGCGGTTCACGAAATAGTCATCGGTAGAGAACGACAGCGGGCGCAGTCCGCAGGCAAGCAGTTGCACGCTGAGTCGTTTACAGAATGTCGTCTTACCCGATGAAGAAGGACCAGTGATGAGTACCATTCGTACCGGGTTCTCCTCATCGTGGAAACGCCGGTCAATCTCTTCGGCTATCTGCACGATCTTTTTCTCCTGCAGTGCCTCACTCACCTGAATCAGTTCCGACGCATGTCCCTTCAGGATGGCCTTGTTCACATCACCGGCATTCGACAGGCGCATGATGATGTCCCACTTCGTCTTCTCGGCAAACATCTCGTAGGTCTTGGGCATATCCACCTTCTCCGCCAGTTGGGTAGGGTTGTTCCAATCAGGCACTCTTAACAGCATACCGTCGTGATAGGTTTCCAGTCCCCACACGGTCAGATAGCCAGCAGAAGGCACCAATGGTCCATAGTAGTAGTCTGCCGTGTCGCCTAGCATATAATAGTCGCTGTAAATCTGTCCACTACTTTCCAGGAGTTTCACCTTGTCAGTCAGTCCTCTCTCCGCAAACACGCGGAGGGCCTCCTCTGTGGTTGCCTCGTTTCGACGGAACGGCATGTCGAGGTTGATAATCTCCTGCATGCGTTCGCGGATTCTTTCCACGTCGCCCTCGACCATCGGCTCGTAGCCCTTCTTCTTGAAGTTACAATAGTAGCCCCGTGAGATGGTGTGTTCGATGAAGAGCTTGGAACCCGGGAAGAGGTCTTGCGTAGCCTTATAGAGCACAAAGCAGAGAGAGCGTACATAGACACGATGCCCTGAGCCCTCGCGTGCATCGAGGAACTCCACGTCGCGGTTCTGATAGAGACGGAACTTCAGTCCTTGTGAGGCGTTATTCACTTTAGCCGAGACTACGGGGTAGGGTAGCTTGATGTCGTCGGCAAATTCCTGATACACATCCAATAATGAGGTCCCCTCAGGGAAACTCTTGGTCATGTTATTGTTTTTACAGCGAATCTGAAGCATAGTTGTGCTATAGAAGGTTTTGTTCTTGTTTGCAAAGTTACGAAAAAACGAGAGCAATGCAAAAGAAAAGCTTGTTTTTCTTTGCATTGCCGAGTGCATTGTAACTTCGCGAATGAATTCGCAAAGTTAGCTATTTTTAGCGAAAAGTGGAAAGTGAAGAGTGAAAATTTTGTTGCCGCAACGAAAGAAAGTGAGTGTGTAAAGTGATAAGTAAAAAAAACTTTGTATATTTGCCAAATCATTTTTAGAGAAGAATAAAGATATGACAAACAGGGAATGGAAAGAAATCAGGAAGTTCGAGGAGATTCTCTTCGAAGAGTATAACGGCATTGCTAAGATTACCATCAACCGACCACGCTACCGGAATGCGTTCACTCCGAAGACCACCCAGGAGTTGAGCGAAGCCTTTGCGATATGCCGCGAGTTGCAGCGCATTCGTGTGGTGTTACTGACTGGAGCGATGAGCGAGGTGCCTGAGGGCAAGACGCTGGCTGACGTGAAGCATGCTTTCTGCTCTGGCGGTGATATGCATGTGAAAGGTCGTGGCGGCTATGTGGATGAAGAGGGTGTGCCGCGTCTTTCGGTACTGGATGTTCAGATGCAGATCCGTCGTCTGCCGAAACCTGTCATTGCCATGGTGAACGGCTACGCCATCGGTGGAGGTCATGTGCTGCATGTGGTGTGCGACCTGACCATCGCTTCTGAGAATGCGGTGTTCGGACAGACCGGACCGAAGGTGGGTTCGTTCGATGCGGGCTTCGGTAGTAGCTACCTGGCACGGATGGTGGGACAGAAGAAGGCACGCGAGATCTGGTTCCTCTGCAAACAGTATTCTGCCCAGGAGGCTGAGGCGATGGGTATGGTGAACAAGGTGGTGCCGATAGACCAGTTGGAGGACACCTGTGTGGAGTGGGCGGAGATCATGATGGAACGCTCACCACTGGCTCTGCGTATGATCAAGGCCGGATTGAATGCCGAACTCGACGGTCAGGCAGGTATTCAGCAACTGGCAGGCGATGCCACGATGCTTTACTACTATCTGGATGAAGCCCAGGAGGGTGGAAAGGCTTTTCTGGAGAAAAGAAAACCTGACTTTGACAAGTATCCCATATTGCCGTAAATCTTATTTCTTATGTCTAAAGAATCAATTCTTCGGACTTCCATAACCGAGAAAGTGCTGCACTTCAAGCAGCCTGCCGGAACATCCCGTGGTACTTACACCACCCGTCGTTCCTGGTTTATCACCCTGACCGATGAGAATGGTCGGCAGGGCATTGGGGAGTGTGCGCCCTTACCGAATCTATCGTGCGACGATATTCCCGACTATGCAGAAAAACTCTCTACCTTCTGCGAATCCTACATATCCAATCTCTCAGCAGCTAATCTCCTTCCTCCCTCCTCCTTCCTCCTTCCTCGAAGTATTCTCACTCCACACTCCACACTCCTCAAGATTACCCTTCCATGCTCTTCGGTTTGGAAACAGCACTCTTGAACTTGCAAGTTGGTTCCACGATGCTTTTCGACACTCCTTTCGGTAGGGGAGAAGAAGGGATTCCCATTAACGGACTCGTTTGGATGGGTTCATTTGAGGAGATGCGAGAGCGTATAGAGCAGAAGTTGGCGCAGGGTTTCCATTGTGTCAAACTGAAGATCGGAGCCATTGATTTCAATCAGGAATTGGAGTTGCTCAAGAAGATCAGGAGTCGTTACAGTCGCAGTGAGATCGAACTGCGTGTTGATGCCAACGGTGCGTTCTCGCCCGATGATGCCTTGCAGAAGCTGGAACAGTTGTCGTTGTACGATATTCACTCCATTGAGCAGCCTATTCGTCAAGGACAGTGGGGCGACATGGCGTTCCTTTGTAGAGAATCACCAATACCTATCGCCCTCGACGAGGAACTCATCGGTGTGAACGATTCATATACAAAAGGCCAGTTGCTCGACATCATCAAGCCAGCCTATATTATTCTGAAGCCCTCTCTTCATGGAGGAATGGCTGGTACAAAAGAGTGGATTGATCTGGCCGACGACCGCCATATCGGCTCATGGATTACCAGTGCCTTGGAGAGCAATGTCGGTCTGAATGCCATCGCTCACCTCACGGCCTATCTTTACGGTCCGAACATCCAGCGTCCGCAGGGCTTGGGTACGGGTCAGCTGTTCACCGATAATATCCCTATGCCGTTGGAGATAATAGGAGACAAATTGTGGTATAAACAGGGGTAATCTCAAGATTATTTCTTAATTTTGCACCCAACATTATTCACAATGGAAAGAAATAAGGAAATCTATAAGGTGACAATGGTCGGAGGAGCAGTAAACGTAGTGTTGCTGCTCTTCAAATTCGTAGCAGGCATCGTGGGGCACAGTGCTGCCATGGTGGCCGATGCTGTTCACTCGTTGTCTGATTTCGTGACCGATGTCATCGTATTGGTTTTCGTACATATCAGTGGCAAACCGAAGGACAAGTCGCACGACTACGGTCATGGGAAATACGAAACGCTGGCCATGACCGTTATCGGATTGGCTCTGCTGGTGGTAGCCATCGGAATCGTATATAGCGGAATGACCAAGATCATCGACTGGGCCAACGGTACTGACCTGGAGGCTCCTGGGATGTTGGCACTATGGGCTGCCCTGTTGTCCATTGTTTTGAAGGAGAGTGTGTATCGCTATTCAATGGTGAAAGCCCGGGAACTGAACTCCCAGGCTGTGGAAGCCAACGCGTGGCACCACCGCAGCGATGCCCTCTCGTCGTTGGGTACAGCCATCGGTATTGGCGGTGCCATCTTCTTGGGACGTCGGTGGACGGTACTTGATCCCATCGCATCGGTCGTGGTGGGCATGTTCATCGTGAAGGTGGCCATTGATCTGCTTCGCAGGGGTATCGGCGATTTGATGGAACAGTCGTTGCCCGACGCCGTGGAAGAGGAGATGTTGCAGATGGTGGAAGCGATACCTGGTGTGGTGGAACCGCACGACCTGCGTACACGTCGCATTGGGAATCATTATGCCATTGAACTACATATTCGGATGGATGGTGACATGTCCCTCAGGGAGTCGCACGACAAAGCCTCTGAGGTGGAGGATATGCTACGCAACCGTTATGGAGAAGATACCCATGTGGCGGTGCACGTGGAACCAAAATAGGCGTTAAGAGTAATGACAATGGCTTCGGATACAGTTAATCGTTTTCTTGCTGCGTGGAACGATGCCAGCGACAAGGTCCTTGTGCACACCAGCGGCTCTACGGGAAAGCCCAAGCCGTTGTGGGTGGAGAAACGGCGCATGTTGGCCTCTGCCCGTATCACGTGCGACTTCCTCGGACTCAAGGAAGGGGATACAGCCTTGCTTTGTCTTTCTACCGATTTTATCGCGGGGAAGATGATGGTGGTACGAGCCTTGGAACGTAAGATGAGACTGATCGCTGTGGACCCCAGCGGTCATCCGTTGGCCAGTGTGGAACAACCCATCGACTTTGCCGCCATGGTGCCTATGCAGGTGTATAACGCTTTGCAAGTTCCAGAAGAAAGGGACAAGCTGATGCGTATCAAACACCTGATTATCGGTGGCGGTTCCATTGATGATGACCTGGCGCAGGCGTTGAAAGACTTCCCTCATTTTGTGTGGAGTACATACGGGATGACGGAAACACTCTCGCATATTGCGTTACGCCGACTGAATGGTTCTGAGGCCAGTAACTATTATGTTCCCTTTGATGGTGTGGATGTGTTGCTGAATGATGAACGTTGTCTTGTAATCCATGCCTCTCTTGTATGTGAAGAGACCATCGTTACGAACGATATTGCTGAGTTCGGTCCTGACGGTCGCTGCTTCCGCATCTTAGGCAGAAAGGACAATGTGATCTGCTCCGGAGGCATCAAGATCCAGATTGAAGAACTGGAGCGCTTACTGAAACCCTATATCCCCGTTCCGTTTATGGTAACCAAGGTGAAGGACGAGAAGTTCGGAGAGGTAGGGGTACTGATTATTTCGAGGAAAGAGGAAGGAGGAAGGAGGAAGGAGAATAGTTCTGAGGAACAGGATTTCAGGATCAATTCTCGCACCACCGTACTCCCGTACCCCCGTATCCCCGATTCTCAAGGCATATCTCCTTCCTCCGTCCTCCTTCCTCCTTCCTCGTCCCTTCCCAAATATTGGTTCCCCCGTCACATCCTCACCGTTGATCACCTCCCCATGACCGCTACGGGGAAGCCGGCGCGGAAGGAGGCGGAGGAGTTGGCATGTAAATTATTGGAGCAATAGGATAATACCCCATTCTGATAACCCGAGTTTGCAAAAGGAAGTGGGTTCAACCCAACGAAAGAAAAATGTACTGATTAAAGATGGAAAACGATCGTAAAACCTTCGGTTTCGTTTTCCCGAATCAAAGATAATTTGTACCTTTGCCGCTGTTTTTCAACCCTGTAAAATCATATAGGTATCAATCATACATTTTAAAACGTCATGTTTAAGAGTTTTCATGGATTCCATCTTGTGGAGGCGTACCATCAGGCACACCACGACCACAAGTATCATCCCAGTACTGTTGAGAAGAAGTTCGCTAAGGCACTCATCGTTGCCATCGTAACCTTGTTTTTGTGGAACGTACCTTCATCGTTCTATGGTATTGAAGGTCTGACCGTTATCCAGCAGCGAATCATTGCCATCTTCGCCTTCGCCACACTGATGTGGGTGATGGAGGTGGTTTCGTCGTGGGCAACTTCATTGGGCATCATCGTACTGATGTTGCTGTGCACTTCCGACAGTGGTATTAAGTTTATGATGACGGGCGACAATGTAGGTACTCCCCTGTCGCATAAGAGTATCATGGCTTCGTTCGCCGATCCTGTCATCATGCTTTTCATCGGTGGTTTCGTATTGGCCATTGCTGCTGCCAAGACCGGCTTGGATGCTTATCTGGCAAAAGCGTTGTTGAAGCCTTTCGGTAGGAAGAGTGAGAATGTGCTCTTGGGATTCATCCTCGTAACTGGTCTGTTCTCCATGTTCGTCAGTAACACCGCCACGGCGGCTATGATGCTGGCTTTCCTTACCCCTGTATTCAAGCAGCTGCCACCCGAAGGAAAAGGACGTATCGCCCTTGCACTGTCCATCCCCGTGGCTGCAAACCTTGGTGGAATGGGTACACCTATCGGTACACCGCCGAACAATATTGCCTTGAAGTACCTGAATGATCCCGACGGACTGAATCTCGCACTGGGTTTCGGTGAGTGGATGTTGATCATGGTACCGCTGGTAGCTGTCCTGCTGTTTATCAGCTGGGGACTGCTCAAGGTGCTCTTCCCGTTCTCACAGAAGACCGTTGATCTGGAGATCGAGGGTGAGATGAAGAAGGGAAAGAATACCACCATCGTGATTATTACCTTCATCATTACGGTCCTGCTCTGGCTCACTGATAGTGTAACAGGTATCAACAGTAATACTGTGGCACTTATCCCTGTGGGCGTGTTCGCCATGACGGGTGTGCTTACCAAATACGACCTTGAGGAAATCAACTGGAGTGTGCTCTGGATGGTGGCCGGTGGTTTCGCCCTCGGCTACGGACTGAACGCCTCTGGCTTGGCAGAGAATGCCGTGAAGACGATTCCCTTTGGTGACTTCTCACCGCTTCTGATCCTGGTGATTTCCGGTCTTATCTGCTACATCTTGTCGAACTTCATCAGTAACTCGGCAACAGCCGCATTGCTCATGCCCATCCTCGCCGTGGTATGTACGGCTATGGGTGACAAGCTGGCTGCCATCGGTGGTACACCTACTATCTTGATTGGTGTAGCCGTCGCTGCTTCGAGTGCGATGATCCTTCCTGTAAGTACCCCGCCGAATGCCTTGGCTTTCTCCACGAATCTCGTGCAGCAGAAGGATATGGTGAAGATCGGTGTCATCGTGGGTATCATCAGCATGGTTCTCGGCTATGGCTTGATGTACTTCATCGGGAAATCCGGTTTGCTATAAAAGGAATACATGACTTATCATCCTTTCACTATAACAATATTGCGCTGGTTCTCTGAGAACCGGCGCAATTTGCCTTGGCGGGAAACCAACGATCCCTATGCCATCTGGCTGAGCGAGATTATTCTTCAGCAGACGCGCATCCAGCAGGGTACCGCCTATTGGGAACGCTTCATGGAAAGGTTCCCAACGGTGGAGGCGTTGGCAGCTGCCAGTGAGGATGAGGTATTACGCCTGTGGCAAGGACTGGGTTACTATAGTCGGGCACGCAACCTGCATAAGGCTGCCCAGCAGATCGTGGAAGCCGGTCGTTTCCCAGATACCTTGGAAGGAATCAAGCACCTGAAAGGGGTGGGCGACTATACGGCGGCTGCCATCGGATCGATTGCTTTCGGGCTACCGGCGGCAGCTGTGGATGGAAATGTGTATCGTGTGCTGGCGCGCTATTTCGGGATGGATACGCCCATCAATACCACAGAGGGAAAGAAGGTTTTTACCTCCTTGGCACAAGAACTGTTGCCCAAGGATGAGGCTTCTGCTTTCAATCAGGCATTGATGGACTTCGGTGCCATGCAGTGTACACCCTCTTCACCACGTTGCATGACTTGTCCGCTGACCGAGACCTGTGAGGCCTTGCGGACAGGAAAGGTGGAGTTGTTACCAGTGAAGAAGCGCACGTTGAAGATTCAGACGCGACGTCTTACGTATTTATATATAAGGTGTAAGGGTCAGACCGCCATCCATCGTCGTGAAGCAGGGGATATCTGGCAAGGACTATGGGAGCCGGTGGATATGGAACAGGTGCAGTTGTCGGTTCCCGAAGGGGAACTAAAACTGGTGTGCCAGAACGTGAAGCATGTGCTCACGCACCGTATCCTGTTGGCAGATTGCTATCTGTGGGAGACAACAGAACGTCCCTCCCTGCCAGATACGTATGTTTGGGTGGATGAGGACAGCATGGATCACTATGCGCTGTCCCGTTTGATTGAACGTCTTATCCCTCTCTGTAGAAGTCAAGTGCTTCCTTGATCTCTTCAGCCGTGGCGGTCTGATTGATGCGGATATCCCCGATGCCGCCCAATAACGTGAAGTTGATGATGCCCGAAGTGTTCTTTTTGTCGTGCGTCATCAGCTCAATCAACTGATCATAATCGTCGCAAGTAATATCGAAGGTGCCGTAGTGTTCGCGGATGAAGCTGACCGTTTGGCGCATCTGATCTACGGGGAATCCGGTCTTGGCTACCGACAGATACAGCTCGCAGATGATACCATAGGCAACAGCATATCCATGAAGGATGGGTCTGCCCGTTTTCATAGCGAACGATTCAAAGGCGTGACCTACGGTATGTCCCACGTTCAGGGCCTTGCGGATACCTTTTTCCAACGGATCTTCGGTCACGATACGTTCCTTCACCTCCACGCTCATCTTTACAAGAGGTGAGAGCTGGGAGGTAAGAAGTGAGAGGTTATTACTGTGCCAGTCGAAACGAACATGCTCTGCCCACATCTTCTCGTTGGCAATCAGACTATGTTTCAGCATCTCAGCATAGCCTGAAAGGAGGTTCTCATGGTCGAGTGTGTTGAGGAAACAGGTGTCGAGAATGACATACTTCGACTCGTTGAACACACCGATCTCATTCTTCAATCCGTTGAAGTTAATGCCCGTCTTACCGCCCACACTGGCGTCAACCATAGCGAGCAGGGTGGTGGGGATATTGATGAAGTTGATGCCCCGCTTGAAGGTGGAAGCTGCGAAGCCACCTAAGTCGGTTACCATTCCGCCACCTAAGTTGATAAGCAAAGAGTGACGTGTGGCTCCGCCCTGTCCTAAGGCCGTCCACACCTGTGCCATACTGTCTATATCCTTATGCGTATCAGAGGCAGGGATGGTAATGAGCTTCGCTCCTTTCAGACTTAGGAACGACTGGATTACGGGCCAGCAGCATTTTGCCGTGTTCTCATCGGTCAGCACAAATATCTTATCGTGCTCACATTCGGCAATGGCCATGGCCAACTCTTCCTCAATGTTCTGCGATATAATCACTCTCTGTTTCATACGAATTGTTAAGGATTTGTTCTTTTTAGTTTACAAAGGTACGATTAAGTGAGCACAATACAAAATAAATCCTAATTTATTTTTATTGTTGAACGTAAGTACCTTCGGCGAAGCCAAAAGTACTAATAGTTCAGCGAAAATGCAAGAATTTTGTTTTTTTTTATTTAATCTCTATTAAACCTCTTTGCTTCTTTTTCGTCAAACAAAGCAAAAAATCAATTATACTATTCATGAAAAAAGCATTATTATTGTTTATGCTGATGACGATATCAGCATTCTCTTATGCCCAAGATCGAAAAATTACGGGCGAAATTATCGATCGTGATACGAAAGAGGCCGTGATGCAAGTTACGGTCCAGTTGTTGAAAACAGACAGTACCTTCGTGGCTGGTACACTTTCCGCAGAAGATGGAACGTTCAGTATGACAGCCCCGGAAGACGGCAAGTACATCGTCAAAATCAGTAGTGTTGGCTACAAGACTTACACGAAGAACCTTGATATCAAGGACGGAAAGGATACCGCCCTTGGTCAAATCGTGTTCAATGCCGATGCCATCATGCTGAAAGGAACAACCGTTACCGGTCAGGCTGCAAAGGTGACCGTCAAGAAAGACACCTTTATTTACAATGCAGCTGCCTATCGTACCCCAGAGGGAAGCGTTGCTGAGGAACTGGTGAAGAAGTTGCCGGGTGCACAGGTGGACGATGATGGTAAGATTACCATCAATGGTAAGCAGGTGCGTAAGATCCTCGTTGACGGTAGGGAGTTCATGACCGGTGATACCGAGACTGCATTGAAGAACCTGCCTACGTACATTATCAATAATATCCGTGCTTATGATCAGCAGAGTGACCTGGCACGTGTTACTGGTATTCAGGACGGTAATGAGGAGACTGTGCTCGACTTCGGTATTAAGCCAGGTATGAACAAAGGTTTCTTCGGTAATGCCGATATCGGTATTGGTACGAAGGATCGCTATTCAAGTCGTATCATGGGTTCTTACCAGAACAGCAATATGCGACTCACTGGTATGTTCAACGCCAACAACACCAATAACATGGGATTCCCCGGCGGTGGCGGTGGTGCCCGCTTTGGCGGTATGAGCGGTCTTACAGCCAATAAGATGACTGGTTTGAACTACAACTACGCCAGCACCGACGAAAAGTTGGAACTGGATGCCAGTGCACGTTGGAACCACAGCGATGGCGATACATGGTCGAAGAGCTCTACCGAGAGCTTCGGTACTTCCTTGTTCTCTAACCGACTCAACCAGAGTTTCAGTCGTTCTAATAACTATAACTTCCAGATGCGTTTGGAGTGGAGACCGGATGATTACTGGAACATCATGTTCCGTCCTAACTTGCGAATTACCAAGAGCGACAATACCAGTACAGGTAGCTCTCTGTCGTTCAAGGAAGATCCCTATCTCTACGTGGCCGATCCGTTCGATCAGGCTTCCATTGCACAGCTGGCAGAAGATAACCTCGTGGTGAACCACCAGGAGAGCAGCTCTCTGAGCAATAATGATAACACCAACGCCAGTGCCATGCTGCAGGTGAACCGCCGACTGAGCGATAACGGTAGAAATATTACTGTAATAGGTAATGTTAGCTATGGCGACCAGGACAGCAAGAGCTTGTCACTCTCTGAGGTAATTCTCCATCAGTATAAGGTAGCATCAGGCGACTCTACTTATTATACAAACCGCTATAACCTTACTCCTACCAAGAACTGGAACTATTCAGGACAGGTTACCTATAGTGAGCCGATCGCCGATCGTACCTACCTGCAGTTCAGCTATCAGTTCAGATATAGCTATAACAAGAGCGACCGCTCTACCTATGACTATAGTAGGGTTCCTGATTTCTATACCAGCGCTATCAAGCCGGTATATGGTGGATTCGATAACTATTTCTCTCACGTGTCGAACCCCTTCGCTCCTGAGTACTACGAGGATGGCCTGAGCCGTTTCTCTGAATATAAGAACTACATCCATGAGTTCAACGTGGTGTACCGCAAGATCCGCGACAACTACCAGTTCAATGCTGGTTTGATGTTCCAGCCGCAGCGCTCGAAGTTCATCCAGAACTATCAGCATGTATATACGGACACTGCACGTACCGTGTTCAACGTAACTCCGACGATCGACTTCCGTTATCGTCCGAACTATACAACACAGTTGCAGTTGACCTATCGTGGAACAACCCAGCAGCCGCAGATGAGCGACCTGCTTGATATCACCGATGACAGCAACCCGCTGAACATCACCAAGGGTAACCCTGGCTTGAAGCCTTCGTTTACCAATAACCTGCAGGTGAACTACAACACATTCATGCAGGATCACATGCGCACCGTGATGCTGTTCGGTAACTTCAGCAATACCCGTAACTCCATCTCGAACATGGTGACATACGATACAACGACTGGTGGACAGACTACACGTCCTGAGAATATCAACGGTAACTGGAATGGTAGCTTAGGCTTTATGTTCAATACTGCCATCGACAGCGCCGGTGTATGGAACGTGAACACCTTCACCATGGTGAACCACAGCAACAACGTAGGTTACCTGTTCGACAACAAGGTAAAGCAATCTTTGAAGAATACCACAAAGAACTCCATGATCATGGAGCGTCTGCAGGCCAGCTACCGTAAGGACTGGTTCGAGATTGCAGTCGACGGTAATGTTAACTACACACATGCACGCAACAAGTTGCAGAGCGCAAGCGACCTCGATACATGGCAGTTCTCTTATGGTGGTAGCATTAACATCTTCGCTCCTTGGGGAACCAGTCTGTCAACCGACTTGCATAACCAGAGCCGTAGAGGTTACAACGACAACTCTATGAACACCAACGAGCTGATATGGAACGCTCAGATCTCTCAGGGCTTCCTGAAGGGTAATGCACTTACCGTATCTCTCCAGTTCTATGACATCCTGCACGAGATGAGTAACTTCAGTCGTTCTATCACAGCTATGCAGCGTTCAGATACTGAGTACAACAGCATCAACAGCTATGCTATGGTACATCTGATCTACCGTATCAATGCATTCGGCGGTCGTCAGGCTCGTCAGATGATGCGCGGTATGGGCGGTATGATGCCCGGTATGATGCCTGGTGGTATGCCTCCTGGAGGTATGGGCGGTGGCAGACCAGCCGGTGGTGGTCGTCCGATGGGCGGCGGAGGCTTCGGAGGTGGACGTCCGATGGGCGGTGGTTTCGGTGGCTTCGGCGGCGGAAGATAAAGATAATAACAGCTTATATATCGACTATACTACAAGAATCTATAACAAACGAACAGGGTGGCCAAGTGGCCACCCTGTTTCTATTTTGATATATTGTTTTTCGTGGAAAGTCACTAACTGATTCCTGGAAGGCTGATAAGTGGTCCTAACCAGCCTTATAACGACCACTAATCAGCCTTATAACTGGTAGTAACTAGGCTTATAACTTTCGGATCACATCCTCAATAACTTTGGGGAAGTATTTCATCTCCAGTTCATGCTCCTTGGCTGCGATATCGTCGGCGGTATCGTCAGGAGAAAGTGGTGTGCTGAACTGCGCTATCACCTCACCACCATCGCATACGTTACTGACGTAGTGAACGGTCATGCCCGTCTCGGTCTCTCCCGCTTCCTTGATGGCCTCATGCACATGATGACCCCACATGCCTTTGCCGCCATACTTGGGAAGCAGGGCAGGGTGGAGGTTGATCATACGACGGTCGTATGTCTGGATCAAATAATCGGGAATCATCACCAGGAAACCTGCCAGTACGATGAAATGGATGTCGTACTGTTGGAGCAGTGGCATCACGATTTCCTCCTGCTGTAATTCCTTTCTGGAAATCACCACACTGGGCACATTCAGTTTCTTGGCACGCACCAAGGCGTAGGCATCAGCCTTGTTACTGATGACCAGGGAAACATGGATGTCGGCAGATGAGGAGAAATACTTGATGATGTTCTCGCAGTTACTGCCGCTGCCTGATACGAAAATAGCGATGTTGGTCATGTCTTTAATGTGGAATGATGTTGAATGCGAAATGATTATAGATCGTCATCATCGAACATATCGTCGTCATCAAAGCCGAAAAGGGCCGGCTCTACAAACGACTCCATGGCACGGCGGTCCTTTTTGGTGGGTCGTCCGGTGCCGCGGGCACGGTCGATGAATCCGCTGATGCGACTCATCTCCAGGATCTCATACTGCTTGGGGTCGGTGACGTTCTCGTAGATCTCTGGCAGCAGCTTGGCTCCTACTCGTTGTTCGATGCATTTCAGTACTTTGAAGGAATAGGTGACAGGTGGTTTCTTGACATCCACTACCTCGCCCACTTTCAACGGTCGTGAAGGCTTGACATTCACTCCCTTGATGGTGACACGACCGTTCTTGCACGCATCAGCAGCAATGCTTCGTGTCTTGAAAATGCGGGCGGCCCAAAGCCATTTGTCAATTCTCGCCTCCATCTCCTTTGTCGATTTGGTTCTCGCTTCCTTCTTGCTTAGTGCTTTTTGTCTCTTGCTTCTTCCTCAAAGCACGGTTATACTGGTTCATGGTGATATCGATACCTGCCAGCACAAAGCTTTTGATGATGTCGATAGACGTGTCGATGACAGGTTGGAGAATCTCCTTCTCCTCCTCGTCGTACTTACCCAATACCCAGTCAACCTGATGTCCGCGAATGAACTCGTTACCAATGCCGATGCGCAGGCGCGGATACTGCTGACCGATGAGCTGCTGGATATGGCCCAGTCCGTTATGACCGCCATTACTGCCAGCTGCTTTCAATCGGCCAGTACCCAAGGGAAGAGCAATCTCATCGGCGATGACGAGCATGTGCTGTTGGTCGATATTCTCCTTCTGTAACCAGTAGCGCACAGCATTACCGCTGAGGTTCATGTAGGTGGTGGGTTTGAGGAGGATGATCTTCCTGCCTTTCAGCATGGTTTCCGCCACGTAGCCATATCGTTTGTCGTCAAAAACAATATTGGACGCCTTCGCAAAAGCGTCCAATACCATATAGCCCGTATTGTGGCGGGTCTCCGCATAGTCATCACCAGGGTTACCTAAGCCAACAATCAGATACTTGTCCATCGCTTCTGATGTTAATCAGTGAGGGGGAGATTAAGCCTCTGCAGCCTCTTCTGCCTGAGCAGCAGCGTTAGACTTACGTGTAGCCTTGATGGTGCAAACAACAACCTCCTTGCTGGTAGCCATCTCAAGACCATCGAAGCTCAGGTCGCCCACCTTGATGCTCTTACCAATGGTGAGGTCGGTAACATCGATGTCAAGAGTCTCAGGAATGTCCTGGTACTTGGCTGTTACATTTACCTTACGTACGATCAGTGCCAGACGACCACCATCGCGAACACCCTGTGCCAAACCGTTCAGCTTCACGGGGATACCGATAGTGATAGGCTTCTGCTCGTTGATCTCATAGAAGTCGATGTGAAGAAGGGTGTCCTTCACGGGATGGAACTGCAACTCCTTGATGATAGCCTTGTGCTCAGCGCCATCGATGTTCAGGTTAACGACATAGATGTGCGGGGTGTAGATCACCTTGCGGAGCTCTGTCATGGGAACAGCAAAGGACAATGCCTCGGGAAGTCCGTTCTCACCTTTTTTCTCACCGTAGAGGTTACAGGGTACCAAACCCTCTTTTCTCATCAACTTAGAAGCCTTTTTACCGGTCTCGCTTCTCTTCTGACCTGCTACATTAATTTCTTTCATAATGTGTTACTCTAAATTAAGTGATTAATAATTTGCTTAATTCACCATCACACTTGTGCATGCTTTGTGAAAAGCGGTGCAAAGGTATCACTTTTTCCCCAATCTCGCAATTTTTCTCATAAAAAAAGCAGAAAAAAGATGTTTTTCTTGCATGGCATGTTTATTTTGTATAATTTTGCATCGATAAATCGACGTATATAACGTAACACAATAAAAGATGATTAATAGAGAATTAATCCGAATAAAGATAGTTCAGTTAACCTACGCATACTATCAAAACGGAAACAAGAACATGGACAGCGCTGAAAAGGAATTGCTGTTCAGCCTATCCAAGGCCTATCATTTGTATAACTATTTGTTGCTGCTGATTATAGCGGTAACGAAAGAAGCACGCCATCAGGTTGAGGTGTTGACGACTCGTGCAAAACGCGAAGGGACCGAACCGCCTTCCGACAAGTTTGCTTACAACAAGTTCGCCATGCAGCTGGAAGAAAACAAGATGCTGCAGGAGTTCGTGGAAACGCAGAAGCAGACGTGGGATGACGATGTGGAGTTCATCAGAAGGTTGTACGGACAGATTACGCAGAGCGATATCTATCGCGACTACATGGAGAATCAGGATGATTCCTATGAGACCGACCGTGAGGTGTGGCGCCAGCTGTACAAGGCATTGGTGGTGGAAAACGACGACCTGAGCAGTCTGCTCGAGGACAAGAGTCTGTATTGGAACGACGACAAGGAGGTGGTTGACACCTTCGTGCTCAAAACCATCAAGCGCTTCGATCCGAAGAACAAGAAGAACCAGGAACTGCTGCCGGAGTATAAGGACGAGGAGGACAAGGATTTCGCCCGTCGTCTGTTCCGCGCCACAATTATGAATGCCGACCAGTATCAGCGGTATATGAGCGATGCTTCGCGCAACTGGGACTTCTCTCGTCTGGCCTATATGGATGTGGTGATCATGCAGATTGCCATCGCCGAGATGCTCACCTTCCCCGCCATCCCCATCAGCGTAACCATCAATGAGTTCGTTGACCTGGCCAAGATCTACAGTACGCCGAAGAGCGGAAGCTATATCAATGGCATGCTCGATTCGATTGCACGCTATCTGATCAAAGAAGGAACGCTGCTCAAGCCGATGGGAGAGAATCCCCGTAAGGTGAAAATGGAGCAGAAACGGGCAGGGAAACGATGGACTGCTCAGAACAATGAAGGTCAGCCGGAAGAGCCGAAGACCGATAACCCCGAATAAAACATAAAACATTAATAGTATGACAACAGTATTTTTGGCAGCCCAGGCAGCCGGTCAGGGCGCAGGTAATATGAGTTTCCTGATCATGATGGTGGCTATTTTCGCCATCATGTGGTTTACGATGATTCGTCCGCAGCAGAAGAAACAGAAGGAAATCCGTAACTTCCAGAACAATCTGGCAGAAGGAGCCCAAGTAATTACCGGTGGAGGAATCCATGGTGTTGTACGTCGTATCGACCTTGCTTCGAACATTGTAGAGGTGGAGGTAGGAAAAGGCGTGACGCTCCGTGTTGACCGAGGCTATGTCTTCGCCGACGCGTCTTCTTCAGCTGCACAGCCCCAGAAGTAATAATGGAAGAACGGCAGTCATCTCGCTTAGCCAGCATCTTCAGGAATCTCCTTTTTAGTATGTTTAATAAGGAGTTCCTGATCTTTTTGTTCTTTCTCTTATTGAGTGGAGCATTCTGGCTCGTCATGACGCTGAACGAAACATACGAACGGGAGATTAAGATTCCTGTTCACCTGGAGGGCATTCCCAGTAAGGTGATCGTAACGTCCAATGAGGAGGATACGTTGCGGGTGACGATACGCGACCGTGGTTATCTTCTCTTTACCTATATGTATGGACAAAACCGCAAGTCGTTACACATCAACTTCAATACATATAATAAAGGTAAGGGACATGGTAGTGTGCAAGCTGCCGATCTTCAGAAGCTGATCTATCAGCAGCTGTTCAAGTCATCGCGCATCGTGAGCATCAAACCCGACAAGTTTGAGTACCTATATAATTATGGTAATAGCAAACTGCTGCCAGTACGACTGAAAGGTAGTATTACTCCAGGAAAGAGCTATTATCTGGCTAACGTAGCGTTCTCGCCCGAGACTGTTACCGCCTATGCCAGTCAGGAAAAGCTCGACAGTCTGTTGGCCATCTTCACCGAACAAGTGAAACTGACGAATGTAACCGATACGGTTGTTCAGGAGGTGATGCTCAGTAAGATCACTGGGGTGAAATGTATTCCCTCGAAGGTTACCATGACGGTTTATCCTGATGTGCTGACCGAAGAGAGCGTGGAGGTGCCCATCACTGCTGTCAATATGCCAGAAGGAAAGGTGCTCCGTACCTTCCCCTCGCGAGTGAAGGTGCTATTCACTACAGGTGCCAGTCAGTTCAGAACCATTCATCCTGACCAGTTCCGCGTGGAGGTTGACTATTGGGAGATACAGTCGCACCCCTCCGATAAATGTCCGGTTTCCTTGGTCGCAGCTCCCTACGGTGTTCGTAATGCCCATCCTGAACCCGATCGTGTGGATTATCTTGTTGAAGCACAATGAAGATCGCGATTACAGGTGGTATAGGCAGCGGGAAGAGCTATGTCTGCAAACGTCTGGAGGCACGAGGCATCCAGGTGTATGATTGTGACCGTGAGGCCAAACGACTCATGCGCGAATCAATGGAGATTCGACAAGGACTGCAGTCGCTGGTGGGCGAGGAGGTGTATCAAGGTACCGAGTTGAACAAACCGTTACTGGCGACCTTCCTGTTGCAGTCGGAAGAAAACAAACAGGCAGTGAATGCTGTGGTGCATCCTGCCGTGGCACGCGACTTCGAGCAGTCGGGCAAGGACTGGCTGGAGAGTGCCATCCTCTTCGATAGCGGGTTCTACCGCAGAACACACTTCGATTGGATTATCTGCGTGACCGCTCCGTTGGAAACGCGTATCCAAAGGGTGATGGAACGTGATGGAATCTCCCGTGAGCTCACCATGGAATGGATCAATAAACAGATGCTTCAGGAAGAGGTGGTGCGACGGAGTGATGCGCAGATCATCAATGATGGTCGTGCTGATATCGATAAACAATTAGATCAAATCGTTCAACTAATAAAGAATAATAAGCAATCAAGAAAAATGGAACAGACAATCCTATCTATTGCCGGTAAACCGGGACTTTACAAACTCGTGTCAAGAGGTAAGATGAACCTGATAGTAGAGGCGCTTGATGAGACGCATAAGCGTATGCCGGCCTTTGCTACTGACAGAATTACTTCATTGGCAGACATTGCCATGTTCACTGATTCAGAGGATGTGCCCCTGATGACGATCCTGGCATCCATACGTGACAAGGAAGAGAAAAAAGAAATATCCTTTGCCTTCAAGAAGGCTTCAAGTAAAGAACTGCGTGCATATTTCGCCGAGATCCTGCCTGACTTCGATCGTGACCGCGTGCACGACAGTGATATCCGCAAGCTCCTGACATGGTATAATATCCTTGTCAAGAACGGCATCACGGATTTTGAGGAGGAGATGAAGCCTACGGAAGGCGACAATATTGATGACCGTAAGAGCGAATAATCACAACTCCAATAACACGTAACGGCCGGCTCCTTCACAGGAGTCGGCCGTTTGTTCTCTCAAAAATATATATTGCGTGTTGGGTGGATGTGCAGACGGGCTGCACAAATCACGGGTGCAAAGATACACAATAACTCCAAAAATGAATGGACTATACGACCAAACATTGGACTATATGGTGCGAAATGAAGTGGTAAAATAGGACAAATCACGCATATTTACCTTGTAAGTTGTTGATAATCAGCTAAACAGTTTGTCCATTTTTATTTTGAGCGTTTTCTTGCTTGCGATGGCGTAATATCGTACGTTTTCTTGAACATTCGTGTAAAATAGGAGGGATCGTTGAATCCACATTTCACTGCCACCTCGGTGATGGGGGTTGTCGTATCTTCCAGTAAGCGTCTGGCCTTACCCATACGAACCTGCATGACAAAATCGGAGGTGCTCATACCCGTCAGGTTCAATACTTTCCTCGACAGTTGCGAACGACTGATATACATGGCCTTTGACAGTTTCTCCACCGAGATGTCTCCTGATTGCATATCTTCATAGATCTGGTTCACCAGTTTGTTGATGAATTCATTCTCCTCTTTGCTCATGTTCATGTTTGCTTCGGGTTTCATGCCTTCTTGCATGGCCCTGGAGAATTCCTCACGTAGCATCTTCAGTCGCTTAGACCTTACTCGCCATGAGTGGAACAAGATGCCAATAACAGTAACAGCCAGTGCCAAAGCGAGAATAATGGCAATGATGGTCATGCGTAGTGCTCCTTGCTCGGCCTCGTTCGTACGTCTCATCGCATCCAACTCATTCTGGTGCCGCTCGTTGACGTAGCGAACACGGTAGTTCTGCGTGTGCAGCAGATCCTCCGGACTTGCCACGCTGTCGTTCAGTTTGTTCCGGAGCTTGAAATAGCTGAGTGCCTGATGGTAGTTACCTTTTGCCTCTTCGATTTTGTATTGGAGCTCGGCTACTTGCGCCTGGTGTTCCAGGGAATGAATGCTCGTGGCGATGTCCTGAGCTTGGCGCAGGTAACGTTGGGCCTCGTCCATGTCGCCCTTCGAGATGTTCACGTTGGCCAGTGCAATGACTGCCTCCAGCCAGTGCCACTGGTCGCCCGACTTCTCCATCATCTCATACGCATTCTTGTATTCTGAGATCGCTTTGTCCCATTGGCGGTTCTTCTCGTGGAGCTGTCCGAAGTGGGTGTAGCACAGACTGATACCTAAGTCTGACTTCCCTTTCCGGTTATATTCCATCGACCTCTTGTAGTAAACCCACGCCGAGTCATACTTACCTTGCTGCTCAAAGATCGCTCCGATGTTGGCATAGTTGATGGCCTGTCCTACATCGCTGTTCAGTATCTTCTCATCTTCCAGTGCAAGGCGGAACAGACTATCAGCTGTGGCCAGGTCTTTCATCGTCAGGTAAACGTTTCCTAATCCGTTCAGCGAGGTAACGCGGTTCTTCTTGGCTTCAAAAGATGTCTTGTCGGAGAATTGCTCGCATAGTGTCAGTGCCGTATAGTGGTTAGAAGCAGCATCGTCGAGAATGCCCATACGGCGGAAGTCGGTGGCGATGTTGTTGTTGGCACGGATCATCTCTACCGTATCCTTGAGCATGGTAGCATAGAGCAATCCTTCCTTGTGATGATCTAATGCCTCGATGAAACAACTGTTGTTGCGCAGCTGTTTACCCAATTGCTTCTCCAGGAAGATAAGCGATTGGTGATCGTCTTCTTTCTCTAAACTGTCTTCAAGATGTCTGAGTACGTCAAGATCCTTGATTTCACCATACACACTGTCGGCATACTGGCGGTGTTGCTCCAATAAGCTTGTAGAATGCTGTCTGCATGCGCAGAACAGGGTGGCGCATAGGATGGCAGGGATGATATGTTGAGCCCGAAAAAGTTTCATATTCCGATTTTTCAGTGCAAAGGTATAAAATAAAGTGGAAACTTGCAATAATAATTCTAATTATTATTTGCTTTTGTGCTCGCTTATTCGAACTCTGACTTCGTCGAAAGTACTTTCGCTCGACAAAACAAATAAAAAGGATTTTATTTGCTTTTGTGCTTGCTTATTCGTACCTTTGCACCCATGTTAAGCATTGTGTTTATTATTTTGGGAGCCGTGCTGGTACTCTGGGGAGCTGACCGCCTGACAGATGGCGCCACGGCATTATCCCATCGGATGAACGTGCCACAGATCGTGATCGGTCTGACCGTAGTGGCTATGGGAACATCGATGCCGGAGTTCTTTGTGTCACTGATGTCTGCCATCAAAGGAACTTCAGACATGGCCGTAGGTAATATCATCGGTTCAAATGTGTTCAACACTTTGATGATTGTGGGTGTGACCGCCATTGTTGCCCCGATGACCATCAGTAAGAGTACCGTGAGGAAAGATGTCCCGTTTGCCGTGGCTGCTGCCGTGGCCTTGACGGTGATGTGCTTGGACGGGAAGATCTCGCGACTGGATGCGGGTTTGCTCTTCATCGGGTTCCTGCTATTTATGTACTACACCCTCCGTATGGCGAAAGCAGGTCGTCTTGAACAACAGGAGGTGGTGAAGTTAGAGGACATGAATCCCTGGAAGGCAGTCGGACTCATTGTCCTTGGTCTTGTTTGTCTGGTAGGTGGCAGTCATGTGTTCGTAGATGGTGCCACCACTGTTGCCCGTTCTCTTGGCGTGAGCGATGCAGTAATCGGTCTGACCATCGTGGCCTGCGGTACTTCCCTTCCTGAACTGGCTACCAGTGTGGTGGCAGCCAAGAAAGGGCGTTCGGCTATTGCCATCGGTAATGTGATTGGCAGTAATGTATTCAATGTTCTGATGATTCTGGGCGCCACAGGACTGGTGTTGCCCATGCAGCTACACGGCATTACCACCGTTGATCTGAGTGTGATGATGGGTGGTATTATCCTGCTGTGGCTGTTCTGTTATACAAAATTCAAGGTGGCCAGATGGGAAGGCGTGGTGCTCACGCTGATCTTTATTGGCTACATGACATGGTTAGTCGTTAATAGTTAAATGGACAAAGATAGACAAAAGGTTAGTGTGCTCTTTATGCTTTTCGGCACACTGTTCTGTGTATGCCTGATTACGGCAAATGTATTGGAGACAAAGCAGTTATCGTTCGGACCCATCAATCTGACGGCAGGTATCATTGTGTTCCCGGTGAGCTATATCATCAATGATGTGGTGTGTGAGGTATGGGGCTATCGCCGTACGCGTATGCTCATCTGGATGGGTTTTGCGATGAACTTCTTCTTTGTCTTGATGGGAGCTATAGCCGACTGGATTCCTGGTGCTGACTACTGGGATGGTGATGAGGGATTCCATGTAATATTCGGTCTGGCACCACGTATTGCCATGGCCTCATTCATTGCATTCATAGCAGGCTCGTTTACCAATGCCTATATCATGTCACGCATGAAACTGAACTCTAACGGAAAGAACTTCTCTGCACGAGCTGTTTTGAGTACGGTGTTTGGTGAGGGTGTGGACAGCATCATCTTTTTCCCGTTGGCATTGGGTGGTGTTATTCCTTGGGAGGAGATGCCTTCACTGATGATCTCACAGGTGACACTGAAGACGCTCTATGAGATTGCCGTACTGCCTGTTACCATCCGTGTGGTGGCCTTCACGAAGGCGCACGACCATGAGGATGTATTCGACCGCGACATCAGTTACAACATCTTTAAAATTCTGAAGTTATGAGTAGAGAACAAGATGGGCTCCAGGCACTCGGTAAGAAGACCGAGTATAGGATGGACTATGCCCCTGAGGTGCTGGAGACGTTTCAGAACAAACATCCTGAGAACGACTATTGGGTGCAGTTCAATTGTCCTGAGTTCACTTCCTTGTGCCCTATCACAGGACAGCCTGACTTCGCGGAAATCAAAATCCTATATATTCCTGGGGAGCGGATGGTAGAAAGTAAGAGTTTGAAGCTCTATCTCTTCAGTTTCCGTAACCACGGGGACTTCCATGAGGACTGTGTGAACATCATCATGAAGGACCTGATTAAGCTGATGGATCCGAAGTATATTGAGGTGATAGGATTGTTCACGCCCCGTGGTGGCATCAGCATCTATCCCTATGCCAACTACGGTCGTCCGGGTACGAAATACGAGGAAATGGCAAAAGAGCGTTTCCTCAGACACGCATTATAAAAAAGATGGGTTCTACTACTTTCGGTAGAACCCTTTTTCTCCATCCTTGAAACGCAGGCGCAGGGAGTCACGTGTCATGAAGATGAAATCTGCTGTATCGTTCACCTCTTCTTGACTAACGGAATCGTTCTGCGATCTGTTTTGTGAGGTAAGCACAAGACGACCGTTGATGACGTGCCATTTGGTGTAATGCTTCATCTCAGGGAAGATTACCGGACTCTTCTCATCTATCTGAGTCCTATTGCGCCGTATGCCTACTGCCTGTGCTTGGTAGTGGCGCTTCAAGGAGAATCCCATCTCCACAGGTTTCATCATGGCTTGTACCAAGGAGTCCATGTGCTTCTGCATCTCTTCGTCGATAGCAACCTCCTTGATGCGTTCCTTTACGGTGGGGTAGACCAGTTCCACCCAAGTACCCTTCAACTGGTCCAGGTCGATAACCATATCTGCCACCATCGTATCCTCCTTATTGAGAATCACTGCCACCCAGTCGCCTACCATAGGACGACCGATGATGCGTCCCTTCTTTGTCGCGTCAAGGATATTGTATGTAATAGGGTCGCCGCCCTTTCCTGGTAGGAATACCAGAACAGTATCGGTACAGCCATCGCAGGCCAGTCCATAGAGCGTAGAATCACCTTCAATAGAAGTGCTTGTACCTACATTTACATCTTCCTCATTCATGGGGCCCCGCGAATGGCAGGCAGCGATTATTCCTATAATTATGCTGATTATTACGATGCTTAATAGTTTTCTCATATAATGGTACTTTGATTTATCGGTTGCAAATATACATGATTTTTTCCGCTACTAAGAAAAAAGACAGGAAAAAATGCGGGGGTTTGGGAAAAAAGATATAAATTTGCAGAATGAAAGTATATTATGAACCCAAATAATGATCAAAAAAACCAATGAAGAAAAGAATCCAGTTTAGTCTTGTTTATCGTGACATGTGGCAGAGTTCTGGTAAGTTCCAGCCGCGTAAAGACCAGTTGGAGCGTATCGCACCAGCCATTATCGACATGGGCGTGTTCGACCGTGTAGAGACCAATGGTGGTGCCTTCGAGCAGGTGAACCTGCTGGCAGGTGAGAATCCAAACGCTGCTGTTAGGGCATTCTGTAAACCGTTCAACCAGGTGGGCATCAAGACACACATGCTCGATCGCGGTCTGAATGCGTTGCGTATGTATCCTGTGCCCGATGATGTCCGTGAGTTGCAATACAAGGTGAAGCATGCGCAGGGCGTTGATATCCCTCGTATCTTCTGCGGTTTGAACGATGTGCGTAACATCATTCCTTCCGTGAAGTGGGCCAAGGCCGCTGGCATGACCCCACAGGCTACCCTGTGTATCACTACTTCTCCCGTGCATACGGTGGAGTACTATTCAGATATCGCTGATCAGGTGATTGCTGCAGGAGCTGAGGAAATCTGCTTGAAGGACATGGCCGGTATCGGTCAGCCCGCCCTGTTAGGTGCCCTGACCAAGTCGATCAAGACCAAGCACCCTGATGTAATCATCCAGTATCACGGTCATTCAGGTCCCGGTTTGTCAATGGCTTCCATCTTAGAGGTTTGTAACAACGGTGCCGATGTGATTGATACAGCTATCGAACCGCTGTCATGGGGTAAGGTGCATCCGGATATCATTTCCGTTCAGTCGATGCTGAAGCATGAGGGCTTCGAAGTGAAGGAAATCAACATGAATGCTTATATGCAGGCCCGTGCCTTGACACAGGAGTTCATTGACGACTGGCTTGGCTATTTCATCAACCCGGGTAACAAACTCATGTCGTCACTCCTCCTCGGTTGCGGACTCCCAGGCGGTATGATGGGATCAATGATGGCCGACCTTGCCGGTATTCATAGTATTATCAATAAGACGCTGAAGGCTAAGGGAGAACCTGAGCTCTCTACCGACGATATGCTCGTGAAACTGTTCGATGAGGTGGCTTACGTATGGCCGCGTGTGGGATATCCACCACTGGTAACCCCGTTCAGTCAGTATGTGAAGAACATCGCCTTGATGAACTTGCTTACCATGGCACAGGGCAAGGGTCGTTTCGTGATGATGGACGATGCTATGTGGGGCATGATCCTCGGCAAGAGCGGTAAGATTCCTGGAACAATCGCTCCTGAGATCGTGGAACTTGCCAAGCAGCAGGGTCGTGAGTTCACTGATGCAGATCCTCGCTCACTCATTCCCAATGCCTTGGATGACTTCCGTAAGGAGATGGACGAGAACGGATGGGATTATGGACCAGATGATGAAGAGCTTTATGAGTTGGCTATGCACCCCGAGCAGTACCGTCCGTTCAAGAGCGGTATGGCGAAGAAGAACCTACTGGCTGACATCCAGAAGATCAAGGATTCACGCCTCGGTGCAAAACTCTCACCTGAGAAGATTGCTGAGTTCAAGCATGCCAAGGCCGATGCCCTCGTGTCACCTGTTAAAGGACAGATCTACTATGAGTTCAATGGCGACGGTGAGTGCGCACCTTGTGTGGAGCCGTTCATCGGTCAGACCTACAAAGAAGGTCAGACATTCTGTTACATCCAGACACCTTGGGGTGAGATCACGGAGATTCCCGCTGCTCTCGGCGGTAAGCTCGTAGAGATTACAGCCAAGCAGGGTGCTAAGGTGAACAAGGGCGACACCATTGCGTGGATTGAGCGTGCAGAGAATTGATATGGATTATCATCGTATCATTAATAAGTATTATCCCGAGGAGAATGCGCTGAAACGCATTCTCCTCGTTCATAGCAGGGCAGTGGCAGATAAGGCTCTGCATATTTGTGATGCTCATCCGGAACTGCACCTCGACCGTCAGTTTGTGGAAGAGGCGGCGATGCTCCACGATATCGGCATCTTCCGCTGCGACGCACCAGGCATAGAATGCTTCGGTACCGAGCCATATGTGTGTCATGGACAGATAGGGGCAGAGATTATGCGATCAGAAGGCTTCCCCCGTCATGCGCGGGTTTGTGAGCGTCATACAGGAGCTGGCCTAACCGTTGCCGAGATCCAGTCACAACATCTACCTATCACTATTCCACCACCATCCACAAACATTTCTCCTGTATCGCAGAAGTGTTCTCACTCCACACCCCACACTCCACACTCCACAACATATGAGCCCTTCCTGCCCGAGACCTTGGAAGAACAACTGATATGCTATGCTGATAAGTTCTTTTCCAAGACACGACCCGAAATAGAAAAAACAGTGGAACAGGCGGAACGTAGTCTGGCCAAATTTGGTGAGGAAGGAGTGCGTCGCTTCCAGCAGTGGCACTCCCTTTTCGCATAAAAGTCAGACCTGTGATAATAGTCACAGCAACCTTTGTACGACATCCTTACGAGTGCGAATAATCAATTAAATAAGTTAATTATCGGTTAATGGGCGCGGTATCTCATTTCTTTTTCGTACTTTTGCACCTTGGAATCGACTGTAAAGGTTGTTTTATAGGTTCATGAGGAAGAAGACACTGATATTACTGATCCTGTTCGCCATCGTTGGGATGATGGCGAACAGGGTTTATGGTTCCCATAATAACCATAGAACCTATCGTTTCTCTTTTTCTCAAGACAGCGATTCCATCAGCGATATCCCCGATACCCTCGCCATGGATTCCCTGCAGTTGGCCATAGCTCGTCACAACAAGGCTGTGGATGACTCTATCAGTGCCGACAGTCTGAACAAGATGCGTAAGAACGCTATAGAGGCTCCCATCAAATATACAGCTAAGGACTCCCTGATTTATGATGCCACCTCGAAGACGGCTCATCTCTTCGGTGATGCTCATGTGGAGTACCAGATCATGGATCTCAAGAGTGATAAGATATATATGAGTCTTGACAGTAATCTGGTGCATGCCACACCTTCCTATGCTGATTCCACGATGACGGAACTGGTAGGTAAGCCGGTGTTCAAGATGGGACCAGATACCTACGAGAACGACACCATCTCGTTCAATATCAAGACGAAGAAAGGTTTTATCAAGGACGTCTATACGGAGCAGGAAGACGGATTCCTGTTTAGTAAACATGCCAAGCGCGATTCCACCGGTGTGCTTTATCTGGAGAAAGGGCGTTATACGACTTGCGATGCTGATCATCCTGACTTCTATATTGCCCTGTCGAGAGCCAAGGTGCGTCCAAATAAGGATGTAGTGTTCGGTCCTGCCTATCTGGTAGTTTGCGACGTACCCCTTCCTTTGGCAATTCCTTATGGTTTCTTCCCCTTTACCAAGAGCTATAGCAGTGGTTTTATCATGCCTACCTATGGTGATGAGAGTTCCCGTGGATTCTACCTGCGCGATGGTGGTTACTACCTTGCTCTCAGCGATAAGTGGGACCTGAAGCTGTTGGGAGAGATCTATACCAAAGGCTCATGGGGCCTGAGCGCTGCCAGCAACTACCGCAAGCGCTATAGATACTCAGGCAGTTTCTACATCAGTTATCAGGATACGAAGAATGGTGACAAGGGAATGCCCGACTTCTCGGAGCAGGAGAGTTTCAAGATCCAATGGAGTCATCGTCAGGACCCCAAGGCAAATCCGTTCCGTTCGGTCACGGCCAGTGTGAATTTCTCCACGTCCAGCTACGAAAGGAATAACTTATCGAGCTTGTATAACCCGCAGGCAATGACGCAGAGTACGCGAACCTCTTCGGTTGCTTTGAACACCACATTCTCCAGCATAGGAATGTCGCTTTTCGGAACCATGAACCTGAACCAGAACATGCGCGATACGACCATCGACTTGACCTTGCCTTCACTGAGCATTACAGTCTCACAGTTCTATCCGTTTAAGCGGAAGAAGGCAGTGGGTGATGAGCGCTGGTATGAGAAGATCTCCATGAGTTATACAGGTGAAATATCCAACCGTATCGTAGCCAAGGAAAATCAGCTGCTGCATTCGAATCTGATCAAAGACTGGAGGAACGGCTTCAACCATAGCATTCCTATTCAGGCCAATTTCACTTTGTTCAATGCCATTACCCTGAATCCCAAATTTAACTTCTACGACCGTATGTACACCAATCGTGTGGAGAAGTCGTGGGATGCTGAACACCAGAAGGAGGTGTGCGACACCACCTATGGCTTCTATAATGCCTACAACTGGAATGTGGGCTTGTCGGCCTCCACGAAGCTCTATGGTTTCTATCAACCTTGGAAAAAATTGTTCGGTAGTAGGGTAGGACTTATCCGTCACGTAGTAACACCAACGATATCATTTAACTACACGCCTGATTTCGGGGCCGAGCGTTACGGGTTCTGGAAGTCTTACCAAAAGACGGATGCAAATGGTAATGTCACGATGGTGCAGTATACTCCTTATGAAAACGGAATGTTTGGTTATCCTTCAAGGGGGAAGACGGGTAGTATTGGCTTCACGCTGCAGAACAATCTGGAGATGAAGATGCGGTCGAAGAGTGATAATGACTCGTTGAAGAAAATATTCCTGATTGACGACCTTACGCTGGATATGTCGTATAACATGGCAGCCAAGGAACGACCTTGGAGCGACTTAGGCTTTAAGCTGCGCCTGAAACTTTCCAAGAACTACACCTTCAATGTGAACTCATCGTTCGCCACCTATGCGTACGAACTGGATGAAAACGGTCATCCCTATGTGGGAACCCATACGGAATATGGCTATGGACGTTTCGGTCGATTCCAGGGAATGACGCAGAACCTGTCGTTTACGCTTAGTCCTGAGACCTTCCAGAAGTGGATGGACAAGTTACGGGGTATAGGTCATAGTAAAGACGATGACGATTCATTCGACGATGATGAGGATAATGAGGTGGAGACGAATATCGACAAGGACATGGAACGCGGTAAGCGCGGTGCGAAGAAATCGTCGGGAGGGAAGGCTGAGACTGATGCCGACGGCTATATGACGTTCTCCTTGCCGTGGTCAATCTCCGTGGGCTATGGTATTACCATGCGCGAGAATACAAGTGGCACCTTCAATACCAAGACCATGCGCTATCCGTATAAGTTCACGCAGAACCTGAACTTCAGTGGAAATGTGCGTATCAGTGACGGGTGGAATATATCGTTCTCCAGCGGTTACGACTTTGAGATGCATAAGCTGAGTATGACTACGGCTTCGTTGTCGCGCGATCTCCATTGCTTCAACATGTCATGCTCGGTGGTGATTGCTCCCTATACCTCTTATAACTTCTCCTTCCGCTGTAATGCCGCCACGCTTACCGATGCCTTGAAATACGATAAGCGCAGTGGATATACCAATGCCATACAGTGGTATTGATTTGAGGAATGTGATTAGAGTGTAGAGATTAACTGCAGGTCTTCTTTCTCTCCTACAATCCAAAGAATATCACCTTTTTGGAAACGGTACAAGGGCTTTACTTGTGACAGGTTTTCCTTTCCTTCTTCGATACCGACAACCATACAGTTATACTGATCACGGATTCCGCTTTCCTGTAAGGTCTTACCGATGAACGGACTGTTCCCGCTGATGATGATACTGCGCAGTTTCATCTCCCGTTTCTCCAGCTCATGATCCTCTTCCATCACCTCTTCTTGAATGGCCTGTTGGAAGATAGCAAGCTGCTCATCGCTACCGATCACCTGTAGTACGTCACCAGGGAAGATGAGCGATTCCCCGTCGGGAATATTCAGTCGGTGACTTGCCCTGAGGATACTGCTCACATGGATTCCGTATTTCTTTCCTAAGTTCAGTTGCTTCAAAGTCTTTCCCATCCAGAGCGAGTCGGCAGGAATCTCGAAGTCGGCAATATGGATATTCCGGTCAAGCAGCTTCCCCTCATAGAGCGGACGCTTATGTCCATGTACCTGAGCCTCGATATCTCGTGAGCGGAGATTGAGGATGAACAACCGTTCCAGTCGGATGCTTCGTTTCTTGATCCAGCGGGATAAGATGATGAATATGACGACAATGGACCCGATGGTAATCATCAAGGCATTGCTGAAACGGGTGAGATAGTTGCAGATATAGAAGATGAAGGCCACGGCAATTACCAGTCGTACCAGAATGGTGAAGAGCAGAGGAATACGGTTGATGTTGCTCTCTGCCCATAGCGCCTTGAACTCCTCACTGTGGTTTTTCTTCATCACCATGGCACGCAGGAAGGGAGAGATGAACAGCACGGTGAGTACGCCCGTGATGGCGTTCGCATACCAGTGCAGCTCCCATCCCGGTAACAGTTTTCTTGTAAAGGGAAGCACAAAGGTGAACATCAGGGCAATGGTGGCTGCCGACAGGATACTATATATTAAGGTGTTCCTACCCATCTGCAGTAACAGACGTTTCCATTTGCTCTGCTCGGTGGTGTTCGGATGACTCATGGTGAGATGATTCAGCGAGCGCACCCATTTCTGCGGCAGTCTTTTCTCCAGCTGGTTATAGGCGGGTGTAGCCAACCTGATCATGTATGGAGTAAGGAAAGTCGTGATGACACTCACGGCCACGACGACAGGGTAGAGGAACTTTCCGATCACCCCTAACGACAGTCCTAAGGAGGCGATGATAAACGAGAACTCACCGATCTGTGCCATGGAGAAGCCACATTTGATGGCCGACTTCATGGTCTCGCCACCCAACATGAAGGCCAGGGAGCCGAAGATGGCCTGACCAATAAGAATCGTCAGGACAAGGGTAATAATCGGTAGCGCATATTCCACCAGGATGTGCGGATCCACGAGCATACCCACCGACACGAAGAAGATAGCCCCGAAGAGATTCTTCACCGGCTCCACCAGTCGGATAATCTTATCCGCCTCGATGGTCTCAGCCAGGATACTACCCATGACGAAGGCACCGAAAGCACTACTGAATCCCACCTTCGTGGAGAATACGGCCATGGCGCAACAAAGTCCTAACGACACGATCAACAGCACCTCGTTGTTCATCTGCTTCCGCATCCTGCGCAGGAACAGCGGAATAGCAAAGATACCCACCACGAACCACAGAATCAGGAAGAAGGTGATCTTGATGACCGCATCCAGCATCTGTCCTCCATCAGGATTGTTCCCGCTGGCAATGGCACTCAGCATCACCATCATGACGATGGCCAGGATGTCTTCGAGGATGAGCACGCTCATCACCCTTCCGGCAAACTGCTGCTGTCGCAACCCGAGGTCGTCGAACGCCTTATAGATAATCGTTGTGGAACTCATGGCGAGCATACCGCCAAGGAAGATGCAGTCCATCTTCCCCCAACCGAAGAGATGTCCCATCACGATGCCGAGCATCATCATACAGAAGATGATGGTCACGGTGGAGATGATGGGCGATGCCCCCATCTTCAGAATCTTCTTGAAAGAGAAATCCAGTCCTAAGGAAAACAGCAGGAACATCACACCGATGTCGGCCCATGTGTGTATATCCGCCTGGTCAACCACAGAAGCCACATAGGGCATGTGCGGACTCACCAGGAATCCAGCCACCACATACCCCAGCACCAACGGCTGCTTGAGTCGTTTGAATACCAGCGTCACAATACCCGCTACCATCAGGATAAGCGCCAGGTCCTTGATCAGTGAATGTAGCTCGCCCAATTAATAAGAATTAATTATCAATTTTCAATTCTCAATTTTCAATTTTCAATTGTCAATTCTCAATTGACATCAGTCATTATATCCCGCCGTGAGTTCGCAGATCTTCACGATGGTTTGCATGGCCTTTTCCATCACCTGCACACTGATGAACTCAAACGGTCCGTGGAAGTTCACGCCACCGGCAAAGATGTTCGGACAGGGAAGACCCTTGAAAGAGAGCTGTGCACCGTCGGTACCGCCCCTGATGGGCTTTACCCGTGGCGGAACGTCACATTCCTGCATAGCTTTCAGTACGACATCAATCACGTGCATGTTCGGATCAATCTTCTCTTTCATGTTATAATATTGGTCCTTGATCTCTGTCGTCACCGTTCCCTCACCATATTTCTCGTTCATCTTATCGGCACAGATCTGCACGAGTCGTTTGCGGTCCTCGAACGTATCCCTGTCGTGATCGCGGATGATATAGCTCAGCTTGGCATTCTCTGTACATGCCTCCATGCCCGTGATGTGATAGAAGCCCTCATAGCCTTCCGTTTCCTCAGGAATCTCATCGGCAGGCAGCATCATGATGAACTCGGCAGCCAGTCTGCTGGCATTGATCATCTTGCCCTTGGCATAGCCCGGATGCACGCTCACGCCCTTGATCTGGATCTTCGCACTGGCAGCATTGAAGTTCTCGAACTCCAGCTCACCTAAGTCGCCGCCGTCGATGGTGTAAGCCCATTCACAGCCGAACTTCTCCACATCAAAGTGATGTGCGCCCATACCGATCTCCTCATCGGGATTGAATCCCATACGGATATCACCATGTGGAATCTCCTTATGGTCGCGCAGCCAGCACATAGCCTGCACAATCTCGGCAATACCAGCCTTGTCGTCTGCTCCTAACAGCGTGGTTCCGTCGGTCACAATCAGGTCCTCACCTACATGCTGCAGCAGTTCAGGGAACTTCTTCGGCGATGAGATGATACCCGGTGACAGTTCGATATCACAGCCGTTGTAGTTGCTCACGATACTGGGTTTGATATCAGCACCACTACAGTCGGGAGATGTGTCATAATGCGAGATAAAGCCGATGGTTGGAACATCTTTCTTCGTGTTCGATTTCAGTGTGGCATAGATATATCCCATCTCGTCCATCTCCACGTCGGCAAAGCCTTCGCGTTCCAACTCTTCTTTCAGGTATTTGGCAAATATCAGTTGCTTGGATGTACTTGGTACGGTTGTACTCTCTTCGCTCGACTGTGTGTCGAACTTCACGTAGTTTAAAAATCTTTCGGTAATTGTCATGTTTATCATGATTAATTAATTTGCGGAGCCAAAGATACGAATAAATGAGGACAATACAAAATAAATTCATTATTTTTATCTCCTTTGCCGCGATTATTCGTACCTTTGTATCTGATATGCGAAAAGTTGATATATTCCCAATCATCGTGTGGAAGAGGTGGGCATTTTTATTCCTGCTAATTGTCGTAGGTCTTATTTCGCCCCAGCTGACGTCCGCTCAATCCAAAAAGGCAAAGTCTGCCCCTCAGGAACAGTCGGCCAATGCCCGACAGGCCCGGCAGATTTTTGACCGTACCTATCAGATGGTGTTTGGTGCTCAGGGTTCCACATTGCATTATGCTGTCAATATCATCGGTATCTACAAAACCGAGGGTACAATCTGGTATAAGGGTAAGAAGAGCAAGTTCGTGGATGAGAAGTATAACGCTTTCAGTGATGGCGTCACCTATTATCTGGTGGAGCGGAAGAAGAAAACGGTTACTATATATGATGCCAATTCCGACAAACGTGACAAGTATGCCACGAAGTTCAAGTTCGAACCCGAGAACTTCCTATACAGCATCGCTGATAGTGAAGAAGGGTTTATCATTACCTTGAAAGCAAAGAAAGGAGTGAAGGGCATCAAAGAGATACATGCCTTAATTGATAAGAAGACACGCTACCCTTTGAGTCTTCGTATTAAGTTGGGAATCTTCAGCACAACAGTGAAGATCAGCAACTTCAAGAGTGGGAATATCAGTGATGACCTATTCGTCTTTCCCCGACAGAAGTATCAGGGATATCAAATCATCGACAAACGCAATGAGTGATGCCTGAGGGACTCGGTCAAAGGTCAAAGGGATTTGGTCAAAGGAGTGAGAGCCAGTTCTCGATGGGGATACCCCTGTTCTTGTCCTCATTGTCTTTGTTTACCTCAATCAGACGATAGAGAGCGTCCATGGCAATACGGGTACTGGGTTTCAACGGCTCGTCGTTGAGCAGATGACCGATGAGAATGGCTGAGAACATATCGCCGGTACCGGGGAAGTGGACGGGGATCTCGGTATAGGGCAGTAGGAAATACTCGCCGATGAAGTGGTTATAGCCCACCACCGCACATTGCCCATCAACCATCAGACTGGTGATCAAGGCCGACTTTGTTCCTAATTGGCGCAGCTTGTCAAGCAGTTCCTTGGCCTCCTGCCAGTTCACGCCTTCTTTCCGATAAGGGGTGTCGGTAAGGTAGCAGGCCTCGGTGTAGTTGGGGAAAATCAGATGGGCCACACTGATCATCTCGCGCATGCTCTGCACGGCCGCTTCCGTAACACCATTATACAGCTTTCCCTCGTCACCCATGATGGGATCAACGAAGATCACCGTACCGTTGGCAGCTTGCTCACGACAGTAGGCAGCCACAATCTGTGCCTGTCGCTCACTGGCAATGAATCCAGTGGCAATAGCATCGAAACTGAAACCAAGTTCCTTCCACACCGGGAATACACCTTTTATATAATCCGTGGTGTCCATGATATTGAACTTCCCATAGTCGAGGGTGTTCGATACCAATGCTGTAGGGAGGTTATACACAGGATGTCCCATATACGACAGGATGGGAAGCATCGCTGCCGTGGCCACCTTACCATAGCCGGCAAGGTCGTTGATCAATAATATCTGCTTTTTTGCCATATCGGCTGCAAAGTTACGAAAAGTCGAACGCAAAACAAAGAAACTGTTTCTTTTTTTGCTGAGACGGAGTAACTTCGGCGAAGCCAAAGTACGAATAAACGAGTGAAAAGCCAAATATATTTGGGCTTTTCCGAGTGTGAGAACCTTGGGCGAAGTTAAACGGAATCATGTACCATGCTGATAAAGTACTGGTGGAGTCGGGGATCCTCATCGAGTTCGGGATGGAAGGCGGTGACGAGCTGATGGTCTTGTCGTGCTGCCACGATATGGTGATCAACCTCTGCCAGCACCTCCACCTCCTCTCCTGTCTCTTGGATATAGGGTGCACGGATGAAGGTCATGGGCACTTCATCGAGAATCCCTTTGAACGGTGCCAGTGTGTGAAAGCTGCCCAATTGTCGTCCGTAGGCATTGCGGCGTGCCACGATGTCCATGGTTCCTAAGTGGGAGCGGTCGAGTAGGATAAGACCAGCACAGGTGCCGAAGACGGGCAGCCCCTCTTGTATGGCTTGCTGGATGTCGTGATACAACCCCAGATCATACAGTAGCTTCATCATCGTGGTGCTCTCCCCACCGGGAAGGATCAGACCATCCTTCGGCTGTTGCCAGTCGGCTGCCTGTCTCACCTCGAAATAGTCCACACCGATGCGTTCCAGCATCTGCTCATGTTCCGCAAATGCCCCTTGTAATGCCAATACCGCTATCCTCATCTCACTTTCCTCTTTCAGCCATCAACAGCTGGATCTCACTCTCGTTGATGCCCACCATGGCCTCTCCGAGATCTTCCGACAGCTCTGCCAACAGTTTCGCATCGCGGTAGTTGGTAACGGCCTTCACGATGGCCTGAGCCCGCTTGGCGGGGTTGCCGCTCTTGAAGATGCCTGATCCCACGAACACTCCCTCGGCACCCAACTGCATCATCAGGGCTGCATCGGCTGGTGTGGCCACACCGCCGGCGGCGAAGTTCACTACGGGCAGCTTACCGTTTTCATGTACGAATTTGACCAGATCGTAGGGGGCACGCAACTGCTTGGCTGCCTCATACAGTTCATCCTCACTCATGCTCACCAGTCGGCGAATCTCACTCTGCATCATCCGCATGTGGCGCACCGCCTGGATGATGTCACCTGTTCCTGGCTCCCCCTTGGTGCGTATCATCGTGGCACCTTCGGCAATGCGACGCAAAGCCTCACCTAAGTCCTTGGCCCCACAAACGAACGGCACCTCAAACTGGGTCTTGTCGATATGATACACATCATCTGCCGGTGACAAGACCTCACTCTCATCGATATAATCAATCTCGATGGCCTGCAGGATCTGGGCCTCGGCAAAATGACCGATGCGGCATTTGGCCATAACGGGGATGGTGACAGCCTCCTGGATACCACGGATCATCTTCGGGTCGCTCATACGGGACACACCGCCAGCGGCACGGATATCCGCGGGGATACGCTCTAAGGCCATCACGGCACAGGCTCCGGCAGCCTCGGCGATACGGGCCTGTTCGGGTGTTGTCACGTCCATAATCACACCGCCCTTGAGCATCTGTGCCAGGTTGCGGTTCAGGGTTTGTCTGTTCTCTTTCATTTTTATGCTATTCTACTGTGTTTGTGATTTATTCTATTCTTCTGTGTTTGTGACGGAACTGGGTTGGATTCTCTCCTGTGAGCTTCTTGAAGAACTTCGTGAACTGTGCCTGGGAGTGGAACCCGTATTGATAGGCCACCTCTTGAATGCACTTTTTCGTATTGATCAGGGAAAGCTTGATTTCCTTCAGCAGGTACTCGTCGATAATCATCTTGGGCGACTGTCCTGTAATGCGCTTGGTGACCTGAGCCAGGTAGCGGGCACTGACATTCAGCATATCGGCATAGAAATGGACATCGCGATTGGTGGCATGGTGAAGGGTGAGCTCACTCAGGAATTCGTTGTACAGCTCACTGCTCCTGCCTTGGAGGTTACTGATGTAGGCCACCTGACGGTTCACGTAGCTGTTGGCTTGCAGAATGGCTTCCTCAAAACCGTTACCTTGTGCCATATAGGTGGCAATGGCTGAGGAGAGCGCACCGCCCAGACCATGACTGTTTGCATGGGTGAGCTGTGGTAACGGGTACGATCGTCCACCGGCAGTCACTACCACCTCATCGGCTCCGCGACGGGTAATGACATGGCACAGAGGGACCAGATGCTCGGCAATGGCTTTCACCACCTCGTCACTCATGAGCTGCTCACCGCGAACGGTCGTGACGACGGGATCATAGACGATATACTGCGGGTGGTATTTCTCAATCAATCGGGTCACCACCTCCACCGTCTCCACGTTCCTCAGCATTCCAATCTTCACTGCTTCGGGCACCACATCATCCATGATGGCCTCGATCTGTCTGGCGATAATCTCGCAGGGCAGGTCGTAAAACTCCTGGATACCCAATGTGTTCTGCATGGTGACCGAGGTAACGACAGAAACGGCATAGCCACCCAGACTGGTGATGGTCTTGATGTCTGCCTGCACCCCGGAGCCACCAGTGCCGTCGGAACCGGTGATTGTTAATATGAGAGGCTGGTTGTTCTGCTTCATGGGTGCAAAGGAAACACTTTTTTTCGAGACCATGAAACTTTCTTCTCATTTTGACAAGGATTTCTTCAATATTGACACAATCTGAACATATTAAGACCTTGTCGGAAGAGAAACTGTCCCGTCAGAAGGGAGCAGGACAGTGGAATTGCAGGCGCTCCCCACTCTTGGGATGAATGAACGACAGCGTCTCGGCATGCAGATAAAGGCGGTCGGCCCGATGTCCATAGAGTGCATCCCCCACAATCGGTACCCCTAATCCTTCTTGATGAGCGCAGTGCACGCGCAGTTGGTGGGTCCGCCCTGTTTGGGGGCGGAGGAAAATTTTTATCGAGGAAGGAGGAAGGACGAAGGAGGAAGGAGAAATGCACTGGGTACATGTGTCCTGAACAGAATTCTTTGAATCCAGAATCTCAGAAGTAATCTCCTTCCTCCTTCGTCCTTCCTCCTTCCTCGTAATATAATAATCTGTGATCGCTTCCTTTCCATTCTCCCAATCCACCAGCTGTCGCGGACGATCGTAGATATCCGGTCGAAGGGGAAGGGAGATGGTGCCTTTGAGCGGTTTCCCTTCGGGCATGTGTTCTAATAGGGCCACGTATGTTTTCTCTACCTGATGCTCCAGGAACTGCTTTTGCAGCTCCGTGTAAGTCCATTTGGTCTTGGCAATCACCATCAGTCCTGAGGTATCCATATCGAGTCGGTGCACGATGATGGGATTCACATCGTCATGCAGATATTCCCTCATCATGCTCTCCACACTCTCCTCCCCAGTCTTCCCCGGCACACTCAGCATCCCAGCGGGTTTGTTCAGTACGAGGAGGTAGGGATCCTCGAAGAGGATATTTTTCGAGGAAGGAGGAAGGAGGAGGGAGGAAGGAGAAATGTTTTGTGTATATGAATCTTGTGTAGAATCCTTCGAATCCTGTATCTCAGAAGTAATCTCCTTCGTCCTTCCTCCTTCGTCCTTCCTCCTCGATAACATCCACCCCAAAATCGGGAGGCACTTCCCTCTGCAGGCGGGATAATAGTTCAGGTGATGACGGATCTCCATCTTGGGCGAAGCGCCCCACCAGAACTCGGCCATGCATAGGGGTTGGAGGTTGTTCTCAAAAGCATACTGCAGCAGTTTCGGTGCACAGCAGTCACCTGACCCTGCTGGGGGTAGCTGACCGTTATAATCGTTGAAGATCTCGATGAGGTCTTTGGTTTCACCCTGCGCGTTCCGCATCTTGTATTGTGAAAACAGCCAGCGCTGCAGGTCGTCAGATGCTTCCTTGCGGAGGACTTTCAGTCGGGTAATCTCATTCTTGAGTGTTTCTTCCTTTTCCTTCCACGGCTGTTCTAGTTCTTCACAGCGCTTCTTGATGCGCCGCATCTCGGCCTTCATGAACTGACTCTCTCGCACCAGCTCCGCATGCTCTTCAGGCGAGATATTGTGTTGCAGACGCTTCATGTCGCGCAGCACCTTAGCGGTCTTCATCTTCTTCTCGTGCTCACTGAGCAGGTCCTCCGTGGTACGAAGCATCTTCAGGTAGTCGGGTTGGTGATAGAGATGATCCAATTCCTTCTCTAACAACTCCACCTTGTGGTTCATCTCGGTTATCTCCCGCTCATGCACCTTGAAGTACCCGTTAGGATCTTGTGCATCGAACACAGGCGGCACAAACCACTCCCAGTCGTTCCTACCAGCCAGCAATCCACTATACGCCGCCAAGAATCCAATTCCCGAACCCTCACTCTGTATCTCAGTGGCAATCTCCTTCCTCCTTCCTCCTTCGTCCTTCCTCGGAAGAGAAACCACCAGCACCCCGAACATCTTCCCTTGATCGGCATCTTCCTTGATGTCAGGGTGTTCCATGATATACCGCTGCACCTCTTCTGCCGCCAAGATGCTCAGCGGGTGCGGCTCATAGTCGAACGGATCATTGAACTGCTCCGGTCGTGCCATGTTGGTTTGTAGGGTATGGAAATGTTTCATGAAGTCATTTGGCGAAGCCAAAGGTACGGTTTTTACTTCAATAAAACAAATCTGACAACACTTTTTTTACGGAAGTTAATCAAGTATCAAATTACCATAATACGAAATGCGTTCTCGCTTACGGGGGTACACACTGATGTATGAATTACCATCGGCGGTCACATCAATCAAAAATGTATAGGAGTCCTCCACATTTTCCACGCCTATTTCTATATGCCGTTTGCCTTTCTTTGTCATTACCTCTTGGTAACTACAGATGGGTTCCAAGAGTATCAGGCCCCCCTGACCTAACGTATTCATGATCCAATTATTTCCGTTCTTCGGCAGAAATGAGTACAGCGAGTCGTTTCTCACCTCTAACCTATATGGTTGTGGTAAAAGCTGATTTACTTTTTCTTCGGTTTCGCTCGGGTCGATCATCATATTCACTGCAATCTTGTAGTGCCTTTCAGCCAATGCAGACTCCACTCTATCTGCCTGTTCAGTCTTCCTCGCGGTCTTCTCCTTTGATGTCGCACATCCCATGAGCACTATCAAAGTCAAGAGTACACACGTCATTGAAATCAGATTCCTCTTCATGACTTAACGATTATAGTGATTAGCGCCGTAAATTTATACATATTTTTACTGCGAACATGTGGGGAAATCCCTAAATAATGATAGGGGATTCCCTATTATGTTGCTAATGAACAATAATTACATATATATCACAAACAATATTCAAGTTTTTTTGGTGGTTTGTAGTATTTGTTGTATCTTCGCAAACGATTTTTTAATAGTGTGACAACAAAGATGTAAGAATATGAAAACTACCGGAATGATGCTGACCGCCTTGATGTCAGTCGTTTGCTGCACACAGCTTGCAGCACAGGGATTCCAGCGGGAGAGTTTCCCGGAGGGTTCCTACTCACCAGTGACCAATATTAACATCAACGGATATCCGCGTGTGCTTTCAGATAACCGTGTGATGTTCCGTGTGAACGCCCCACAGGCACAGAACGTACAGATTGATCTGTGCGGAACAAAGTATGATATGAACAAGTCGGATAACGGTGCCTGGACCGTGACCACCAACCCACAGGTGCCAGGATACCACTACTATTCGCTCATTGTTGACGGTGTTTCAACAGCCGACCCTGCCAGTCAGTCGTTCTACGGATGTAGTCGGTGGTCGAGTGCCATCGAGATCAAGGAAGCAGGCATGGATGTCTTCGAGGTGCAGGATGTGCCGCATGGTGAGGTACGTACTGTGTATTATTATAGTAAGGTGGATGAGTCGTGGCGACCCCTGATGGTCTATACCCCGGCCGGCTACAACGAAGGTAAGCAGGACTATCCCGTGGTGTATATCCAGCATGGAGGCGGTGAGGATCATCGCGGTTGGATGGAGCAGGGTAGGACAGCTCAGATCATGGACAACCTGATTGCTGCAGGCAAGGCCGTGCCGATGATTGTGGTGAGCTCGAACAGTAATGTGCGTTCACGTAACGGTGGCTTTGGCGGTGGCTACAGCTGGCAAGGTATGCAGACTTTCCGCAGCGAAATGGTTGACAATATCATTCCCTTTGTCGAGAAGACCTACCGCGTGAAGAAAGACCGTAAGAGTCGTGCCATGTGCGGCCTTTCTATGGGAGGCGGACAATCGTTCTATATCGGTCTGCGCGACCCTGAGGTGTTCGCCAACGTGGGCGTGTTCTCCACAGGTATGTTCGGCGGTATTCAGGGTGCTTCGAACTTCGATTTAGAGAAAGAGGTGCCGGGTATATTAACCGATACCAAGACCTTCAACAAACAGTTCGACGTGTTCTTCATGAGCTGCGGCGAGCAGGATCCACGCATAGAGTACACCCGTAACATTGTGAAGAAGATGCGCGACGGTGGGGTGGAGGTGAAGTTCAACTCCTATCCTGGCGACCATGAGTGGCAGGTGTGGCGCAAGTCGCTGCATGAGTTTGCACAGTATCTGTTCAAATAACCTAATAGACTTATTGATATGACACCTAAAGAAATAAGAAACAAACGACTGGCGGAGCGGATGATCAAGAATCTGAAACGTCGCCACATGGAGGCCTTCTACTGCGAGACGGCAGCAGAGGCTGTAAAAAAAGTTTCTGAACTGATTGCCGATGGCAGTAGTGTGACATGGGGCGGCACCATGACCATCCGCGATATGGGTATCCCGCAGGCGCTCAAGGAGCGTGGCACGCTGGAGGTGCTCGATCGTGATCTGGTTGAGGGTGACGAGGAGAAGCTGCAGATGTATGTCCGCGCCTTCACCACCGATGTCTATCTGTCGAGTGCCAATGCTATCTCCGAGGATGGTGTGATTGTGAACATCGATGGCAACGGCAATCGTGTGGCAGCCATCACATGGGGACCCAAGAAGGTGATCTTCGTCATCGGCCTGAACAAGGTGGCACAGAATGTGGAGGCTGCGCTGGCTCGTGCCCGTTCCACGGCATCACCCATCAATGCCGCCCGCTTCAGTATCGACACCCCTTGTCAGGTGGATGGTGTGTGCCATAACTGCAACTCGCCCGAGAGTATCTGCAACTACGTGCACTTCCTCCGCAACTCCCCCAAGGGCCGCCACACCGTGGTGCTCGTCGGCGAAGACTTAGGCTATTAACCCCATCAAGCCCATCAAGCCCATTAAGCCCATAACAATCAAAACAATACAACAATGAAAAAGAACAACTTTTGGATGCTCATCGTCATCCTACTCTTCTGCGGCATGACCGTTCAGGCACAAGACAATGAAAAAAAGGAACCCGGTCCTTACATGTCAGCCCGACACTTGCCCAACATGCTGAAATGGTTACCCGCTCCTCCTGATACCACGAGCGAAGAATTTGTCCACGACATCATGCGTTATATGTGGGGCAAAAAACAGCGCCTCAATCCTGAACGTGCCGCCATCGCCATTCGCGATGCGGTGTGGAATATCGATTCCACCTTGGCAGAGTATTTCGTGCCGTTCGGAATGGAGATCTCCGAAGCTAAGACTCCCGATATCTACAACTACCTGATCAGGAGTATCAAGACCTGTGATCAAATGGGTACCAGGGCAAAATGGTTCTACCGCCGTAAGCGACCCTTCATGCGAATGAATGAGCATATGCTTACCCGTAACGAGGAGGAAGGACTGATCAACAACGGTTCCTATCCCTCAGGTCATACCATCCGTGGGTGGAGTGCCGCCCTGTTACTGGCAGAGCTCAATCCTGCAGCTGCCGACACCATCCTGGCCCGTGGCATGATGTATGGCGACAGTCGTGTCATTGTAGGTGCCCATTGGCAGAGTGATGTCGATGCGGGTCGTCTGGCCGGTAGCGCGGCAGTCCTTGCCCTCCACAACAATCCAGAGTTCCTGGAAGACCAGGCCAAGGCGCGCGCGGAGTTCCAACGACTCACACAAGCCAGAAAGGAAGAATAAACACGCTACGTAAGAGGGTTCTGCTTGTCATTGTTAACCATGGCAAGCACCTTCTTACGGGCATAAATATGAAGTCTGTAGGTAAGGTAAACGGCTCCGCAGAAGCAGATGCCGCCAAGTGCCGCATTCACCATGGCTGACATGAGGAGTGCGTCGTATAGTCCGTGTGCCAACACCGGAGCCACAAGAATCATCGCCCATGTTCTGCGCGAGCGATTCACAAAGTGGTAAACAGAGTAATAGTAGCCCATCAGTACGGCAAAGGCATAATGACCGGGAACTGCCATCAGCGAGCGTAGGAAAGCCACCGACAGCCAGTCTTCTGCGTTATCGAAGAGATACAGAATATTCTCCAGTCCTGCAAACCCCAATCCCACACATACCGCATACACAATACCGTCAAAGTGCTCGTCGAAATACGGATTGTTCTTCAGAATCCTATGTAAGGCAAACAGCTTGAATGCCTCTTCGGGAATGGCAGCCACCATGAAGGCATCGACCGTTGCACCGAAGAGGGTGGTGGGTCCGCCCTCGTCGAAAAGCACCCCACTGATCATCGATTCCACCATGGCAACAGGCAAACAGATCAGCACACCATAGCAAGTTGCTTTGACGAGTAATGGGGTGGGCTCTTTTTTCCGGTCCATTTTCCAGATATACCCCCAAAACAGAATAGCAGGCAGTAGCGCAGCTGCGATGATGATCAGGAATTCCATTCTTCGATGATGTTAAGCAATACCCTTTTTCTTGTCATATTGTTGGAAGAGACCAGCGAGTATCGTACCGCTGATGCTGTGCCAGGCACATGAGATGGCGCAGGGCAGTACGGCAAGAGGCTGTGCAGCAAAGAACGTACTGGCAAGCACCGTAGCTAATCCTGCATTCTGCATTCCCACCTCGATGGAGATGGTGCGTTTCTTTGCCGTGTTGAACCGCGCCAGTCTTCCCGACAGCCATCCCATTAGATAACCTAAGGTGTTATGACAGAACACCACGGCAAAGGTCCAGAGGAACAGCATCAGTCCGCGGGCCACCAAGTCATCATGCACGGTAGAGATCACGCCGCCCACGATGCAGGCCAGACAGATCACGCTCAGTCCGGGCATCAACGACTGTATCGTTGGAAAGCACTCCTTCTTCGAATAGGTGTAGTTCAGGAAACAGCCGATGGCCACAGGGATAATCGTCACGATGAGTATATTGAGGAACATGCCGATGGTGTCGATCTTGATAATCTCACCAGCCGTCAGCTCCATTAGCAGCGGAGTCATCACAGGTGCCAGCAGGGTAGAGGCACAGGTCATTCCCACTGAGAAGGCCACATCGCCATGACAGAGGTATGACATGATATTGCTCGATACACCGCCGGGGCAGCAGCCTACCAGCAGAATACCCAAGGCCAAGGCGGGCTCCAAACGGAACACATGCACCAGAAGATAGGCCACACAGGGCATGATGATAAACTGCGCGCAGGCACCGATGAAGATATCCCACGGGCGATGCGCCAGAATACGGAAGTCCTGCGTGGTAAGCGTAAGTCCCATGGTCAGCATGATGATTCCCAGAATCACCGTCTGCGTATTCCCCCTCACCCAGTTAAAGGCATCAGGTACAAAAAAAGTAAATACGGCCACGGCAATCACCGTCAAGGAAGCATTCGCCGCCAGCCACCTACTGATCTTTTGAAAAGCTGCTATTCTCATGATGCCTGCAAAGGTACAAGTTTTATTCGGTTATTCAAAGAAATATATCGATGATTATTTCTATGTTTCAAGAAGTGATGACGGGAGCCCTGTTCCTTGGTCATGGGAAAGCATAATGCTTAGTCTGCTATTTAAGTTTCGCATACGCTCAACTTTTTTGTAGTTAAGTAGTTATGGAGTTAATTTGCGAAAGTTGAGTTACTGACTGAATAGGAACTGCTGGTCGGCGTATTCCCACTTGACGGTGCCGAAACGGATGAGACGGGCCAGCAGGGTGATGACCTTGTAACGGGGAATGGATGAACGGCGGACAAGCTGATTTAGGGTCATACGACCTAGCAAGGTATCGAAGAGCTTGCGGACAGTATCGTCGTAGGTCATCACAGTCCCTTGCCGTTTAGGAGATTCCCGCCAGAGGGCAAGGTGAACAGGTGAGGCAATGATGTTCTCGTCGTTGATACGGATATAGGCACGCATCTTCCCTTCTTCCGTCTGGGCACATACGGGTCTCTTGTCTGAAGGGGGTACCGTGGCAACAACAATGGTTCGCCCATCTACATGAAACGTGTCGAACTGGATACTCGGCTCCGGCTTGCAGTACTTATATGCGGCCTGATGCATCATGTAGATCTCTTCTTCTGAACGCACCCCAGAGAGATGACCGTCGTCACGAACACCGATCAATAGTCGGCCCCCGTCGGTGTTGGCAAAGGCAGACACCGACTTGGCGAGCTTGCAGGCATCGGAAACACGGTATTTGAAGTCCTGCTGCTGATGTTCACCCTGACGGATGAGATCAAGAAGGTATTTCTTATCGTCCATGATTCTACAAAGATACGGCTTTCTTCTGAATCTCCCACACCTTTTTCCCTTAATTCTTTGTGGTTTATCATTAATTTGCTATTTTTGTGGCGCCAAAGAGTATATTTCAATGGAAGTGATAAATGTTTTGAGTATATGATGTGTGATACAGTGATTACTTGGGCAAAGGAGAACTTTATGTTTATTTCTCTAATAGTGGGGGTGATTGGTGTTGTAATCGCTGTCATCTCCTTGGTCTATGAGATTAAGAAGAAAAGGAAAGAACGTAAGTGATAATATAGGAGGAACGCTTATGAAAAGGAAGATGATACTGATGATGGTGCTGTTGTTCTTTGCTGTGGTGTGCCCGGCTCAGACCATTCGTAACAGTAACAACTCGGTGATAGCAAAGGTTGATGCTGACGGGACTATCAGGAACAGTAATAACTCGGTGGTGGCGCGAATCAGCAGTAATGGCGATATACGCGACAGAAACAACCGTCTGCTGGGAAAGATCGGTAGTAACGGTGACATCAGAAACAGCAACAACTCTTATTTAGGAAAGGTGGAGAGCAGTGGAACGGTAAGGAACAGTAACAACTCCTTATTAGGGAAGGTTGACTCAGATGGTACCGTTAGAAACAGCAACAACAGCGTCATCGGTTATGCAAAAGGAGTTCCCATGCGCTACGCAGCCGTCTTCTTTTTCTTCCACTTCTGGATGTAATTCTCACGTTCGAGAAAATAAATCTATTCATTTTCTTCTCACTTAATCGAATTATTCGTATCTTTGCACCCGAATTGAGAAAAAGGTCCCGTAGCTTAGCTGAATAGAGCGTCAGATTCCGGTTCTGAAGGTCAAGGGTTTGAATCCCTTCGGGATCACGAAAGATTAAAAGGAGTAATGAAAAGGAAAGCTTGCTTTCAACTTTTCAGAGCTCCTTTTAAGATTTTGTAGGATGGCTGGCGCCAGCCTATGGGAAAGGCGAAGCCAATTCCAACGGGATCAAAGAGCAGCCCGTGGCAGGGTCTGGGATCGGCAGAGCCAATCCCGACGGGGAAACACAAAGGCAAAGCCTATCCCTTCGGAACTATGAAAGGCGAAACCTCTCCCTCACATATTTCACACTTGCTATGTACTCCTCATCGGTGGTGAGGTGCTCGATGATCATGGGCATGTGGGGATTCTCGGCGGTGGCTAACTGGGCGTATAGCTCCAGGTTCAAGGTGCCCTCGCCACAAGCGCACTCCTGAAGCTGGAAGGTGTATTCGGGCTTCAGCAGGATGTCCTTCAGGTGACAGCTCACAATGGTTCCATGTAGCTTCTGGAAACACTCCTCGAGGAACTCATCATTGAAGAAAAACCTGCGGGGCGTGGTAATCATGTTCACCACATCGAGGTGGGTGCCGAACATCTCACGATCCACATCTTCTATCAATCGCAGATACTCGTCGGGACTGCTAGGAATCATCCACGGCATGGACTCGATACAGAACTTGGTATGTGTGGGCTGGGCCGTATCGATGATCTGCTGAATCATGCTGACTGCCATATTCCATAGCTCCCGACTGAAGTTCTCGCGATAACCACCATCCCAACGCGGACCGTAGGGTGTGCCCACCACATTCACACAACAGTCGGCCCCGATAGCATCGGCCATACGGAGCTGACGCACGGCATAGTCAATCCAATGCTTACGCTCATCGGGGTCGGCAGCCAGGGTGTTGCGCCATACCCCCACCTCGGCAATGGTGAGTCTTGCTTGATCGGCAGCCTTCTTATACGCCATGTAAACATCCTCCCCGTCGTCACAGCAAACGGGGAAGTTCACGGTGTCGAGACCGAGGGCCTTGTGCTTCGCCGCCCACTCCTCAGGTGAGTGATGTTCCAACGATGATGAAATACCTAAATACATATGGTCAATAGTCAAAGGTAATCATAAAGTTATATCATTTCGTTCTATGACTTTTGTCACGACTCAGCCAAATGTACAAGTACAATGGCCTTCGCTGCTCCAAAAGTTCAAAGTTCAAAGTTCAATGATCAAAGTTAGAAAGCCCTCCTGTGAATAACCGTGGAGTCCATCTTATCCAACGCAGGGATGCCCGTACGTGCCATGATACCAGCCAGTTCGGCGGTCATCTCGTTGATACGAATCGACACAGCATCTTCTCCTTCCTTGAGCAGCGGCATCAGATGACGGCCCACCGATACGGCCTTAGCACCGAGCGCCAGACACTTGTAAGCATCCATTCCGCTTTCGATGCCGCAATCCACAAACACCGGTATTTCTCCACCAGTTACAGAAAGAATATCCGGGAGCGCCATGAGCGGCGGTACGGCATATTGGATCATGCCATGATGGTGCGACACCACCATACCTGCACAGCCAGCCTTCAAACACCTCTCGGCATCATGCGGACTGAGCACACCTTTCGCGATGAACGGCACACCAGCAGCCTGCACAAAGTCGGTCAGCTCCTCAGTGGTTTTGGCCTTCATGGGAAGTCCGAACACATTATCGTACCCACCCTCGGAATTGAAGGCATGGTCGATATCCATTCCCACAGCCATACAACCCACCTTGACCGCATGTTCAATCTTGCGGAACACCTCGCGGTTATCAGCATGCGGTTTGATAATCTTAATGGTTCTGGCCCCAGTGGCCACGATGTCCTCCAGTTCCTGATCGCTACCCATGCCCACCCAATGCACAGCACCACTCAGGGCAGCTGCACGGGCATAGATGGTCATACCGTTGCGTGCGGAGTTATGCAGATGCGACAGGGCAGCGGTCATTATCGGTGTGCGGAATACTTCGCCGAACAGCGTCATCTCGGTTGACGGGAGCTCAGCATCCATGTAACGTGTCTCAATCAGCAGAGAGTCGAAATAGTCTCTCGTGATCTTGTCGGAATTTGATGTCAGCATATATAGTTCAAAGTTCAAAATTCATAGTTCATAGTTCATAGTTATGTCACTCCGTTCCATGACTTTTGTCACGACTCGGCAAACCTCAAGCAAGCTTGGTTTTACACTCGCTGCTCCAAAAGTTCAATGTTTTGTGACCGCAGCATTGATCTCGTCCATCTTCTCATCACTCAGTTCGTATTTACCGATGACGTAGATGGCCAGAACGAACAGGACGGCGGGAATCAAGGTGACGAGCCAGAGGATACCCTGCTCAGCCAGCGGAGCCTGTACGGTTTCACCCGCCTTGAAGTCAACCCATGCAAGCACCAGTCCGGGGATGACACCACCCAGCGCCATACCTGCCTTCATGAAGATGCAGATCAGTGCATTCACGATGCCTGCCACACGCTTGCCCGAAGCATATTCGCTATAGGTAACCACCTCGGGAACCAGAGCCCACATATACCCCGTGGCAACCACAACACCTGAGCTCTTGACAAACTGCACCGCAAAGATCAAGGGGGCGTAAGTCTTCAGACTGGGGATGGAGCAGCAGAGATACATCAGTAGCATGGCCGCAATAGCTATTCCGAGGAACAGGCGGAACATCCCGTTCTTACCGATCTTCCGTTTGATGGCAGGTACCATGGGTAGGAAGATGAATGCGGGAATGGTGCCAAGCCACATGAACACTGTGGTCATGAACGGCGTGGCATGCATATTGAACGTCATGAAATATGAGTCGGCTGCATTACTGATGCTCATGGTGGTGAATGCGATGATGAAGAAGATAGACAAAATTCTGAGCGGACGGTTCCTTACCAACTCCATCCAGAGGTCGCTCACCTTGACACTGGCGGTCTCGCTCTTATCCATCACGATGCGCTCCTTACTCTCAAAGAATGTGACAAGCAGCAGTATCAAACCGGTCACGGCGAAGATGCTCATGGTGAAGAACCACGCCTGGCCTGCCTCAGGGGTGTTATACACCGCCTCCATCTGTCCCGTCTGTGGGTTCAGCACCTTCGGTGCGAAGAGAACGATGACCAGCGGGAGCGTCTTGATGATCAGTCCTGCGAGATTAGCCATGATCATGCGCACACTGGTCAGGATGGTAATCTCATCGGTGTCGCGCGTAAGCGAAGTACCCAATGCACCATACGGCACATTGATCAGTGTGAAGCACATACTCAGTCCTACATATGTGATATAAGCATAGAGCAGCGATCCGCTGAACCCGTTCCAGAAGCACAGCATGGCGAAGGCTGCCAGAGGGATTCCACCGAACAGCAGCCACGAGCGGTATTTGCCCCAGCGCGGGTGCGACTTATCCACCATGGCCCCCACCATCGGATCCCATATCACGTCGATGATACGTACCACAAGGAACATCACGGCCACCACAGCCGAATCCAATCCAAAGACGTTGTTATAGTAGAACAGTAGCCAGATGCTGACTGTCTGATAGATCAGGTTCTGGGCCAAATCGCCTGAGCAAAACCCGATGCGTTCCCTCCACGAGAGTTTGTAATATCCGTTAATAGCACTTTCCATGTGTCTGATAGCTTCATGATTGATGCCGCAAAGATAAGCATAAAATGATAAATTTTTACATAATTGCAAGAAAAACTGATGGATTCGTACGCAAATCCACACTTTTTCGCACAAAAGGCGACGATTATTCCATCTTTTTATTTATCTTTGCCGTCAAATTGGCAAAACCAACTGAGCAAAACAGTGTGACATCAATCATTAAAACTTATAAATATGGCTTATCAAGAAACAACAACTCGGAGCTATGGCCAACGTGTGGGTAGCTCGTTCAAAGGAATCGGAGGTGGCTTCATCCTCTTCTGTATCGGTACCGCATTACTGTGGTGGAACGAAGGTAGGGCGGTGAAGACCGACAAGATGCTTAACGAAGCGGAGAAAGTGGCCGTGGAAATGGAGAGCGTGAACAAGATCAACCCCGAATACGACGGTGAGCTGATTCATGCCTCGGCAGTGGCTACCACACAGGATTCACTGGTGGATAAGGAGTACGGACTGGGCGAGCGTGCCATCGGATTGCAGCGTACCGTGGAGTACTACCAGTGGGTGGAGCATGCTTCGAGTGAGAGTCATGACAAACTGGGCGGTAAGCAGGAAACCGTTACCACCTATACCTATACCATGGAGTGGGTGAGCCGACCGGTGCAGTCGTCAACCTTCCACGATCCTGCTTATCAGCAGAAGAACTATGTGCTGACAACCGCCGAGAATGCCACGCAGTGGGCCGAGAATGTCACCTTCGGCGCCTATAAGCTGAACGAGAGTCAGATTCACAGCATCCGTTCCATGGAGCCCGTGGTGGTGAGTCTGGCCGACAACCAGCTGAAGGCATGGGACAAGGCCTGCAGGGACATCCACGTACGCTATAACGGTCCGCTGCCAACTGCCCAGCAGGTGGTGCAGAACGTGGTGAACACCGTAGTAGGTGATTCCACCCTGGCTGCTATTCCCGATTCGGTGAAGACCATCGTGCCCGACAGTGTGCCGCAGGAGAACAAGAAAGACTACGACTTTGTGCATCAGGCAGGAAACATATTGTATTTCGGACAGTCGCCTACCAGTCCGCAGGTGGGTGATGTGCGTATCACCTTCGAGAAGGTGGTTCCCGCTATGATCACCATCATGGCCAAGGTGAGCGGCGATACATTCAAGTCGTATAAGGCCAAGAACGGTAAGACCTTCTCGGTTGTGCGCATGGGTAAGCAGGACATGGACGAGATCTTCGAAAGCGAGCACTCGCAGAACCATCTCTTCCTTTGGGTTCTTCGTATCTTAGGTGTCATCCTCGTAATCACCGGTCTGAAGGGTATCTTCGATATTCTCTCTACCGTCCTCAAGGTGGTGCCCTTCGTGGCCAACATCGTGGGCTGGGGCGTTGGTGTGGTTTGCACGGTGGTCGGCATTGTATGGTCGCTCATCATCATTGCCATTGCCTGGCTGTTCTACCGTCCGATTATCGGAATTATCCTCTTGGCCATCGCAGCCTTCCTCATCTGGGTATTCGCCTTCAAGGGTAAGGACAAACTGAAGGAGCTGGCCCGGAAGAGAGACTTGCAACCGGAAATACAGCAGGTATAGAATTAAATTTCGCATGTGCATGCGAAACTTTTAGAAGCAAGAGGTAAGAAGCAAGAGAATAGTGCTCTTGCTTCTTGCTTCTTGTCGTTTTGTCTATATTTTGTCTATTTTTGCTTGCAAAATGCGAGAAAAATATAAAAATTCTCTTGCATTTTAATATTTTCTTCTTACCTTTGCAGGCAGTTTTGACAAAAATACAGATAAAAGACGACAATGAGTAAGATTATGAAGCCCATCGACTATGAGTCTGTGCTTGATATGCGACAGACCGAGCAGGGCATTAAACTGATTAAGGAATTCTTCCAGCAGAACCTCAGTACGGAGCTTCGTCTGCGCCGTGTAACCGCACCGCTTTTCGTGCTCCAAGGACTGGGTATCAACGACGACCTGAACGGTGTGGAGCGTCCTGTTACCTTCCCCATCAAGGATCTGGGTGATGCCAAGGCAGAGGTGGTGCATTCGCTGGCGAAATGGAAGCGACTCACCTTGGCTGAGTATCATGTGGAGCCGGGGTATGGCGTCTATACCGACATGAATGCCATCCGTGCCGACGAGGAGCTGGATAACCTTCACTCATTGTATGTTGACCAATGGGACTGGGAGGCTGTGATTACGCGCGACCAGCGTAACCTCGACTTCCTGAAGAACATTGTACGTCGAATCTATGCCGCCATCCTCCGCACAGAGTTCCTGGTGTGCGAACGCTATTGTAAGCTGAACCCCTTCCTGCCGCAGGAGATTCATTTCATCCACAGTGAGGACCTGCTGGCGATGTATCCCGATAAGAGCGTCAAGGAACGTGAAGACCTGATTGCGAAGAAGTACGGAGCGGTCTTCATCATAGGTATCGGCGGTAAGCTGGCCAACGGAGAACCCCACGACGGTCGTGCACCCGACTATGACGACTGGACCACAGAGTGCGGTGATGGCAAGAAGGGCTTGAACGGTGATATCCTGATTTGGTATCCTGTGCTGGGGCGTGCTGTAGAACTGTCATCCATGGGTATTCGTGTGGATCAGGAGAGTCTGACCCGCCAGTTGGAGATTACCGGTAAGCAGGATCGCGCCCAGCTGTATTTCCACCAGAAGCTTCTTAATGGCGAACTGCCCCTCAGCGTGGGCGGCGGTATCGGTCAGAGTCGTCTGTGTATGGTACTCCTCCAGAAAGCTCATCTCGGTGAGATCCAGGCCAGTATATGGCCGGATGAGATGCGCAAGGAATGTCATCAGTTAGGAATGACGCTGATTTAAGGCTGCTTTATACAAGCTCCAGTTCCAGCTTTCCGAGCAAATGTTCCAATGCGGGGTGTTTAGTCCGCATCTCTTCCAGCATTTCGCGGTTATTCAGAATCTTCTTCACCTCATCGGGCTTGGCCAAACGCAGGTGAAGAGTGATGTCGTTGTTATGGAGATTCGTGACGAGGGTGTTGCGGATACGTTTCTGGATGGTCTTCATCTGATCGAGCAGAATCTCATTGTCAATCACCACCTCGATATGGGGGAATTCGGTAATGACCGGTGTCATGTTCTTCATGCGCGTGGCCATGGCAGTCATCTGCTGCGGCATACGGTTACACATGGCCGTCCATTGCATCAACAGCATATCCTCGTCGAACACCCGTTGTTCGCCCGTCTGCGCCTCCTCTTCATTCTCATTCTGGAAAACAGGTTTCTTCCCGCTCTTACTCAGGTTGGCGAAGGTCATACCAATCGAGCCAAGACGCACACGTTGCTGGGGTTGTGGTGTTGCTGGTGCTGCAGGAGTTTCAGGTGCTGCCGGTGTTTCAGGAGCAGTATCAGCAGGTTGAACGACGGGCGCTGTGGGCTCACCGCTCTTTTTCTGGGAACGTTCGGTGCCACCCTGTGGAGCAACCTTGACTTGAACGTTCTTGACAAGTTTCTTGAACAGGGATTTTAATCGCTTAGGGCTGCGCCCCGCCGAAGGCGTATCATCCTCCTGCGTGATCTGCGCCACCTGAATCAGGGTGAGCTCCACCAGCAGTCGCTTATTACTGCTCTGGCGGTAGTTCACATCACAGTCGTTCATGATCTTCAGCGCCTTATACAGGAACGAGGGCGGGCATTTCTTAGCCTGCTCGCGGTATTGGTCGCGTTGGCGCTGACTCACCTCCAGCAGCGGGATGGTCTGCTCATCTTTCGCCATCAGTACGTTACGCACATGCGCAGCCAGTCCGCTGATGAGATGACCGCCATCGAAGCCGTTGTTGATGACGTTGTTCAGCAGTACCATGATATCGGCCACCTTGTTCTCCAACGCCAGGTTGATGATGTTGAAATAGTTCTCCGTATCGAGCACATTCAGGTCGTCTATCACCTTCTGGTAGGTGATGTTCCCCTGACAGAAAGAAGCCACCTGGTCGAATACCGACAGCGCGTCGCGCATACCGCCATCAGCCTTCTCGGCAATGATGTTCAGCGCCTCCTCCTCGTAAGTGATGCCTTCTTTCTCGGCCACCATCTTCAGATGGTTCACGATATTGGGAACAGTCATACGCTCAAAGTCGTATATCTGGCACCTACTGATAATCGTGGGCAGGATCTTGTGCTTCTCGGTCGTGGCGAGGATGAAGATGACATGTGCTGGCGGCTCCTCCAAGGTCTTGAGGAAGGCATTGAAGGCAGCAGTGGAAAGCATGTGCACCTCGTCGATGATGAACACCTTATATTTGCCTATCTGCGGCGGGATGCGTGTCTGCTCCATCAACACCTTGATGTTCTCCACGGAGTTGTTCGAGGCAGCATCCAGCTCGAAGATGTTATACGACCGCTGTTCGTTGAAGGCCTGGCAGCTTTCGCAGTGGTTGCATGCTTCCCCCTCTTCGGTGGGCGTCTCACAGTTGATGGCCTTGGCGAAGATGCGTGCGCAGGTGGTTTTTCCCACGCCTCGCGGTCCGCAGAAAAGGTAGGCATGTGCCAGCTTTCCGCTCTTCACCGCATTCTTCAGCGTGGTGGTCAGTGCCTCCTGTCCCACCACCGAATCGAAGGTCATCGGCCGGTATTTGCGTGCTGATACAATATATTCTTCCATAATTATTGAAAAGTTTCGTGCAAAGATAGTAATTTTTCAATAAATATTGCTATCTTTGCGCTCAAATAAGGAAAAAATATGAGTAAATCAAATCCTGTCTATGCCTTTCTCAGTCACAACAAATATTGGATTGTGCTGATTGTCGGTGTCCTGATTGTGGGTGTGCTCGATGAGAACAGCTTTTACCAGCGTGTGAAGTACGACCTGCAGATTGAGGAACTGAAGACGAAAATCGCGGAGTACAATGCGCAGTATGAGCGTGATGAGGCTCAGTTGCGCGAGTTGCGCCGCAATCCGAAAGCCATCACGAAGATTGCCCGTGAGCGATATTTCATGAAGGCCGACGATGAGGATATCTTCGTACTGAGTGATGATTTACAACCGGTAAAGGAGGAAGGTGATGAGACAGCTGAATAGGTTCCAGAACATCTTGTTCCTGATAGGCGGCGCCATGATGGTCATCGGTGCCGGCTTCTATGTGTTCGGATTCAGTCATCCCGCATCCTGGGTTTTCCTTGTAGGCGCCCTGCTGTTTTCTTCCATGCAGATACTGCAGACATACAATGGCGACAGCTTCGTAATCCGTCGTCTGCGCCGCATCATGATCTTCGCCGATATCCTGTTCATCCTGGCAGGGTTGCTCATGGTGGAGAATGCCTATAATTTCCTGTTGCCGTTTTTCCAGAACCATATCACCAATGGTTTGAACGCATACATTATTTATATCATGGGAAAATGGGTAGTGCTATTGTTGGTTGCTGCCATTCTTGAGGTATATACCACGCACCGAATTAGTCATGAATTGGAAAAAGAGGCAAAAAAACCCTAAAAGTATGCTCATTTGTTTTAAATAGCATGAAAATTTTTCCATACTTCAAGATTACATTGTACTTTTGCAGAGTCTTCGTGCCGGTAGACAAACCGACATAAGCTGTTATACGAGTTTTTTATGAATAAAATCATCTACGCACTACTGACACTGGCCGCGCTTACATCGTGTGCTAACAGTTACAATATCCAAGGCTCTTCCGACGTGCAGATGCTCGACGGACGAATGCTCTATCTGAAGGTTTTCAAGAACAGTGACCTGAAGAATGTGGATTCGTGCGATGTTGTTCATGGAAAATTCCAGTTCACCGGAACGGTTGACAGCACCAGGATGGCCACGCTGTTCATGGATGATGAGAGCATCATGCCCGTGGTGATTGAGCGTGGCGAGATCCTGATCAAGATCGACAACTCAGAGCAGAAAGTAAGCGGTACGCCGCTGAACGATAAGCTGACCGCCTTCCTCGAGGAATACAACCAGCTGCAGAGAAAGATGGAAGACTTAGGTCATAAGCAGAGTCAGGCCATCATGGACGGTGAGGACGAGAACGTAACCAATGCGCGTCTGAACGAGGAGGCTGCAAGGATTGCCGATGAGGAGGATAAGCTCGTTACCGGCTTCATCGAGGAGAACTTTGATAATGTGTTAGGACCGGGCGTGTTCTTCATGCTGACGGCAGCCGACCGTACGCCGCTGCTCTCCCCATGGGTGGAGGCATTGATGAGTAAGGCTACCGATAACTTCAAGAACGATGCGTATGTGAAGACCTACTACGAGACAGCCAAGCAGAACGAGGCCATCATGAACGGTATGGCTGAGCCTTCAGGCATTCCGCAAACGGCTCCGCAAGCACCGCTGCCGCAGGTTCCTACACCCAATCAGCTGGCACAGCCAACCGATTCAGCGCAATAAATACCGAATAGCATTGAAAACACTGATATCCCACGCAACCATCGTCAACGAAGGACGTTCCTTTCAAGGTTCTCTGATTATTGAGGACGATCGTATTGCGGACATCATTGAGAAACCATCAGCACCCCAGGGGCAGTTCGACCAGACGGTTGATGCCACGGGGTGTTTTGTTTTTCCGGGCATCATCGACGACCATGTGCATTTCCGTGAGCCAGGACTCACGCAGAAGGCCGATATCGAGAGCGAGAGTAGGGCGGCAGCCTTCGGGGGTGTCACCTCCTATTTCGATATGCCCAATACCGTTCCTCAGACCACCTCTTTGGAAACACTCAACGAGAAGTTCCTGCTGGCACAGCGAAGCAGTCATGTAAACTACAGCTTCTTCTTCGGCGCCACCAATGGAAATGCTCATCTCTTCCCCCAGTTGGATATTCATCGCATCCCTGGCATCAAGCTGTTCATGGGTAGCAGCACGGGGAATATGCTGGTTGATAAGAAAGCGGCGCTGGAAGAGATCTTCCGTACCTCACCGCTGCCCATCATGGCGCACTGCGAGGATACCAGCATCATCAACAGGAACATGACTGAGGCGAAGGCGCGCTATGGCGAGGATCCTGATATCATCCATCATCCGGAAATCCGTAGCGAGGAGGCTTGTTACGAAAGCTCGCGCCTGGCCGTGGAACTGGCCGAGAAATATCATGCCCATCTGCACATCGCACATCTCACTACCGCCAAGGAACTTGAACTCCTAAAGAGAGTTCAAAGTGCAGAGTTCATAGTTCATAGTTATGTTACCGCTGAGGCGACGGTGAGTCATTTGTATTTCTGCGATGAGGATTATGGTACGTTGGGCGCATTGATCAAGTGCAACCCCGCCATTAAGACCAAAGTCGATCGTGATGCGTTGCGTAGTGCATTGAATGACGGACGGATTGCAGTCATTGGAACCGATCATGCGCCACATCAGTTAAGTGACAAGCACGGTGGGGCAGCCAAGGCCACATCGGGCATGCCGATGATCCAGTTCTCGCTGGTCACCATGCTGGAACTGGTGGATGCAGGCGTCCTGTCTGTTGAACGACTGGTAGAGCTGATGTGCCATCATCCGGCGCAGTTGTTCGAAGTTCGCGAACGCGGGTTCATCAGGAAAGGATATAAGGCCGACATCGTTATTGTCAGACCCAATGCTCCCTGGACCGTCACGAAGGAGATTATCCAGAGCAAGTGCCAATGGAGTCCGATGCTCGGGCATACCTACCGCTGGAAGGTGCAGCACACCTTCTGCAACGGTCACCACCTGTACAACCAAGGAGATTTTGATGCGCATTATCACGGCGAGGAACTGTCATTCAGATGATACAACAAATCACATACGACATCAGTACGTTGGTTCCCTATGTGAACTGGATCTACTTCTACTATGCCTGGGGCGTAGGGAATCAGGGGAGCATGGAGCGCGAGAAGCTGCGCCAGGAGGCCGACCAGCGGTTGTCGTACCTCGATGGTAAGTATCACACCCATGCGGTCTTCGGTCTCTTCGAGGCGAACAGCGATGGCGATGATGTGGTGGTGTGGCCTGAAGGAAAAGATAACTCGGAAGTTTCTGAGATACGTATTCCCTTCCTGCGCCAGCAGCACCCTGTGGGGAGCGAAGAACTGAATATATGCCTCTCCGACTTCATCCGTCCGTTGTCATCAGGACAGACCGATACCATCGGCATCTTTGCCACGACCGTTGATCATGCCTTGGAAACCGATACCGAAGACGATCCGTTTGCGAGGATGATGGCTCAGACATTGGCCGACCGACTCGCTGAGGCTACAGCCGAGCGTATGCACGAAGAGGTGCGCAAGCACTACTGGGGTTATGCGCCCGATGAGCACCTTTCCATGCAGCAGCTGCATGTGGAGGCCTTCCAGGGCATCCGTCCTGCCATCGGCTATCCCTCTCTTCCCGACACCAGTATCAACTTCATTATATCCGATCTGATTGGCATGAAGGACATCGGTATTCGTCTCACCGAGAGTGGGATGATGATGCCCCATGCATCGGTCAGCGGTTTCATGATAGCTCATCCCCAGGCACGTTACTTCAACTTAGGTAAGATTGGGGAGGATCAGTTACACGACTATTCCCTGCGGCGCGGCATTCCCGTGGAGCTGGCCCGTCGTTTCCTCGCCTCTCACCTCTAATTTTCAATTCTCAATTAACATATGATAGCCCGAATCCTCATCCCCCTGATCATTCTTATCACCCTCCCTGTGATCTACCTGCACCGTCATTACCTGAATCGGCGCAAGCATCATCAGGTATTGTGGAAAACCCTCATATGGATACCCGCCGCCCTCATGGTGGTCTATACCTTAGGCTTGTCGGCTGGAAGCGATTTTGCCCCTGCGGATATGAATATCCTGTACCTCTATCTGTTCCTGTTGGGTATTATCGTCGCCCCCTTGGCCGTGTTCGCCATCTGCAGTGTCATCGGTCTCCTTTTCTGCAAGCTGCTGCACAAACGACAGAACTGGGGGAACCTCGTTGGTTTCTGTCTGGCGCTCATCACGCTGTTCATTGCCATCTATGGCTTCACCATTGGGTATAACAAGACCGAAGTGAATGAGCAGGAGTTTGTGTGTAAGGATCTGCCCGCATCGTTCGACGGCTACCGCATCGTACTCTTCAGCGATCTTCATGTAGGCTCTTACCTTGGAGGACGAGAGAAGGTACTGGAGAAGAACATCCGGATGATTAACGAACAGCAGGGCGATATGGTTGTCTTCGTGGGCGACCTTCAGAACCTGCAGCCTTCAGAGCTTGATCCGGTACAGTCGTTGCTCTCCACCATCAAGGCCAAGGACGGGGTGTATTCCGTGATGGGCAACCACGACTACCCCAATTACATCAAGGCCGACTTTGCCACAGAGGCTTTGAACGAGAATCTCATCAAGAGTAAGCAACGCAGTATGGGATGGGATGTGCTGCTGAACGAGAATAGGGTGGTGCGTAGAGGTTCCGACTCCATCGTGGTGATGGGTATAGATGATAACACATTGGGCTTTACTGGCAAATATACAAGGCGCAGCGATCTGCCGAAAGCGCAGCAAGGGGTGAAAGACAATGCCTTTGCGGTGGCGCTGCTGCATAACCCAGAACTCTGGGCTACCGAGCTGGTGCCCGATTTGAAGGCGCAGCTCACCCTCTGCGGTCACACCCATGGCGGTCAGTTCAAGCTCTTCGGGTGGACACCTGTCTCACTGAAAACCGATTATGTGGCCGGGTGGTATGAGAAGAGCGGTCGTTCGATGTTCGTCACCTCTGGTTTGGGCGCCCTCATTCCCTTCCGATTCGGTATGTCGGGAGAGATTGTGGTACTGACGTTAAGAAAGGGGAAATAAACGATCTTATTGATCAGGGTTCTCCACGTATCCTTGATACTCAGGAACCAGTCCCGACATCACCTTCTCGTAGCTCTCGTCCATCATGCGCTTGATGTTCTCCGGTCCTTTACTCTCAGGATAGATAGGTGCATGAATGGTCAGCGTGAGCGGGTGCCAGGAGATGAAACGGTAGTCGCGCATCCTCGGCATCACATCAAAGCAGCCGTTGATGGTCATGGGAACCACCGGCAGCTGCAGGTCATCAGCCAGCATAAAGGCGCCACGGCGGAACACACCCATATGACCGGTAAACGTGCGGGCTCCTTCGGGGAATACCGAAAGCGACATTCCCCCTTGTAATATCTTCCGTGCTTCATCGTAGGTCTTCTTGATCTTACTCGGTCCGCGCTTATCCACGAATATCTGGTGCGAGCGGGCGCATGCAAAGCCGATAAACGGCATCTTCCGCAGCTGGTGCTTCATCATCCACTTGAACTGTCGGCCCAGATGACCGAATATCAGGAAGATGTCGAACATACTTTGGTGGTTACTCACAAAGACATACGATTCCCCCTCTTTCAGGTTCTCCCTACCTTCCACCTTCACTGGCAGCAGGAACAGCTTCAGCGATAGCCATCCCCATGCCTTACCGGGGTAGTAGCCAAACCAATGACCGCCTCCCAAGGTGCAGCCCACCACCACTGTGAGCGATATGATAATGGTCCACACGATAAACAGTGGAACGGCAATAAACAACTGGTAGAAGCAATATAGTATTCTCATGATAGAGTTCATAGTTCAAAGTTCATAATTCATAGTTACGTCAAAAGTCAAAGGGATTCGGTCAAAGGTAATCATAAAGTTCAATGTTCAAAGCTCAAAGTTCAAAGTTCCGGCAGGGCCGGATACTTCCTCGTCCATCCGTCCCACCTTAGTCGCATCACTCCGAAGAAGGCCTCGCCGAAGATGCCGCCCGACATCTTGGACACCCCTTCGCGACGGTTCACGAAGATTACCGGCACCTCCTTGATCTTGAAGCCGATCTTGTAAGCCGTGTACTTCATCTCGATCTGGAAGCCGTAGCCCTTGAAGCGTATCTTGTCGAGCTCGATGGTCTCCAGTACGTGCCGTTTGTAACATTTGAATCCCGCAGTGGTATCATGAACCTTGAATCCGGTCACGAACCTGACATACTTCGAGGCGAAGTAGCTCATCAGTACTCTGCCGATGGGCCAGTTCACCACATTCACGCCACTGATATAGCGTGAGCCGATGGCCAAGTCGTACCCTTCGTCTTTGCAGGCAGCATACAATCGGGGCAGGTCGTTCGGGTCATGACTGAAGTCGGCATCCATCTCGAAGATATAGTCGTAGGTATGCTCCAGCGCCCATTTGAAGCCTGTGATATACGCAGTACCCAGACCTTGTTTCCCGCTGCGTTCCAAGAGGAACAAACGGTCGGCAAACTCCTCCGCCATCAGTCGTTTCACGATAGCTGCCGTACCGTCGGGCGAACCATCGTCAATAACCAGAATATGGAAACACTTTTCCAGTCCGAACACGGCCCGGATAATTTTCTCGATGTTCTCCTTCTCGTTGTACGTTGGTATGATTACAATACTGTCGCTAACGTTCATGACTATCTCTGATGAATGATAGTGCAAAGATAATGGTTTCTTTTGAAGTCACCAAATGTTTCGGCAGTTTTGTTTACACATAATGAACTCCCTGTTCATCATGCTTTGCACCCCGCGCTATACAGTCGTGCAGCAAGGGCCCCGCTGATGTTATGCCACACGCTGAAGATGGCACCGGGAATGGTGGCAAGGGGGTATGCGGCGAAGTGGAGCACCGCCAGACTGGAGGCCAGACCTGAGTTCTGCATGCCTACCTCGATGCTCAGGGCGATGCGTTTCTCGCGCTTCAAACTGAGTAGCTTGCCGATGCTGTAGCCAATGGCCAATCCGCTCAGGTTATGGAGCATCACCACCAGAATCACGATCATCCCGCCCGCCATGAGCTTGTCGGCCGTGTGCGAAACAACGATGCCCACCACCATGGTAATCATCAGCGTGGAGAAGGCAGGCAGATAAGGCACCACCTTGCGGGTTGTCTGCGGAAGGTAGCGCTGACAAAGCAGTCCGCCGATAATCGGTGCAATCACCACATAGAGAATGCTCAGCAGCATCCCCACGGTATCCACCTCCACCATCGTTCCTGCCAGCAGCCATACCAACAGGGGTGTCAGCAGCGGCGCGAGAATCGTACTGGTGGCAGTCATACCCACGCTCAGGGCAAGGTCGCCGCGGGCCAGGAAGGTAATCACGTTCGAGGCCGTACCGCCAGGGCAGCATCCCACGAGAATCACACCTAATGCCAACTCCTTGGGCAGATCAAACGCCCATGCCAGTAGCCAGGCCATAAGGGGCATCACCGTGAACTGGGCCAGACAGCCAATCAACACGTCCTTCGGGCGACTGAACACGATGCGGAAATCCTTGGCCGACAGCGTAAGTCCCATACCAAACATAATCAGTCCGAGGAGTGGATTGATCACCCACGTAGGAATGGCCCCTATCGGGGCAGGCACCAGGAACGAAAATACCGCCATCAGCAGTACCAGCACGCCCATCCAACGGGAAATAAAATCACATATCGCTTTCATCTATTAATCACAGCCTTTTTACCATTGACGATGTAGATGCCGCTGGGCAGCTGCGGTTGCCCAGTGCCATTCCATATCAGCTGACCGGTAGTGGTGTAGACGCGCGTCGGTATGTCTGTCTCTACAACATTGGTATCTTGTATGCCGGTAGCTATACTGACGACGTTATCGGCACAGATCTTGACATCTTTTTGTGTCACCGGCAACCCAGTAGCCTTGTAGCAGACGCATTGCTTACTCTCGTTGTAATACATGTCGGCGGGTAGTGCGACACCATCCAGTTCTGGTGGTAAGTCGCAATACAACGATCGCCCGTTTTCACTGTATGCTCCAACTTCCAGCTTTGTTCCCGAGGTCATGACAAGTTTATGTGCAGCGATGCCACATGTCTCTCCTGATCCCATGAGATAGGCACTTCCGGTAATCTTGAGTGTTCCTCCTATCCGCATGCCATAATCACCAGTATCAATATTGATCGCTCCCGTTCCGTTCACAGTCACATTCCCTGTTGCGATTAGGCTATTACCAGATGCCCGTACAAAGCTGGTGCCTGTCAAGTTCAGGATCAACTCGTCTAGTGTAGTGGAAATGAAGTAATCTTTGAGTGTTTCATCGGGGTGTATCTCAAAACTGTTTAACTGCAACTTGTTAGGCGGAGAGAACGTGATACTGCCATAAACATGTCTCATATCCAATAGCGATTTGATACGATCACAGTTCGTTTCTGTAATCTGTTCTCCATTTATCCACAGGGGATATTTTATCAATTGTCTGGCATGTACTATAGTGGCGGGAATAGGAGTAAGTTGGCCCATAGAAACATCCAACGTATAAACACCGTCAATCATCTTGACTGCATCGGTAGGATAGGTAATGATACAGTTGTCGTCAGGATCGAAACCCATGTTTTCGACTTTGATAGCCTGCACACTTCCCGTAATGGACAGTGTACTGTTGTTCGCATAAATCTTGCTGTTGCCCGTGCCATACAATCCATATTGACCAATAGCAGTCAGTGAGATATTGTTAAAGGTCATATTGGAATTAGAAGCATTGATGGCAGTAACGCCTTCTCCGACAGAGACATTCAAAGAACCACCATCACCGTTGATGGTACAGTTGGCATGCGAATCAATTCCCCATAAACCATTATTATCTTTGAACCCGATGGAAACATTTCCATAGGCATTGATCTTCAAACCGCTAATCTCGTTATGAATCGGGGGAAACATCAAATACTGAGAAGTTAATTGGGAGCCAGCTTGCAGCGTTAACGTTTTTGCCGAGGGTTTGTAAGAAAGATTCGCTACGTTCGTACTGCTCCCCGTCGTTTCCAGCTGCCAGATGTTACCGTAGTTCAAACTGTTCACTTGTACGCCACAAATCCACAAACCGTAGGCAGTGCCTGGCTTAATGGTCAGGTTCCCCTTGAGAAGATTACCAGACGTGTTGAGTATACATGCGGGTTCAGTGGATGAATACGATGGATCAAAAATATTACTTGATTCTGAGTATGTAGCACGAACTGCCCTCAACGGACTGGCAATGACGCAGTCTTTTAATACTACAGGCGCGTAGACAGCTGTACTACTACTTTTGCCATTTACATTCAGTGTGGAGTTATCTATGGTTAATAGAGACGAACCATTATTTAAATCACCATAAAGGGTTTTCTCTTGAGACGTATTATTAACGGTCACGTTAGCACCTCCTTCTATGATCAGGTTACCGCCAAATACCATAGTATAATTGAATATCCACGTACCACGGTCTATTTCGATCTTCGGTTGTTTCGTTGGATTATTTGAATACAGGGAATAGGAGGTACTTGATACTGTCATCTTTCCACCACTATTGATAGCCATGCGCGTTTCGCCTGTTAAAAAAAATCCGATTGTAGCCTCGATGCTATTCTCACCGTTGATAAGAATGGTCAGACCATCTACAGTACTATAGATTCCATAAGAACCTGTGGTCTTGATCTTCGCACTATTAAGCACCAGTTTACTTTGTGAGGGAAAGTAACTGTAAGTTCCTCCAGTCAAGCCGTCTGTACAATCACTCACTTGTTGATTTAGGTTGACACTCACGCCCCCGACCATCAGTTCTGCTGCCTGCGCCGACAAACCGATAGTCATCAGCATCAGAATGAATAATACTTTCTTCATAGTCTTTATGTTATTAGTTGTTTATTGTTTTCGCTGCAAATATAATAAATATACGTGAAACGACCAAGAGAACAGCAACAAATCTATCTAAGGGGCGGAGTGTTGGAAGGACGTCATTAAGTGGAGAAATGCAAAAGTGATTTGGAAGTTTCAAAATAAAAGCATATTTTTGCATCGGTTTTAATACTTCTAGTTACTAACAAATTTATAAATGACAAAATGAAAGAAAACAAAAAGGATTACTCAAGACCTATGATAAAGGTACTTGAGTTTGACATGCAGTTCCAGTTGTTGACTGATTCAGGGACTGCTGACCCTTTAATCCCTGAAGATATTTAGGACTAACAGTTATGCACTTGGGACTTTCTGAATTGAAGCTTAAAAGCCTCTTGTAACCAAAGAAATAGCCGGAAGTAAATTCTCCGGCTATTTCTCTGTCCCCCTCCTCTTGGGAGGGGCTAGGGGTAGGCTTCCCTTTCTTTCTTAGTCCCCCTCCCTTATGGAGGGGCTAGGGGTGGCTTCTCTTTTTCCCGTTTTGAATATACACTCCCTTCTTCGCCGGCATTCCATTGAGCTTCTGTCCATCAATCGTGTACCACTCATTACTTTGAACCTGTGACTTATCACTTGTCACTTATCCGTGTTCGCTTTAGTCCTGAAAGAAATTAGAATAATTAGAATAATTATCCCAGAAATACCATTCTTTCCCGTTTTACACTAAAGATTAAACATTGTACATTAAAGATTAAACATTAAGCATTAAATTTGGTCCCTTTGTTCCTTGGTCTAAATAAACATTGGTCCTTTTGTTCTTATGTTATTATGTCTAAAAAGTTCTTCTGTCAAAAATATGGGTGGAATGAAAAAAAAGCATTATCTTTGTAGTCGAAAGAAAATAAGTATGTCAAAAAGAAGAGAAATAAGAAATAGTACAGCTGAGTTCCTGATCTTTCAGATAGAAGGGAAGGAACAAGGAGTAGAAGTTTATTACAAGGATAAAACTGTATGGTGTACGCAGAAAGCTATGGCCATGCTGTTTAATTGTGACAGAAGTGTCATTACCAAGCATCTTGGAAATGTGTTTGAGTCAGCAGAACTGGAAGAATCGCAAGTATGTGCAAAAATTGCACATACTGCATCTGATGGTAAAATCTATAACACGAAGTTCTACAACCTCGATGCTGTTATCAGCGTAGGCTATCGCGTGAATTCTATCCGTGCTACGCAGTTCCGCCAATGGGCTACGAGTGTATTACGTGATTATGCTATTCGTGGTTATGTGCTTGACAGAAAGCGCATGGAGAATGGTACATTCCTGGATGAGGACTACTTCGAGCATCTGTTAGCAGAGATCAGGGAAATACGCCTGTCCGAGCGCCGCTTCTATCAGAAACTGACAGATATATATGCTACAGCCGTAGACTATAATCGTGATGCTCCTACCACTAAGATGTTCTTTAAGATGATGCAGAATAAAATGCACTATGCAGTTCATGGACGTACGGCTGCAGAACTAATAGTGGAGCGTGCTGATGCGGAGCAGGAACATATGGGGTTGACTTCATGGGAGAATGCGCCTGACGGCAAGATTGTGAAGACGGATGTGTCGATAGCCAAGAACTATCTGAAGCAAGTGGAACTGGCAGACATGGGCCAACTTGTGAATGGTGTGCTCGAATTAGCAGAACGCATGGCCAAACGTCATATCCCCATGACAATGGAGGACTGGGCCAAACAGATAGATGCGATTTTGGCAGCTGGTGGTAATAAAGTACTGCAGAATACAGGTAAAGTGACTGCAGAAGAGGCCAAGGAACATGCCGAGACGGAATTTGAGAAATACCGCATTATCCAAGATCGTTTATTCCAAAGCGACTTTGACAAATTCTTAGGCGAACTGCCATTTATTGATGAAAAGTAGTGCTTTATACATTAAACGTTAAATTTTGTCCTTTTGTTCTTTGGTCTAAATAAAAATTTGTTGGATTTCATCCTACCTTTTCTCGCCATGGCAAAGTCGAAGCAAGCTTCACTTTGCTCATCTGGCTTAACGAAAACGTTCTTATGTTATTATGTCTAAAAAGTTCTTATGTCTAATTCGTGAAACCTCCCAACATATCCCGTAAACCTCTTGAAACACCCGTGTGCAAAGGCTTTGAGGGATATGTTTCGGGAAAAGGTGAGAGTCAACCTAAATCAGGAAACGTCAGTCAGACTGATGTGCCCTCTCTTTTGTATGAATTCAAAGGGTGATATGATAATAACAATGGGGTAAAACCATAAGGAATAAGGGAACAAACCACCGCTTTTCCATCGTTTGCCTATACCCAAACGATCGTGCGGCTATACGCAAACGATCGTGCGCCTATACCCAATTTGAAAGTAAACATTCGTCTAATTTGTCTAATTCGTAGAGAATTTTTACAAAGAATCTTACCCCTCCTGTTGAATGTACCGATGTTCCAAGGCATCCGCATCCATTCAGGCAACACCGCCGAAGACACAGAGGGATGTATTCTTTGGGGGAGAACCAATCAAAAGGCATGGTATTCAAATCCCGCTACTGGGTGGCACAGCTGATGAATTTGATTGATGCCGCCAAGGTTAGGGGTGAAAGAGTATGGATCAACATCGAATAGTTTGATAAAGAGAGCTGGCAAACGCCGGCTCTCCTTTTCTCTCCAACTTTTATTCAGCTTTCCTTTAAGCGTGACAAAGGGTAGTATACCAGTCATGCTTACTTCTTGTTTCCTTGTTCACCTTTCAGTTAGATTTGCAATAAAGAGTTTGCATTTCCTTATGCCAAATTCTTAACAAATCCGGTAAAATATTAAAGAATGCCGGAATATTTGCAGATAATTATATTCCGGATTATCTTTGCTGAAAAAAGAATGATGGAAACAAAGCGCGATTTCAAAACAATAACGCCTCAGATTAAGAAAGAAATACTCAGTCTCGGCTATGGCACTATTAAACTCAATAAAGACATTGATGATCTATGGATAGATGACTACGAGAACTACCTTTCTGTTTCTATTCATGTGAATAGCATATCCATTGACTTTGACATCATCACTTTTTACGAAGATGGGAATAGTATCCTTACATTCGACCACGTGTATAGTATTGACAGACAAATACAAATATACGAGACTATATATGATCATCGAGACCAGCTAAGCTATTACCAACTTGATTGGAGTAACTACTTTAAAGCACTTCGTGTTGAAGATGAAGAAGGTAAGACTGTTTGGCGTATTCTAACGTCAGAAGAAGCACGCCATCTATGGTATAATGGTAGATGGTGTGACATGTGTCAGCTCTATGACGATGGAACAGAAGGAATGATAGAAGATGAAGACAGACTAAATGAATGTGTTAATAATGGCTATGACATAGGCATCCCTATTTCTTAATCAATCCTGGCAATCCCTGGTAGTTGTTAATTCATTTGACACATACCCCATATATTATTACCTTTGCAAATAAAAGCATTTATGGAAAAAGAACAAATCCAAGCTATTCTTGACATAGATTCTGAAGAATTCCTTGAAAAATTCTTCGAAACCCTACTGAATGAGATCAACTCCGACGAAGAACCTTATTACAAGAAATCCCGCCAACTTCTTCTTGCCTCTCTTAACAACGAGCATGCAGATGACTTCTTTATAGCCATCTGCGGTTGGAGTTTGGAATCATTGGTAAACAAAACGAACTAACTAATGCCAATTTCTCCAGTGTGACACGGGGCAGGTTTCAGTTACGTTCTTTACTGGCTCATGATGTATCTGTGTTTTTTTGTTTGTCAAGACAAAAATCCCTACGTATTCCTCAAAGATGTATTTTTCGTAACTTACTTTACCGAAGACATTCGCTCGACAAAGAAAAGAAAAACAGCTTTTCTTTTGTTTTGTACTCGCTTTTTCGTATCTTTGTAGTCGGTATTATCAAATGACAAATGTAGAGGTGAAGATGATTCTGCATTAAAATATAATCAGTATGGAATCACAGTTCTTAACAAACTATTCAGAACAAACATTTTTAGACAAAGTCAAGCAAAGTCTAAGAACGTGTAAGTCATTCTGCTTTTCAGTTAGTTTTATTAAAAGAGCTGGCTTAGTCTTACTATCGCAAGATATTAAGGCAGCCATAGAACGAGGTGTGGAAGGTAGAGTTATAACAACCACCTACCAGAACTTCACTGACGTAGAGTCTATTAAATTCTTCTTAGAATTGTCTAATCGCCCTAACTTCCAGTGTCATCTTGATTACGATTGTTTTTATGACGAAAAGAACTATGAGAAATTTGGCTTTCATTCCAAGGGATATATCTTTGATTATGGTTCAGAGTCAGAACTCATTATTGGTTCGTCAAACATTACGAGGTTTGCTTTGCTTAAGAATATTGAGTGGGACATGATGCTTCGGGTCTCCTCAAATAATGAAACCATTCTAAATGCCAAGGAAGAATTCCGTTGCCTATGGGAGAAAACACTGCCATTGGATGCTACACTAATCAACAAATACGCCCAGCGACTAAACTTTGCAATAGAGCGTTGGGATATGGACTATGACTTGTCTGCTCACCAAATAAAGCCCAACTTTATGCAAAGGAAAGCTCTCCGTGAGTTGAATCGCTACAGGGCAATGGGACAAGACAAAGCGCTTGTTGTGGCAGCTACAGGTAGTGGTAAAACCTATTTGGCTGCCTTCGATGCATTGAATTTTGCTCCAGATCATCTTTTGTATATCGTTCATGAGGGTTCAATACTAGAACGATCACTTGTCACTTTTCAAAATGTATTTGGCGGTGATGTCTTTATGGGCAAATACACAGGTGAGCAAAAAGATTTGGATGCGCCATTTCTGTTCTCTACGAATGTTTCTATGTGTAGGTCTTTGGAATTATTCGACAAGAAACAGTTCGATTACATCATCATTGACGAATGTCACCATGCAGCAGCTGAATCTTATAAGAAAATCATTGATTATTTTGAACCTGAGTTCTTGCTCGGTTTGACGGCTACTCCAGAACGTATGGATAATCAAGATGTCTATGAGCTGTTTGGGAATAATGTACCGTATGAACTGAGATTGCGTGATGCACTAGTAAACGATTTGATAGTACCATTCAAGTATTTTGGTATACGTGATAACAGGGTGGACTTCTCCAAAGAGAATGAGCGCAGGATGATTTCTCAATTTGTAACTGATGAACATTGCGAATTTGTTGTTGAGCAAATAGAGAAGTATCGCGTTCAAAACCAGAAACTAAAGGCGCTGGCTTTTTGCAAGACGGTATCCCATGCAAAAATGATGGCTGAAGCCTTGGGATCTTATTATAAAACGGCTTATCTGACAGGTAAGAACGATACAGGTGAGCGTGTTAGGGCATACGAAGACTTGCAGAGTGACAGAGAGGACACCTTGGAGGTTCTCTGTGCCGTTGACATACTGAATGAGGGTGTAGATATACCTGGTGTCAACATGGTGTTATTCCTGCGGCCCACGGAGTCATCTACCATCTTCATACAGCAGTTAGGACGTGGATTGCGAAAATACGACAATAAGGCGTATGTCCCTGTTGTTGATTTTATCGGTAACAATTATAAACGTAGTGCACAGATTGCATTGGCCTTGGGTGGCTTGGCTCAGAAGTTTGTGATGGAAAAACGTTTGTTGATAGCATTGGTTAGGGATGATTTCAAACCGTTGGGATTGGAACAATTTGGTGTGGAAATCAATATTGACAGTCTTTCGAAGGATGAAATCCTAAATTATGTGGAAAACGAGAACTTCTATAGTCTAAAGTATATGAAGCAAGACTATAATAACTTCAAGAAGTACATCAATGCGCCTACATATCCCAAACACATGGACTATCTGAATAGTGACAGTGCTCCAGATTTGCTTAAGTTCATGCAGATTAAGATTTCTAATAAAAAGACGAATTCGTATTATGGCTTTTTGAAAGGCATAGATGAAGAGAATCTGATAGAATTCAACGCCGAGCAAGAAAATGTCATCAATTATCTGTCTGGGCTGTTACAATTAGTTCGTCCTCACGACTATCTGATTTGCAAATACCTGCTTGTAGGTGACCATAGTATTCGTTCTATAGAAGAAAAGGTGAGGGCTGAAGTCCAGAATTATAATAGAAAGGAGTTTCACCATGCATTGGAATATCTGGAGAAAAGTGGGACCATTATCACTGATGGAGATACTGCTATTTTGAATTGCGAGCTTAACAATGGATTTAAAGACTATCTGGAAGACCTTCTTGAATATGGGCTGACCAAATATAAAGCCGACTATGCCAAAGCAAATGATATGTTCTTGCTTTGGAACGACTATCGGTATGACCAAGTCCAGATAAGAAGATGCGTTAACCCTGGATATACTGCAGTAGGAACCTACTATGGCACAGATGGCGATGTGTATATTTTTGCCTCAATAAAGAAGGACATTGCAGAAGGAATGGAACATTTAAACTACAAGGACAAGTTCCTCGAGCCTTCTGTTTTTCAGTGGGAATGTATGGCAAACATCAGCGATAGTCAGTTAAGAGCATTAAAGACAAGCAAATATGCACATTTGTTTATTCGTAAAGTAGAAAGCGAGAATGGTATAACTCTACCATTTACCTACGTAGGAAAAGGTCATTTGGATAATCCACGACCATCTCAGAATGAACAGCGTAAACGTACCTTTATCTTCGACATTCACATGGAAAATGAGCTGCCTGATTACTTGCAATATGATTTTGGACTGACAAATTAAGAACAATATATGGCTATAGAATTGACATACAGACGGACAAGCAGACTGTCGATGCGCATCGTGAAGAATGGCGATGTACATGTGTCGGCTCCTTTCGGTATGTCGAAAAAAGAGGTGGAGGCTTTTATTGTACAGCATCAGGAATGGATTGTTGAGACAAGAAAGAGGGTTGCTGAACGACAGGAACAGCAAGCTGCATTCTATAATCAGCTACCGTTGACTACAAAGGCTCAAAAGACTGAGGCTGTGGAAAAGACCAGAGCGTTGGTTGAGCCTTTGGTGGAACGATATGCAGCGGTGATGGGTGTCAGACCGTCGGCACTGAGCTTCAAGCCGATGAAATCCCGTTGGGGCGTATGCAATGTGAAGAATCGCAGCATTCGCTTTTCAACGTACTTATTGTTGTTGCCCGATTGGTGTGTAGAACATGTGGTGGTTCACGAACTGTGTCATCTGTTAGAGCCAAGTCATAATGCTCGTTTCCATGCACTGATGGACAAATTCTTTCCGCAATGGAAAGAGGCGCGAAAGGAAACGCGCAGAAGGATAAAAGGTGAGCATGATTCCAATAAAAGCAAGAACAGTTAGAAAAGAGATATTTACTAATGATGATACAACGCAAGATATACGTAGCAAGCAGCTGGCGCAACACTTTCTATCCTGAAGTGGTGGCCAGGTTAAGGGAGGCAGGACATGATGTCTATGACTTCCGCAATCCTCCATCGGGTGACCCAGGGTTTAAGTGGAGTGGTGTGAGTGAGGATTACATGGAGTGGACGCCACAGCAGTACCGCGAGATGCTGCATCACCCGAAAGCGGAACGTCAGTTCCATAACGACATCGAGGCGATGGAGGGGTGCGATGTGTGCGTATTGGTTCTACCTTGTGGCCGCAGCGCTCATACGGAGGCGGGATGGTTCGCAGGGAAGGGTAAGCTCACCATCGCCTATATCCCTGAGAAGCAGGAGCCGGAGCTGATGTATAAGCTGTTCAATAAGGTTTGCTGTACGATAGACGAACTAATTTTCACATTAAACTTTGAACATTGAACTTTATGATTACCTTCGACCAAGGACCAATGTTTAGTTAGACCAAAGAACCAAAGGACTAATGTTTATTTAGACCAAAGGACCAAAGAACCAAAGAACCAAAGAACAAAAATTAATGGATAATTCGTGGTAATTATATGTTTTCAATACCAGCAAATTCCCGTTTTTTGTTTACATGTAATTACCATGTAATTAGTCATATAATTAATCATATAATGACTACGAATCTTTAATGTACAAAGCCAAAGGACCAATGTTTAATGTGTAATGTTTAATCTTTAATGTATAATGCTTAATGTATAAAGCCAAAGGACCAAAATTTTTTAGAATGGAAAATCTGATTAAAGGTGTTCAAATAGTATTTCTGGGATAATTATTCTAATTATTCTAATTTCTTTCAGAACTAAAGCGAACACAAAAACTTATATAAATTTGACCTTTTGTCTCCAAAATTTGCAATCTTATTTGGTAATTCGCTCACTTAGTTGTAATTTTGCCGAATAATGGAGATACAAGAATTATTGGATGTATATGCTCATTCGGCACAGTCGGGAGCATTGGTCAATACACTGGAGGATGTTTCTGTGAAGAGCATTTTCCTGCAGGGATTAGTAGCTTCATCAGCTCCCATGTTTTTCGCATCCCTGACGAAAACACAGTCGAAAGCACTCAACACCGTATTGTTTATTCTGCAAGATGCCGAGGAAGCAGGGTATTTCTATCACGACCTGACGCAGCTGCTGGGAACGCAGCAGGTGCTGTTCTTCCCCTCCACCTATCGCCGACAGGTGAAATACGGTCAGCGCGATGCGGCCAACGAGATTCTGCGCACCGAGGTGCTGAGCAGGTTATCTTCCCTCCACACTCCACATTCCTCACTCCACACTCCACATTTCATCGTTACGCACCCTGAGGCGCTAGCTGAGCTGGTTGTCTCGAAGACGAAGCTCGATGAGCGTTCGATGCAGTTGAAGGTGGGCGATATGCAGGAGGTGACAGCCTTGGAGAGTCAGTTGCGCGACTTAGGTTTCAAGGAGGTGGAATATGTCTATGAGCCGGGACAGTTTGCCGTGCGCGGAAGTATCCTGGATGTGTTCTCCTTCAGTTCCGAATACCCCTTCCGTCTGGATTTCTTCGGTGATGAGATCGACTCTATCCGCACCTTTGAAGTACAGAGTCAGCTGTCGCGCGACAAGAAGGAATCGGTGGAGATCGTACCTGAGCTGGCATCGCTTGGCAGTGAGAAGATTCCGTTCATGCAGTTCCTGCCCGCCGACACGTTGCTGGTGATGAAGAGTTTTCTCTTTGTGCGCGACAGTATTGAGCAGACCTACCGTGCAGGTTTCTCCAGTCAGGCTATCACCGAACGCATGGAGGGAGCCACCGAGATGGAACAGCAGACCATCATGAAAGAGGCCCAGGCCGAGAGCTTCCTGCTGCCAGGTAGTAGGTTCTCGGAAGAGGCAGCCGATTTCCGAAAGATAGAGATTGGTAGTCGACCAACGGGTATGCCGCAGGCAACCATCTCGTTCGATGTCACCCCGCAGCCGCTGTTCCACAAGAACTTCGAACTGCTTATCTCGTCGCTCAGCGACTATCTGGAGCGGGGATACAGGTTGTATATCCTGGCCGACAGCGCCAAGCAGCAACAGCGTCTGCGCGAGATCTTCGACAGTATGTCGAAACAGCCCATCACATTCATGCCGGTGGACAAGACGCTCCATGAAGGATTCGTTGACAATAACCAGAAGATCTGTCTGTTCACCGATCATCAGATATTCGACCGCTTCCATAAGTACAGTCTGCGAAGCGATGCTGCCCGTTCGGGAAAGGTGGCGCTCACCTTGAAGGAACTGCAGGAGATGGAGCCGGGCGACTATATCGTGCATGTGGATTTCGGAATAGGAAGGTTTGCCGGACTGGTGCGTATTCCCCAGGGGAACAGCTATCAGGAGGTGATACGCATTATCTACGCGAATAACGACAAGGTGGATGTGAGCATCCATTCGCTGTATAAGATATCGAAATACAAAAGGCGCGACAGTGAGGTGCAGCCCCGACTCTCAACCTTGGGAACGGGTGCGTGGAACCGCATGAAGGAGCGGACCAAGTCGAAGATCAAGGACATAGCCCGCGACCTGATCAAGCTGTATGCTACACGGCGACATCAGAAGGGCTTTGCCTTCAGTGCCGACTCGTTTATGCAGCATGAGCTGGAGGCGAGCTTCCTCTATGAGGATACGCCCGATCAGCTGAAGGCGACCAACGATGTGAAGGCCGATATGGAAAGCAGTCGACCGATGGACCGCTTGGTGTGCGGCGATGTGGGCTTTGGTAAGACCGAGGTGGCCATCCGTGCGGCGTTCAAGGCGGCTTGCGACTCGAAGCAGGTGGCGGTGATGGTTCCTACAACGGTGCTGGCCTATCAGCATTACCAGACCTTTACGAGTCGATTGCAGGGAATGCCGGTGAGGGTGGAGTATCTCTCAAGGGCGAGGAGCACCAAGAAGACCAAGGAGATTCTCAGCGACCTGGAGGAGGGGAAGATTGATATCATTATCGGTACGCATAAACTCATCGGGAAGACGGTGAAGTTCAAGGACCTCGGACTGCTCATCATCGATGAGGAACAGAAGTTCGGCGTTTCAACAAAGGAGAAGCTGCGCAAGATGAAGACCAATGTGGACACGCTCACCATGACGGCCACTCCGATTCCGCGAACGCTGCAGTTCTCGTTGATGGGGGCGCGCGACATGAGTATCATACAGACTCCACCGCCTAACCGCTATCCCATCTATACTGAGGTGCATACCTTCGACAAACAGGTGATTGCCGATGCCATCGAGTTCGAGATGAGTAGGAACGGACAGGTGTTCTTCGTGAACGACCGGATCAGTAACTTGCCCGAACTGGCTTTGATGATCAGGAAATATGTGCCTGATGCACGCGTGGCCATCGGTCATGGACAGATGAAGCCTGAGGAGCTGGAGAAGGTGGTGATGGGGTTCATTAACTTCGACTACGACGTACTGCTCTCTACCACCATCGTGGAGAACGGTATCGATATTCCTAATGCCAATACCATCATCATTAACGATGCTCACCACTTCGGACTGAGCGACTTGCACCAGATGCGAGGCAGGGTAGGGCGCAGTAATAAGAAGGCGTTCTGCTACCTTCTGGCTCCGCCTGCGGTGCATCTCACCACGGAGGCACGCAAGCGTCTGGAGGCACTGGAGACCTTCTCGGATCTGGGCAGCGGCTTCAACCTCTCCATGCAGGATCTGGATATCCGTGGAGCAGGAAACCTGTTAGGTGCTGAGCAAAGCGGGTTCATGGAAGACTTAGGTTACGAAACCTACCAGAAGATTCTGAATCAGGCCATGGCGGAGCTGAGGAATGAAGCCACCCCCGACCCCTCCATAGAGAGGGGAGAGGACGAAGGCGCGGGGGTGCGGGGGCGCGGGGGCGCGAGAAATGCTTCTGAGCAACCTGATCTTAGTGCTAATCATAAAGATCAAAGTTCAAAGTTCTTTGCAGAGCAAAGCGGCAGAGCCGAGCGCAATGTTCAAAGTTACGACTTCGTCGACGACTGTGCCCTTGAATCTGACATCGAGATGTATTTCCCGGATCAGTTTGTACCGAATGATTCTGAAAGGATGCTGCTTTACCGTGAGTTGGATAACCTGGCGAACCGACACGACCTTGAGGCTGCACTTGAAGCCTATCGTAGTCGTTTGCGCGACCGCTTCGGAGCTATTCCTGAGGTGGCAGAGGAACTGATTCGTGTGGTGCCGCTGCGCGTGGCTGGTAAACAGCTGGGTGTGGAGAAGATCATGCTCAAGCAGCAGAAGATGATCCTGTTCTTTGTGAGCAATCCCAACAGTCCTTACTATCAGAGCGAGGCCTTCGGACGCGTGATCGAATACGCTACAAAAAACGTTCGCCGCTGTAACCTCCGTGAGGTCAACGGCAAACGTTCTATGGTAGTGACCAACATCTCGTCGGTGGATGCGGCACTTGCAATGCTTAATGAAATCTAACTTTCAACTTTCAACTATCAACTGTCAACTGTCAACTGTCAACTGTCAATTGTCAACTATCAACTATCACCTACTTGTCCAACTCTGCCAAGTTCTCAGCAATCATCTCGTCGGTAACCGTGTAGTTCTGCAGGTCACCCTTAATGAAGGCCTCGTAAGACGGCATATCGATGAGTCCATGACCGGAGAGGTTGAACAGGATGACCTTCTCCTCGCCTGTCTCCTTGCACTTGTTGGCCTCGCGGATGGTAGCGGCAATAGCGTGACAGCTCTCGGGAGCGGGAATGATACCCTCTGTACGGGCAAAGAGCATACCGGCCTCGAAGGTCTCGAGCTGCGGGATGTCAACACCCTTCATCAGTCCGTCCTTGATGAGCTGGGAGATAATCATACCGGCACCGTGGTAGCGCAGACCGCCAGCGTGGATGTTACTCGGCTTGAAGTTATGACCTAAGGTAAACATCGGCAGCAGCGGGGTATAGCCAGCCTCGTCACCGAAGTCGTAACGGAACTGACCGCGGGTGAGCTTCGGACAGCTGTCGGGCTCGGCAGCAATAAACTCGGTCTTCTTTCCATCCAACAGGTTATGACGCATGAACGGGAAGGCGATACCACCGAAGTTGGAACCGCCACCGAAGCAGCCAATCACCGTGTCGGGATATTCACCTGCCATGGCCATCTGCTTCTCTGCCTCCAGACCGATGATGGTCTGATGCAAACCTACATGGTTCAGCACTGAGCCCAGGGTGTATTTACAGTTCGGAGTGGTGGTGGCCAGCTCAACAGCCTCAGAGATGGCTGTTCCTAATGAACCGCTATGCGTGGGATCCTTGGTCAGGATATCCTTACCGGCACGTGTTGACATCGAAGGAGAACCTTCAACCACAGCACCGAAGGTGCGCATGATACTGCTGCGGTAGGGCTTCTGCTGCATGGTGATCTTCACCTGATAGACAGCACAGTCGAGTCCGTAGATCTTAGCGGCATAGCTCAGGGCAGCACCCCATTGTCCGGCACCTGTCTCGGTAGTCACGTTCTTCGTGCCCTCCTGCTTGGCATAGTAGCACTGGGCCAGGGCAGAATTGATCTTGTGCGAACCTAAGGGGTTGGTACTCTCGTTCTTGAAATAGATATGGGCCGGTGTTCCAAGTGCCTCTTCCAAAGCATAGGCACGCACCAGCGGTGTGGAGCGGTAATACTTGTATTTCTCCAGCACATCCTCAGGGATGTCAATCCAGCGGTGCTCGGTATCCAACTCCTGTACACAGCACTCCCTGGGGAAGATATGGGCAAGGTCTTCAACGCCAAGCGGTTCCTTGGTAACCGGATGGATGGGCGGCATGGGTTTGTTGGGCATGTCGGCCTGTATGTTATACCACTGGGTAGGGATCTCACTCTCTTGTAAAATGAATTTCTTTTGTTTGCTCATGATTGTCTTTTTTATGGGTTATATTCATTTCGGCGCGAAATTACGGCTTTTTGTGCAATTATGCAAGAAATTCTTACAATATTTGAACAAAAATTGAGTTAAAGAGTATATAATCATTCAACTTGATAGGAAGAAAGCAAAACTTCTCGCTGTGGTTATTATTTTTTAACATTACACGATGCAAGATTTTGGCTTTTCTGCATTTAATGAAAGAGTGGAGCAAACGCGAAGCTCAAACATGAATGAACGTATAAATACTAAAAAGAAATGAAAGCTACAAAGATTCTTCTTGGCGCCCTTATGGTGCTTACAGTCCTCACTGCGTGTGATTTTGTTGAAAAAGTTGGTGATTGGGATCCGATGGTTTGGACAGTCGACAATTCGGATGAGAAAACCGATATTATTCATGAAATCCCTGTAGATGGAGGAACACTCACATTCACCTGCAAGAACTATTCTTCTCCTTGGTTAGAAGGAGCGGCAGATGGATTAAGACAATACTCTCCCCCTCGCGAAGACAATAACTACCATACCATTGTCACCGATTGGTTTAAGGTTGAAATGGTGGGCAACAAACTCCATGTCACCTTTGAAGCCAATACAACAGAAAAGGAACGGCCGCTCAGGTTGTTAGTCACCGCTGGCGACATCTTCTATACCTTCGGGTTTAAGCAGAATGCAAAATAAAGCATTCGCCGAAGGTACTTTCGCTCGCTTAATCGTACTTTGGCTTCGCCGAAGGTACTCCCGTTCGGGAATAAAAACAAATGAATTTGTTTTGTTTTCCGCTCACTTATTCGTACCTTTGCAGAAAAAAGATGGTACTATATCCCCAATTGATTATGGAAGCGCTGGCAACAGTGACGTATGCCGGCACAAAGAAGAACCTCGTGGAGAGTGGCATGGTGGCCGATACACCCAGTGTGGCTGCTCCGCAGGGCGATGGTGAGAACTGGAAAGTGAAGGTGGTGCTGGAGTTCCCCCGCGACACCGATCCGTTCTTGAAGTCGACCGTAAAGGCTGCCGAGGCGGCCATCAAATACCATTGTCAGAAGGTGGAAGATCCTGAAGAGGTGGAGGTGGAGATTGTGACGGAGTTCAAGTCGAAGCCACGTCCTGAGGTGGGACAGATGCTACCTGGGGTGAAGAACATCATTGGCGTGAGCAGCGGTAAAGGTGGTGTGGGTAAGAGTACCGTGGCCGTGAACCTGGCCATTGCCTTGGCCCGATTAGGGTATAAGGTAGGACTCCTGGATACGGATATCTTCGGTCCTTCCATTCCCAAGATGTTCGGTGTGGAAGAGGAACGCCCTTATGCTGTGCATGTGGATGGGCGTGACCTGATTTGTCCGATTGAGAAATATGGGGTGAAACTGTTGTCTATTGGCTTCTTCGTGAGTCCGCAGACGGCCACTCTATGGCGTGGCGGCATGGCCTCGAATGCGTTGAAGCAGCTCATTGCCGATGCCGACTGGGGTGAACTGGATTATTTCATCCTGGATACACCGCCGGGCACATCCGATATTCATCTCACCTTGTTACAGACGCTGGCCATTACAGGTGCCGTGATTGTTTCCACACCGCAGCAGGTGGCCTTGGCTGATGCCCGTAAGGGAGTGGATATGTACCGCAATGAGAAGGTGAACGTACCCATTCTAGGACTCATCGAGAATATGGCGTGGTTTACCCCTGCCGAACTGCCCGAAAACAAATACTATATCTTCGGTAAGGAGGGTTGTAAACAATTGGCTGAAGAACTGCAGGTTCCCTTACTGGCCCAGATTCCCATTGTTCAGGGTATCTGCGAAAACGGTGATCAGGGAACACCCGCAGCCCTCAACAGTGATACCATGACAGGTATTGCCTTCCTCAATCTGGCACAGGCGGTTGTTACCGTTACAAACCGTCGTAACAAAGAACAGGCAGCCACGAAGATTGTAGGAATGAAATAGACTAATCTTTCTTCTTTGCTTGTTCTGCCCGTTCCTTCATATACTCCAGTCGTTCAAGTGCATGACGACGGGTATTGAGAATCTGGTAGCGATAAACTGCGCAGGTGGCAAGGAAATAGGCAATGGCTTGGATCCACAAGCAGACATACTCTGGACGAACATCATGCAAGGTGGCTCCCATGGTGTTAATGCGGATGAAGCCCCGGGCACCAAAGGTACTGGGGAATAACCAAGAGAAGCCCTGCCAATAGCCGGGGATGTTGTTCTGCGGCCATGACACACCACTGAGGAAGAGCAGGGGCAGACTGGCAAAGACAACCAGCAGGATGACATTCTCGCGATAGCGTATGATACAGCTGACGAACATGCCAAAGAAGATACATGCCAGGACATAGGGGAAGAGCAGTCCGATAACATCGCTGACGCGGAACAGGGAAGGGAAGCCGAAGAAACGAGGTATGGCCAGTACAAGCCACGAACTGGTAACGGCAGCTACCATGAAATAGCACATCGACTTACCGAACACAATACGGAACAGTCCGTTGTAATGACGACTGATAGGAACCAGGTCCTGATAGCGGTTGTTCTCGCGTGCCGTTCCTGCAGCCAAGCCGATACCCAATACCAGTGTTTGCTGGATAATCAAGATAAGTACGGCGGGAAGGAGAAAGCTGCCGTAGCCACCTGAGGGGTTGAAAATGGCTACCTCCTCGTAGGCCAACGGCTGCACGGTAATCTCGTCTTCCCGATGCGTGGTGTTCCCACTCAGTGCCACCTTCATCTTCGCACCGAGGTCGGAGGCCACAGCCTGCGCCGATTGGTAGATGGCTTTGTAGGTCATCATCAAGCTCATATCGGTGTACACACTGATGCTGGCCTGCTCCATGCGATTCAGTCGTAAGGCGAAGTCGGCAGGGATATACACAATACCGTCAACCACCTGTTTCTGCACCAAGTCCTTGGCCTCGCTCATATCGTTACACTTATACGCCACCTTCACGTCGGGAGAGGCATTGTATTCACGGATGAACTGACGGCTCATCTGCGAATGACTCATATCCACAACGGCCACAGGCACATTGTGTATCGTTTCGTTATTGTAAGCCCATGAATAGAGTAGGGGATAGAAGAGGGGCACGAGGAAGAAGAAGATGAGTACGCCCTCGTCCTTTACGGTGGCCTTCATCTCCTTTGCCCAGATATAGCAGGCATCGTGAATGCCTTCGTTAATCTGTCCCCATAATCCTTTTTCTTTATCCATACTAAACTTTGAACTATGAACTATGAACTTTGAACTATAAACTTTACGGAATGTACACATACTCCAGCATCGCCCTCTTGATGTTGCGCGCCACGAATAGCGGCAGGATGATGAAGATGCCCATAGCCATGAAGTTAAACCATGCCAGATGCCACGGATAGCCATTGAAGCAGCACATCTGGTAGATCATATAAAAGTGTCGCAGAGGAAACAGCTGAGCCGCTGTCTGAAAAGGCCCGTCCATTGCCCTTAACGGGAAGGTGAAGCCGCTGACCGTGAAACTCAGCATTGCCCACAGCGAGCAGATACTCATCGACATACGCAACGAGGGGAACAACCCGAAAGCGAATACCCCGAAGCTCTGAGAAGAAACCACGGCGAGGAATCCTAACAACAAGAGCATCCATACACTGCCCTGATGCGGGAAGTGAAGGAAGCCGAAGAGATACCACAGATAGCCGTAGGTGACCGTAAGGAATATCAGTGTGTGGGGCAGTAGCTTCCCTAACAGTGCCAAATGGATGTCGTCTCCCGCAATCCTCATCAGCTGCTGGGAGGTCTTGAACTTCAGTTCCGTACCGATGGAATAGGCGGTGATGAGGAAGATGAAGAGCATGATGATACCTGGTATCAGCAAGGCGCTGAGGTAGAGGTTGTAGTTCACCCAAGGATTGTTCACAGGGTGCAGGTCGATGGTGATGGGTTGCAGCATAGCCATGGTCTGCTCTGGTGTGAAACCCTTAGCCTGCATGGTTTTCTTTCCCAACGCCGCAGAACCCAGCGTACTGATGGTCTTGAGGTCGCGATACAGCAACGATCCCGCCGTAAGCGAGGTGTAGCTGTAATAGAACGAAATCTTCGGTCGTCTGGAAGCCAGCAGGTCTCTTGTTGTTCCTTCAGGTACATACAGGAAGGCATAGATCTTATTCCGCTGGATGGCCTCTCGTGCCTCTTGCATACTGTTGTAGTAGCCCACCACCTTACTGGTCTGGAAACCGTCGAGCTGACGAATCAAGGCGCGGGTTGTGGAGGTGTTGTCAAGATCGACAATGCCCACGGGCATATCGTTGGGCTGCCCTTGTCCGAGGACGGTGGTGAAGAACACAATGACAGCAACAGGGAACACCACCATGCAGAAACCATAGATGGGGTTCCTTCGCAGTATGCCGCATTCACGACGGGCAATACTGAATAAACGTGTCAATGCATTAGCCTTCAACTCTCAACTGTCAACTATCAATTCTTAATAATGAGCGACATTCCTGGTCGCAGACCTTCGAACTTCTCCACCGGACGGGCCTTTACCTCGAAGGTCTTCAAGTCGTACTGACCGTTGGCCTTGGTGGCCTTCCAGACAGCAAACGAACCCTGATCCTTGATGTAATACACCTTCATCTTCAGGTCTTTCTTGAAGGCCGGACTATAGGCGGTGAACTCAGAGCCGACAGTCATACCTTCCAACTGGTCTTCACGCACATTGAAGGTTCCCCACATGTCGTTCATCACGGCAATGCTCATGATGGGAGCACCTGTTCCAACCAACTCGCCGACCTTCGGATAGATATCGCTCACCTCGCCTTCCATCTGCGCCACCTGAACGGTTTCGCGTATATAGGAGTTTACTTCGGCCACAGCACCGCGGGCGCGGTTCACTTGGGCGACGGCGGCTGCTTTCTCCTCAGCGCGAGCACCTTCAACAGCCATGTCATACTGACTCTTTGCGGCTTTCTCTTGTGCTTCGCTAGCTTTGTACTGAGCGAACACCTCGTCGCGCTTCTGGGCGGTAATCACCCCTTCGTTGAACAACCGCTGCACACGGTCGTAGCTTTTCTTCGTGACCTCCGCGGCAGCCTTGGCTTGTTGCCATAGCTCGTAGGCAGCCTGTACCTGCTGCTTGCGGGCGCCACGCTGAGCCATCTGACTCATCGCTGCAGCTGCATCCTCAGCACTCTGTGCCTGCGTTTTCTTTGCCCGCACCTCAGGGGCATCAAGGATGGCAAGGGTATCACCCACCCGTACGAAATCACCTTCTTTCACGCGAAGTTCAAGAATACGTCCCGGTACCTTACTTGATACGCGGTATTCCGACACTTCCACTTCACCCTGAATCTCATCCGGTTTCTGATCGATGGTGAAGAAACCGATCAGGGCAACGATCACGACCACTGCTATAAAGCCAAGTATGGCGAGCAGGATGTTGTTATGTTGTTGTTTTGCTGACATATCAATTAACTTTGAACTTTGAACTTTGAACTTTGATCTTTATCTTCAATTCTTCAATTTTTCAATCCTTCAATTCTTTACTGAAGAATTCCCAGAGCTTTCTTCATACCAATCTGCGACAAGTGGAGGTCGATCTCGGCATCAATCTTCTGCGTTTGAGCCTGCAGCCAGGCGGTCTGCGCTTCCATCACCTCAGTGGCGGTCATCACACCCTCGGCAAATCCTAAGTTCGCGCAGCGAAGGTTCTCTTCGGCCTTCTCCACGTTCTTCAGACTCATGCTGTATTTCTTGTTGGCTTCGCGCATCTTAAACTGACTCTGGTTCACCTGCAGCTCAATGAGTTCGGTGGCTTCGGCCAGTTCCATGTTGGCGATGTTGGTGGCTGCCTTGCTGGCACGGATCTTATAGGTACCTTCCTGCCAGCTCCATACGGGTACGCGTACCAGTATTCCGATGTTCCACATACCGCCGAACTTATGCTCAAAACCGTTAAACATGCTGGGATTGGTAACGATATAGCCTCCTGTGAGGGCTATCTGCGGCAGATAGGCGGCGCGTACCAGACGGGTGGATTCCTTGGAGATATCAACGGCTTTGCCCAGCATCTCCAACTCGTAGCGGTTCACCAAGGCGGTCTCTATGTCACCGTCGGTCATGTCGCCCACGGTTGTCAGCTCCTCCTTGTTCTCGTCTTCGAGGGTGATCTTACTATCGATGGGAAGTCCGCACTGCTGGCACAGTAACATCTTGGCCAAAGCCAGTCCGTCTTCTGCCTGTGTCACAGCCATCTCAGCCTCGTTCACCTTCACGCTCACCTTCAGTCCGTCGGCCCTTGTAGCCACGCCTTCCTTAATCATCTTCTGAACATCGCTGTCGAGCTTCTGTATCAGTTCAAGGAAACCGTTGGCCAGCTTGTTCTTCTGATTCAGCGACACCACCAGCCAGTAGGTGTTATCCACATCATACAGCGTGTTCTGAATGGTACCCTTGGTGGATGATGCCGAGAGCTCTTCGTTCAGGTCGGCCATGCGGTTGGCAGCAGTGATGGCGCCTCCCATATACAATGGCTGCTGTACCATGATGGCGGCCCCGAACATGTTCCTGTTGTTGGTGCGGAACCCCTTACGGATTTCTGTGCCCACACCATTCAAGGCCTCGGCCATAGGACCAGTAAACTGACTAGCCATCTGTCCGAAAGCCTGTGCCTGCTGAGGCGTGATCAGTCCTTGCTGGGCCATGGAGGTGATGGCTTCGGGGAGTTTGGCGCTGGCACTGGTTACGGTAGTGGTACCGATATTGTCCAGACTGCTCTTCTGCTGGTTGTTCAGCAGGGAGATCTCCTTGCTCAGCAGTTCGTAGCCACCGATGGCATCTACCTTCGGCAGGTACTTGGTGCGCACTGACTTACGGGTGTTCGAGGCCACCTCCTGCTTCAGTCGCGACACGCTGAGCTGCTTGTTGTTGCGCAACGCCATAGCCCTGCAACTGTCTAAGCTCAGTGTCTGCTGGGCTGCAACTGGAGGTATGGCTGTTGTCAACAGAAGGAATATTAATACTTTCTTCATATGTCTTGAATAATAGCCTTTCTTTGGAGTTTTCTTTATGTAGTAGTTTTTTCCTTGATAGGGTTCCTCAATCAGAACGTGAAGCTTCGCGAACCGATCAGATGACCGTCGGCGAAGATGCTTACCTTATAGGTTCCTTCGCTGAGGAATTCGCTGATGTTCCAGAACATGGAAACGGGCGTTTCATTACCCGTGTATTCCACCTGTTTCTTCATGGAGTACTGCAGTGAACGGTTCTCGTAGTCGAACGTACCGCCATTGGTCAATACTTGTCCGTTGGGGGTCTGGATACGCACATACAGGGTTTTCACGCCGTTCGAGGCTGTAACGTTCTTGGCAACGCTGAAGTTCACCTGGAGGTTCTTGGCCTTCTCAATCTTCTTGGTTGACTTACCCTTCTTGTCGTTCAGCGACATGGAGATGCCTACAGCGTCGAGCTGGGCGGCAATGGCCACCTTTTCGGACAGAGATGATTTCTCAGTGTTCAGACTCTCGATGCGACGGGTAGCTTCCTCATACTGACCTTTCACGCGGGTGTTCTCTGCAGTGAGGTTCTGGTTCAGACGGTTCAACGAGTCGATTTCCAATACATAACTGCGGATGACGGCACGACAGGTGGCCAGCTCCTTCTTCAGTCGGGTAATCTCGCGGGCATCGGTTGCACGCACATTGCGCAGCTCTTCCAGCAGTTTCTGGGTCTTCAACTGCTCCTGCGTGAGTTGTTCCACGATGGAGTCATTGTTGATCTGTGTCTTCATCTCACTATACTGCTGCGCGAACTGCTCGTATTCGTTCTGCATCTCTTTCTTGTCCAACTCGGCAAGTTCCTGCATGTCCTGATTCACTTTCTTCTGCTCGTCAAGACTTCTATACAAATAGGCAATGCCACCCAGGAGCAGCAAACCGACCAATACCACGGGAATCCAAATCTTCTTATTCATTTTTATGTATTATAATCAACTGCAAAAGTAATTTTTTTTGGTTAAACAACAAAAAAAAAGCACTTTACATGTCATAAAGTCTTGATATTTTAATATTTTTGAGGAAAAATAGGACAAAATTAAGGGTGTTGCCAGCCTAAATCCCCGAATCTCTTCACACAATGCAAAGTTACAACTTTTTTCTGACATGGCCAAATCTGAGGGGCCGTAGCGCGCAAAAATCTGTTAACGGAACACCCTCGAAATGTTAAGAAACACTGAATGCCATAGTTTCTCCTAGAAAGTGCCATAGTTTCTCCCAGAGATCATGATACTTTCTGTCAGCGAACGAGGCATTCTTTTGTGTGAAAGACCGAACGAACAGTTCGAACAGTTTTTGCGAGAGAACAACCATAGGGAGTATAATATATGAATATATTATAACCATTTCCCAGCGCGCACACAGAAACTGTTCAACTGTTCAACTGTTCGCTGTTCGGTTCATCGATTTTTGGACTTTGTGACATTTGACTTTGTGACAATAAGCACTTTCCATATGTTCAGAACAAATGCTTATATTATATATATAATATAAAATATAATTACTTATAATCTATAACCAATCCTTGTTTCTCACCATCAAGAACCCCCTTAATGTCACAAATTCCCATTTGTTTACTAAAATGCGCTTGAACTTCGAGTAAACATTTTTATAAAATGTTTGGTAGTCTCGATAATTTTTATTAACTTTGCAGAAATTACTATTAACCCATGAATAACCAAAGACATCATATCATGAAAGTAACTAAACGAATCCTAATGACACTGCTCACCCTCGTGGCATTTACAGGGGCTTGGGCAATAGAACAAGATACCGACGGATATTACCTCATCGGAACAGTACAGGACTGGAAAGACTTTGCAGCACTGGTACAATCTATACCAGCAATCAATGCTCGTATGACGGCAGACGTTGACCTTGGCGACGACCAGACGGTAATAGGAAGTCCCCGTAATGGAGGAAATTTATGGTATCAAGGGACATTCGACGGAGAAGGGCACACCTTGACTATTGCATATAATAATACAAGTGGTGAGCTCTTTACCACTCCTTTTTCTCTAATACAAGGGGCTACAATTAAAAATCTTCATTTAGATGGAACAGTTAATACTGTCTATGCTTATGGAGGATCAGTCGCCAGCATAGGACGTGGTTCTAATACATTGAAGAATATATGGAATTCCGTGACTTCCGTTTGCACTATGGGTGGATGGATTCAGATGGGTGCCCTTTTTGGCGTATTGGATAGTGGCGCATCAATGGATGTAAGCGACTGTCTGTTCACAGGAAGTATGAGCCATAATGGCGCTTATTCTGGATACTTTACAGGTTGCTATGGTCCTGGACCTAAGGTGTCGAACTGTCTTGTCCTTGGCGAATTTACAGGTGGTTATGGTTTTAATGGGTCATTTACCAATTGCTACCTTAAGCATGCCTCAACGGAGGGTGTTACCATACCTACAGACGAGCAACTTGCTGACGGTACCATAGCCACAGCTCTTGGCGATGCTTGGGTACAAGATCCTGTAACGAACCAACCGATATTGAAGTTATTCGTATCCTTGAAGCAGGATGCTGATGGTTATTATGAGATCGGTTCCGTGAAAGACTGGCAGAACTTTGCCAAGTTAGTGGAGAAAACCCCCAATGTGAATGCGAGGATGACGGCTGATATCGACCTCGGGGAAGATCAGACGATGATAGGGAACACCTCAAGTACACCATATCGAGGAACATTTGACGGTCAGGGACATACGCTGACGGTGAATATCAATGCTACTGGTAAATATGTCGCCGTGTTCCGCTATGTGGATGGTGCTACCATTCAAGGTGTCCATGTTGCAGGTAGTCTTCATTCCGATGAAGTGGGCTTGGGCGGACTCGTGGGATCAGGGCCCAACACAACAGTTAGGCAATGCTGGGTTTCGGCCTATCTGATTACTGATAAGATAGGTGGTGGAGAACGGCATTCTATCGGTGGTGTCTTCTCAGAACCTGGGGAATCAGGACTTATGGAGGACTGCCTCTTTGACGGAACAATTGCTGACCAAAACAACCATTTCTGCGGTGGCTTCTCGAATTACTCTCCGAAAGCGGTGACCATCAAGAACAGTCTGAACCTTGGCACTTTCCCCGTTGCCGATAGCTATTATTCCAGCGAAACGGCCACGTTCATCAGAACGGATGCTGGCGCAGGGGGCTCACATGTACTGGAGAATCTCTTCTACTTGAATTCGTTCGGGGTTCCTCAAGGAACACAAGTAACAGTGGAAACATTGGCAGACAAATCAGTAACTACATCCCTGAACGCAGATCGCACAGGTGATGAGGCTCCATGGGTTCAACAAGGAAGCCAGCCCATGCTGAAGATCTTCGTTCCAGACAGTGGCATTTCCACAGGGATTGATAACGGTCAAAGGTCAAAGGGATTCGGTCAAAGGGATGGCTGGTATACTATCGATGGTAGGAAGTTGAGTGGTAAGCCTGCGAAGAAGGGCATTTATATCAACAATGGGAAAAAGGCCATTATTGATTAATTGATAACTGATAATAAAAAACCATAGCATCATGAAAGCAACTAAACGAATCCTTATGACTCTGCTCACCCTCGTTGGAATCAGCACTGGGGCATGGGCATTAGATATAGATGGTGACGGATATTACCTTATCGCCAACGCTGATGACTGGGATGCCTTTGCCACTGTGGTACAATCTACACCAACCGCCAACGCAAAGTTGACAGCCGATATAGCAACTGTTACAACCATGCTCGGAAGTGAGTCAAAAGAATTTGCAGGAGTTTTTGATGGTCAGGGACATACACTGACAGTCAGTATTTCTGGTAGTTCAAAGTTTGTAGCACCATTCCACTATGTCAAAGGTGGAACGATCAAGAATCTACGGGTGGAAGGTACAGTATCCTCCTCTAACATACATATGTCTGGTCTTATTGGTAGGGCTTATGACGAAGTCAGTATTGAGAATTGTGTAGTAGCTACAAATATACAGATGTATGACGATTATGCAGGTGGCTTCGTCGGTAACGGGGGGTCGAAAACTTATGGTGGCCCTTCCAAAGTGGTAATGAGAAACTGTGTGTTTATTGGGTCGTTTACTGGAGTGAACGGCACGCGAGACAAGGTATCCGCATTTTGGGGATGGGGTATGAGTACTCCCGTCTTTATTAATTGCTTGGAGAACGGCAGTTATACCAATATCTCAGGATTCAATCCTTTTATGTTTGAGGGAACAGAAAAGCAGAACACTGAGACGACAGCTAATTCCTATTACATGCATGGTAGCATTACGCTTGAAGGTGTTAGTGATGCTTCATCAATGTCGAAAGAGGATTTGGTTAATCTACTAGGGGATGCTTGGGGACTTGATCCCGTAACGAACGAACCGATCCTGAAGATCTTCGTTCAAGGAAACGCCATCTCTACGGGGATTGATAGCGGTCAAAGGTCAAAGGGATTCGGTCAAAGGGATGGATGGTATACTATCGATGGTAGGAAGTTGAGTGGGAAGCCCACAAGGAAGGGCATTTATATCAATAATAGTCAAAAGACTGTGGTTCAATGAAGAACGGATTCTTCCATAGGGTGTTCGACCTCTACTACGACGGGTTTCGCCACATGAAGCTGGGGAAGACGCTGTGGACGATTATCGCCATCAAACTGTTTATCATGTTCGCGATACTAAAGGTGTTCTTCTTCCCGAACTTCCTGAAACAACATGCAGAAAAGGGCAGTGAGGCGGATTTCGTGATGGAACAGTTCGAGAAAGTAAGCAATGAGTAATCTTTAACTTTAATGATATGACAAACTATTTATTGGAAATCAGTGCAGGTACGATTGATTGGTCGAGGGCGCAGTTCGCGCTGACGGCCATCTTCCACTGGCTGTTCGTCCCGCTGACATTGGGACTGGCAGTGATCATGGGTATCATGGAGACCTACTATTACCGCACAGGGAAACAGTTTTGGAAAGATACGGCGAAGTTCTGGCAGAAACTGTTCGGCATTAACTTCGCCATAGGTGTGGCTTCGGGACTCATCCTGGAGTTTGAGTTCGGTACGAACTGGAGTAACTACTCGTGGTTCGTGGGTGATATCTTCGGTGCTCCGCTGGCCATTGAGGGCATCGTGGCATTCTTCATGGAATCGACCTTCGTGGCGGTGATGTTCTTCGGATGGAACAAGGTATCGAAGGGATTCCACTTGGCTTCAACTTGGCTTACCGGCTTGGGTGCTACCATCTCGGCATGGTGGATTCTGGTGGCGAACGCATGGATGCAATATCCTGTGGGTTGTGAGTTCAATGCCGACACGGTGCGCAACGAGATGGTGTCGTTCTTCGATGTGGCCCTTTCGCCCTTTGCCGTGACCAAGTTCTGTCATACGGTGATTTCCGCGTGGATTGTCGGAGCCGTCTTTGTGGTGGCAGTAAGTTGCTGGTATCTGATGAAGAAGCGTGAGAAGGAACTGGCCTTGAAGAGTATGCGCATTGGCTGTATCGTGGGCTTGGTGGCTTCGGTGCTGGCAGCAGCTACAGGTCATATATCGGGTGAGCAGGTGGCGCAGAAACAACCGATGAAACTGGCGGCAATGGAGGCGCTTTACAATGGCGGTACCGACCAGAGTCTGACGGCGGTGGCATGGGTGAATCCTTTCCAACAGCCTGACTATACGGTTGAACAGGAACCACCGCTGCGTATAGCAATGCCCTACGCGCTTTCGTTCATGGCTACAAGGGATTTTCATGGTTACGTACCGGGCGTGAACGATCTGCTGAACGGATATACCAAACCCGACGGAACGAGGGAGCCTTCGGCTGATGAGAAGATTGCCAGCGGAAAGAAGGCCATCGTGGCCTTGGCTGAATATCGTAAGGCGAAGGCTGCTGGCGATGAGGAAACGGCTAAGGCACAGGCTGCCATCATCGACGAGAACTTTAAGTATTTCGGATATGGATATATCAAGGATAAAGCGGATCTGGTGCCTTATATTCCTGTAAACTTCTGGGCTTTCCGACTGATGGTGGGTCTGGGCTGTTTGTTCATCTTGTTCTTTGCAGTCGTACTCTTCATGGACTGGCGGAAGAAAGATCTCTCGAAGTTGCCCAAGTGGCACTACATCGTGGCTATCGCCTTGGTGCCTCTGGTCTATATCGCCAGCGAGAGCGGATGGCTGGTGGCTGAGTTCGGACGACAGCCGTGGACCATTCAGGATATGCTGCCGGTGGGGGCTTCGGTGTCGGATATCAGAGCTGGGTCGGTGGCGCTGACCTTCTTTATCTTCCTCTTCTTGTTCACTGTCATGCTCGCTGTGGAACTGAATATTATGCTTAAGCAGATCAAGAAAGGACCGGAATATGAAAGTGCATCGTGATACTTCTTGCTTCAATAATAACTTAAAAAGATATTGAATATGACATACGAATTCTTGCAACAGTATTGGTGGTTCCTGGTGTCGTTGCTGGGGGCCTTGCTGGTATTCCTGATGTTCGTGCAGGGTGGAAACTCCTTGCTGTTCAGTCTGGGACATAACGCTGAAGCGCGGAGGATGCTGGTTAACAGTACGGGAAGGAAATGGGAGCTGACGTTTACCACACTGGTGACTTTCGGAGGGGCGTTCTTCGCCTCGTTCCCTTTGTTCTACAGTACCAGCTTCGGAGGTGCCTACTGGCTGTGGATGATTATCTTGTTCTCGTTTGTGCTGCAGGCGGTGAGCTATGAGTTCCAGAACAAGCTGGGTAATTTCCTCGGACCGAAGACGTTCCAGTGGTGCCTGGTGCTGAATGGTATCATCGGACCGCTGTTGATTGGTGGTGCAGTGGCAACGTTCTTCAACGGGTCGAACTTCATCATCGAGAAGGCAAACCTGATGGATGGCATGCAGCCGGTGATTAGTAAGTGGGCGAATGCAAGTAACGGACTGGATGCGCTGCTGGATCCGTGGAACTTGATCTTAGGGTTCGCGGTGTTCTTCCTGGCTCGTGTGTTGGGTCTATTATATTATATTAATAATGTACGCGATGAGGTAATCGAGAGCAGGGCCTCGGTTCAGTTGGTGGGGAACACCATCACGTTCCTGATCTTCTTCCTGGCTTTCCTAGTTCGTACTTTGTTAAAGGATGGCTATGCATATGATCCTGCAACGGGGGTGATCATGATGGAACCGATGAAGTATCTGCATAACCTGCTCGAGATGTGGTATCTGCTTATCATCTTACTCGTCGGCGTAGTACTGGTGTTGTATGGTATCATCCGTACCATCGTTAGTAAGACGTATATAAAAGGTATATGGCCTACGGGCATCGGCGTGGTAATGGTGGTGTTGGTGCTGCTGCTCATCGCGGGTTGGAACAACACGGCTTACTATCCGTCGAACGTGGATCTGCAGAGTAGTCTGACCATCGCCAATTCGTGTAGTAGCGAGTTTACCTTGCGCACCATGGCCATCGTGAGTCTGCTGATACCGTTCGTACTGGCGTATATCGCTTATGCATGGTATTCAATCGACAAGAAGAAAATAGATAAAACGGAAATCTCCCAAGGAGAAGTATATTAATAAGGTGAAATCATGAGAATACTCGGATTACTGACATGGGTTCTTCTGTTCCCGCTTTCTGTCATGGCGCAGGAAGAGCAACGTACAAGTATTGTGCTGGAAACGGATAGCGGAAACGTGACGATAATGCTGTATAATGAAACGCCGCGCCATCGTGATAATATCATCGCTCTCGTCAACAGGGGATTCTATGACGGTTTGCTGTTCCATAGGGTGATAGAAGATTTCATGATCCAAACGGGGGATAGCATAAGCCGAAATGCGCCTGAAGGACAACTGTTGGGCGACGGGAAATATGAAACGTACAAGATTCCTGCAGAGATTCGTTTTCCGAAAATCTTCCATAAAAGGGGTAGCGTGGCTGCCGCAAGGGAAGGGGATAAGGAGAACCCGCAACGGGAGTCTTCCATGTGTCAGTTCTATATCGTTTGGGGAAAACGATACAGCGGAAATATGATGGATGATGTGGAGGAAAGGATTGCCAGGAATACGGGCGAACTGATCTCTTTCCCGCAAGAGGTGAGGGATGCGTACTTCCAATATGGAGGTACTCCACATCTCGACAACCAATATACGGTGTTCGGAGAGGTTGTCGAAGGACTCGATGTGGTGGAGAGAATCATGAGGGCAAAAACGGATGATAATGACCGACCGGTTACTGATATTCACATCCAACGTGCCTATGTAAAAACTACTCCATAAAGGGGCGCCAATAACTTCTTTTAAGAGGGAACTGCTTTCTTTTAAGTGGTTCCCTCTTGATTTATGTTACCTCCTTTGTCTTAAAAAAGGAAAAAATCAAAATTTTTAGAAAAAAAACAAGAAAATGTTTTGGAGGTTCGCAGAAATTGTGTACCTTTGCATCCGCTTTCGCACTATTTTTTACGAGTTGCGGGAGTTTAGATAGATCTTTGAAATGCTTACATAGACAGAGAAGTAGTACGAGAAGCGGTTGCCGTTTCTTTTTATAAGAATC
>JAGCDO010000046.1 GCA_017651265.1 Prevotella sp. | reverse complement strand
TTCGTTCCTACCACCTGTCCAATCCTTACCATACGTAATATCGAGATGCACCTTGCGTTGCAGTCCGTTCCATTTCACGGTTACCACCACCTCGCCAGGATCAAGCGGATAAATGTGTTTGTCAACCACCTTCACACAGGTTACGTCTTCGGGTACGGTAAATTGACATACTCGCTCGCCTGTAGTGGAGTTCATGATATCCTCAATGGAGAAATCAACGGTAACATCAGTGCCTTTATACAGTGTTTTCTTGTCGTTGGTAATGTAAAACAACATGGCACAAAGCTTGTAATTATCCGTGTTGCACATTTCTAACTGGTCGGCCGGTTCTTCGTTATAAAGTGCTGCCGGTCCTGGGTTTTGCAGTGATGCTCCGTTTCCATAGGCAATGCCATAGATGCCATAACCGTCGCCATCGGGAATATGTCCGCCATAGTTATCAATCTTCTCAATCGTTCTATTATCACCCACAATCTGGTAATTGCACATATCCCCATTATAATAGAAGCGGCTCTGATTGGCTGGTAACACTTTTAAATTTGCATCGGGAACTCTTGTTGTATGACCTAAAATCACCCCATAGTTTACCGTGGTTGGTTTCTTCATTGTTCCAATGAAACCGTTGCCTGTACCTGCTTGAGACAACCAAATATTTTTACCATCAGTGATTCTTTTACTATACTCCAATTCGCCAATGAATCCACCAGCGTAAGAAGCATTGCTTGCATCAATATACGAACTACTGAAATCGGATGTGAAATCAACATAAAGATCACCACCGACATAGCAATAGCCTATAAAGCCGCCTAAAGTATGTCCGCCTGATATAGCGACTGTCGTGACACAATAATCAATATTGATTCTATATTTTCCACTATTTGCATAAAGTGAGTTTACAAAGCCGAAAGCACCACCCGTAACGGCATGTGAACCCACTCCAGCACTGATGTCGCCCGAGGCTGAGCAATACTTTAAGTTGCCTAAATCAACCCGACCGATGATGCCTCCCAAATAGCTCTCATTGCTCGTGGAGAAGGCTGTTGCCGTCATATCAACCACCGCATGACAGTCGAGCACCTTTCCATAACTCCGTCCTATCACGCCACCGGCGGTTATGGAGGAAGACCCATTCCCTTCGAGAGAAATTGTGGTCTTCACTACGCAACTATACGTTCTTCCATTTTCTGAACCATCACCAGTTGCCTGAGCATTATAACCTATCAGTCCACCAATATAGATGCTATCATCCAAGCTACCAACCAAATTGGTTCCTGTGATATAACTATCTTCTACATTACAGTGCTTCACATAGCTACCACCGTCCACATAACCACAAAGCAAACCAGCATTGTAATCTCCCTGGCCGGATAGTTTTATTTCTGAGTCGCCTGCTATACGAATTCCATCCACTGTTCCCTTCAGATAGCCGAACAGACCGAAATACTTTGTAGTCGCCACACTGCTGACATCAATCATCATGCCCGTGATGGAATAACCATTGGGATTGGTCAGTGTTCCGCTGAATGGATGATCCACATCCAGTCCGATGGGCACCCACAGCACCCTCAGGTTTTCTGCACGTTTGTTCAGCGAGATATCAGCAGCAATCGTGTAGTATTTCCCCTCTTTACTATCGCCGTTGTTTACCTCTAGGGCTAACATAGCAAGCTGACCGGCGGTCATTATCAGGTAGGGGTCGGACTCAGAGCCATTTCCCTCGGAGATGTTCTCTGTATAGGCATACCACGTAGGTCCGTTGAAACCCGCAACTTCATCATAGGCTTTAGCCATTGTTAATACGAGAGTCAGCAAGAGACTCAAAAGGATTGTTCTTTTCATTGCTTGATATATTTAAGTACTTCGGAACCGTCACTGATTAGGTAGATGGCATTGGCCTTCAGGGGTACGAATACCTCAGTTTCGGAATCTTTCTTGTTATAGACTTGCACGCCATTCACGGTGAAGACACGCAGGTGTGCGCCTTTCTTGAGATGACTGATGCGCACACCGCCGTCGGCCTCCTGTACCTTGAATGACACATTGTTCGTCTTTCCGTTACTGAGAATCTGCTCCACGATAGTAGGATCGCTGTGGGGCAGCAGGGTGATGTAGTGCGCATTGTTACGACTCTTGTTTTGTATATGGGCAGCCTCCGGTCCGTCGGAGTTGTCAGCACTGAATACCTGCACATTCAGGTAGGCACGGATCGGTTCGTTGATGCCCGACACCTTCACGGTAGTGTAGGCCTTACGCTGACCGCCAATCTCAGAGAAGTCTTCTGCTGTCACGATGCTCACGGCATCATCCAGCAAAGGTTCCATCAGACTGGAGTGTGCAAATATGCCAACCAGCGCTACATTCCGTGGCGACATGCCTCGTACGGAGTGGTCGATGAGTTCCACCACGAAGTTGTTCACACCGTTCTCTACGCTATGACCAATAAGGTGGCACTCGATATCCTCCATGCCCACATTGGTTATCTGCTTCGACTTGGCTTGTCGACGCATGCTCATGCCACGAGTGGGGTGAACAACGGTCTTGAATACATTGTCGTAGTCCACTACCACATCACTGGAGATATAACCGTCGAAGGAATCACCGATGGGGTAGTTCACCACGAAGGTACGTTTCTGGAGCGGTGGCACGTAGGAATCGGCTATGTCGAACTCGGTGTTGTTGATACTCGCCTTAACCTTATTGATGGCTGATGTTCCGGTGTTGCGTACTTCCAGGTTCAGCGGCAGGAACCTACTTGCGAGAACAGCCTGACGTGGATAAGAGATATCGTACTCGAAACTGTTGCTGAAGTACTTCTCGTTGGTCATGAGCACTGCGGCACCTGTCTCGATATTCGAGAGCGAATACACCACCTTGATACGTGCATCGTCGAGGAATCCGTCAAAGTCGGTTAATATCAGACTGTCGAGTTCGCATCCCACAGTGATGGGAGCGGTGATGTGCGGTTCGGGCTGCAGACTGATACGTGAGGCATTGAGCATCTGATGCACCTCTTCCGTGTTGATATCGTCTTCGCCTCCATTATGGGCCACATTGTTCATCTCCGTCCAGAGAATGGCAAAGTCATCGAGATCCTCTGCAGCTCTGTCGCATACGATCTTCACACGGTTCGGCGAGCAGTAGTTTGCCCCCACGTCGCTACCGGCGACACCATTGCCTCGTCCACTCATAGCGAGTGTTTTCACGAAGATGTCGCGTGTGGAGTCGTTCTTCTCATAGAGCATGGCGATGACGCTGTGCTTTCCTACCCGGTTCATGAAGAAGTGGAGCGGGTTGAGTGGATCATCCATCTTCTTCACTCTCTTATCCTTTACATCTACCGAGGCATAGCTGAAGTGCCGTTTGGTAAGGACGGAGTCGAGTGGGAAGTCGGTGATGCTGGTACCCACCAGTACTGTATCTTTACGCATGATAAGATCATATTCCGAGGCCACATGGTTCTCGTCAAGATCGTACAAGGTTACCGGACTGCTCCAGGTATTGCCGTCGAAGATGGAGAGCACCAGGTTACCGCGCAGGGCATTGTTGTAAAGTGTGTCGGAAGCCACAGTCTGTGTCTGTGTGAACATTTCACCACGCTGCCATACGCAGGCAGCCTTGCCGTCTTCCTGGATGGTCACCACGGGCTTGCTGTCCACCTTCCCGTCTTTGCCGATGATCGTACTCTTCTCCCACTGTCCTGTAGAGACATTCTTGATACGTGCTGACAGCGACGTGCTGGCAGAGAACTCGTTGCTCTTCTCAAGGGTGTTGTCCGACTGTACCTCCTCATCTCCGATCTTCCTGTCGAGTTCCTCGAACACCACGATCTCATGCTCTCCGCGCTTGGAGCGCATGTGCCGTGTACTGACGGTTTCTGTTTGCGACAAGTCGGTCTTGACTTTATCCTCAGTATTGATCAGTGTTATTCGGTCATCGTTATAGTTGGAGGGATCTCTCAGGTCGTTATATACCACATGCTCCCCGTCGATAAAGTGTGGATTGGCATCCGAGGCAACATCGTTGGCGAGTGTATATCCAAAGGTGGAGGCTCCGAGAACAGGAATCCTCTTGTAGCTTTCAGCAACTCTTCTTACACCACTCTTGGGAACCCAATAAGGATACTTGGAATGGAAGGGATTGTGGTCGTTGTCGGGGAACAGCCACTTCTTACCGAAGGTGACACCTGCCCTGGCCGACCAGTTGAAGAGGAAGGTGTGTATGCTGGCGTAAGCCTCCACGCCACCCACCACGAGAATGTAAGCGCCTAAGTCAGGGGCCTTTGCTTTGAACGGTCCAGCCATACCTACACCAGCACCAATCTTGATACCTCCTCTCACACCTGCTGCGAACGAGAATATCGGATTGCCCGGAGTGGAGAATTCCGCCCAGGCACCCACCTTCACCTTACCAGTAAGGTTTCCGTAGTAGCCCCAGCTGTCTGAATCAAAAGTAGCCCCCTTATCGTCGAACATCTTGATACCGGCATCCAGCTGCACCCTTGCATCAAAGTTCAGTCCGATATGGAAGCACGGCAGCTTATTGAATATCTTGGTGAACCCACTACTTGAGAAGTAGTTGTTCATCAGGTCGGGCGTAGCCAGGGAAATGCCATATCCTACAGAGATACCCAGATTCTTGAAGACGATATAATTACCGCCTTTCCCAGCGTTCTTACCGAAGGGAATGTCGAAGGCTGCCGATCCTGTGAAGAACCATCCCGCACCGATGGTGGCCGGCGAATAGCTGAAGATGTCGTCCATCTCCTTCAGCACCCAGTCGTCGAACGAATTGGTACCCTTGCCGTCCCACTTGAGTTTGTTGTCACTATCATCACTCTCCCATAAAGTCTCTTTGCCAGGCTTACTGAACTCCTTGGCCTCATCGCGCAGTGTCTTACGCTTCGGGTCGGAGGCAGCTGTGTTATAGCTCACCGACGACTTGACGTTAATCACCTGCTTGGTGAAGTTCACGTTGATGGAGGTGGAGAAGTTCAGGGGTTTTACATCCAGTGAGAAGTTACCGGGGAAGCTGAAATTGAAGTCCTGGTCGGCGAACATGGCATCACGCTCGTCGTTGTTTGCCCCGGGCATCTGTTTATTGATGTCCTTATCCACCTGGTCGTGCATCTCACTTCTGTCGAGATACATGTTGAACATATAGGGGAACTGATCATAATCATAGTTGCCAGCAACCATCTTCAGTCGGCAGGTTGTGTTCTGTGGCAGTACATCCACCATGCGATAGTCCATATCCACATAGTTGTACTGGAATGAGGGGAAGTCGGAGATGTCGATGGTCTTGGTACTCGGACGGTCAAACTCGTAATCCTTGTCATTATCCACATCCTTGGCAAAGAGCTTCACAGAGCTGATGGACTGTCCGCGAGGACAGGCGAACGACAGCTTCAGTCGGGCATATTTCTCCACCTTGTTCTTGTTGCTGAACACCTTCGGGTACTGGTGTCCTGCATCCTCCACATAGAAAAGCGTGTCAGCAGCAGGACGGAAGGTAATGTCGAGGTCTTCCAGGTCGCATACGGCATAGTCGGTATTCCCTATAGCCATTACCGTCTTGGTATCGCGCAGCACCACCATGTGGGTACTGCTCATGGCAATGCTGCCATCGACGTTGCGGTTGGTAAGCAACTGTACGGTAGCAGAGCAGAGAGCCTCATCTACGATGCGCGTCTTCGGGTCGGCGGCACCTGGATACTGGAAAAGACGAGGCACATAGCCCGAGGCAATAATCTCCATATAGGCAGGTCGCCCATAGGTGAGAATCTTGTGTTGTTTCAGCTTACGATCGTAGCCGATGTACTTCATACCCTGAGTATTGGGGATGCGCTCTCCTTGATCGTCGATAGCCTCAATATTGAATGTGGCACGTGGAATATCCTCTCCTGTGCTGTTCAGCAGTTTTACGTAGAGGGTATCGAAGCGTTCGTACAGACCTGATCCCACCCAGTTGAAGTTTATCAATTCACGGTTCTCATGCTTGTCGAGTTTGAAGATCGGCGACAAGGTGGTGACGCTGAAGTCGGGATCGAGGGTCACACCCGTATGCAGACGAGCCTTGTTGAGTCGCAGTTTGTGCTCCTCTTCAGGTTTGCTCTCCTCGCCGCTGATGAGGAACACATCCAGCAGGTCCTGCCCCTCATGGACATAGAAGCTTTGGAATGTACTGTCGCGAAGGGCAAGTGTAGTGGTATCCGTCTGGAACTCCCCTTCGATATCAGTATGCCCCAGTACGTACTGAAGACGGTAGGTCTCCTTAGCCAGCTGTCGTTTCGAGTCGAGCTGGAAGATATAGAGATTATCGTCGTCCCAGTCATAGACACGATACTTGAAGTTAATGACATTACTTTCGTCACCTCTCCTATAAACGCGGATTTTCACATCTTCGCCCTGACGGGGTGCATTTACGTAAAAGTATCTGCTGACAGTGATTGACTGCGGCTTCTTTCCCACGCTGTCAGACACTTCTACGACATAGCTGCCCGTAGTGCCGCTTCCGTCGTTGATACGGAAACAGAGCAGACAGTGGTCGCGCATAGTCCAGAACTGTCGTTGCTGTTGCTTGTATTTCCGCTCCTTCGATTCGAACATCTTCATCACCTCTACCACCTCAGCGAGATTACCGCTCATGTCGGTGTTCTTAACCTCTCGCCACTCAAGGGGTGAGGTGGCTTCCTCGATCTTGGAGAAGTCCTCTATATCTGTGATATTATTGGCAAAATACAGCTTGAAATCCTGCGCCTTGACCATTCCTCCCCAATAACAGAGGAGCAAGGTAAGTAGCAGGTACCTCAGCCGTGAAGCATACTGTGTATAATAAATGTTGCGTTTCATTGGGGAACAGTTTTCGTTCGACATAATAGAATCCTGACAGACCGTTTAGTTATCCCAGACCTCATGGATCTTTGACAACGATTCGTCAGTTGCAGAGTTTTGGTTATAGGGCAAATAATTTTCACTTCCCGCAAGGAGATGGTCTGTCATGACCGCTCTAACTCGGATGGTGGGTGTGATATACGTCTTCATATCCTTCAATTGTTATGTTATTATTTTTTGGTGCAAAGTTACGACAGTATGTCATTGATGACAATAATTATGTGTTGTTTCTGTAAAAGATGCTGCGACAGATGGCATATTTTGCGACAAATGGGGATGATGCCCTCCCAATCTGTCGCATCTTTACAGATGAGTTCCTTCAGTTTTCAATGCAAAGATAATCATTTATTATCATAGCTTTTCGAGTACAAAGATAAATAAAAATCAACAAAACACCAAACAAATAAGTGTTTTTTTTGTTCCGGAGGCGATAGTTTCTCTGTAAAGATGACAATAAAAAAGGACTGAAAGTTTTTTTCTTTCGGTCTTTTTATTTACCTTTGTCAAAAATTAACGGAATGGAACAATGAAGAAGGTTGTATTATTACTTATTGCCGTGCTAGTAGGTGGTTCTGTAATAGCACAGGACGATAGCAAGGAACCTCCAAGGAAAAAGGTGGCCGTCGTTCTTAGCGGCGGTGGTGCAAAAGGTATGGCACATATCGGTGCGCTGAAAGTACTGGAGAAGGCAGGGATTCCCATTGACATTGTCACAGGTACGTCGATGGGTAGCATCATCGGTGGACTCTATTCCATTGGCTACAACGCCAACTCGCTCGACTCAATGGTAAGGGTGCAAGACTGGAGCTA
>JAGCDO010000045.1 GCA_017651265.1 Prevotella sp. | reverse complement strand
GCTTTGAAACCATCACCAACCTTTACCGTCAACTCTACATCCACATGTGGTACTTTACTCCATTGCAAGGTCTCTTGCTCATCGCAATCATCCTTTGTACGCTCTTTGTTAGTGGCCTCATTTATCTTCTTTTTGTTCTCATCCGAAAAGCAGTTGAATTTATTGGGTTTCTCCATCCCCAGAATCTTCATCAAAGCAAACCCCAATTCCTCGGCATCTTTATATCTATGAGTTACCACCTTACTTATCGACTTCTTAATAACGAGACGAATATTGAGATCCATTTCCAAATCAGGTTCATTCTTCTTGACTATCGAGAGCACTTCATCTTGGGACATTGACTCGTTTATCTCGTATGGGTAAGTTCCTGAGAGCATATATGCCAACAATATTCCCATGGCATAGACATCAGTCGCTGGGGTGAACCTGCCCAAAAAACTCTCTGGTGCACGGCAGCAGCGGTTCAACTCTTTTGTGTCAAAGTCCGGCTTGCCGTTGCAAGCTGCATGGGGATTATCATCCCCAAGCAGCCTCACCTTAACATCTTCCTCGTCTTTCTTCGAGACGAGCACGGTATCAGGGCTTATGTTGAAATGTCCGCCACCCTTACTGTCGTACAGCATCTTCTTGACGATAATCGCCAGCAGATAGATGGCATATACACAGTCCCTTTCTGACAGCATCTTTTTATTCACCGCCTCACGAATCGTCGTGTAGTTATCATTCACGTTGGTCATAGTCACCTCCTTATTTATTCATTATGCTGTATGTGAATTCCACCACTTCTTGATGGCTTTGTCGAACTTTTTGTTCAAGCGAGAGTAACGGGTATCGAGCCAGCCACGGCTACGGCCCACCTCCTTGGCCACCTGTACAGGAGCCGTGTTCTCCACGAAACGCTGACGCCAGATGTAGCGGTCTTCGTCACTCCACTTCAACTTTGCAGAGAAATCGTAGAGGAACTCTACCGTCTTCACACGTACCTCCTCATCGGTGAGATCGGTGCCAAAGACATCCGATAACGGATTAACTCCCGTCTTGTGCGTAATCCGCCCCATACCCGTTCACTTTCCGGGGGCTATTCAAAGCCCCAATGAGGCATGAAAAAGCCTCGTTTTGATGTCCATTCATTCTGAAAAAGAAAGAAAAAGTGGATATTATGGACATTGAAACGACATTTTTCCGGCTGATGCCCGTTCACCTCCGAAACGGAGGCGCGGAAGCAACCTTTTTCCGTCCCATATCCGTTCAAACGGAGCAGGGTATCGAATCTTTTCCGCCCGATACCCGTTCACTTGACGGACTGACTGACGCCATCGGCATCATCTCTTTTCCGGAGCATACCCGTTCAGTTGTGACGCGGAGTCAGTTGTTCTCGGTCTTTTTCCGGTCCATGTCCGTTCACTCTTTGGTGCTATACACCTATCTTTGTACTGGGAAATCAACAAATACCAGTACATATATGGCAGGAACAGTAAAGGAAATGAGCCTAATCAAGCAAGTGCTGCAGCTGAAGCAGCGTGGAGAATCGAACCGCGGCATCGCCCGCCAGTTACCAATCAATAAAGAGACTGTCAATGGATATATGCAGATCATCGAGGCCAACGGCTGGAAGATGGAGGATCTGCTCCAGATGGACGACCCTGTCCTGGAAGGCATGTTCCATGCAGGAAGTCCGGCCTATACCGACGAGCGTATGAAGGAGTTCCTTCGTCTGCTGCCCTACTTCCGTGAGCAGCTCACTAACCGCAAGCTGCACGTAACACGGCAGCTGCTGTATGACGAGTACCGCAAAACACATCCCGACGGCTACTGCAAGTCGCAGTTCTACGAGCATCTGAAGCAAAACCTCGTGGCCCAGAAGGATATTACCACCGTACTATCCATGACCTACAAGCCTGGCGAGAAGCTGATGGTAGACTTCGCAGGCGACAAAATGCCGTATATCGACCCAGAGACGGGCGAGGTAAAGAAGGCGGAGGTGTTCGTGGCCTGCATGCCCTACAGCGACTACATCTTTGTATACTGTGTGCCGTCGCAGCGCACAGAGGACTTCCTCTTTGCCCTGCGCCTGTGCCTGGAGCATCTCGGAGGTGTGCCTCCCATCATGGTGCCGGACAACCTGAAGTCAGCCGTCATCACACCTGACAGACATGAGCCAGACCTGAACAAAGCCCTGCAGGACATGGGCAATCACTATGGTTTCACAGTGCTGCCCTGTGATCCGGGCGAGCCTACGCAGAAAGCACTCGTGGAGGATGCCGTGCGCATCACCTACAACCGCATCGCAGCCAAGCTCAGAGGGCGTGACATCGTAGGCCTCCTGGCTTTGAACAAGGCCGTGGAGGAGCAGAACGTGATGCTCAACCAGACACGCATGCAGAAGCGTCCCTATACCCGTGAGGAGCGTTTCCACGCAATGGAGAAACCTGAGCTGAAGCCACTTCCTGAACAGATATTCGAGATGCGCTACTACGCAGACCTGAAGGTGCAGAACAACTGCTTCGTGGAACTGCGTCATGACAAGGTCACCCACTTCTACAGCGCCCCATATGCCTATATCGGGCGCAAGGCGAAAGTCATCTTCACGCGCTCATGGGTGAAGATATACGTGGACAACCAGCTGGTGGCCACACACAAGCGAGAGCATGAATACGGCTACACCCACGTGCCGGAACACATGGCTTCCAAGTCGCGGGCCATCACAGAGCGCAGCGCCGCGTACTACATCCAGTGGGCAGGCAAACAGTCGGAAGACTGCAAGGCGTATGTTACGGAGATCTTCAATCCCCGCCGCACGAGCAATCCCGAGGAGGTGTACTACCGCATCTGTGGTGCCATCATCGCTTCCTACAGGAAATACGAAAGCCGTCTGGTAGACCTCACCTGCCGTCAGTGCCTTGAGAACCGCGTGTTCACCTACAAGAAGTTTGAGGCCATCCTCAAGAACAACTACCTCCACCAGGCCGACGACGAGCCGAGCCTGTTC